>JANNQF010000042.1:0-46128 GCA_031441605.1 Deltaproteobacteria bacterium
CAGCGGATTGTAGGAGGCCATCGAGGTAAGGTTGATGATGCAACCTTTGATGCCTTCGGCGATCCATCGTCGGCAGAACACCTTGGTAGGAATGACCAGGCCGGCCGTCAGGTTGAGGTCGAGGACCTCCCGGAAGGTGGCTATGTCGATGTCGATAAATCTGCTCTTGCCCCGATTGCCGCCGACGCCGTTAACGAGAATTTCCGGTGCTGAGAAGTGGGCTGTTGCCTGCGCATATGCGGCTTCCAACTCCAACTCATCGCCGCAATCCAGGGCAATACCGTGGACGCGCTTGCGCAGTTCCGGGTCGTTGTCAAAGCGGGTGAGAAAGGCATCAATGGAACTCTTGGTGCGGCTGAGGACGACAATATTTGCCCCGGCGCGGAGCAGGGCCTCGGACATCACCGTACCAATGGCCCCGGCCCCGCCGGCGATCACCGCGGTTTTGCCGGCCAGGCTGAAAAGCTCTTCGAGATAGCTCATAGGTTGCTTCCTTTGCGGAACGGGTTTTGTGTTGTGTATTGGCGAATTCTTAGCGGAGGGAGAAGGTCTTGTCAAGGACTTTGTTCACTCAATAAAATATGTTGTTGTAATTTTTCTCCATAATGTATAACGTCGTTGTTGTCATATTAAAATGGATTCACATCCTCAGTCGCCCGGTACTTCCACCGGTTCTGTGTTGACAGATGGGAAATTTTTTAACATTAATTCGTTCATGCAATTAAATTCCTCTCATCCATTGGCCTGCCGGGTCGCCGATATGGCCGGCAGGCATGAGCGGGGTGAAACATGGCGGTAGCGAACCGGGATCTTATGCGGGCGATCAACCGGTTTGCCATTCTCCATGCCATCCGCGATGCGGGAACGATCTCGCGGGTCGATCTTGCTCGCCGCACCGGGCTCAGCCAGGCGACGGTCACCGGCATAACCGCCGAACTCCTCGGCGAGGGTATGCTCTTGGAGCAAGAAAGCGGCCGCTCGGAAGGCGGCCGGCGACCGGTACCGCTTGCCCTCAATCCGCAAGGGGCCTATACCGTGGGCGTGCATCTGTCGGTGGATCAGATCTGTGTGGTGCTCATGGACCTGCAGGCCGGTATCCTCAAGACCCACGTGATAAAGCTGGAACAAGACGATTACCTTGCGGAGCGGATGGTCGAGGTGCTCATCGAGTCGGTGTACACCTGCCTTTGGCAGGCCGATTTCAGCAAAAAGCAAATCTCCGGAATAGGGGTCGCCATCCCCGGACTTATCGACTCGCGAACCGGCTTCATCCACTATGTGCCGAATTATAAATGGACCAATATCGGCCTCGCCGATCGGTTGCGCGAGCGGATGGGCGTGGCGGTCTATGTCGAGAACAGCGCCAATACCCTGGCGATCTACGAGCAGTGGTTCGGCATTGGTCGCGGTACCGACAACTTCCTCCTCATCACCACCGAGCATGGCATAGGCGCCGGGTTGGTACTGGACGGCAAGCTCTATCGTGGCTGTCGCGGCATCGCCGGGGAATTCGGCCATACGGTGATCGATGTCAAAGGCCCGCTCTGCCGCTGCGGCCAAACCGGCTGCCTTGAGGCAATCTGCGGCAACAACGCCATTCTGCGGGAAGCGAAAGAAGCGATACGCCGTGGTGACTGGCATACGGAAGAAATGGAACCCAGCATCGAAGAGGTTCTTGCCGAGGCCAAGGGCGGCAATGCCGCTTTACGGGAAATCTACCGCCGTGCCGGTCGCACCCTCGGCATCGGCATTGGAAATATCTGTAAACTCTTCGACCCGGAAAAAATCATCATCAGCGGCAAGGGTGTCCTGGCAGGAGAACTGCTTTTCGGTCCGATGCGCGAGACCCTGCCACCGGGAATTTCCTTTGCGCGCGGCGCCGAGGTCAGGCTTCATATCCAGGAGTGGCAGCCAAATCTCTACGCCAGAGGCGCTGGTGCCCTGGTTCTGCAGGAGGTTTACCAGAGCCCGGCTAATAGGGCCGTACCGATTATTTAGGAGCCGTTAGGGAATGGGTTTTTTCTGCCCATTTCCTTACGGCTCCTTATCCCCCTTTGGGGATTATAAAAGATAAAGTATGCGTCAAACAAGGAGAGTAGCATGGCTTTTATAAAGGAAGTTGAACTGAGCAAAGAAATCATCGGTACCGGGCGCAGTCGCTATCTCGGCCATACCGACAACCTGATGGTGGTGGTTATCGATTTCGAAGACGGACCGAGCGAGACTCGCGATCCACCGCACTCCCATCCCCACGAGCAGGTTACCTATGTGGCCGAGGGGGAATTGATCGTCCACATCGGCGATGAGTCGACCCGCCTCGGCAAGGGAGATATCTTTACGGTTCCGCCGGATATTCCCCATACCATTCAGTTGCTCAGTGAACATGTGCGTCTGGTGGATACTTTTACGCCCCTGCGCGAGGATTTTCTGAAAAAATAAAGGCCTGCCGGCCCCGAAACAAGGAGGATCACCATGGAAGTACGACATCCGGTGCACCCGGAACATATGCAGATGTTTGATACCGAAGAGATGCGCCACCACTTTCTCGTGCAAGGGCTCTTTGTCCCGAGTCAGTCGAAACTGGTTTACTGTTTCTATGATCGGCTGATCGTCGGCGGAGTCTGCCCGGTGGGGTCGGTGTCCCTTGCCGTCGACCCGAAGATCATCGGCGCTGAATTCCTCCTTGAACGGCGGGAACTGGGTGTCATCAATATCGGTGAATCCGGCCGGGTCGTAGCCGACGGCACAAGTTTTGATCTGGCCCGTGGCGAGGGGTTGTATGTCGGTTCGGGCACAAGGGATTTGCGGTTTGAAAGTTTCGATCCGGCACGACCGGCTAAATTTTATCTGAACAGCGCTCCGGCGCACGCCCAGCTGCCGACGGTGAAGATCGCCCTGGCCGATGCCGAGCCGGTGGTCATGGGTGACAGCGCCACGAGCAACAAGCGCACCATCCGTAAATACATCCATCCGGGCGGGGTAAAGAGCTGTCAGCTGGTGATGGGGATGACCACGCTTGACACCGGTTCGGTGTGGAACACCATGCCGACCCATACCCATCAGCGGCGGATGGAGGCCTATCTGTATTTCGACATGCCGGCGGATGCGGTGGTTTTTCATCTCATGGGCGAACCGGAAGAGACCAGGCATCTGGTGGTGCGCGAAGGCGAGGTGGTGCTGTCGCCTTCCTGGTCCATCCATTCCGGGGCCGGGACGGCCAATTATACCTTCATCTGGGGCATGGCCGGCGAGAATCAGAATTTCGGTGACATGGACCATGTGCCCATGGCCCGTTTGCGCTAATAGCGAAGGTTATTTCCGTTAACCATGCGATTCCGGCGCCATGCCGGAATAAGGGTGAAAATATGATACTCGATGCATTCAATCTCCGCGGCAAAGTTGCCATCGTCACCGGCTGCGGCACCGGCCTTGGCCGAGGTATGGCCTTAGGGCTGGCTGAAGCCGGGGCGGATATCGCCGGGGTCTATAACAACAGCGAGCCGGACTGCGCCGCGGAGATAACCACGATGGGCCGAAGGTTTCTCCCCATCAAGGCCAATCTGACCGATCTTGATCAGATAGAGCCGTTGGTTGAGCAGACGGTGGAGGCCTTTGGCCGGGTCGATATCCTCGTCAACAACGCCGGGATCATCCGCCGTCAGCCGGCCCTGGAGTTTACCCGTGAAAATTGGGACGAGGTGGTGAATCTCAACCTGCGCTCCCTGTTCTTCCTTGCCCAGGCGGTCGCTAAGCGCTTTGTCGCCCAGAAGAGCGGCGGCAAGATCATCAATATCGCCTCGATGCTGTCCTTTCAGGGCGGCATCCTGGTGCCGTCGTACACCGCCAGCAAAAGCGGAGTCATGGGCCTCACCCGCGAACTGGCCTGTGAATGGGCGGCCCAGAACATCAATGTCAACGCCATTGCCCCCGGCTATATGGCCACGGAAAATACCCGCGCCCTGCAGCAGGATCCGCTGCGCAGCGTCGATATCATGAAGCGTATCCCCGCCGCCCGCTGGGGAAAGCCGAGCGATCTGGCCGGGGCGGTGGTCTTTCTTGCCTCCGATGCGGCAAATTATATACATGGCTATACCCTCGCCGTCGATGGCGGCTGGCTGGCCAGATAAAATCCAAGGGGAGGACGGTATGCACAGCAATTCGGTATTTTCGCTTCTCGGCAGAAGGCTGCGTCTGGCAGTGATCGGTGGTGGGCCGGGCTCGTTCATCGGCCCCATGCACCGCATGGCCGCGCGTCTTGATGACTGCTATGAGCTGGTGGCCGGGGTCTTGTCCTCCGACCCCGAAAGGGCTCTCGCCCGTGCCCGGGAGATAGGTCTGCCGGAGGGACGCGGCTATGTCTCGGTTACAGCGATGCTCGAAGCGGAGAAGGGACGGTCGGACGGTGCGGATGTGGTGGCGATCATGACCCCCAACGACGGCCACTTCCCCTACGCCATGGCGGCCCTTGACCGGGGTTTTCATCTGATCTGCGACAAGCCGATGACCAATGGTCTTGAGGAGGCACGAAAGCTGCACGCCAAGGTCGTCGCAACAGGGACCATTTTTTGTCTCACCCACAATTATACCGGCTATCCCATGGTCCGCCAGGCCCGGGCGATGGTTGCGGCGGGGGAGTTGGGGGCGATCCGTCTGGTGCAGGTGGAATACGTCCAGGGTAACCGCGCCGACGGCAGCCGGCCGGATCCGGTCACCGGCCCGCGGTCATGGAAAAACATTCCGGCAAAAAGTGGTCCTTCCTTGATACTGGGCGATATCGGCAGCCATGCGCATAACCTCCTGCGCTTTATCACCGGCCTTGAGGTGACGGGGCTGTGTGCCGAACGGGGGGCCATCGTTCCCGGTCGACAGGTCGACGATTATGCCGGGGCGCTGCTGCGTCTTGACAACGGCGCCCGGGGCAGCTTCTGGGTCACCCAGGCTGCGGCCGGCATGGGCAACGGCCTGCAGATCCGGGTGAGCGGCACGGAGGGGACCATCGAATGGCACCAGGAAACGCCGCAATTCCTCACCTTCCGGCACCTGCTCCAGACCGGCATGCCGATTGAGACGAGGGTTGCCGCCGGACCCGGCACCCTGCCGCTTGCCGCCCGCTCCAGTCGACTGGTGGCCGGCCATCCCGAGGGCTTTCCGGAAGGTTTTGCCAACCTCTACAAAGACGCCGCCGAGGCCATTGCCGCCAGGATTTCCGGGGTCGAACCCGATCTTCTGGCCCTGCACTTTCCCACCTCGGCCGACGGTCTGGCCGGAGCGCTTTTTATCGATGCGGTCATTCGTTCCAGTGATGGCGGAATGTGGGTGCAGGTGCCCTCGGAATAGAGAGGTAGCATCAGTCCCCGGATGCCGCCAGGGGCTGGAGAACGTAGATTCTGCCGCTGTCGGTGGAAAAATACAGCCAACCCTCGGGACTCTCGGCCAGAGCCCGGATGCGCTCGTTCAGCTCCAAGAGAAGGCGTTCTTCCTGCCGGGGAATCCCAGCTTCGTCAAGAACCACCCGGTTAAGGTGGCGCATTTTCAGCGCCCCGGAAAACAGGTTGCCCCGCCATTTGGTGAATGCCGCACCTTCATACAGTAACAGGCTGCCGGGGGCAATGGACGGGATATACACCTTGAGCGGATCCACCATGCCCTCCTTGTGGGTGGCCTCGCCCACGGCGACCGGCCCCCAGTATTCCATGCCGTGCGAAACGGTCGGCCAGCCGTAATTTCCGCCGCGCTTGATGCGATTGATCTCATCGCCACCCCTTGGGCCGTGTTCGTTGCTCCACAAGCGATTCCGGCGGTAGTCGTAGGCAAGGCCCTGTGGATTGCGATGGCCATAACTCCAGATTTCCCCAAGGCCGCCACCTTTGACAAAAGGATTGTCACCAGGCACCGATCCATCCAGGCGCAGCCGAAGAATTGATCCGGCATGGCTGGTAAGGTCCTGGCCATTTTCCCGCTCGCCCCGGTCGCCAACCGAAAAATAAACATGGCCGTCGCCGTCAAAGGCAATGCGACTGCCGAAATGATAGTCAGTATCGGAAACGGAGCGGGTGACAAGCAGGTCCTGCCGGTCAACCAAATTCCCGCCGTAAAGGCGCCCCCGGGCCAGGGTGGTCGCTGCCTGCCTGCCCTGCGGCTTGCTGTAAGTGAAATAAATCCAGTCGCCGCGCTGAAATCCTGGCGGAACGGCGACATCGAGCAGACCGCCCTGGCCCTCGTTTTGCACCTGCAGCCCGGACTGCAGGTTTTTCAGGGTGCCGGTTTTCGTGTCAAGGAGATTGAAGCGACCGTTCTTCTCGGTAATCAGGAGTTCCGCTGGACCGATGAAAGCCATTCCCCACGGGATATCAATTTTATCCACCAGCAGATTCACCTGGTACTCCATCCCCTCGCTGCTCCCCGTGAAAAGGGCTGCGGCTTCCGCCGGCCTGGAAAAAGATAAAAATGCTACAACCAATAAATAGCAGGAGATGTGCATAAATAACTCTCCATCTGTGGGGGTGTGCGGTACGCCTGCCGGAGGTGCTCCGGTTCCGCCCGCGCACTTTTGGTAAATCCGCCGGTCCGCCAGGGGTCACAACGCCCGGTGTAGTGCGGCTGTACTGCTGTAGAGAGTAACAATGATCGGTGATTATGCCAGTGCGGCAAGAATGTTCCCGCCGCATTGACAAGCGGCAAAACTCTCTTAATTTTAAGCGCAGGTTTATTGAGTTGCCCGGCACCGTCGGTCTTAAAACACGATTCTTGCTGCTGGTAAGCCGGACCGATGAACGTACTCTTTCCAACCAACATTTTGCGCACCGACGAATAACCATGATACGCTCCTTGCTTCTTGCCCTATCCCTGCTCTTGTTCAGCGCCTGTGAGCAAACCAACCTCCTGGTGATGACCGATGCCGCTTCGGATGCGGTTTCGGCCATGACCCTGACTGATAAAGAGGTGCAAAAACTTGCCAGGTTGACTCTTCGGGAGGCGGATGCCAAGCATCAGGTTGCGGCCGCCGGCAATTCCTATGCAACACGGCTGCAGAGCATCGTGGCAAAGCTTGGGGAGCGAGATGGCCGGACCTTCAACTTCAAGGTGTATCTTACTAGAGAAATCAATGCCTTTGCCATGGCTGACGGCAGCATACGGGTGTTCAGCGGGTTGATGGATCTTATGAACGATAGGGAGTTGCTTTTCGTCATTGGTCATGAAATGGGCCATGTGGTGCAAGATCACTCTCGAAAAAAAGTGGTGCTTGCCTATGCCGCCAGTGCCGTGAAAAAGGGCCTTGCCGCCCAGGAAAATGAAATTGGGCAGATTGCCAACTCTCTCGTTGGTTCGTTGGTCGAGCAACTGACCAATGCCCAGTTTTCCCAACATGAAGAGCGCCAGGCGGATCGCTACGCCGCCGTCTTTTTACGGGCTGAGGGGTTGGATAATGCGGCCGCGGTGTCGGCGCTTATGAAGTTGTCCGACCTGGCCAGGCAGCACAGTTTTCTGTCAAGTCATCCCGACCCCGAGGCCCGGGCCAAACGGCTCTTGAACAATGACCTTGGTGATGATGCCGAGGAGCAGTCCTTTTTTGCCAAACTGCTTGCCTATGCCGAGAAGCTGGTGATCGGCACTCTCAACCTGATCCTGCTGCTCCTCGAATGGGCACTTTCGTTTTTCAAATAACATCTTAAGGGGGTAGATACACATGACGCCTTTGCTTTGGTTGGCGAGTGTAAGTTTGGTCGGCATCGGCGTTGTTGGTATTCTTCTTCCTGCGGTGCCCGGAACGCCATTGATCTATATTGGCCTGCTGCTTGCTGCCTGGGCGGATGGTTTCCAATATGTCAGTATAGGAACGATGATCTTCCTTGGCATACTGATGCTTGTCGCCTTCGTCGCCGATTTCGTCTCCGGCAGCCTTGGGGCAAAACGTGTCGGGGCGAGCCGCGAGGCGGTAATCGGTGCCTTTCTCGGGGCGATTGTCGGTATTTCCTTCGGG
This sequence comes from Deltaproteobacteria bacterium, assembly GCA_031441605.1. Classification (GTDB taxonomy): domain Bacteria; phylum Desulfobacterota; class Desulfobulbia; order Desulfobulbales; family Desulfocapsaceae; genus Desulforhopalus_A. The sequence goes on from JANNQF010000042.1 coordinate 7,982, forward strand.
TTTGTCGGCGTCTTTTTTGGCCCTTTCATCGGTGCGGTGATCGGCGAGTTCATCGCCCGCAGAAACATGGAGCAGGCTGGAATTGTGGGAATCGCCACCTGGCTCGGTTTTATCCTCGGAGTAGGGGTGAAACTGATGCTGGCTTTTGCTATGGTTGGCATCTTCGTCATCGCCTATGTATTTTGACCCGCGGCAGGGAGAATGACATCCTCACCAACTCCGAGATCCAGACCCACCTTATTAAGGTTTGTCTTACAAACGATGAGGTGGCATGGTGAGTTATTGCTATATCGGTGCCTTCCTGGCGTTCTGACTGAAACTTAGTTTTTTTGAACGTTACCCAAGGAGACACCGTCAGATCGCATTATCTCCGCAAGTTTTACTGCTAGCGAAGCTCCATGTACTTTTCTCGGTATTGGCGCAATTCCTCTGGAGGTAAATATGAGATAACAACCCCTGCAAGGGAACTGGCCTTAAGGGATCTCAGGTTATCGCAAGAACCACCAATGTTCAGTACAACTACTGAAGGACACGAGGGAAAAAGAGTTTTTAAAGGGGCTGATACTCCCATGCCGCGTCGTGGAGGGCACCTGTTCGGGCTTGAGTTGGAAATGCACTTTTAGCGTTGTTTCAACTTTCTCAGTTAGCCCAATTTTGCTTTGTCAAATTGAGGATAATGGGTTAGTTTGGCAGGGGTTAAATTTCAGGGTCTTTATCAAAAGGACCATCTGCTTTGTACTTTACCACCTACTGGGGTATGTCAATGGTCTCCAAAATCCTATCTGCCGTTCTTGCCCTCATTGTTACTACCGTGATGTATGCCGAATGGATACATAAGGCGGACAAGAGCGACCGGAAGGTTATAAGTCAGGCAATTAGATCGGCGTTTGATGATGGCGTGTTGTTGAGCTATGGCTATCCCCACTTTAGAAGTTTTACCTCCAGGGATAATTTGTCGGGTCTTGATCAAGGGGCAGAATGTTTCTATGTCAAAATGATCATGTATCACGAGAAAGGAGCTGGAAGAATCAATGCTTTGAATCCCGGTTATTATTCCACAGGAGCGAGTGACGATTTCAATTGCGCCGCAGCGGAAAATTTGGTGAGGGGGCCTGCGGAGCAACTCGATGATCGCTCTGTATGGCAGGTTGCCTATAAACCGCGATTGTGGCATGGGGTCAAGGCGGTACTGCTCTCTGCCCTTCCTTATCTGCACTATTCGCAAATTACGTGGCTTATCCAGCTCACCACCTTTTGCTCCCTCGCTCTTTTTGCCATGCTGGTGGTCGCCACAAATCGCCAGGTCGGCCTTGCCTATATCCCTTTCGTCCTTTCAGGATACTACTGTTCCAGCATCTTGTTCTTCGGTGGGGTTGTGTATTCCATGCCTTTTATGGCCATGGTCCTGTGGGGGGTGATCTGGTTGGGATACCGGATGGTCTTTGGAACAAAGCATCGGGCCTTGGAAATTTTTCTCGTCACCGCGGGCGGCACCTTGCACTCGTTCTTTTTTCAGATGGACGGCGCAGAAATCTACGCGGTATCCTTGATTTTTTTCATTGAGATTTTCTTAGCTCCCGAGGGTCCAAGTCGTCGCTCATTGAGGAACGCATTTGAGAGCTGCGCTTTTTATGTCGTTGGCTTTGTCGGCTCGACCCTTTTTAAAAATCTTCTGGTGGCCGTTTTTGACGGCTCGTTGAACACCATGTACGAGCTGGTGGAGAGAGCTGGGGCTAGAGCAGGTTCAGTCACCGAGACGGGTCGAAAAATTGGTTTGTTTGATATAGTCCATGGACAATTTCATTGGTACGGAGTCGCGGGATATAGTGTCACTTCCCTGTACTATTGGGTTAATGCCAGCAAATACATTTTTGTTTTTTTTGCGGTAATTACAACGATAATTCTTGCCTATTTTTATAAGAAAGGAAAGAGAAAGGAATGTGAACAAATAGGTATTGGATTTTGCGGGGCAGTTTTGATGTTGGCTGTTGTCGTTGGAAGATACATGGTTCTTAGGGAACATTCCGATATACACATTTTTTTCGTCAGTAGATATCTTTTCGTTTTTGCCGGCACAGCCTACTTCTACGGAGTGTGGCTTTTTTCAGTAGTTCTAAGCGCTTGTCGTTTAGAACAACACGTGGTTTCGAGTCTAGCGGAGAAGGCATGAAACTTATAAGTCATCGCTATTCTTCTCAAGAGTGACCCCATACCATGTCAGATCGACCCATTGATGTCATTGTTCCCGTCTACAACGAAGAGGCTGTCCTTGAAGAGTTTTACCGGCGTCTTTCCACCCTGCCGGTGCCCATCCATGCGATTTTTATCGACAACGCGTCGACGGACTCAAGTTTAAGCATCATCAAATCGTTCCCCGATGTCTCCGTCATCGAACATAGCCGTAATGAAGGTTATGGCGCTTCTCTCCGCGATGGTATCCGCAGCGCCACCTCGGATCGGGTTGTCATCATCGACGCCGATTGCGAATATCCGCCGGAAGCGATTCCCGAGATGGTGCGCAGGCTCGAGCGCTGCGAGGTGATTTATGCTTCACGGTTTCTGGAAAAACAACAGACGAAAATGCCTCGGTTGAAAGTGCTTGGCAACAAAACCATCACCGGTCTGTTCAATGTATTGTTTAATCAGCATTTGACCGATTTGTACACCGGAGCCAAGGCCTTTCGACGTTCGGCGGTGGCCGAGTTGCCCCTGGAACTGGATGGGTTTGAGCATGTGCTGGAATTTGCCGCCCGCTTGTCGAGAGCCGGAGTTCGAATCGAGGAACTGCACGTCACCTTTCAACCCAGATGGACCGGGACCTCTAAGATGTCCCATCTTCAGGAAACCGTGAAATATTGTTATTTCCTTCTCTTCTATTTTTTCACACTTAAAAAGATGACATGAGCGAGGTCGACACTAAAGAGCTTCAGGGCTTGATTCCTGCGGCCGGCATGGGGACCAGGGTGCGACCCTATTCTGCCCGCATGCCGAAAAGCATGTTGCCGATTAATGGGATACCAAATTTGCAACGGCTGGTCCAGTTGATGCGCGACCAGCTCGGCATCAGGAAGATCGGCATAATCATCGGCTACCACGGGGAGATCATTGAAGAGTATTTCGGTGACGGACGAAATTTTGGGGTGGAGATCTCCTATGTCCGCAACACTGCTCTGCACAAGGGGTTGGCCTGGTCCATTCTTTTGGGTAAACAGCTGATAACCACCAATTTCTGCATTATCCTCTCCGATGAATGCTACGTCGACTCAAATCACCGTGGTCTGCGCGACCCGACCCTTTGGGGCGCTTTTGCGACCTGCGGCATCATGGAAGTTGACGATGCTGCACTTATCAAAAAAAACTATTCGGTAACCCTGAAAGGATCACTCATTACCCGGCTCATCGAAAAACCGGTGTCGGTGGAAGATGATCTTCTTGGTCTGGGGACCTTTCTCTGTTCTCCAGAAATATTTCCCGCCCTGGAGCAAGCCTTTGCAAAAGCCCCGAAAGAGTATGTGGAGTTTGTTTCCTTCCTCGATCAGCAATGCCGGGATGGCAAAGAGATAAAGGCGTTTCAGGTAAAGGCGAGCTATGTCAACATCAATGATCGTGACTCGCTATTTCGCGCCAAATTTAACGAACGGATCATTCTTTTTAACCGGCGGTCAATCACCCTGCTGATTTATTCGGAGGGGCATGAAAAGCGCCTAGGCTTTACCCTTCGGCGCTACCTCAAAGAACCGGGGATTGAGGAGATTGTCTTAGTGGTGCCGGCCGACAATAGCATCAGTGAGGAGGCGACTCGGTTCGGCGTCCGGGTTATCGTCTGCCCGCCGCAGGTGACCCTCTATGGTGAGAAGTTGAAATATGCCCTGGACCGGGTTACCACCGATCTCATCATTATCACCGAGGCGGATTATGCCTTCCCCAGTCGCGACATTGGAAAGGTGCTGGCCTATATCAAGGAGGCGGACATGGTGGTGGGAACCAGAACCACCAGACAGCTTATGGAACAGGGTACCGACCTTCGCGAGGTAGTGCGCTTGGCCAATGTCCTTCTGGCCAAGGTGCTGGAGGTGTTGTGGTGGCATTTTGAAGGACGATTTACCGACGTAGGATGCACCTTCAGGGCCATTTGGCGCACCTCGTACCTGGAAATGCGCGATTCCCTTAATTCCATTGGACCGGAATTCTCAGTGGAAATGATCGTCGAGGCCTTGAACAGACGCATGCGGGTGGTTGAAATTCCCTTGAATTACCGAAACGTCAGTCGCCTGATGAGTAAAAAATATCGGAATAAAACCACCTTCTTTCGAATTCTGAAACTTCTGGTAATCAAGCGCCTGTTTCCCCATCGGGTATCGAGGAGCTGAAGCAGCTTCCACCCGCCGCCAGCGGCGGGTGGAAGCCGATGTTTTTCTATAATAATTCAATTCCCGGATTTTCCAGCACATTGGTTGGACTTCCTTGGAACAGCCCTCCTTTAGGAGTGAGGTCGGTCGTCTCCTTTGCCGCCCCGTTTGCAAACCTCTTTGCCATGTGTTCCATCGTGCCATTCTGGGAATGGTATATCACCAGGATGATTTTTGCCTTGGTTTCCATCTGCACTCCATGCTGAGTGTTTAAAAATGTTGCATCGATGTAGCGAATTGAATACTTTACACCAAAGATTGGTTGCTGGATGACATTGTTCTGTTGTGGAAAAGTTGAAAATTTTCATATTTTGGGTTGGGGAGAGAGGCAATGAAAACCACTGCTGCCAGTATCATGACCACAGAGTTTCCGACTCTTCTTCCCGAAACACCGCTCATTGATGCCATTCGCATTTTTCGTGAGTCTTCCCGGCAACACGGTCGTCGGTTATTTGGCATAATCGTCACCGATAAGAATCGCCATTTGGTCGGAATGCTGTCGATGTACGATATTCTCCTGTATGTACGACCAAAACACATCCAGGTCTGGGGCGCCATGGAGGACCTTGAGGTCAGCGGATTGATAGATGCCGTCGGCAGTCGGCTCAAATCGATCCTGGTTGGCGATATTATGACCCCCGAGGTTATCACCGTTGGACCTCAGGTCGACCTGCTGATGGTCCTTGATATCATGATAAAAAAGCACGTCCGCAGGCTGCCGGTGGTGGAGGAGCAACGCATCATGGGTATTATCTATATTTCCGACCTGTTTAATCACTTGTTGGAGCGAATCGGCGACTGAACAAGGCATGCTCGGATCCATGCAAGGCCTGCCGGGCAATGGTTTTCATGGGTACTCTTTTTGCTGGATGGAAGCGCAAGCTGGAGAAGATATGGTACAGTCCACCAATACCCTTCGCAATCTGAGCGTCAGCCGAGCCATGCGCCGGCAGATCATTTCCCTTGAACACAGCAAAACCATCGGTCATGGAATCAATGTCATCATCAAACACAAGGTTAATGCCCTTCTCGTCGTTGACTCCATGCAGCAGCCCGACGGGGTGGTGTCGAAAACCGATATCATGGGGGCCTATTATGCCGGTTTGCCGATCGATTCTCCTCTTGAATTTATCATGGTATCACCGCCACTTTTTTGCAAGGCTGGGGATTCTTTGGAAACCGCCCTTGAGCAGATGCGCGCCAACAAGGTATACCGCCTCTATGTTACCGACGACGAATCAGGAGAGCTCGTGGGGGCTTTGGCATACCCTGATATTGTCGGATTCCTCTACCAATATTGTCGCCGGTGTGAATACAGCCACCTGAACCGAAAAAAACATCTGGGCGAAACCGATGCCGTCCACCGCTTCAAGGTGCGAGAACTCATGGCCAGCGGTGTGAAAAGCCTTCCCATGCATGAAACCTTAAATACACTCATGGAAAGCCTTTCAGCCTATAGGTTCGGAGCCATGCTGATTACCGATGGAGAAGGTCTGCCCCGTGGAGTGATCTCGAAAACCGATCTGGCCCTCGCCTATAAACGGGGCATAAGTCCCGCCGAAATTGCCGAGCAGGTTATGTGTACTCCGGTGCATACCTGCGACATCGATTCCTTGCTGGAAGAGGCAGTAAAGAAAATGATCTTAACGGATATCCATAGATTGTTCGTCCATGAAGGCAATACTGATACTATTGTCGGTGTTCTTTCCCTCTCGGATGCGGCCCGTGGCCGATCCGGTTCGTGTCATGGATGTGTCTCCAGCCGTATCAAGGTGGAAGATCATCAATAGGTTTGAGGTGCACAGCCAACCACATTGCGCCCTCCGAAGTGTGCGTCACCGTATGCGCTACGCCTGCCGGCAGAAAGAGATGGTCGCCTGCTTTGAGTGCAATTGCTTCGCCGGCCACTTGCAGAATGGCCTCGCCTCGAAACAAAAGGACCCATTCGTCTTGAGTTTGCACGTATTCTTGGGGAGTGACCGAAGCCGAACTGACGATCCTTTCAACAACAAGATTCTTATGGCTGAGAAGTGTGTCGAAGCGTTCGCCTGCCTGAGGCGGCTCTGCATCGATGAAGAGATTGCTGATGCGCATGCTTAAGCTTTCAGGCTGGTGTGTGGATTATTGAAGATCAAAATATCCTCTGAAGTCTCCCTGTCTTGCCGCGTCGCTGCTGGCGTCAAGACCTGCGCTCACCGCCGTTGATCAGGCTGATCTGATCGTTTAAGGTCCAGAAATCATAGATATATCCCAGCAGAAACAGGCCGCCGGTGCAGAGGTAGACCAAGCCGGTCAGCCATTTGCCCATATACATGCGGTGGATGCCGAAAAGGCCGAGGAAGGTGAGGAGCAGCCAGGTAATATTATAATCGATCTCGCCTTCGTTGAAGCGGATGTCGGCGTCGCGGTTCATGCCGGGGATGAGGAAGAGATCAACGATCCAGCCGATGAAAAACAAACCCAGGGTGAAAAAGTAGAGGGTTCCGGAGATCGGCTTGCCAAAATAGAAGCGATGGGCGCCGAGGAAGCCGAAGATCCAGAGGAGGTAGCCGATGGGGGTTGAGTGGGTCTGTGGTCTGTACATGATTTGTTCGGTCACCTCTGTGGTTGTTTCGATTGTTAAACTCTCTGGCATACGGCTGATGCCTCCATTCCCGTTTTTCGATTCCGCAATAACGCCTTGATGATAACGGCTTTCAAGCGGAGGGACAATGCAAAAATGGCACTCTCACCGCTCCTGCAGTACCCTTGCCAAGGCCCTTCCGGCCTCAAATGCTTCATTGAGGTAGGTCTGCCGTTTTTCAATCTCACCCTTCCGATCCACATCTCTGCAGAGAACGGTTTTCCAGAGCCCGGTATTCAGGACATCAAAGAAATATTTGACGGTGAGTAGGGCGCCATCAAAGAGTTTCTTGCCTTTTGTGGCGCCAACAGAAATAAATAAACCTTTCCGTGTTTCCGAGGCCTTTCCGGCCGCTTGATTTTCAATCCAGTATTTCCTGACCCAACGCGATTGGCAGCGGTCCATGAAAATTTTCGTATGGGCACTGACCGTATAAAAAAAGATCGGCGAGGCAAGCATGATGCCGTCACAGGCATCGATCTTGGCGAGAATGCCTTGGAAATCATCCTGAATGGCGCATTCACCGCCTTTGAGGCAGCCATAAATTTCAAGACAGGGTGAAATTTTATAATCTCGAAGAAATACCTCTTCCACATGCGCCCCTTCGAGCTGTGCCCCGGCCACTGCCTGCTTCAGAAGTGCAGCCGTATTGCCATCATGTCTCGGGCTGCCATAAATCGCGATAATTTTGACCATGCTCAAACCTCAACGTGGGTAAATTGCCTGCGTTTCTTTCCCCTTAGCGGCTTTTTGCCGCAAGCTTTTCGGTAGGGAGGACCATCAAGGTGATGGTGCTTTTAGAGACCATTTTTTCATCGGTATCCCTGATGTCAAAGACCGTCGATTGGGCTACTATGATCTGCTTTCCTTGACTTATGATCTCAGATTTGCATTTTAATACATTGCCATAGGCCGGTTTCAAGAAATTAATCTTAAATTCGATGGTCAATATCCTGACATCATCGGCAACAAGGGTGTAGGCGGCATATCCGGCCGTATGATCGGACATGGTGGCAATCACTCCGGCGTGGATAAAATTATCCTGGGTTTTGTGGTTTTCGTTGACTTTTAGAGTGGATTCAAAAAGTCCCGTTTCTATTTTTGATGGCTGGAAGCCGCAGAATTTTATAAAGCCTCTGTGGTAATCCTTTGCAAGAAATTCTCGTCTTTCCGGAGTGAGCTCATTTTGCATGACCAACCTCTAAGAATAAAAAACTGTTTGATGATTTTGAAATGATGTGGTGGGGGGATAGGGAGGGAATCTTGCTGATTGTGAAAAACCATAGAGCCCAATAAAACTACCCATGCACCGGTTTAGCCTCAAGACGAACGCCAAGAGCCTTGCACACCTTGCTAATAGTATCGAACCGGGGGCTGGCGTTGGGACGGAGCGCTTTATAGAGCGCCTCTCTGGTGATCCCCGCAGCCTTGGCGACCTCGCTCATACCGCGGGCGCGGGCGGCCACCCCCAAGGCATGGGCCAGCTCAGCGGCGTCGCCATCCTCAATCACCAGAGTCAGGTAGGCGGCGATGTCTTCTTCGTTGGTCAAATGGCTTGCCATGTCGAAATCCGGCATGGTCGAGATATGAAGTTTCTTGGTGTTCATGGCTTATTCCTCGATGGTTGCCGCGATTGCTGCCGCCTTGCCGATATCGGCAACTTGGCTGGATTTGTCGCCGCCGCCGAGCATCACGATTAGCGTTGACTCCTGTTGCAGGTAATACATCCTCCACCCCGGACCGAAATGCTCGCGCATCTCGAATAGCCTGCCGCCAAGCGACTTGATATCGTCAAGATTGCCGCGGTGGGCTTTGTCGAGTCTTCTCGCCAGGCGGATGCGGGTGGCTTTGTCCTTTATTCCGGCCATCCAGACTTCAAATGCGCGAGTGAGCTTGATGATACACATAATGCAATTGTAATCGTTCGATTACGAAAAGCAAGAGTAACCTTGCTGTCCACCGAATATTTCTGACGCAAAGAGTATGCTGTCCCCATCTCCGAAATCTCATGTATCAAAATCTAGATTGACTCTGACTCAATTTACTATACCCTAACCGGGGGACTGGCGATATTGCAAGGAAAATGAGCCATATGACACTCCTTCGTGTGCCAAGACGCAACATTTACTTGGAAGGTGAAGTGGTGATACCCCGAGAAACCAAATTGCCCCGCGATTACGAAGTTAGGAACCTTGTCCTCCAGCTCTACGTTGCAATCAAACCGGTGCGCCTGCTGTCCATAGTCTTTGGTCCCCTGCCTGTGATTCAGGTGATGCCGGACTCCGCTGGGTGGGGCAATGTTGGGATTTCTGCCCGTTCATTGACTCAGGTGATGACCTGCTATACTACTTTAAATTACCAAAAGAAAAGATGAAAACAATCCTGCAAAAAGGGGAGGGAAGAAACAGCAATGAACACTAAAATTGCCCTAGTAACAGGCGGAAGCCGAGGTTTGGGAAAAAGCACAGTACTTAATCTGGCGGCTCAAGGAGTGGATTGCATCTTCACCTATTTGAGCAGAGGAGAGGATGCGCTCCGCGTGGTGGAGGAAGTGGAAAAATTGGGTCGCAAGGCGGTGTGTCTGCAATTGGATGTTGCAGGCGTTGCCCATTTCAAGAATTTTTCCGAAGAAGTCAAGGCGGCACTCAACCATCATTGGATGGTGAATTCCTTCGATTTTCTTGTCAACAATGCTGGAGCTGGGGTTAACGTTCCTTTCGCCGAGACCACCGAGATCCAGTTCGATCAGATGATGAACCTCCACTTAAAAGGGGTGTTTTTCCTTACCCAAGTATTGCTGCCATTGATCAACGACGGCGGGCGCATTGTCAATGTGTCGAGCGGGCTGACCCGTTTTTCTCTGCCGGGGCATTCTGCCTATGCGGCGATGAAGGGGGCAGTCGAGGTGTTGACCAGACATCTGGCCAAGGAACTCAGCCCAAGAAAGATTGCCGTCAATACCGTTGCTCCCGGCGCGATTGAAACCGATTTCGGCGGTGGTACCGTTCGCGATAATGCGCAGCTGAACACAATGATCGCTTCACAAACGGCACTTGGTCGCGTCGGTTTGCCGGATGATATCGGTGCGATGATTGCATTGCTGCTTTCTGCCGGGAACGGTTGGATCAACGGCCAACGGATCGAGGTCTCGGGAGGCATTTTTCTATAGGATTGCAAGTTCATAGACCCGGCGGCGCGGCATATGGCTAATTCTGCAAAAACGTGAACTTTACTTTCCCGGTATTGATCACGTCATTGTGTTTCAGGGCCGTCCCCTTGTCGATACGTACCCCGTTGAGCCGCAATTTCCCCGCATTATCTCCGGGAATCAGGGTGTACCCCATGGGGTCACGGGAAATGTAGGCGAGATTCTTGGGAGCAAACAAGCCTTCGAGTTTGACCTGGCAGCTTTCTGCCTTGCCGATCTCGGTAAGCCGGGCGATCAGCTGATATTCGTCCTGGCTGGACTCGCCTTCCAGCACCTTGAGACGTGCCGGCGATTCGGGGAAAGAGGGCTCGGTCTTTTTTGCCAGTTGGCGCCGGTTGTTGGTCTCAAGCATCATGGTTTCCGCCATCTCGATTTCACTGAGCACCCTGTTGCCATGCGCCCCTTCTTCCAGCAGAAAAGTCAGGGAGTGTTTGCCGATGCTGGCGGTATCCCCATCCTGCAGCTGATACTTGTCGATTTTTTCCTCATTGATATAGGTGCCGTTGGTACTGTGGAGATCTTCAATGAAATAGTGGTCCTCTGAACGTTCAATCCTGGCGTGAAAGTTGGAAACCGCCAGATTGTCGATCTGCAGGTCATTTTTCAGGTTCCGGCCAATGGTGATCTCGGCTTTATCGCTTTGAAACACCTTCAGGACATTTTTGTTGAATTTGAGCAGTATCTGCAGCATATTTACCTCCGGATTCTGTTTATTGCTGATTTCATTATATATTTCCACTTATTGTCGTAGCTGTCGATGACGACTGCGGTAATGTTGTCGCGGCCTCCGCCTGCGTTCGCCTTGTCAACCAGGCGCCCGGTAATCGCCGCAAGAGTCCCATTGCCGGCAAGAATGGCCCGCAGCTCGTTATGTTCAACATGATCGCTCAGTCCGTCGCTGCACAGCAAAAAACGATCATTTGGTTGTACGTCGATGGGCACAATGTCGGGCTCTATCTCCGGCTGGGTGCCGAGGGACTTGATTAAAACATGGCGCATTCGGGCATGTTCAGCCTCATGCTGGGAAAGCATCCCGACCCGCACTTGCATATCCACCCAGGTGTGATCTCTGGTTAGCTGCATCAGTTCTTGCTCGCGCAATCGGTAAACACGGCTGTCGCCCACATGGCCGAAATGAAGCTGACAACGATCCCAGCACATACAGGTCAAGGTTGTGCCCATCCCTTTTCTTGCAGGATTTGCCTGGGCGTCCTGATAAATCCTATCGTTGGCCAGCTGTATCGCGGCCTGCAGTGCATCGACATTGCAGGGCTCCGTTTTACCTCCCTTGCCGCCGAGCAGAGCCTTGAATACCGTCTCAACCGCCAGAGCACTGGCCACCTCTCCGCACGCATGTCCACCCATGCCGTCGGCCACCACGAAAAGGCCGCGTTGGCTGTCCAGCCGGAAAGTATCTTCGTTATGCCGGCGTACCCGCCCACAATCACTGCGACCATCGGCAACGAAATACATCACTTTCGCACCCTCTCTCTACAGGCACGTGCTGCTGCGGCGACAATGGCGGCGTTGTCGGGGCGACGCGATACGGACTTGACGAGCAGCATGTCGACCAGATCGTGACTGCACATCGGCAGTCCTTTCCGCCTTTCACTGAGAGGTTTGTATCTGACGTTGGCAATGTTGTACATCAATGAGGCCATGCTGTCACCGACGAAGGCCTTCTCGCCGCACAACAATTCATAACAGACCGAACCAAGGGAAAACAAATCCGATCGGCCGTCCACTTTTTTGGCTGCTACCTGTTCGGGAGACATGTAACTCGGCGAACCGAGGACCACGCCTGTCTGGGTCTCCGAATCAGAGACCACCCGGGCGATACCGAAATCGGTAACCTTCACCGAACCATCGGGCAGCCGCATGATGTTCGCCGGCTTAATATCGCGATGGACGACGTCATTGCTATGGGCGTAAGCAAGGGCCTCGGCGATATCGGCGATAATCCCCAGGACCTCGGCCACCGGCAACAGCGTACCCGGTTTGCAGTGTGCCGAGAGATCTTCTCCGTCAAGGAACTCCATGGCCAGGTAGGCAAGATCGTGCTCTTCACCGGCATCAAAAATGGTGACGATGCCAGGATGATTGAGTCGGCCGGCGGCCTCGGCCTCGCGAAAGAAACGCTCTTTAACGGTCGATAGCTGGTTCTCGTCAACCCCGGAATACGCCAGCGTCTTAATAGCCACCTCGCGATTTATCTTCGGGTCCCGGCCAAGATACACGGTACCCATGGCACCCTGTCCCAATTCACTGACGATTTCATAGCGGCCGAGAGTAGGGCGAACTGCGCCCTTTTCAAGCACCACCGTGGCGTCTTTACCCGGACGCCCGAGCGATACACCCGCGGAATTCCGGCGCAGACGTGTCAGGCGTGTGGCGACGTCTTTGTAGCGGCCGCTTTCAGCCAGATAGTCGTAGGCTCGAAGGGCTTGCCTGAACTGCCGTTTGCGTTCGAAATCGAGACCCAAATTGTATATCAGGTCACGCGCCGTTGCGTCGCCCGGTGGGCAGGCCTGATATCTTTCAAGTGCTTTGTCGAGCAGACCTTTTTCCTGCAGCATCTTGCCGAGACTGCAATTGAGTTCGCTCAGCGTCTCGCCACGCTGTCGCATGCGTCGGGCGAAATGCAACACCAACAAGCCGAAACCCGTCAATAGCAACGGTGGGGTGAGCTGCAGCCACCAACCGAAATTGAGCAACAGCACCGTCGCCACTGTCAGCCACACCAGGACAAACGAGCCCATGAGAATCAGCGCGGTACGGCCCGGCAAACGAGGTACCGCCAGCCAAAGGAAAAAGGTGAAATAAAACAGCACCAGCACTTCAGTGGTCGGCAACCAGCCCGGTCGGGACAGCTGAAAGTTGCCAAGCATCTGCGCTATCAGCTGGGCGTCGACATACTCCTGTGCCCGGGGGTGGTCGAAGCGGCCGACAACGGCTATCTTGCCCGCCACCGGGACCGGCTCACCGCTCCCGGTGAGGACATCCGTAGCGGCAACCTTCGCCGTATCGGCGAGCAGCGCCGCGGGCAACGGTAACAAACACAGACGGTTATCGAGCGGGTAGCGGCGCTCGCCGACCGACAACACCAGGGTGCCCGGCCCCGGTGATCCCAGGTCGAGGGACTTGGCCGGGGTCTTGCTGCCCACCATCGTGGCGGCAAGAGCGGCCGAAAGAAGATACCGTTCCCCCACGGGCAGCAGCAGCGACCCGGGAAGGATGCCCGCACCGCCGGCGGCGATAAAGCCGACCGCTGCCGCCTGACGCCGCAGTTCTTCCCATGGAACCTGGGCCGCGGTAATATGGACAACCGGCGTCAGTGAAACGAAGGGATTGGAGAAATGTTTGAGATGCTGCTGCCAGGACCATTTCGGCAGCTCAAATTTGACAGACAACTTCTGCAGCTCAGCCGAGGTACCATCCACTTCGCCGGAGGTATGTACCGGTGCCACCAGCACTACATTGCCGGCTTCACGCAGTGCCTTTCCGAGACGGACGTCTGCGTCGAGTTCGCCCTCCAGGGCAGATAACTCTTTATTAATACGCCCCCACAATCTGTTGTTTCCGGCCTCCGGAGATCGCCCCCACTCTTCGCGCAGGGTGCTTAATCTCTGGGCCCACTCTTTGGGGGCAGGCGAGGAGAGCGGCAAATAGAGGAGAATAGCTCTGACTTTCTGTTTTGAAAGGCGGATGACCAGTTCGGCGAGAATCTCCCGTGAATGCTGGCCTTCAGTCAGCTGAACATTGACAACCGGAGACTCCTTTGCACCCGCAAGGAGACCGGCACGCAGAGTCAGGAGATGACCCTCGATGGCTACCAATGGAGGTATCTGATACAGCGTCGCAGCCGCAAGCAGCAGGGCAAAAAGCAGAATCAAATGAGTAACGGAAAACAGCCGGAGTTTCATCAATTTCTTGTCATCGCGGTCCACAGGTGCAAATCTGCGTATCATCAAGCTCTTTGGCTTTTGGCATGGAGCGGGTGGCGACCACATTGATGCCGGTGCCGCGAACGTTTTCGACAATGATTGCACCGATTTCAACCGGTGCCGTGACGCTGAGAAAGTGCAGGCTGCGGGCGATTTCCGCCATCATGGCCTTAGGGATGGCTTCAGCAGTCTTGACCGGAAGTCGCGGCCAAAGGCCACCCCTGCAGGCCACCGTAGTCGAAAGCATGCGGCGTGGATCAGTGAATTCCTGCCTGGCGTATTTTGGTCCAATCTTGCACTTGTTGCCCTCTACCTCGCTGATTGCCCCGTCCTCGATAGCAAGTTGCATCTGGCAGCCCATCGGACAGCAGATGCATACCAGTTCCCTTTGATCCTTCATTGTGCATCCTCCCGCGGGACAATGTCTATGCGTAAAGTTGTACCGTAAAAGCGCTGGAGGATATCCGGTTTGATGGTCAGATGGATCATTTCCGAAGGTATGACCAGTCGCAACGGCTTCTCGAAGAAATTGCCGAGGCGAAGGACACAATCCTTTTGGGGATGGATGCAGCGCAGGTACACCGAAATTTCCCGGTCGGGTGACAGGGTATGCGGCACGCAGTAGCGGACGTTGTCGCCGGCCTGGAGTTCGATGTTATCCTGGGGTCTTCGCCGGCCCTGGGCCAACTCCCCGGCAAAGGCCCCTGCCAGCAGGGCTTCTTCGGTGACGTTGTCCACCAGGTCGTGGATATGCAGAACATTGCCGCAGGCGAAGACGCCCGGCAAAGAGGTTTCCAGGGTGCTCGATACCCTTGGGCCGCCGGTAATGGGATCCATCTGCAGGCGTAATTGGCGCGACAGCTCGTTTTCGGGGATGAGTCCTATCGACATGAGGATCGTGTCGCAATGTACATCCCGGGCCTTGCTCATGAGAGGCTGAAAATCGTCGGCAACCGGTGCGACAGTCACCTTCTCGACACGATCGCGGCCGTGAATAAAGGCCATGGTCGTTGACAGATGCAGCGGGATGTCAAAGTCCTTGAGGCATTGGACAACGTTACGGGTCAGGCCGTTGCAGTACGGCATGATCTCGTAGACGCCGGTGACCTCACAGCCTTCAAGAGTCAGGCGGCGGGCCATGATCAGGCCGATGTCTCCCGAACCGAGGATGGCGATCCTTTTGCCCGGCAGGAGCCCCTCGATATTGACCATCCTCTGGGCCAGGCCGGCGGTCATGACCCCCGCCGGTCGATAGCCGGGGGTGCGGATGGCGCCGCGGGAGCGCTCCCGGGCGCCCATGGCCAGCACGACTGCGCCGGTCTTGATTTCGCACAGGCCGACGGTGCTGCCCATCAAGGTCACTTGAAGATCGGGAGAGATATTCAGGATGAAGGATTCGGAGAGAATGTCGATGCCCGGTTCGGAGCGGACGCGACGGATAAACCGATCGGCATATTCCGGTCCGGTCAGTTCCTCCTTGAAGATGTGCAGGCCAAAACCGGAGTGGATGCATTGGTTGAGGATTCCCCCCATCTCCTTTTCCCGGTCGACGATCAGTATCCGGCCGCAGCCTGCATCCCGAGCCCCAATGGCAGCCGCCAGACCGGCCGGCCCACCGCCGACAATCACCACGTCGTAGTGCGCGCGCAGAACGGTCATTGTGCCTTTTCCTTGTTGTCGTGGTAAAGCCCTTCGTCCTCCGGACGGGGATAAAACATCTCCGATCCTTTGCCGCGTTTGGAGATGCGGTGCAGGGGGACACCTTGCTCGCGGGCGAGAATCTCCATGACGCGCGAGGTGCAGAAGCCACCCTGACAACGGCCCATACCGGCGCGAACCCTGAACTTGACGCCGTCGAGGGTGGTTGCGCCGTGATGTACGGCGTCAAGCACCTCCGCCTCGGTCACCAGTTCACATCTGCAGACAATCTTGGCTCGCTTCGGGTCGCTGTTTACCCAAAGGCGGCGCTGCTGGTCGGTCATAAGGGCAAAGCGGGCCGGGCCATCGATTGCCGGTTGCCAATCGCTCCGCTCCTCGGCCGTGAGCCCCTCGTCCCATAAAATTTCCCGCACGTACTCGGCGATAGCCGGGGCGGCGGTAAGTCCCGGCGACTGAATGCCGGCGACGTTGATAAAGCCTTTGACCCTGGTCGGCCCGATGATGAAATCATTGGTGTCGGCAACGGCACGCAGCCCTGCGAACTCGGTGATAACATCGCGCTCGGATATTGACGGGCAGTATTTTTTTACCTGACTGAACACCCTGTGCGCACCGGCAAGGGTCGTGGAAAAGTCGTAACGGTCTTCCACGTCCTCCGCCGTTGGCCCCACCATGATAGTTCCGTCGAAGGTCGGGATGATGAGGATGCCCTTGCTCTTTGGCTGAGGCGTTGGAAAAATCAGATGATTGACCACGCCCTTCAGTCGCTTGTCGAGCATGTACTCCTCACCCTTGCGGGGTTGGATTTGAAAGTCGCGTAAACCGACCATCAGGGCGATTTTGTCGGAAAACACCCCAGCAGCATTGATGATGAATCGCCCATGGATCTCAAGGCGTGAACCTTTGACGGCAAAGATACCGTCGTGGAGATCGATGGCGGAGACCGGATTTTCACGAAAAAAATTGACGCCGTTTACTTCGGCGCTTTCGGCCAGACCGAAGCTTAATTCGTAAGGGTTGATGACTCCGGCCGCGGGCGCATACAGGGCGCCCAGGAGATTCGCGCTGAGATTGGGTTCCTCGCGCAACAGGCGCTTGCGGTCCCACAGTTCGAGTCCTGTCACGCCTTTCTTTTCGCCTTTTTCCTTCAACTGTGCGAGGATCTGCAGATCTTCCTCGTTTTGAGCAATGTCCAGCTCGCCGATGCGTTTGAAGCCGAATTTCAGGTCTCGCTGTAAATCGTCGTACAGTCGGTTGCCCCGTACTACCAATTTGCCCTTCAACGACTCGGGTGGCGAGTGATGTCCCGAATGAATGATACCGCTGTTGGTCTTGGTGGTGCCGAAGCCGACTTCGCAATAGGCCTCCGTCAGGGCAATCTTCAGCCGGAACCTGGAGAGCTCCCGAGCGATTGCACAACCCACCACTCCTCCCCCGATAATGACTACGTCATAAAGCATAGGTGCTACTCCAAGTTGGGCTGACAACATAATTGGAAACATTTTCCACGGTTAAATGCCTTCAACTGTATCGGATTCATGTATGCATAATAACCTGTTTCGGAAAAAAGATCTGCTGGGAACTATGAAGAAAGCTGGAAATCTCACTGTCACTGGATGAGGCCGAATTCAACGGCTTTCCATGAAAAAATCAGGTAGAATCCAGCATTGTACTACATCTATTAAACGGATAGATCTCCCGGGAGATGATCAAGAAAATTTCGCAAAATAGGTCGAAAGAATAAATATATGCATGGAATTTTAACTGTGACGATTACCTTGCTCTGGCTGTTCACCGCAGTATCCGTCTTTGCCGAAGAATTGGCGGTCGGGCGTTTCTCGGCCGAAGGGTTCACCGGGTGGGAGAAAAAAGAGTTTAAGGGGCTCACCGAGTATAACCTTGTTCGGGAGAATGATTCTACCGTTGTTAAGGCCACCAGCCGGGCGGCAGCGTCCGGCTTGGTGAAGAAAATAGTTTTCGATCCTCAAAAATATCGTTACCTGCGCTGGTCGTGGAAAATCGACCATACGGTAGCGGGCGGCGATGAAAAAACAAAAACCGGAGACGACTACGCTGCACGAATCTATGTGGTATTTGCCGGCAATTACTTTTGGCAGACCAAGGCAATTAACTACATTTGGGCGAACAATCTGAAAATCGGTGAATTTCTTGCCAACGCCTATACCGCCAATGCAATGATGGTGGCGGTTCAGTCGGGACCGAGTAACAGCGGCCAATGGTTGGCCGAGGAAAGAGATATTGTTGCTGATTATAAAAGAGTGTTCGGATCCGAGCCGGGCGAGGCCAGTGCTATAGCTATCATGACCGATACCGATAATACCGGCAGCAGTGCTCAAGCCTGGTATGGTGATATTACCCTGTCAACCGATCGATAACAGAGTTTTTCAAACTACCCAGAAAGGAGAATTCGCAATGCCCAAAGCACTTATCGTTTATGCAAGCCGTACCGGTGAAACCAAGAAAATTGCCGAACTCATCGCCGAAGGACTGCGATTTTCAGCAGTTGCCGTGACCGTAAAGGATGTCACCGAGATAAAAAGGGAGACCGAGCTCGCCGATTTTGATATCTATGTCTTCGGCTCATCGACCTATCATGGTGCCATGATGGACCGGATGAAGACCTTTCTGTTTCTTGCCGAAAGGGCTGAGTTGAAGGATAAGAAGGGCGGGACCTTTGGTTCCTTCGGCTGGAGTGGGGAGGCAGCCGAGCGGATTTTCGATACCATGAAAAACATATACGGCATGGATATGGTCAGTGCACCGCTCATGTTAAAAATCAGTTCGGTCGATGGCGGCATCAAGGTAGCCCAGGCCTATGGCAAGGAACTGGCAGCCAAGGTTGTCTGAGTCAGGGGGGTGGATTTCTGCATGTTTCAGACCTGTTGTCGGGGCTGACTGATCGGCCCATGCGCTTGTGCAGAAAAAGGTACCATCTGTACCCAACGTCGTTTTACCAGGCAGCTCCTCCTACGGAATGAGAATCGAACTTCCGGTAGTTTTTCGGTTTTCCATGTCCCGGTGCGCCTGCGCCGCATCCTGCAGAGCATACTCCTGCATAATTCGTATCTTCACCGCCCCGGCGGTGATAACTGCAAAGAGATCTTCGGCATGGGCCACGAGGTCTTCCCGTTTGGCAGTATAATGCATGAGACTCGGTCTTGTCAGGAACAGAGAACCTTTCTGGGCGAGAATGCCGATGTTGAAAGGTTCCAGGGGCCCTGAAGACTGGCCAAAGGACACCATCGTGCCCATCGGCCGCAGGCAGTCGAGGGATTGCATAAAAGTGGCAATGCCGATGGAGTCGTATACTACGTCCACACCTTGCCCTTTGGTGATTTCTCTTACCCTTGTGGTAAAGTTTTCCTGCCCGTAAAGAATGGTATGGGTGCAGCCGTTTTCTTTGGCTAGCTTGGCCTTTTCAGTATTGCCGACGGTGCCGATGATGGTGGCACCGAGGTGTTTCGCCCATTGACAGACAAGTAAACCGACGCCGCCGGCGGCGGCATGGATGAGAACGGTAGTGGTGGGGCCGACTTTGAAGCAACCTTTCAGCAGGTAGCGCGCCGTCATGCCCTGCAACATCATGCCGGCGGCCTCCCGAGTGGAAATTGCCTCGGGAAGCTTGACCAGCCGATGCGCCGGGATACAGCGCACTTGGGCATAGGCGCCCGGCGGCACCCCGGCATAGGCGACAAGGTCACCTTTTTTAAATTCGCCAACCCCTTCGCCGACCGTTTCGACCCTGCCTGCCCCTTCAAGCCCGGGAACAGCCGGCATGGACGGCAGGGGATAGAGGCCGGTGCGCTGATAAACATCAATAAAATTAAGACCGATGGCCTCGTGAATCAGTCGTACTTCTCCCGGGCCCGGGGTTCCGGGGTCATAGCTTTCCCAGGAAAGAACCTCCGGGCCGCCGGTTGAGTGCATTCTTATTGCATATGGCATAAAGCCTCCCCTCTGTGGAAGTTTGACGAGTTGTGAATGGTGGTTAACGTGTCCTGAAGAGGTTTAAGAGCCCAGCTTCGCTTTCTGGCGGCAAACTGGTTGGAGACGGGTGCGCCGACATTGCCGGTCTCCTCTCGGCGAGGAGGTGGTTTGTGGTGTCGAGTTTGACTGGTGATAAAATCCGCATGTTCAACGGAAAGTCAACATCGGCACGCGCAGGTTTTCCCTCAATCCATTTTTAGGCCCAACTTCCCTTCGTCGAAGGCCATCTAAAAACTTGCACAAACCATAGGAACAGGATATTTTTGCCGCAGTTGTGTTTATGAAGGTCGGATGGGATTTGCTTTTTCCAAATATTCCCGTTGCCGACTCTGCTCGTTAACCTTTGTTGAACGAATGAACATCATGGATTTACTCTTACAAGTATTTGATTTTTGCATGCATATCGATAAGCATCTCACCACACTTGTCGCCTCACATGGCCCATTGGTATACGGTCTCATTGCCCTGATCATTTTTTCCGAGGTAGGTCTGGTTGTTGCCCCTTTCCTTCCCGGCGACTCTATGCTCTTTGCCATCGGTGCACTTTGCGCCACCGGTGCCATGGACTTGACTATCGTCCTCACCCTGTTCCCGGTGGCCGCCATCCTAGGCGATAATTTCAACAGGCTGATGGGGGTCTGGTTCGGGCATAAGGCGTTCAGCGGCAAGGACGGTCTGTTTTTTAACCAGAAGAATTTGAATAAAGCGCACGCCTTCTACGAAAAACATGGTCCAAAGGCGGTGACGCTTTGTCGCTTTATCCCTTTTTTTCGCACCTACATACCCTTTATCGCCGGTATGGCGGAGATGAAATGGCGGGCATTTTTGCCCTGGAGCATACTTGGCGGGGCGGGCTGGGTCTTTTCCTGCAGCATCGCCGGCTACTTTTTCGGCAACATTCCCTTTATTAAAAATCATTTTGAGCTCGTGGTGCTGTCCATCATCACCATCTCCTTAATTCCTATTGTTATTGAATTCTTCAAGAGTCGTTCAAGAAGTAAACTCATGAAGGCCGGCGTGGTAATTGAATAAGACATCCCCACTTCGTCGGTGCATGACCGACGAGGGGGGAAACTCAGTCGGCACTATCAGGAAAACGGCAGATACAGACCAAAAACGGTCAGCATTACACCGGAAACCTTTTCCACCCAGAAGATTGAGCGTCCCAGTCGGTCGCGAACGTTCTTGTTGCCTATGGTCATCACCATAGCCGTATCCCAGAGAAAAACCACCAGCGTCATCCAGAGCCCATAAAAACATCTTGTTGCCAGACCGGTGTCCGGGGCAACCATAACGGTAAAGAGCGATAGATAGAAGATAACGTTTTTTGGGTTGAGGATTGCCGAGAGAAAACCGACCGCAAACTGTTTCCCGAGATGCTCCACCGCCAGAATGGTGCGGCCCTTTTCTTCCTCGAAACTTTGTTTGGAGGCGCGCAGCAACAGCAATCCAAGAAAGATGAGGTAGGCTGCCCCAATATATCTGAGCAGGGTCATCAGCCAGCCCATTTCCCGCACTACCTCCAGGCCGAAGATGGCAAGGAGCAGGTAGAGGGCATTGGCCGTGGCAATCCCGGTGCAGACTGCGATTCCATAGCGGCTTGGCAGCCTGAGCGAGGCCTGCATGATGAGAAAAAAATCAGGCCCGGGACTGAGCAGGGCGAGAAAATGAGCGGAGGCAATCAACAAGAATTCCATAGTAATCTCCCGGTGTGTTGCAGTGAAAGGCCTTTTGCAGGCTTATACAAAGGGCCTGATGTTTGGCTTTGGCTGCATCCCGTTCATCGAGATGCGGGGATACTATAAAATTCCGACGGAGAGAATTATTGGATAAAATTGACCTGGTATTCTTTTGGGGTGAGGGTGGTCATCGCTTTGAAATAGCGATGCAGGTGGCTTTGATCAAAGAAGCCGCATTGCAGGGCGACTTCTGCTATCTCCAGGCCCTCCTGTAGATATTTCCGTGCTTGTTCAATCCGGCAATTCATGCGGAAAGTATGGGGTGTAATGCCGGTCTTTGCCTTGAACCGACGGAGCAGGGTGTAGGGATTTGCCGCCAGTTGCCGGGCCATGCTCTCTAAGGTCAGCTCTTGTTTCAGTTCAGAGGCGAGAAGTTCTTTTAGACATGCTACTTTTCCGGCATAGATGTCTGAATTCTGGGGAAGTTCTTGCACTAGAGCACTTTTCTTGAATACTCCGGCCAACAGGTCAAGGAGCAATTGCTCCTTCAGAAGCAAATGCACCTTTTGATCCATCAGCTTTTTCATGACATTGATGTACTGCATATACAGGATCTTGTCGTCCAAACGGACAGAAGCAGCCGGTACAAAGGTCTTGGTATTGCAAATGGATTTTTGGATCTCTAGGCACCAGCGGATATCCAGATGAAGCATGAAGAAGCTGCGTTCCGCATGGCCGACGGTATTGCAGGAATGAAGTGTCTCTGGATTTATCAGGGCAAGTGCTCCAGGAGTCAGTAGCTCCGAGTGAGCACCAGCCTGGAAGTGCACTTGACCTGCGTTGACCGCTCCGATACTGAAACCTCTGTGCATATGCGGCTTGAAAGTCCGCACACTGCTCAGGGAATAGCGGCCTTCCACAAAAGGCAGGCGAATATCGACAAAAAATTTTTCAGAATTCATTCTTGCCATTGTGCCTGCGGACTTTAACCCGCCAAGCGGGAATTCTTCCACGGCAACTTCGAGCAGCTCATGTAAACAACTATGAGCTTGAGACATTTAATTTGCATGATAGCACTTTGCAATGATATGCTTTAAGTTGCTGATCCTCAAATATTGATACTGAGAAGGGCCTCTAATGAAACATTTTGAAATAATCTTGATTATTTCAGCCAATATAAGTTTTAGATAACTCGAAACGACTATGACCATGAAGATTGCTGGAAAAATATTGACTCTGTCTATTGTATCTGTGCTTGTTACAAGCTTGGGGCTTTTTTTTACTTCCCGCTATTACACGAATATCGCTTTTGATGATGAATCAATAAAGGCTATTTCTTCGGCAAAAAAGGTGGTTGATAATCATATTGAGAACCTGAAAGAGAAATATTTGCAAGCCGGAACGCTCATCGCTTCGAATAAAGATATTGTCGATGCAATTACCGCAAGGAATGCCGATTCTCTGCGACCACTCCTTGTTCAAGCTATGAAAATCAGTGGAGCGCATTTTATTACAGTCTCCGATGAAAAAGGCGTTGTCATTGCCAGATCACATTCCGACAAGGCTGGTGATACCGTAGCGAATCAGGCCAATGTTGTAAAGGCCATCGCCGGTGAAACAAATGTCGGCATCGAGCCGGGAACTGTTGTGAAGTTTTCGCTTCGCGCCGGATGCCCGGTGCGGGTTGATGGCAAAATAGTCGGGGTGGTGACTATTGGCATTTCCTTGGCGGAGCCCGAGTTTGTCGACAAGGTCAAATCGTTCACTGATTTGGAAAACACCATCTTCGAGCAGGATACACGGTTGATCACCACAATCATGAAGGATGGCAAGCGAGTGGTGGGCACAAAAATGGATAATCCAAAGGTCCTTGATACTGTTCTGGCCAAGGGCGAAATTTTCATAGCCCAAAACCTGATTTTAGGAAAGCCTTTTGTAACAGCATATTGGCCGATCAGGGACCCCAGCGGGAAAATATCGGGGATGTTCTTTGTCGGCAAACATTTGGAAGTCGTAGAAATCGCAAAGAAAAAAGTCTCCATGGCTGTTTTGGCGGTCACTGCAATGTTGGCACTCATTATGATCTGTCTGGCCTGGTTTATCGTTCGCGGCATTATCAGGCCATTGCACAAAATGATTCATATGGTGAAAGACATCGCAGAAGGCGATGGCGACCTGACCAAGCGGTTGGTTGTTGAGAGAAACGATGAAATAGGCGAGGTGTCGGGATATGTTAATCAATTCATTGAAAACATACAGAGTATTGTCAAACGGATTACCGCGAACTCGAATATGATTGCCGCCTCTTCAGGTCAACTCTCATCAATTGCTGAAGAGTTGTCTTCCGGAGCAGAGGATACCTCGCAACGAGCATCCATTGTTGCAACAGCCTCTGAAGAAATGAGTGCCAATCTGAACAATGTTGCAGCGGCGATGGAGCAATCTTCGACCAACACCAATATGGTCGCGTCAGCTGCCGAGGAAATGACCTCGACGATCAAGGACATAGCCGAAAATGCAGCGCGTGCCAGAAATATCTCAAGTAAAGCGGTGGATCAGGCAAAGCTTGCTTCAGAGAGGATGGAGGATCTTGGTGTGGCAGCCAAGAAAATCGGTATGGTAACCGAGGCGATTACCGAGATATCTGAACAGACCAATCTTCTCGCCTTGAATGCGACGATTGAAGCGGCACGAGCCGGAGAAGCCGGCAAGGGCTTTGCCGTGGTTGCCAATGAAATTAAAGATCTGGCCAGGCAAACAGCCCAGGCAACCTTGAATATCAAAAACCAGATTGTTGATGTACAAAGGACGACAGAGGCATCTGTGTCGGAAATTAATCAGATTTCCGAAGTAATCAGTGGTGTCAATGATACCGTGGCAACCATAGCTGCCGCCGTTGAAGAGCAAAACGTTGCCACTCGGGAGATTGCCAATAACATCGCCCAGGCAAGCCAAGGGATTCAGGAGGTTAACGAGAATGTCAGTCAGAGTTCAGCCGTGGCCGGCAATATCACCGAGGATATCAGCAAGGTAAATCTTGCCGCAACGGGAATTTCCGAGAGCAGCAGAAAGGTGCAATCCAGCGCTGAAGATCTGCAGCGCATGGCTGCAGAATTGAACGCTATTGTCGGTAATTTTAAGGTGTAACTGTTATCTCTCAAACCCAAACTCAAAGTCTGTTTATGTTCGGTTTACGGCTAAACCGTCGTCCGGAAATATGATAAAAATCAACAAAAGAAAAACACCAAACCAAAAGCGCAGTATCAAGGCCGGGATGTCACCCGGCACCCCGGTGTTCATCGGTGAGAAGCGGCTCGACAAGATTCGTATCGATGTTCTCGACTATTCCGAGACGGCGGTCGAGCACCGTCAGGACGTTGCCGCCGATGGCCTTCTGCCGCCACCCCCTAGAAACGGCGTCGCTTGGATAAGTGTCAAGGGCGTGCACGACGCCGCACCGATCACCACCCTGGGCAAGATCTTCGGGATTCATCTTTTAACGCTGGAGGATATAATCAATACCACCCAGCGGCCGAAAATCGAGGAGTATGCCGGTTATATCTTCATCGCCTTGAAAACCATGCACTACAACGAAGGGGAAACGACCCTGGAGATTGAGCATGTCAGTCTGATTCTCGGCGATAATTTTGTGATTTCCTTTGAGGAAGGCGAAAGCGATTTGTTCGGCAAGATACGGGAACGCATCCTTGCCGCCAAGGGCCGTGTTCGCTCAATGCGCGCCGATTATCTCGCCTATGCCCTGATGGATGTGGTGGTGGATCGTTACTTTCTGGTGGTTGAACGGATCGGCGACCGGATCGAAGAGATTGACGAACGGCTCTTGGTCGAACAGAAAGCCGGTGATGTTACCGAGATACATCGGATCAAGCGGGATATCCTTCATCTGCGCCGGGCGGTTTGGCCGCTTCGCGAGGAGGTTGGGGCGCTCAGCCAAAGCGTGTCGGAACTGGTCGGCGCCGACACCAAGGTGTTCCTCCGCGATATCCATGACCATATCATCCAGGTTATGGATATTATTGAGACCTCCCGCGATATCCTCGGCGGCATGCACGACACCTACCTGACCACCATCAGCAACCGGATGAACGAGACGATGAAGATTTTGACTATCATCTCCACCTTTTTTATCCCCCTGACCTTTATCGTCGGTGTGTACGGCATGAACTTCGACAATATGCCGGAATTGCGTTGGCCTTGGGGGTACGCGATGGTGTGGGGCATTATGATCACCATCGTTTTTTCCATGATCTGGTTTTTTAAAAGAAAAAAATGGTTATGAGGCGGCAAGAATCTCAATAAAAATCCGGTGAATTTGAGGTGGGCACCCGATTTGTTGAAAAGGCACTGCAGCCATAAGGGAGAAAGTGTGAAAAAGCCGGCCAATAAATTTCGAGATGCGATTTTCATTGTCACCGAGGAACGCTCCTGTCCGATTTACAATGTTAGCGAAGAATTCAAGATCGAGAATTTCAGTCTTACGGTTCCCGCCCACAAACCCGGCTGTCTCTATTTGGCGCAGGCGATTGCCGCTGTTATGACATCCATGGACAAATACAGTGGATTTGTAAAAATTGGCGGGCAAAAGTCGAGGTTTGACTGTGGCGGCTGCGACGGCTTGATTCATTTCGAGTTAAAGAAGGAAAGGGACTTCGCCACCCTGCAGATGAAATTGCTCAATGAGACGGAAGAACGGCGGCGGCGGCAGCACCTTGAAAAATTTTTCAACATCCTGCGCAAATTGGATATCTTCGAAACCCTTGAAGATGACGCCCTCAGCGATTTGACTCTGCTCCTTGAGTTTACCACCATTCCAGTCGACAAGGTGGTCATTAAAAAAGGCGATCCCGGCAGTAATATGTACATAGTTTTGACCGGTCAGGTCGCGGTGCTGGCCGGCGACGGTGCAAGAATTACCGAGATGGGCGATGGGGAGGTCTTTGGCGAGATGAGTCTTCTTTCCGGCGAACCGGCGGTCAGTTCCATCCACACCTTGGCCGAAACCCAGGTGGCCAAGCTGAGTGTCAAAAACTTTAAACATGTCCTGAAAAAGTATCCGGTCCTGCAGCTTTTCCTGTTTAAGCTCCTGGTTGCTCGGGCCCAGACCATGACCCTGCGCTCCGGCAATATTACCTCCGGTATGTCCGGGGAACTGGCGGAAATCTCCATTGTTGATCTTATGCAGCTTATCAATTCTTCACAAAAAACCGGGCGCCTTGATCTGGCTCTTGAGCAGGGGAAAGCAATGGTCTTTTTCAAGGAGGGGGAAATCATCCACGCCCGCCTCCTTGAGCTTCGCAATAAGGAGGCGGTGTATGCCTTGGTGAGCGTAAAAAGCGGGCACTTCGCTTACACCAAGGGAATCCCCAAGGAGCTCGACAAGCTGCCGCCCATTGGCGGATTCATCGGCATACTCATGGAGGGTTTGCAGCGGATAGATGAAAATAAAGGCTAATACCCATCCTGGGCGGCAATCACCTGCCCATACCCGCGGCTCAATTGTTCTTCTGCTCTGGAACCTTTGTCAATCCTCGGATTGGCTGTTCATCAGACCGAAACGATCGAGATAATAAAAGAGCAGCGAAAGAATCATGCCGACCACAGTGGCGAGCGCCATGCCCTTCAACTGCACCTGGCCGATATTGACCGCCGCGCCGCTAATACCGACAATCAGGACAATGGCGGTAAGCGACAGATTGATCGGTTTGGAATAATCGACCTTGGCTTCGACCAGCATGCGGATACCGGAGGCGGCAATGACCCCGAACAGCAGCATGCAGATGCCGCCCATAACCGGCGTCGGGATGGACTGGATGAGGGCCGACAACTTGCCGATAAAGGCCAGACCAATGGAAATCACCGCCGCTCCGCCGATGACCCAGACCGAATAGACGCGGGTGATGGCCATGACCCCGATGTTTTCACCGTAGGTGGTGGTCGGTACCGAGCCGCAACAGCCGGACAGCACCGTCGATACTCCGTCACCCATCAGCGATCGATGCAGACCGGGGTCGACGGTGAGATCGCGGCCGACGATATTGCCGGTTACCACCAGATGGCCGATATGTTCGGAGATGACCACCAGGGCCGCCGGGATAATGATGAGGATGGCGTTAATGTTGAACTTCGGGGTGTAGAAGGTGGGAATCGCCAGTACCGGAGCGGTCGCCACCCCGCCGAAACTGACCATGCCCATGAAAAAGGCGACCGCATAACCTACGGCGATACCCATCAGCACCGGCACGACGGCGAGAAAGCCGCGGAAAAGCATGGAACCGAAGGTGACAACCAGGAGGGTGATAATCGAGACGATGATCGCCTTGCTATCAAAGGCGCCGTTCTTATCCGGCATGATACCGGCCATGCCGGTGGCCACCCCGGCCAGTTCCAGGCCGATGAGCATAACAATCGGTCCCATGGTTGCCGGCGGTAGAACGACCTTCAGCCAGCCGGAGCCATAGCGCCAGATGATCAGGGCGACGAAGATAAAGATGCAGCCGGAGGCAATGAAGCCGCCGAGGGCGTAGGAATAATTACCGCCCCACAGGTCTTTGTTGCTGCCGAGGACGACGAATACCGGCGAGAGAAAGGCGAAGCTCGAACCGAGAAAGGCCGGTGCCTTGCCCTGGCACAATACAAGATAGATGAGGGTGCCGATGCCGTTCATCAGAAGGACGACCGCCGGATCAATGCCGAAAAGTGTCGGGACCAGAACCGAGGCGCCGAACATGGCGAAAAGATGTTGAAAACTGAGTGGAATCGCCTGGAGCAAGGGTACCTTCTCGTCCACCTGAATTGCTTTTTGAATCATAATCAAACCCCTCTAAGAATTGCTGTCTTTTGGTTATTCCTGCCGAGAATTAAAATTTTAAGTCCCGTACCATATCAGGCCCACTGTCGGCAACCTTTTGTTGCGATGCAACAGCTTTCGTCCTATCGTCTGATCTCGAAGACTGCCGGGGGCGGTCCGAAAAGGTTTGTGTGGAATCTATGCCCAGGGTGTTTTCCTCATGGGCAATCATAAACAGGCGCTTTTGGAATATGCGGCAACCGGCGATCTGGAAGTTTTCCCGGCACTGCGCGCCATGGGGGTTGAAACCGAGCCTCTTGCAAAATGAGGATTTTCGTTCAAAATCAAGGCATGCGAAAAATTTTACCGCAGGCATATAGTTAATATTCCGAGGATAAAATTTTGAGCATAACGCCGAGTTTGGGCGAAAAGACCATTTTGCAAGAGGCTCAGCCGTATCGGTATCGATACTGGGGCAGTCTATGGGGGCGTACTGACGGTGGTGGAGTTGCCGGCTGTGCACTTTGATCATGCCTGACCTTCCTGGCATTACATCGTTTGGTGCTACCCGGTTTTAGATACCTTACAGATTGGTTTCTTGTTTTTTACAAGAAACCAATCTGTAAGGTACTTATACCCCTCAAGGGGGTACTAAAAAGAGTCCCTCTGTTGTGGGAGGGGATTATAGCCTTTGGGTTGCGGGCGTCAGCCCGCTTTAGAATGTATTTCCGCCGGAGGTTTACCCAACCTTATAGTCAGCGGTTTTTCTGCGGCAATGTTTTGTTGGCTGCAAGATTTTCCAGACGTTCAGCCAACCAGACTTTTATTATGGACTGTCGTGTAACCCCAACTCGACTAGCTTCTTTATCCAACGATTCGATCATCCAGGCAGGAAAATCTATGTTCACACGCTTCTGGTCTTGCATGCACCTCTTGGCCTTTGTCATATCCAGCAAGTCAAGAATGTCATCGCCTTTGTCAAATTTTTCATCAAATTCCTTAGCTTTCATATAAAGTCACCTCTTCTTTTCGTGACCGCCGAACGGAGATAATTCTGATACGATTTCCTCGGTAAGTAATCATACCAGACCAATGATTACCTGAAATCATGCCGATTACCAAAGAGCGAGGTTCATCCATTGGTTTTGCCGGTATTTCAAGCAAATCCGGATCATCCCACAGTCGCCGGGCATCAACAAAATCGATGCCATGCTTTTCAAAATTCGTCCGATTTTTCTTTTCATCAAACTCAAATGTGATCACAGTATGAAAAATATACCTTTTCTATTTGTTTTTCAAGGAAGCTCAATGGCAGTAACATAATTTTTCGGAGGGATATATTTTCTAACCTCCCTTTCTATTTCTTTTCCTGCTTTTTCTTGTGCTATTTTCATGTTAAATCTCATCTGAAGATTTAACCAAAATTCAGGTTCAATATTGAAGTATTTGCCTAGCCGTAATGCCGTGTCGGCAGTTATTTCGCGTTTGCCATTTATTATCTGATTTATGCGATTTGGAGGCACATTTATATCTCTGGCCAATCGAGCTTGAGAGATCTCCATAGGCTTAAGAAATTCTTCCAGAAGAATGTCGCCTGGTGTTATTGGAGGTAGTTTTTTAGCCATTATATTCACCTCAATGATAATCTACAATTTCAACATCGTATGTGTTTCCTTCTTCCCATTTGAAACAAATACGCCATTGAGAGTCTATTCGTATGGTGTACTGCCCTTTTCTATCACCTTTTAATGCTTCTAAGCGATTGCCCGGCGGCACTTTTAAGCCATCCAGTGAGATGGTTGCATTGAGCATTTCCAGCTTAATGCGTGCTTTTCTCAAAATACTTCTGAACCTCTTGACATCTGTGTCGTTGAAGAGTTTCTCAGTATCTTTGCATTTAAAGGTCTTTATCATTTCTATACTTTATAACGCATGACGTTATGCGTCAATCATTTCTTGTAGGTCGAACAAGTTATTGGCAAGATCAATTCAGTGACATGTCCCACGAAATCGGTTCAGGGAACAAGAGTCAAAAGCCGACTTGACCCCTTTTTGAAGGTTAACGGCGTATTCAGCGGTTTGTCCGCTGCAATGATTTGTTGGCTGTAATATCTTTAAGACCGCCAGAAACATATTTATGCAGCACGCTGGACACGAGTGATTGGTAAGGTAAACCTTCTTCTATTGCTCTACGTTGCAGGGCTTCCAGATCCCGACTTGAAATCCGGATGTTGATGCGTTTATCTTTTTTAATTACTTCCTCTGCCATTTTGGCAAGCTGAGTTCGTCGCTCGTCTTTCAGATCGGATTGAAATTTGCCTGCTTCAAATGCTTCCAGCATTTCCTGGTCTTCAGGGTTCAGCTTTTTATTCTTCATGTGGCCCTCTTAAGTAATGCTTCGTAGCCTTTCGGCTGGGGATTATGCTTTTTAGAAAGATTTCGCCCTCATTTTCAACATAAGGAACAAGCCAAGCATAATCATCAACCTCGACAACGAACATGCGCTGATTCGGATACTTGAAATTATTGGGATGAACAAGATCATCGAGCAACCTTCCGGACTGGAGTGCGAACAATACATCCTCGAATGACACACCCCTCTCATTCATCAATAGTTGGTTCTTTTCAGCATTCCAGTTGATTTGCTTCATAACTTAACAATAACACAATGTGTGCCTATTGTCATCCTTACGTTTTTTTCTCAGATTGAACGGTTCTAATAATAAATCCGTCCCCTTTTTAGTCTATGCCAATAGTTTCTGTAATTTTCCCAATAGCGGCATCTCGACTTCTTCAAGCCCTCTTGGATATACTCTTTCTCGTTCATTTTGGTTCAAACGGCGTACTTCAACGGCAATTCTATTATTGATGGCAAAGTCTGGTGGGATATTACCATCTGGCTCGTAGACAATTCTGTCATACCCAAGTGATATGAGGTGGGAATATGCAATTTGTTCTGTATTGTCCATATCAGTTATTCTGCTCAACGTTCCGGCTCACCGGACCCGCGCTGTTTGCGGGGTCCGCGTGGAGCCGGTGGTTAGCGATATATTATTTCTTTGAAATCCAATACATCTACTTTTCGTTTATGGCAAAAACAGCTTGTACCCCAAAGGGAATTTGCTTTTTGCATCAGGATCTTTCCCACCTGGTGCCTGGATTTGCAACGCTACACGATTTTGACGAAACCTTATAATAAATGCGAAATAGACTATGCCTACTTCACTTCCCGGCCGGATAAGTGTGCCAGCTACTCCTTTACCAGGGGCATCTCTTGCTATGTAATGCATTTTATAGTGTAGGCCAGGTTCAGTTACAGAGCGCTCAAGAGAGATTTCATTCCCCTGCCAAGCTTTATATGCTTTTGATGATTTTTTGGCCCAAAGATATAACCCCTTCCAACAGTCGTATGTCAATGCAAGCGATAACAGTTCAGGTGCTTGTTTGTACATTTCTAGAGCATCTTTGAGATGGCTTGCAACGGGGTTTGAGTGATCGCGACCACCGTGAAAGAAGCTATTTCGAATTTCGTACGCTAGGTCGATATGATTGATTTGTTGAGGAGTTTTTTCCCCTATTTGAAATAGAGGCAAAGTGTGTTCGCTGTATTCTAAATCGAGTAAAATAGCGTTTTTAGAGCGATTCCCTCCCATTTGTTTGTTTAAACCAGACACAATTGCCTCAAGTGTTAGATACAACATTGAAACTTGAAGGTCTGGATGTTCAGCACCCATTGCCTGATGATAAAGATCTAATAAATGTTCAAATCTTAAGTCTTCAGCTAGAGCTTTATTCATTGATATTGAAGCTTCATTCGGATAATCATTTCCATCCTCCGGAAATTTCCAATCTAACCCAGTTTCTCTCGGTAATTCTGTTGCAAGGAAACCAACAGAGTCTTTAACGGAAACTGTTCCGAAAGTTTTAATGGAAGCAGAATAACCTGAAGCTAATGCGTTTCTTGATTTTTCCAGAACAGGAAGCGCATTCTTAATCGCCTGCTCATGATTAATTGCCATTACTTTGAACTCTATGGAGACTACAGGCTCACTTTTCTCAGGAGGAACAAGCGGAGATTGATGAACTTCAAATTCAATATTTTGACCTAGAAATTTTGAGACAAATTCTGCTAAAAAAGTCGGATATCTAGTCCCTAAAAATCCTGCAGGTTTTACAATAACGTTTTTAGCAATATAGATCTCTTTAGATAACTCAGGACCAATGCATAGCATGAATACCGTGAATTTTTTCTTAATTTTCTTTTTAGACAATTCTTGCAAGCCTTTTAGAGTGTATTGCTAACAAGGGGTTCACCAATTCTGTATAACCAGCGAATTAGAGTGTTATACAGAAAGACAAAGTTTAATATTGTATAAAAACAAGAGGATAGAGCAAGTTACAACTTTGTGGCAAATGCATATATTCGTACACTGCCTAAGGCATGATTCGCTCATCTTGCAGCTGTAATCCTTCAGCCGAACCCTGGCATATTTTCTCCAGAAGAGTGGTTGCTGATTTGCTTCGTTATGTCAAGGTTTTTCTGAATCTGCTCCGTCGCCTGAGCAACTGTTAAATTGGTTGCTTGACAAGGGGGTATGGAAATATCCTGGTAAACTTCTGCCAAGGTGCGCAAATACCCCACGGGCGGCACTGAATAATCCTGTTAATTCAGGATAGGATAGAGCATAAAGCAAAAAAGGTCAGGCTTCGAAGATTACAGATTGACTTATCCGTTATCAAATCCTGATTCTGTTTTTGTCATGGTAGCAACAGGAACACCCCTGTCGTAGTGTCCGGCAAGAAAGGCCTCGGCCATCTGTAACGGGGTTTCGTCGCTAGTCATTATTCCATCGAGAAACCTGCTAAACCCGAGCAATCGCCCAAGCATCACCAGCCGCTCGGAGATCACCTCCTTGCCGGCACCGGTCAGTGAAGCGGTGACCAGATCGCCGACTACCGTGGTGTAGAAGCCATGGCCTTCCAAAACGTGTTTGAGAAATATCGCCCGACGCCCACCACGCTCCGAGCTGGCACCGCCGCCCTTGAAGTGGAAGCGGATATAGTTGGCATGGGTGTCTCTGCCGCATACCGAGTCGAGCATGGCAAAATGGAATTCCACCCGGGCGTTGAGGTTGAGGTAATCACGGGCGGCGAGGGCGTAGTTGAACGATCTGGCCGGGCGGATGGTGCGGCTATCGAGCAGAGAGCGGAAGAAAAACCCCGGTGGGATTGCCGACCTCGATGACTACCCTGGCATATACTTGGAGAAGAGGCGCGGCATCGACAATCCTTTGCGGGAGCACGAGAATGCAGGGTGCAGAGCGTATTGTGCCACTACTTGTGTGCCACTACTTGGATTGGAGAATTTGCTCAGATCGGCGACGGAATGGGCCGTCTGCACCCCGGCCGACGGCCCCGCCCATCGCGGCACAGGTTCCTCTATTCTTGTGAAAGAAGGGTGGTATCGATGGAGTACGGTTTTAAACGTGCAAGATATTCGTCCGTTTTTCATTGCAAAACACCGCCGTATACCGCATTTGACCGAATAATGTTCAACGTTTTACCGTTTCCGCTTTTCTTTGCCGATGAAAAGTCCTTGCCAGTTTGTTTCCTTTTCGAGTAGGTTGCGCAATGATTTTTTAGAGGTATGGGCATCACTGGTTGAGTGATAAAAATTGAAAAGGAGGAAAGTGCATGAAAAAGATGTTGGGCAAGACTCTCTGTGCGTTTGCAGCCACCTGTCTGCTGTCGGTTCCGTCCGTGTGGGCCGAAAATATCAAGGTTGGCGCCTTATTGGCCGTTACCGGCCCAGCGTCGTTTCTTGGAGCTCCCGAGGCCAGGACCATGGAGATGCTGGTGGAGCAGGTCAACGCCAAGGGCGGAATTAATGGCAAGAAGATCGATCTGCTGGTGAAAGATACCGCCGGCAATCCGGAAAAGGCCATCTCTCTGGCCAAGCAATTGCTGGAAGAGGAGAATGTCCTGGCGGTCCTCGGACCCTCCAGTTCCGGCGAAACCATGGCTGTTAAAAAGATCTTTGAGGACGCCAAGACCCCGCTGATCTCCTGCGCCGCCGCCGAAGTCATCGTCAATCCGCTGGCCTCCTGGGTGTTTAAGACGCCGCAGAACGATTCCTTGGCGGCGATCAAGATCTTCATGGAGATGAACAAGCTGGGGATAGCCAAGATCGCCGTACTGGTTGATAATTCGGGCTTCGGTAAAGCCGGCAAAGAACAATTGGAGAAGATCGCCCCCGACTACAAAATCGAGGTTGTCGAATCTGAAGTCTACGATGCCAAGGCTACCGACCTCTCCGCCGTTGTTGCCAAGATCAAGGCCAATGCTGCGGTGCAGGGCGTCATCAATTGGTCGATCGTGCCGGCCCAGTCGATTGTCGTCAAGAATATCCGCCAGTCAGGCTGGCAGGTGCCGATTTTCCAGAGTCATGGTTTCGGCAATATCAAGTATGTCGAGGCGGCAGGTGCGGCTGCCGAAGGCGTGATCTTTCCCGCCGGGCGTTTGCTTATGGCCGATCTCCTGCCGGATGGCCATCCGCAGAAGGCTCTCCTGGTTAAATATGTCAAGGACTACGAGGGCAAATTCCAGGAAACCGCCTCAACCTTCGGCGGCCATGGCTACGATGCCTTCATGATTTTCGAAAAAGCGGTCGCGGCCGGAGGAACCGATAAGGCTAAAGTTCGCGAGGCCATTGAAGGATTGAAGAACCTGCCCGGAACCGGCGGTATTTATAATTTTTCCGCCACCGATCATAACGGTCTGGCTCTGGACGCCTTCGAGATGATGACCGTCAAGAACGGCAGGTTTGTTCCCTATGCAACTAAGTAGCATTCGGTGGCCGTGACGAAATAAATAGCTTGACCATTTGCTCTTATTTCGTTACGGCTCCTTCAACCGTTGCCGATATTTTTTTAGTCGAATACTTATCGGCCATTGATACAATCCAGGACTGGGGTGGGTAACCGCTCCAGTTTTCCGTACAGAGAGCCAGGTTTTTGCCGATATTTCCCAACGCATGACAACCGAACTTTTCATCCAGTACCTGGTGGCCGGGATCACCTACGGCAGCATTTACGCTATCGTCGCCATCGGCTTCAACATCATCTATAATACCACCGGCATTATCAACTTCGCCCAAGGCGAATTCGTCATGCTCGGCGGCATGCTGGCGATTACCTTCCTCCAGTACCTGCCTTTGCCGTTGGCGATTGCCCTGGCGGTTCTCGTCACCATGGGCATCGGCGCCTTGATTGAGATGCTCTTTATCCGCTGGTTGAAAAATCCGGGAATCCTGCGGATGATTATCATCACCATCGGCATCTCCATTCTCATCCGTGAGGCGGCTTTGCATGTCTGGGGATCGAATGTTCGCTCCCTGCCTTATTTTTTCGGCAACGAAATCAGCACCATCGCCATCTTTGGTGCCAGGGTTTCGCCTCAGGTCTTGTGGGTGATCGGGGTCTGCGGTCTTATGGTCGTGGCTCTCAATATCTTTTTTCAGTCGACCTCCGTCGGCCGGGAGATGCGGGCCTGTGCCGCCAATCGCATCGCCGCCGTCCTTTGCGGTATCGATACCCGGAACATGGTGACTTTATCCTTTGTCCTCAGCGCCGGCATTGGCGCTCTGGCCGGGGCGGTCATGTCACCGATCACCTATACCCAGTACGACAACGGCACCGGACTGGCCATCAAGGGTTTCACCGTCGCCATCCTCGGCGGCCTCGGCAATTCGCTGGGGGCTGTGGCCGGCGGTCTGCTCCTCGGGGTCATTGAGGCCTTTTCCGTCTCCGTTGTGCCTTTAGCCTTCCAGGATGCCATCGCTATTGCCATTCTCTTGGTTATTCTCTTCGTCAGACCGCATGGCCTGTTCGGGTCGAGCGCCATGGCCGGCCTCAAGGAGTTTTGACGGTCATGGGAAAGAATTTGGTGTTTTTGCCGATCGTGGCGGTAGTCATTGTTATTCAGCTTTTGACCGCCTGGACCGGCAGCGTTTATTACCTGACGCAGTTGACCATGTCGGCCTATTATTCGCTGCTCATCGTCGGTCTTTGCGTGCTGATGGGCTACGCCGGACAGATTTCCCTCGGCCATGCCGGGTTCTTTGCCATCGGCGGCTATCTCTCGGCGGCGCTGACTACCCGCAACCTCATGCCCTATGCGGAGCAGCTGCCGGTGCGCCTGCTCGACTCTCTCGGCTGTCTCCAGGCCGGCAGGGATGTTTACGGTGATCCGCTTCTGGTGGTGATGCCCTGGGTGGCCTGCATCATCGCCATCCTCGCGGCGCTGCTCATTGCCTTCACCCTCGGTATCCCGGTATTGAAATTGAAAGGCCACTATCTGGCGATGGCCACCCTGGGCTTTGGTATCATCATCTACCGGATCGTTCTGGCCAGCGCCTATTTCGGTGAGGCCGACGGCATTTCCGGCGTCCCCGGTTTTCTGCTGGCACCGGGCCTTTTGGTGAGCGGCGACAAGGCTTACCGGGTTCCCAACTACTATATCGCCTGGACCGTGCTGCTCCTTGGCATGCTGCTGCTCCGGCATCTCATCGATTCCAGGGTTGGCAGGGCGCTCCGGGCCATCCACGGCTCGCCGGAGGCGGCCGATGCCATGGGCGTCGATACCGCCAGGTTCAAGCTCCAGACCTTCATGCTGTCAGCGGTGTTTTCGGCCCTGGCCGGGGTCCTGCTGACCCATTATAACGGCGGCATCGGGCCTTCCGAGGCGAGTGTCATGAAATCGGTGCGCTATGTGGCCATCGTCGCGGTCGGCGGCATGGCCAATATCTGGGGCGCCCTTACCATGGGGATGGTGCTTAACTTTCTGTCGCTCCGCGGCTTCTTCGGCAGCTATGACGATGCGGTCTTCGGTTTGATTCTCATCGGTATCATGCTCTTTGCCCCGGAAGGGATACTCAGCCTCCAGTTCAGTCGGCTATGGCGGGCCATCCCCTTGTTTCGACGGAAAACACCGGCGGCGAAGGAGGTTGAGACACAGTGACCATTCTCCAGGTGCAACAGCTCAGTAAGAGCTTCGGTGGTCTCCAGGCCGTCGATGGTGTCAACTTCAGCCTGCAAAAAGGGGCGATCAAGGCGGTGATCGGGCCGAACGGCGCGGGCAAGACCACCCTCTTTAACCTGATTGCCGGGATGCTCGCACCCACCGCCGGGGAAATCCGTTTCCAAGGCAGGGAGATTCAGGGGATGCGACCGTTTCGTGTCGCCGAATTGGGGGTTGCCAGGACCTTTCAGAATATCAAGATGTTCGCCGGTATGACCGCCCTTGAGAACGTCATGGTCGGCAGGCACGTGCGCTCGAAGGCCGGATTCATGGCCTCGATGTTTCGTACCTCCGGCTGCCGTCAGGAAGAAAAGGCCATCCGGGTAAAATCCCTCGAACTCCTCGATTTCTTGGGCATCGCCGACTGCGCCGCAACGCTCGCCACCAACCTCGCCTTCGGCCAGCAACGCGCCGTGGAACTGGCCAGGGCCCTGGCTCTGGAACCGGCGCTGCTCCTCCTCGACGAACCGGCGGCGGGGCTGAATATCTATGAGACGGCGGAAATCGGCAGGCTCATTGTCCGCATCAGGGACTTGGGCATCACCGTCCTTTTGGTTGAGCACGATATGTCGCTGGTTATGGATATCTCCGATGAAATTGTCGTTCTCAGTTTCGGGCGGAAGATTGCCGAGGATATTCCGACGGTAATCCAAGGCGATCCGGAAGTGATTAAGGTCTATCTCGGCGAATAGGACACATGTTAAAGATACGCAATCTTGAGGCGGGATACG
>JANNQF010000043.1:0-3912 GCA_031441605.1 Deltaproteobacteria bacterium
GGCCTTCTCAAAATGATCAAGGGACGCTGGGCCTGCCTGCCCCTCAGTCAGCGGTATTACCTCCAGGAAGAAGAAATCAAGAAAAATGAACTGACCTTCAAGGGCAAGAGGATAGACTTTCAAAGCAAACATATGCAGGCCGTTGAAATGCTCGGTAGAGTTGCCGTAGAATTCCCCCGGTCGAATATCATGGTTGTAACCGACTCCTGGTTTGGCAATAATGGCCTCTTCAAACCTTTGCGCAAAGAACTGGGTGAGCGGGCCCACATGCTGTCCCGGCTTCGGTCAAACAACAATCTCTTTGATTTGCCTGCCCCACCGACGGGAAAAAGTGCCGGTAGGCGAAGAAAATATGGAAATAAGCTTGGTACGACATCGTCACTTGCCATGGTAAATAGAGAGCGGGCCAGGGAGATGACGGTTAACTTGTACGGCCGAGTTCGAACGGTTTTAGCCTATGATCAGGTTGTCATGCAGAAAACGCTCAAATGCAGGATTAGAGTAGTGTGGGTGTATCGCCGGACGCAATGGGTTGCTCTCTTTTCCACCGACCTGAACATGTCAGTCACCGAGATAATCCAGTATTACGGCGCCAGATGGAAGATTGAGGCCGGATTCAAAGAACTGAAAAGGGATATCGGCAGTGCCGAAACCCAGACCAGAAATCCGGTAGCGGTAAAAAACCACCTCGAATTCTGCCTGATGGCCACATCCCTTACCTGGATTTACGCCTGTCGCCTGGAGAAAACTCCGCGACGACGGCATGCGGTCAAGGGCCGCGACCATTTCGCCTTTTCAGATGTCAGAAGGTTGGTGGCCCAAGCAGCATTGGACAACGATTTTCCATTGCTTTGCCCGGTTCCACGCAAATCGATTGTTAATACACTTGTGACCGCCCTGATGCGGATGGCGGCATGAGTCTTTTATAGGAAACGTCAGTTTAAAAATAATTGCCAATAATTTTTTCCTTATCACTCATTTTGAAAAGAGTGATATCATTGAGCCTGTAAAGTTTCATGGTCTTTTCAAAACGAGAAAAAATCAAAAAGGAAACACATCATGGCCACCATCAAGTCCAAAGTAATCGTCAATGTCATCCTCCTCTTGCTTGCCATTGTCGGCATTATCGGCATGGAAGCATTATCCATTTCCAATCTGGGCGACTTGCAGGACGAAGGTGCCAAGCGCGCTCACGACGCAGTGATTATGACAGAAGCCTCAATGGGAGGCCTTGAACTCTACCAAGTCATTGCTGATGCCGTAATCAATCGGGATTTGGCAAAGACTGCAAAGGATTGGGCGGAGGTAAAAGCAGAGGTTCTCAAAGATAGTGACATGATAATCAAACTTGCCGATACTCCGGAAGAGAAGAAACTTGCCGAAGAAGTGAAAGTCGCTGTTCAAGAGGTTGTGAGTATCTTTGAAAACAAAATGCTACCAGCCCTCAAATCAACCGATGGAATTACCGCAGAAATTCGGGACTTCGACGGCAAGATCGATATACAGGTCGGCAAGATCAAGGCCGGCCTGGAAAAGGTGGTAGCTTCTCTTGAGAAGGAAATGAGCTCCGCTGACGAAAAGTTTGATGCTGAACGAAAAGCTGCAATCTATGAAGCCCTGGCAATTGGACTTGTAGGTATACTGCTTCAGATCGGTTTGGCTGGTTGGCTCCTGCGGACCATCCTCAAACCGATTTATGCACTGCGCATGATGCTGATGGATATGTCCCAAGGTGAAGGTGATCTAACCAAACGCCTTGATGATTCAACCAAGGATGAACTTGCTGAAATCAGCAAATATTTCAATTTGTTCCTTGAAAAGCTTCATGGAATCATAAAATTGGTTATTAGCGACATTAACGAACTCACCTCATCGTCGCAAAATCTGGCCGCTTCTTCTAAGGAGATATCATCGGCTGCCCGGGATGGAGCCGAAAGATCAAACTCAGTCGCAGTTGCCACTGAAGAAATGAGTAACAACATCCAATCAGTAGCCGCAGCGATGGAGCAGTCATCGAACAATGTTACCATCGTTGCCACAGCCACAGAAGAGATGACCGCCACCGTCAGTGAGATTGCCAAGAATGCCGAAGATGCACGTTCGATTTCCGAGAGTGCAGTCAAACAATCTCGCCTCACCTCCGAAAAAATGGTGGTCCTTGGTGACTCAGCTCGGAAAGTCGGTATGGTGACCGAGGTTATTACCGAGATTTCGGAACAGACCAATCTGCTTGCTCTCAACGCCACCATTGAAGCGGCGAGGGCTGGTGAGGCGGGCAAAGGATTCGCGGTTGTCGCCAATGAGATTAAAGAACTGGCTCGGCAGACTGCATCAGCTACGGTAGATATCAAAAGTCAGATAGATGAAATGCAGGTCACGACTTCGGCCACGGTAAAAGACATTGAAACAATTTCCAAAGTAATTGAAGATATCAATTCCGTCATCAACGGCATAGCAACCGCCGTTGAAGAGCAATCAACCGCATCCTCCGAGATCGCCAATAACATATCACAAGCGTCGCATGGGATCAATGAGGTCAACGAAAATGTGGCTCAAAGCACTGTGGTTATAGCTGATATTACACGTGATATTGCCGGAATCAATGAGCAGGTAAATCATGTGGGGGATGCCAGTAACCAAATTTTGGCGAGTGCGCAAGGTCTGTCCGATCTTGCCATCCGTGTGAAGAATCTTATGGATAAATTTAAAGTCTGATTGGTGTATACCTTGGGTTTGCGGCTTGTAAGATTAGAAATCTGCTGAAACCTTGACGGAATGGTGGTTTCAGCAGAATCGTAAAATTTTGCCATCTGACTACAAAGTCAGGCGGTCTCTTCCAAGTGAATTAACTTTAGCTGTGCTTTTTATATTCAATATTTTTATTTGTTGACACATCATTCGTGTGCTCATGCGTAATGAAGTGCTTAAAGAAGCAGATCGCAACAAATCATGCTTTTCTGTTAATTTGAATGACACGTATGCCGGCAAGGAATTTTTTGTGAATTTTGTCCTCAATCAGCATGTTAGTGCGGAGCCAACCACTCGTCACCAAGACAGAGGCGATCCCAAACCTTCAACCACCAACCGGAAGTTTTTAGTTGTGTCACATAGCCCCGGTCTCGCACCCCATCCATCCCCCGCAGGGGGTGGATGGGGTCACGCCGCACGCTCCTGCCTGGCTCTGCTGACCGCCTGCGCTTGGCTGTTTTCTGCCGGCATTCTCTGGGCGGCGGAGGCCTCCGGCGGCTCGCCGCCCCCGCCTGAGGCGATGGCCTTTATGGACAAACAAGACCTTTTGATGACAGAGTCCGTTGATGCAGAGCCCGATGTGTTGCGTTTGCTTATTTGGGAGGGACACGCTCCGGACGCCTGGATTAAGAGGTTTGAGAAACAGGTCGAAGAACGCCATGGGCGTTCGGTGAAGCTGCATATCACCTACGTCAAGGGGGGGGGAAGAATTTTATGATGCTATAAGAGATCGGGCGGTTGATGTCGTCATGATGACTCATCATGCGTATAAAGATGAGCGCTTTAAATACATCCAGAACCAGCTTTTACTGCCAATCGATCTTCAGACTATTCCCAACTTCAAGCACGTAATCCCAGCCATACGGATGGCGGAATACCTGTTGAGTGAAGGGAAGGTTTATGCGGTGCCGGTCAGTCAAGGCCCCTATGGACAGGCCTATAACACCGCCTTGCTGGAGAGTGAGCCGCAGAGCTGGAATATCTTCTGGGATCCCCAACTAAAGGGGCAGTATGTTCTCGGGGCTGTAATCAGCGGCGAGAAAACCAGCCAAAACCAACGAATAGAAACCGGCCAAAACTGAGGCAGGACGGAGAAGTGCGTGTCGGAAGGGTTTAAAAGCAACACTTCCTCATTGATTCTCGATAATTTTGAAAAAACAGCTC
>JANNQF010000044.1:0-11609 GCA_031441605.1 Deltaproteobacteria bacterium
CTCAATATTGTAAACTGTGTGACTTCCATAACGATATTCCATAGCCCCTCCTTCTCACAGGGCTAATAGGCTACCATAATGTGAACGATAAATCTATCCGCCTAAAGGCGGAGGTTTTAACCTTTTTTGAGACTAATAAATTGCAATAATTACAGAAAATATATTTCATTGAATATTCACTCAAGGGCGAGTGTTCCTCACCCTTGAACTGGTGATTGGCTCCTAAGCCTTTTTGACAGGTTGTTTGTCAGCCTTTTTTTTGTCGGTTTGTTTATGTTTTTCACTGGACTGTTTCTGGCTCTTTTCTTTGTCCTTTTTTCCACCCTTATCACCCATGGCAAATCTCCTTTTAGTGTTGTTTATGATTGGTTAACATCATGGTCAGTTTAAGCTGTTCTCCAAATGTAATCATTAACTTCGCCATATAGCAGAAATGACGCTAAGTTTTATCACAGTAGACCAACATCAAGGACTTGACAAGAAAAAAGTTAGGGAGGGCTCTGCGACGTATATATATGGCCAATCTGGATATGAAACTTTCACGCCGACATCGAAAATGCTATGATAGAAAGGTGGAAAGCACATGACCTTCCCTGCATCTTGCCAAGAGCTACCAGAGTACCTCGCCTTAAACTCCCCAGGAGGTGGAAAAGCCATGAGAAACAGCAAACCCCTTGCAGGTCTGAGCATCCTCTGTTTCGTGGAGAACCTCTATGAAGATCTCGAATTATGGTATCCGAAACTCCGCTTTATTGAGGCCGGGGCCAAGGTCGTTGTGGCCGGCCCTGCCGCCGGTGTCGTTTATCTCGGGAAGCATGGCTATCCCTGTACTTCGGATGCAGCAATAGTCGATATGCATGCCGCAGATTTCGACGGATTGCTTTGTCCCGGCGGTTTCATGCCGGACAAACTGCGTCGCGATCCACACGTTTTACAGTTGATCCGTGGTTTTCAGGCGGAGGGTAAGATGGTTGCAGCGATCTGCCATGGCGGATGGATGCCGATATCGGCCGGCGTCTATAAAAGTGTCCGGGTTACCGGTTCTCTGGGCATTAAGGATGATTTGCTGAATGCCGGGGCGCTCTGGGAAGACACTTCGGTTGTAATCGATCGGAACTTTGTCTCCAGCCGCAGGCCCGATGACCTGCCCGATTTCTGCCTCGGCTGTATTGAAGTCCTTTTACTGCAACAAAAATCGTAATACCAGCGGCAAAGGTGGTTGCAGGAATATCAACAAATGCAGCAGCGAAAAACCGGCAGAAAGTTTTTAAGCGTGGTGCTCTCCAGAGGGTAGGTTAAATCCGGCAAGGCGCTATTTGCGAATACCGCATTCCACGTTCAGCTCGCTCAACCATCTCCTGTGCCTCTACGCAGAGGGTGGCGGTTGGATGTATTGCAAGGCGTTTCAAGCCAATTTGTTCGCCGGTCATTTCACAATAGCCATAGGTGCCATCTTTAATCCTGGCCAGCGCTTTATCAATCATGACGATTTGTCCTCGATGCCTTTTCATCCCTTCAAGTTCAACATGAATTTCTGTTTGGGCCGAGGCGATATCATACAGATCGGGACCTCCAAAACAGGTTTCTTTCAGGTCGTTTTTAGCCGAAAGAGAAACACCAACCAATTCATGCCGCCATTGCAATAATATCTTCTCAAAATAGGCCAACTGGGCTGGTGTTAAGTATACTTCATTCTCAATAGATGAATAATCGGTATTCTGAGTCGGTTCGTAATTCTGCATGGTGTACCTCCAATGAATAATTATTTAAGCCGTCTTTCAACAATAAGTAAGCCGTTTCAATGTCATGAACGGCATAAGGGGCCGTAAAGAAATGGTGAAAATTGTATGAGTTATTTCTTAACGGCCCCTAATCACTTGAGCCAAAATTCAACCCGGCGGTTCTTTACTTTGCCGGAGATGGACAGATCCATTGCAACTCTTCAATCATTATTAAAAAAGAAAGATTAAACGGCGATGAGATTTTCATTAAGCTTCTGTTGTACTCCATCTTCTCTTTGACAACGGATCAGAGAAGATTGCTGGCCAGTTCCGCCAACTCCGAACGTTCACCTTTACGCAGGTCGATGTGGGCATAAATTTTCTGTCCCTGCATTTTATCGATGAGGGT
This sequence comes from Deltaproteobacteria bacterium, assembly GCA_031441605.1. Lineage (GTDB taxonomy): Bacteria > Desulfobacterota > Desulfobulbia > Desulfobulbales > Desulfocapsaceae > Desulforhopalus_A. Next base: position 2,131 of record JANNQF010000044.1, read on the forward strand.
GCGGAGGCCGTTCGAATGGATACCGAGATAGGGATGATCGATCTGGTTGATGTCCCCGGTCAAGACAATTTTTGTACCTTCGCCTGCCCGGGTGATGATGGTCTTGACCTCATGGGGAGTGAGGTTCTGCGCTTCATCGACGATCATGAACATCTTCACCAGGCTGCGCCCACGGATGTAGGCGAGGGGTTCGATAGCCAGTTTATCGCCGTCCAGCATGACTCGTAGCCGCTGGAACATTTCACTTTTTTCCGGAAACTGCCCGCTGATCACTGCGAGATTGTCATACAGTGGTTGCATAGAGGGCTTTATTTTTGCGGCGATGTCGCCGGGAAGAAAGCCGAGATCCTTGTTCGATAGGGGGACGATCGGACGGGTCAGGAGGATCTGCCGGTACTCGGATCGGCTCTCAAGGGCGGCCGCCAGGGCGATCAAAGTTTTGCCGGTTCCCGCCTTGCCGGTGATGGTTACCAGCTTGATGTGTCGGTTGAGCATGGCATCGACGGCGAAGATCTGTTCGGCATTGCGTGGGCTTATGCCGTAGACGCTTTGTTTCTCGACCCGTTTGATGACATATTCATTCTCTTTGCCATCACCTGCAAAATAGGTGGCCAGTACTGATTTTTTACCGTTACGAAGGACCAGATATTCGTTGGCGTGAAGAGGTGTGGCGGGAACATAGTCAAGGCTGGTGAGTTGTCCTTCCGGTTTTGAGAGTTTGACCAGCAGTTCGCTTGGCAGTCCTTCGGCGAAGTGGCATCCGGAATAGAGATGGCTTGGGTCACGAACGTAATCGGTTGTGTAGTCCTCAGCCATCAGTCGGACGGAGCGGGCTTTCATCCGCAGATTGACGTCTTTGCTGACGAGGACGACGGCGTGGTTCTTGTGTTTTTGCGAAATGTGGTAAGCGATATTGAGAATGCGGTGATCCTTTTTCTCGGCATTGGGAAAGACCAGCTGCAGGTCGGCGTGCATTTCTTTATCGAGGCGAATGGCCAGCATGCCCTTGCCTTCACCCAAGGTCATATTGCCGTTGAAAAGCTTGCCGTTACTCAGCTTGTCGATTTCTCTGACAAATTCCCTGGCATGGTGATTGATGATTTGCGTACCCTTTTTGAACTGATCGAGTTCCTCAAGGACCGGGATCGGGATGATAATATCGTGTTCCTCGAAGTTGTAGATACATGAATGGTCGTGGAGGATGACATTGGTATCAAGGATGAAAACCTTTTTCTTTTTTTGCATGGTATTATGTTCTTTTGTCGGGGGTGGACTGTGTGGGAATTGCATATCACTCAAGAATTGTCTCTTCCATATAGCGTTTTCTTTTCTGGTCCTTGAGCTTATGGAGATCGACGATGACCAGACCATCAACACAGTTATTGAAGGCCGGATCAATGTTGAAATCAAGAAAAGTCACGCCGCCTGGGTCGCAGAGTTCGGCATACTGCTTATACAGCGGCGGTATCGCCGTGCCGAGATTCGCCAGCAGTGATTTGAGCCTGCGCAAATCAGCCCGGTAATCATCGCCGGTGAATTCCCCCGCCAGGGTCGCAAGCGGCAGGGAGAAACTGAAGGGGTTGCGGGAACAGGAAATATCGCTTGCTCCTGCGAAATAGAGTTTATAAAAATAGACCAGGAGTTCTCTTGCCAGACCGGGCATGGCATTGCTGATGCTGACAGCCCCGAAGAGGAAGCGGTATTGTGGATTTTTTGCTAAGAATGCGCCGATCCCGTACCAAAGATAATCAAGGCTGCGTTTCCCCCAATAACGCTGCTGCACAAAGCTGCGGCCGAGTTCCAAGCCCTCTTGCAAAAATGGCGACGATGCCGCATCAAATTTAAAGAGACTGGCGGAGTAGAGACCGTCGGGGCCTTTATCTCGTACAATTTTCCCGGCATCGACAAAGCGGTACGCCCCGGTGATTTCCAGATCCTCTTCGTCCCAGAGGATGAGATGTCGATAATACCAATCGAAGCGGTCGAAATCCCGACGCTTGCCGCTCCCTTCGCCGACCGCCCGGAAGGCCTGCTCGCGCAGTCTGCCGATCTCCCGCATGACCGGTGACGAATCAACCGGTTCAAAGAGATACATGGTCTTGCCGTCCGGGGTTTTGCCAAGTCTCTCACCCTGACCAATCGCCCGCTTCAAATCGGTCTTGCGTTCCGGGCGAGCGATGGCCGACTCAGTAAAAAAAAGGGGCCGCTTCCCTTGCCCGATTCGATACAGATGTTTCTTGAACAGCTTAACCTTGTCGCTGCGGTGCATTGCCATGCCGCTGTATGCCCCGTAGGGAATAATCGAGCCGATGGTCATGTGGAGCTGTTTTCTTTCCTGGCGAAACATCTCGCCGACCAGCATTATTGTTGAAAGCGGCCTCGCCAAAATTGAGGCGAGATAGAAAGGCATGGAGTTGTGCCCGGCGATATGGATTGGCAGGATGGGGGCCTTGGCCGTTTCGGCAATTTTAAGAAATCCCCGGTGCCATGGTCCGTCTTTGATCCCCTGGAAACCGAACCTGCTGACCTCGCCTGCCGGAAATATTATTACCGCCTGCTCACCGGCAAGGGCCTCGATTATGCCTTCGATGTGCTTCTTCCGGCTTGTTCCCGTCATGTTCTGCACGGGCAGGAGCAAAGCGCGGAGCGGTGCGATTGTCATCAACAGGTCGTTGGCGACAATTTGCACATCGGAGCGTATTCCATGTACCAGTTTCAAGAGGGCAAAGCCGTCGAGGGAGCCGATCGGATGGTTGGCAATGATCATCACCTTGCCCGATGCCGGGATGTTTTCCCGCTCGGTATCGGACACCGCAAAACTGAAATGGAAATAGTCGAATACCTGCTCGATGAACTCGATGCCATGCAAATGGGGATACGCTTCGGCAAAGTCGAGAAAGGCCTGTTCGCGGAGCAGCTGCCGCAACAGGGTTTTGATGATCGGACCACTGATTTTGCGACCGTTCAGCGCGGGATAATGGTCGGTCACTACCTGATCAACTGTAAACATGGCACCTGTTCCGGTTAGTCAGCCCTTCCCAGGCTGATGCTTTTAATAAAAGCCGAAGAACTCTCGCCCAGGGACAGCTCTCCGGAATCGACTTCGATGGCAATTGCGGTGACGGGCGGCATCTCTCGGCCGCCGAACCACAGATGAAAGGCCTTGGCTATGTCGAGCCTGCTGGTAATCATCCGACCCGGCTCAGGGTTTCCGAGGCAAACATACCTTCCTGTATTCGAATAGTTTTTACTGGTATATGGCAGCAAAGGGGGTTCGTGTCCGCCGAGAAACATCCCGATAAAAAGTGGAGTGTCAGGCAGGAAGAGATGATTGCTAGCCAGCGGCTCACCAAAAAAGAGAACGACCATCAGCGGTTCATAGTTCTTGCCATTGCGCCAATCAGCTCCTGGGGGATAGGTCTCCACCCCCCATTCTATTTCGAGTAGGGTGGGCCGATCGATATGTAACTCTTTTTTCACCATGAAGCCGAAGGCCTGGCCGGAAGTGGAGATTTTCAGATGTCCATTCTCAGCTGCGAGGTGGATCTTGTTTTCGTCCTTCATCTGTTTTTCAAAGGTAAAACCAAAATTCACCAAATCCTTGTGCACTGTCGCAGAGAGTGTGGAGAAGTCGATTGCCAAGAGGGAGGTGGCAGCAGGAAGATCTGAGCCGTAAAGCCCTTGTCCATAAAGAATTCCCGGGGTAAGGGGCATATGCAGTAAAACCAGCAATAACAGGGTGATGTCTATTCGCATTCGAGTTAACAATATGCCGGCGTTGTCGAATATGTGACGATCTTTCCGGACGAGACCATTCTCCCCCCGCCGAGAAAGCGGTAACCAGATGGAGAATGCCGGAGAAATGTTATGGGAATAATAGGATGAGTATAGATATTGATGAGGAACAGCCCAAAACTTCTTGCCCGTTTTTCGGCAATCAATATCTAAACAAATCGTAACCGTATGGAAATAATCGCGACATATTCTTGGTTCTAAAGCGGGCTGACGCCCGCAACCCAAGGGCTATAATCCCCTCCCACAACAGAGGGACTCTTTTTAGTACCCCCTTGAGGGGTATAAGTACCTTAAGACAGATTGATTTCTTGTAAATAAACAAGAAACCAATCTGTAAGGTTCTAAAGAGAAGGCAGGACGTATTGCGGTAGCTTCCACCAATCAAGGACCATACGACGATGATAGAAATACTCACGGGTATAATCATTATAGTGACGCTAGGACTGCTGGTGTGGTATCAGCTTCGATCATCGAGAGTGCCGCCAAATGCTCAGCTGCTGTTTGATATCTTGCAGGAGATGGGTGAGAAAGTGACCTCCGATTATCGGAGCAGTGACGAGAGGACTGTAACTCAAGCAAAGCATGAAGGGCTTGAGCCAGATAATAAAAAACCTCTTTATTTGTGAACATACCTCGTTACGCGGCAGATGGCCGAGGCGTATCCCAACCATTTTGGCGGGGCAGGTTCTACGTCTGATTCGGAAGCATTAGTCCAAGGGAACTGTATAATCTGTTGGCGGTATACCCTGTCAGACATGAGAGGGGTGGCTCTTCTTCCTGCCACTGAAAAGACACAGCGTATACATCCTATTCTCCTCGCTACTGGGTTTCCACCGGCCTGTTCACCGCTCTGCTGACCTGTTGTTGACGGTAGGATTGATATGAGGGAATTGGCTGGACCGACCCGACATCGACCCGACATGGTCCGCAATTCAACGGGTTTTCGCTCGATTTGGCTAGATGTCCACTATTCTTTTGATCTTCGTTGATGTATTTTGTAGCCATGATAAACTTGAGGGAAGGTTGATAACCAATAACTTCTCCTCCCTCAACATTGACCAAGACTACAGACACAACTGCCCCCAACGGCAAGGAGACGACAATGAACAAGTCGATGACGATAATGGTTTTAGCCTTTGTGGCGGTCCTGACAACCCTTGGCACCCTGGCTTATCCGACATTTTCTCAGGCTCGCGATGGTTATGAATATCGTCACGAGCGCTCTCGCGGTTACTATCCCCACTATTCCCCCTATTACGGCTATCGCCATAACAATCCGGTGGTACGCCGCGACCGTTACAGCTCTGGCGAACACGCCCCGGATGGCACCTACCATAGCGAAAGCGTGGTCGAGGACCGCCACCGCAGCTATTATTCGCCCGGCCGCAACCAGGCGATCACCAAACCGCGCACCGAGGTGAGAACCTGGAGCGAGACCCCTCATCAGGAAACCACTCAGGAAAAGACCACCTGGATCGGCACCGATGGTCGCCCCCACAGCACTACGGTGACCCGAGACACCACCGTCGACCGCTGGGGCAACACCCATACCGACACCCAAGTCAATTTGCGTAAGGCCAAATAAGCCATGACTCTCTTGTCCGGCCCCTGGAGATCTCTTCGAGGTGTCCTTGGGGTCTGGGTCCTTCCACCATGCATCTCTTCGCATATCACATCCATTCCCTGTCAATTTGGATACTATAAAAACTGGAAATCCAATCCGGAAGAGACTCAATGATGTATAATGGTGCGAGCGACCTTGCTCTTGTCAAGCACTGTTGTATAGGATACCCAGCTTTAGAAAGGTTTTCTCCAACCTGAAATGCATCGGAAATAACATTGATGGATTGTGGCACTTTTGGCAGAGGTCGCCATGAGAAAGAAAAATCTATGAATGAAACAGGTGGGCTGAAAACACCCAGGCGAGGCCTTTGGTCGGTGATACAAGAAGTTTTGTTCGGCCGAAGGCGGCAGTTCGATTGTCTCCAAGTGGAGGTCAGTTCGCACTGCCTCGGCCGTTGCAGCTATTGTCCACACACCACGATGCTTGCGCAGTGGCAAGGGCGGGACATGGAAATGAAGACCTTCGGTTGTTTATTGCCACTTATGCAGTGCTCAGCCCGGGTGCACCTTCAGGGCTGGGGCGAGCCGTTTCTCAATCCGGCCTTTTTTGCCATGGCAGCAATGGCAAAAAAGGCCGGTTGTAATGTTTCCACAACCACCTGCGGTTTGGGCATGGATTCGGAACGGGCTCATAATATCATCACAAGCGGCATTGACATTGTCGCTTTTTCACTGGTTGGCAGCGATGCGGCGGGGAATGCACAGCGCCGCGGCGTCGATTTCGAACAGGTCTGCCAGGGTATATCAACACTGCAGGCGCAGAGGGAGAGTGGGAAGGGAAGGTATCCGGAGATTCACCTCGCCTATCTCCTTCTTGCCTCCAATATGGTGGCCGTATCCGGTCTTCCGGCATTGATGCAGCGACTCGGTGTCGATCAGGCGGTTGTTTCAACCCTTGATTATCTGGCAGCACCCAGCCTCTCCGGGGAAACATTTGCCCAAGGAGATAAAGAAAGAATCGAAAAGGCAGCTGCGATCCTCCGGGAGGCGGCGGCTGCAGCTGAGCGTCTGGGCCTCGGTTTTCATTATGAGTTTCCTCTTCCTACCGCTCCCGACAATGGTTGCCGGGAAAATATCGGTCGCTCGCTTTTCATTTCCGCAAATGGCGATGTTTCGCCCTGTGTCTTTGTTAATATTCCGGCAGCCATTGCCGACGTCAATCGCCGAACCTTCGGCAACGTACATGAGAAATCCCCTGTCAAGATCTGGGAAAGTGCTGAATATCGACTGTTTCGCAACCGTCTTGCGCATGGTGACCCGGATCTGCCTTGCAGGAACTGTCGCAAACGCTTCCAACTTCAAGTCACTTAACCTGGCGGTCTACATGGCACGGCCCCGGTTTATAGCTTCGATTGTACTGTTGCTGCTCACAGCCTCTGGACCTGCCGACGCCGGGCAGACCCAAATTGCCGCGCTCCGGAAAACGGCATCATCATGTAACACCATTGACGCCAAGAAGATTGGGGTCAAGGTGGTGTCTGCCACCAATCCCGACGGGATGTGGGATCAGGAATAACCTTAACCCGGATGTGTGCTTTCCAACCAAGGCTTGCCAGAGCAAATCTACATCTGCTAAAACGAGGTCCTCCAGCACCTCCCAGAAATGCTCGGAAACAGTTGTCGAACCTTTAGATGATGGCTTGCCTGAATATGAGCAGCTGTGTTCACCCTGGTGCAGGGATAGAATTACCTGTGACGGACTGCTGTGGTCAAAAATTGGTTATCAAAGCACTGTTTGAGATGGAAAATGTCTTGTTTTGCCGTGCCTATTGCAGATTTCTCAGTTGAAATCGAAATTATTGAAAAGCATGTCTTGAAAAGGTACTACTAATGCATCGGTTCAGATAGTCCTGCTACGTTTGAAGGGGCTTTTTTAGGAAGCTCGAAGAAAGCGCTTACTTATCACCTTATCTGTCAGCACACCTTCTTTTTAGACAGACGCCTTCCTGTTGCTTACTTTGCGAAGATACGGTATTTTCTATCGATTGATAGTTGATGGGAGATTACGCATGACAACAGCAACCTCATTCTAGCCAAGGAGAGTAATGCTATGAAATCAAATCGAATTTTTACAATGGCCCTGATCCACGTTGTTCTCCTGTCCTTCTGGGTTACGACAGGATTTGCCGCCATGGAACTTCCCGAGAAATTATTGCAGATTCCCGTCTTTTCGGGATCAAAAATTATCCAGGTAATGGATATGGGCGACAATTCCATGGCCGCACTTGAAGTCAAAGCCGACCGTGATGCTCTTATAAAATTCTATAAGGATGAGATGAAGGGAAAGGGCTGGAAAACTGTATTTCAGGCTGAACAAGAGGACAGTGCCGTGCTGCATTTCATGAAAGACAATAAAACCATCCAGATATCCGCCAATAAAGAGGAAGAGGGAAAACTCAGTTATCAAATGGTTTTCATCGGACAATAGATCGCCATAAAAACCCTGCCGCCCCCGTAGCGACAGCCAGACGTCCAGCCCTCTGCTTTTTATGGCCGCCTGCAACAACTTCGTGCTGGCCATTTTGATTGCCATCGCGGTCTTCAGTATCAACTCAGGGGAGGGCTTCACCGGTCCTGCTGCTATCATCCGTTCCCCCCTGGCATGCTTTCATAGTGCACCTTCTGTAGATTTGAGAAAAGCAGAAATCGGTTACAGATTACAATACCATAAAAATGCGAGGTTGTGGGGCGTCGGTAGTGGTGAGCATATCAGGAATAGTCTCAACCTATAACGTGTGCCTTCCAACCGAGGCTTGCCATGGCAAATCTATAAACAGGACGCTCAGCAATAAGGCATACGCTCTTATTCCTTCTCTGGTCAGCTTTCCACTTGAAGAAACTTATCCCGATATTCTCTTGGGGACAGAGTGGTGTGCCTTTTAAACAAGCGTCGAAACGTGCTATCGTCTTCGTACCCTACTCGACGGGTTATCTCAGTGATATTCTCCAAGGTGTTTTCCAGTCGATTCTTCGCTTCATCTATTCTCAATTTTTGAAGGTAATTGAGGGGTGAGTCTCCTGTTGCATTTTTGAATCGCCTTTTGAAATGACGCGGACTTATGCGTACAAATTCAGCCACTTCGTCGATAACAATATTGCCGTCTAACCGCTCGATCATATATTGTTCCGCTTTCAATATCTCGTTATCTTTATGCCGTTCTGATTGAATGTAGCGGGAGTATGGCGCTTGACTATTCCTGTTGAGATCAATGAGCAGCGCTTTTGCGCAGGCAGATGCCAGTTTGCCTGACCCTTCGCTTTTGATAATTTTCAAGGCGAGGTTCATGATGGCGGTTGCTGCACCCGTACAGATAAGATTGTCCTCTTCTGTAAGAATGTTATCAATCTCGAGGCGCACTTTCGGGTATCTATGTCTGAATTTTTTTGCAAATTGCCAATTTGTCGTGGCAATTTTTCCATTCAGTAATCCCGTTTCCGCAAGGAGAAAAGCCCCGGTACAAATGGCGGCGAGGGTTGTTCCGGTAGTGTGCTGTCGACGCAAATAATCGAGAATCCTTGAATCCTGCATTTGACGGGAATCAGGAATGGGGATGAATGCCGGAATGATAACGTAGTCGGAATAGACAATATCATCCAACCTGTGATGTGGGTTGATTTGGATACAGTTGCTGCTGATGACCGGTTTGCCTTCAAGTGCGACCACCTCTGTGGCAAATAAAGGCATTGCTTTCCCCGACAAAGAGTTGTGCCAGAGGTTAGCAATGGTAAAAGCGTCTATCAGATTGGCAATGCTGGAAGAAAGACAACCTTCCACTGCAAGGAATGTGATTTTTATCATATTGGGGGCAGCAATACATTGGTTATGAAGTGAATGGCCAGTTTTGCACGGTTTATGTCATATATGCCTCTTTTGCCAATCAAAGGCAAATGCTATCTTGTCGCTATAACCCCGCTAAAAGAGAAAATGATTTCATCTCATGGAGACTCTATGGAAAGCTGGCATAAAACCGGGTGTGTGTTGTGCGCTCAAAATTGTGGCCTATTAATAAACGTTGTAGACAACCACATTGTCAAAGTGAAGGGGGATAACGAAAACTTGA
>JANNQF010000045.1:0-159521 GCA_031441605.1 Deltaproteobacteria bacterium
ATTGACCTTTACCATGGCTCTTCTGACCTATATCAAAGCACACCCCAAAGTCCGCAGGCTCATGCCACTTATAATGGCAAAGGCAAGGTGTGGTGTTACCAAATCGGCTCATCTCGATGCTATGTGGGGGCTTTTCCTTTCTTCCCCGGGAAAGTTCAGGCAAAATGCAGCAAGAGCTGGATACCCTATGCCATCCGCCTTCAAATCAGCCCTTAATTACCGCAAATGGGGAAAGGTTTGCTATGGCATGCTGAAATACAAATCACTTACACCGCTTGCGATTCTCACCCCTCAGGTTGCTCATGCAGAATTGTTATTTGAGAATCTATTGAAGAATTCATCTGGGGTCTGGATTGGTAAAATCGGTGAAGACAACATGTCTCAACTACAGACAAAAGACAAAAAAATCAATTTGTACATACCGGAAATGGAGAAGTGGCTGACTGAGATAACCCCCGAAGCCGAAGAAAAGGCTCTTGCCCCTAACCCGGAGTACCCATTCATACTTAATGCCGGGCGGCACAAACCTGAAAATGCCAATAATTTGATGCGAAAGCCAGACTGGAATAAAGGCCGACGAACAAGCACATTGGCCATGAATCCAAATGATGTAAGACGATTGGGCGCTATTGATGGCGAATTTGTCAAGGTAACAACAGAGGCTGCATCTGAGGAAATTGAGTTGGAAGCTTCATATGAAGTCCGTGAAGGCCAAGTGCTTATTCCCCATGGTTTTGGTTTGAAATATGCTGGCCTTGTCCATGGGGTAAACGTTAATAGACTCACCAAGAATACTCACCGGGATCGGTTGGCAGCTACTCCTATTCATCGATATGTTCCGTGTCGAGTTGAAAAAATATCGAAAAATATAGGTCCTACTCACTAAAAACGACACACATAAGATAACCAGTTAGAACTTTCACCAAATTGCAGCCTATTCTGGTTTGATCATAACTACTGTTCACCCAAACCTGGGTCGATTCAGATTTCAGCCCCATGTTGTTCGCCCTGATTGGCCACAATATTGTCAGGCATGATATTTAAACACACGCCAATTAACATCCTGCTCAGAACTATCATTCGCGAGTATCTGTAAGATGTAATCAAAACCTGTTGGTGAAAACCGTCAGATCAGGTCTCGATTTTTACAAGTGAAGTTTACAGGCAGGCGCCCACCCAAAGCGCCGGCATTAAGCGGTTAATGTAGCAAATGCGTATCTGCAAGATTTCTTAATTGTCCTTCTTGTTAGTCTTTTTTACCTTGGTTTTTGCTGTTTTCTCTGTCTTTTTCGTTTTCTCACAGACCTTGCATGTTCGTTCCTTGAAAGGTAAATGCTGCTCGATACCAGGAATTTCATCTCCACCATTTTGCCGATACATTTGATAGTGTTCTGCAATTTCCTTGTGTGTTTTTATCAAACATTGCAACCTGGGGATCATGGCAATAACTGCCTGCAGATCCTCATCTGAGGAACATACCTTCTTGGCTTTTTTACTCATTGCTGCCTCCTTTGGAGCCGTTACAAAATATGGGCCATTTCATCTCATTTTGTTACGGCTCCTTATGCCGTCCGGGCATTTCTTTGGCCATGTTATTTTTTTACAACGGCTTAGTGATGGTTTTGTTATCGTAATTGGTTATTCAACATATGTTTTTATTGGAGAGGATGTATCCTCAGCGGGGTCGGTAAACCAGTCAATCATCTGCAGATCTTTAGAGTGGATTAAAAGACAGAACAGCGCTGTTTGCCGCTAACTCAGTTGTCCCCGCAGGGGAGATGTGGAGGATTTTGATAGTTAACGACCGCTGGTCACTTGCCGACGCCGCACACTTCTAGGATAAAGTAAAAAAAACCGGCAACGAATGCCGAAGCCGGAATGGTAACCACCCAGGCAAGCGCCAGATTAGCGGCAACCTCCCAGCGCACAGCCGATAAGCGTTTGGTGGAACCGACCCCGAAGATACAAGCGGTGATAGTGTGCGTAGTTGAAATCGGTGCACCAAAAAGCGAAGCGCCGGTAATAACCAGGGCGGCCGAGGTTTCTGCAGCAAAACCGGTAATTGGTTCAAGCTTTGAGATACGTTGGCCCATCGTTTTGATAATTTTCCATCCGCCAAGCGCCGTCCCGAGTCCCATTGCCATGGCACAGGAGATTATAACCCAGAAAGGAACAATTATAGAGTCGATCTGGTTAAAAAGCAGAAGAGCCAGGGTGATTACGCCCATGGTTTTTTGCGCGTCATTCAATCCGTGGCTGGTGGCCATAAAGGCGGCCGAGAGAATCTGCAGCTTCTTGAATTTTTGCGCGACATTCTTGCGGTTGGCATTGGCAAAAACAAACAGCAACCCAAGCATTACCAGGTAGCTGACGATAAACCCGGCAAGAGGCGATAGGACCATCGGCAGGATGATTTTTTTCACGATGCTCATACCGTTTAGACCGGCAAAGCCGGAATGGGTAATTGCCGCACCGATCAGCCCACCAATGAGCGCATGGGAAGAGGAGGATGGGATACCGAAATACCAGGTTATAAGATTCCAAGCGATGGCACCTATGAGGGCTGCCAGGACCAGAATTTGACTGCCCATGACGATATCGGTGTTGACGATGCCTTTACCCAGGGTATGCGCCACTTCACTCCCTAAAAGGGCTCCGATAAAATTCAGTACCGCCGCCATGATCACCGCCGTTCGCGGGGTCAGCACATTGGTGGTTACCACAGTGGCTATGGCATTGGCGCAATCATGCGCCCCGTTGGTAAAATCAAAGATCAGGGCGATGACAACTATGACAATGAGAAGAAAGGGAACATCAAGCATTTTTTAACACTACCTCTTCAATAGCATCCACCAGATCATCTATTCGCTCGATTACCTGTTCGATGCGATCATATATCTGGATCCATTTGATAATATCCACCACTCCGCTGATTTCGCTGATGGCCCCATCCTGCAACTCCGACAGGCCGGTGCTGAGAAGCATCTCACAATCCAGCTTCAGATCCTTGCTTTCCCGCACTATCGGTCCAACTTCCTCTCTGCCTTGGAGGGCATGGATCAGTTTTCCGGTCGTGGCAGCCATCAAGCTGATATTTTGCAACATTTTCTTGGCAGGAAAGCGTATACGACTAAAGCCGGAGACATGGGTACGGGTGGCAATGCTCTTCAGGAAATTGATCGAATCCTCCTGGGCCAGATTGATCCGGTAGATGTCTTCGCGATCAATAGGGGTAATGAATGAGCCGGAGAGCTGTCGGGCGATTTCCCGACACAGTTCATCGCCCTGTTCTTCTTTTAAGGAGATGCGCTTAAATGTTTCGTCGACCGAGGTGTAATCGTTGAAAAGCTGACTCAGTTCAGCGGCAACATCTTTAAGAATTTCATTTTGCTGAATCAGCAGATCAAAAAAACGAATCGATTTGGGAAAGAGGGTGAATGCCATAACAATGCTCCTGCCGGGTTATTTCAGCGGTTAATTAATCAAAGGTTGTTTTCTGCCGATCAATGCCAAGCAAAGAGAAAACATCCCTTTGATGCATAAAGTCTGAAGACCAGATTGTGGAGTGCCAACGAGCGAAAGTGGAGGTGCCATGTAAACCTTTCCAAGGATTTTCAAAGCAAGAATCCTCTTGCCAAGACTTCACCAATATAATTTCAGCAAAGTATATCTCCTTGCAATTTTTCGCAACTTCAATCTGCTTGATGGGCCTTCGACAAATCAGTGTGACTTAATTAAATCAAATGCCGAACGATTGGAGGATTAGGGCAAGATTTTTTGACGCTTCCCCGGTTTGTTCGAAATATCGGCTGCGCAGTTCGCAGATCAACAAGCCATCGTAGCCATCGATAAATTCGGCAAACAGGGTGCTAAATGGGATATTGCCCCAACCGATCGGCATATGGGAGTCACCTCTGCCAAAGGGTATCTGATGGGTCTGGGTCTTTTCGGCGGCATAAACCGAATGGCCGAAATTGTCATGGACATGGCAATGGGCTATGAAGGGTGCAACGCTCCTTACTTCGTCAATGATATCGAGGATATAGAATTTGGTGGAGAGATGCAGATGGCCGAAATCGAGGGTCACCCGTACATTATTGCGGTTAATCTGCTTGATCTGGGTGGCGAGGACATGGGGAATTTCCGCATAGCAGTAGGGGGAATGGTGCAGATAGGGGCGGGCGTTTTCCATGGCAATAATGGTTTCGGGAAAGGAATCGGCTGCTTTTTGAAGAAGTTCCGCCTCATGCAGTAGAAACGCTTGTTGTTGCTGAAGTGTGAAGGCTATCGGGCCTTTTATGGCAAATTGCTCCTCCGGCAGATAGCGGCCCGGGTGGTACACCATGCAGCGGGCACCGATTGTCGAGGTAAACTCAAGGGATGCCAGGAGTACGTCATGGTGCATGTCAGGGCAGCGACCGTCCATGAGATTCAACGGATTTGGGGCATGGGTGCTGTAGGCAAAGGGAAAGTCGGCGAGAATCTTTTGTACTTCGGATGTTCGCCGGCGATCGAGACGGCCGTTTCGTACTGCATCCAGACCGTGTATAGATATCTCCGCCGCAGCTAAACCAAACTCCTGAAAGGCGACGAGGTCGCGCCGCAGGGCCTTTAAGCTGCCGTCAACCCGCACTTCATTGATATTACTTCCTATCTTCAACATGTGGCAAAAACCTCCCGACCGGCGACAAAGGTCTTAAGGACTCTCGGGAAATCGTCGGAATGGTCAACCAGGACCATGTCCGCGGCCTTGTCTTCTTCCAGGGAACCGGTTTCATCGGCGATGCCCACCGCCCTTGCCGGGTTCAGGCTGACCATCTTGATCGCCTCGTGCAGCGGCAGGATGCCGAGTTTTGTCAGGGTCCCTACGGCGTGGAGCAGGGTCATCGGTGAATAGTCGGAACAGAGAATATCGCCGAATCCCGAGCTTATCGCCTCGCGGGCACTGAGATTCTTGGCCTGCGACTGGCCCCTGAGGACATTTGGGGAACCGAGGCAGACGCTGACACCGAGTTCATGAGCCGTGCGGATCGTCTCGATATTGACAGGAAACTCGGTCATGCCGATGTTCATCTCCTTCAACCAGCTTATTTTCTCACGGGAGTCGTCGTCGTGGGAGGCGATGGCAATGCCGTGTTGCTTGCAGATGCCGATGAGTTTAGCAATCATGGCCGAGGCATGGTTTTTTTTCGCTTCGAGTTTACGTTCGATGATCTGGTCCATCTCCGAATCGGTCTTGGCATACACCGGACCGTAGTAACTTTTAAACGACAGGATGTCCCGGAATTGGCCCTGCCCCGGTGAGTGGTCCATAAAGGAGAAGAGATTGATCTGTTCGTCCCGAATCAAATCCTCGAGAAACGGCACCGCCCCAAGATCGGTGATTTCAAAACGCGCATGAATCTTGGTATTTATCTTCAACTTATGCTTCTGTTTATTGATGTCTCTGATGATTTTTGCCGCTGTATTGTTGTTGCGAAGTCCCACCTCAAGTTCGGCAAAGGAAAGCGAGTGGTACATGGTGGTAATACCGCAGGCGGCGATTTTCTTATCCAGTTCATAGACGGCGATATCCACCGGGAAGAAGGTGTTGGGGCGGGGTTCAATGCCCTTTTCAAT
The DNA here is from genome assembly GCA_031441605.1 of Deltaproteobacteria bacterium. Classification (GTDB taxonomy): domain Bacteria; phylum Desulfobacterota; class Desulfobulbia; order Desulfobulbales; family Desulfocapsaceae; genus Desulforhopalus_A. The sequence continues at coordinate 5,620 of JANNQF010000045.1, forward strand.
GGCATCGGAATGCATATCGACAAAACCGGGAAAGAGAAAATTGCCCTTGGCGTCAATGACTCGGGCGCCGTTCTGAGCACAGTCGGCGATCTTGATGATCCGGCCATCTTCAACCTGCAGCGAGGCGTTTTCCCTTATTCCTTCCGGGGTAACCACATGGGCGTTGACTATCACAAAACTGTCCTGCATGTCATCTCCTCAGTAAATATTCTTCAATAAAGACTGTCGCCTGCTTTCTCCCGGTCAGCCGATGTGATAGACCGAATCGGTCACAGATTGCAGAAGGATCGCATCATGAAATATGCCGATCATCGTTGTACCTTCCTGGCGCAACTCTCTGAGAATGTCGAGCACGATCCCAACCGAATCCTGGTCAAGAGAGGCGGTCGGTTCATCCAACAGGAGGAGGCGCGGCCTCCAGCTGACCGCCCGGGCGATATTGACCCGCTGCTGTTCGCCGCCGCTGAAGGTTGCCGGATAGGCATCGAAGAGATGGGCGGGAATACGCAAACGTTCAAGGAGATCGGTGGCCCTTTTCCGAGCAGTCTCGCGGGTTACTCCGTTGCGGTTGACAATCGGCTCCATAACCACATCAAGGGCGGAAACCCGGGGGATGACTTTCAGAAACTGGCTCACATAGCCCATCTCCCGGTGGCGAATATCGATTACCGCCTGGTCCGACAGGGTGGCGAGATCGACCATGCCGTAGGCCGCCGAGTGGTAGCGGATTGCGCCGCTGCCGGCGAGGTAGGTGCGGTACATACATTTCAACACCGTGCTCTTGCCGGCCCCGCTCGGCCCGGCAAGGCCAAGAAAGCCACCCGGTGGAACGCGGAAGGAGACATCACGGCAGGCCTCGATTTTTTTGTCGCCAAGGATGTGCAGGGTGAAGGTTTTTGTAAGATTTTCAACGGTAATCACGGAAGCTCCTTTTCTTTTCTACAATTGCGAGGCCACGAGAAGTTGGGTATAGCGATGCTGCGGGTCCTGGAGAATCTGGTCGGTCAGGCCGTCTTCGACGATATGGCCGGCTTTCATAACCATGGTCCGCTGACAGAGCAGATTGATAACCCCCAGATCATGGGAGACGACGAGCATCGACAGATTAAATTCGCTGCGCAGGTTTCTGATGAGATCGAGGACCCGGGCCTGGACGGAGAGATCAAGGCCGGTGGTAACCTCGTCGAGGAAGAGGATCAGCGGATTATTTGACAGGGCCTTGGCGATCTGCACCCGTTGCTGCATGCCGCCGCTGAAGTTACAGGGCGGTTCGTCCATCCGCTGTATGGGAATCTCGGTTTTTTCAAGGAGTTCTGAGGCTCTTTGGCGCATCTTGGCGATGTTCCGCCAGCCGGCACCGAGAAGCCGCTCGGCGATATTACCGCCGGAACTGACTCCCATTCGCAGGCCCAGATGCGGGTTCTGATAGACTATTCCCATCAACGCATTGCGAATCTGCCTTCGTTGAAAGTGACTTAAGAGGAGCAGATTTCTGCTGTAGTCGCCGTCTTCGGGAAACATCTCCGCCAACAGGTGCGAACCAACAGCGGAGGAGTGTACCTCCATGCTCCCGGCGCTTGCTTCCCACTCAAAATGCAGCAACCGCACCAGGGTACTCTTGCCTGAACCGCTTTCGCCAACCACGCCCAGGGCCTCTCCCGGAAAGAGATCGAAGGAGAGATCGTTACAGGCCAATACCGAGCCGCAATGCGGGCAGAGATTGGTATCATGCTCAGGGCCGGTTGCCGCAAGGCAGCGGTCACAGCCGTTACCGAAGTGTTTGGTAAGACCGCGAATGCGAATCAGCGGTTGCATTGTTCTCTCCTTTTGTCGCAATATCCCGAATCGGAACAAAAAAAACTGCGTAGCCCTTCGGTGTTATCGATTACTTCATCGAGAAAACTATCGGTGGCGCCGCAGCGGGCACATGACTTGCCGGCAAAATTTTCGGTCCGGAAGGGGTGGTCTTCAAATTCCAGGGGAACAACGGCGGTATGGGGCGGAATGGCATAGATCCTTTTTTCCCGCCCGGCCCCGAAGAGAAAGAGGGTGTCGGCCATGTGCAGCTTCGGTACGTCCCAACGGGGAATGGGGCTGGGGTCGGTGATATACCGGCCGTTCACCGTCACCGGATAGCGGTAGCTGATGGTGATTTCGCCATAACGGACGATATCCTCATACAGATACAGCCACATCCGGCTGTAGTCGGCCTCGGCGTGCATACGGCGGGTCTCCATCTCCGAAGGCTCGACCTCGCGCAACGCTTCCGGATACGGAACCTGGAGGACGAGGATCTGCTGGTCGGTCATACGCTCCTCGGGAATGCGGTGCCGGGTCTGGATGATCGTTGCCACAGCGGTATCGACCGTCACCGTGACACCTGCGACCTTGGCTACGAATTTCTTGATATTGACGGCGTTGACGCTGCCGTCGCATCCCTGGTCAATGACCTTGAGGATGTCATCCGGCTGGATAAGGGCGAGGGTAATCTGCAGGCCTCCCGTTCCCCAGCCGCGGGCAATGGGCATTTCCCGCGAACCGTAGGGGACTTGGTAGCCGGGAATGGCGACGGCCTTGAGGATGGCGCGGCGAATCTCCTTTTTGGCACCTTCATCCATAAACCCAAAAGGATATCCGACCCGGTGTTCCGAGTCGTTTTCCTGCACCTCATTTCTCTTCGGCCATTCATGCAGCGGCATCGATATCCTCCTTGCGTTTGGTAGTGCGGGCCAGTTCCTGGGACTTCCTCAGACGATCAAGATCGGAGAGAAAGTCCACGTAGTGCGGCAGTTTCCAGTGATTGCAAAAGCCCATGGCCTCAATGCCGTCGGTATGGTAAAGGACGAATTCCTGATCCTCGGCCGGGCTCGTTGGGGTTTTTGTCCGGGTAGAGCGATCAAGGATTGCCATGGAAATCGCCTTGATCTCGTTTTGACCAAAACAAAGGCCGTAACCGAGACTGAACTTCGGCATTCCGTCGTTACCCTCCATGCGGGCCAGTACCTCGGCTTCAGTGACCTTCACCTCGCCGACAACATAAGGCTCGCCGCTGACCGGATGGCGGGCCGTGAGCGGCAGATAACCGACCCGCAATTCCCCAAGAGTCGGATGAATGTTGCCGTAACCGCGCATACTCGAATAGGCGAGAGTCAGCATGCCGCCGGTCTCGCCGCGGGCCAGAGCCTGCAAAGAGGCACTGCGCGGGGCTGGAAAGGTGAGGGGATGCCGGGTTATGTCGGCAATGGCATCTTCCCTGTGCTCAACTGCCGGGACATCCTCCAATAAGCCCTCCTGTCTGAGGATGCTGATGACTTTGGGAAAGGTTTGCGGGATCTCAACATCAAGAGGCAGGTGGCGGAAGATCCGTTCTCGAAAAGCGTTTCGCCGCGCCTCGTCATCACTCAGCAGGTCGAAGTCGATGAGTCGCAGGGTGTAATCACTGGTGGCGCCGAGGATCTGTCCGCCGGGGATATCTTTAAAGGCTGAAGAAATTCTGCGGATTATCCGCATTTTTTCGGTGCCGCTCGGCAGTGAATATCCCAGCCGCTGTTGGGTAGCCCGAAAGGCACGCAGCATAAAGGCTGCCTCGAAGGTGTCTCCGGCCGCCTGTTTCAGGGCAAGAGCCGCAAGCTCAGGTGCGTACAAGGCCCCCTCGCTCATGACCCGGTCGACCGCCAGATACAGTTGTTCCCGGATCTGCTCGACCATAAGCGGTGGCGAGGCACCCTTGGTCCGTTCGTAGGCAAAGAGCCGACAGGCCTCTTCAATCGCTTCATTGCCGCCTTTAACTGCTACATATCCCATATTAATTCACCCTCATCTGCGACGAGCGGGGGATGCAGGCGATTCGCCCGTTCCGCCGCCGGACAAAAAACATGGCATCCACACCCAGGGGAAACTCGCGGTTCAAATCGTGCAATCGGGACAACTGACCGGCGCCGAGTCCGCTTATCCGCAGGGAAATTTTGTCATTGATCCCTGGGCCGGACAGGACAATATCTCCGTCGCCCTCACAGAGCCCATCCACCAGATAAAGAATGGTTGCTCCGCCATCCGGGTATTCCAGGCTGCCGACTTTGCATCCGGCCAATGCGGCACTGTCGGCTAAATGGCCAATGATAATAAAATCGGCTTCTTCGCAGGGCACCAGTCGGCATTCGGTGTGGCGGAAAAGATCTGCTTCCAGGGTCGGGTCACCGACAACGGCCACACCGACCTCATTGTCAAGCAGGCAACGAAGAAGTTCGACTACAGCTGTCTCCTCATTGGCGAATTCAGGCAGACGGTAGACCTTGCCGGGGTGGCTCATAGCGGCAAGGATGGTTCTGAAGGTAATATGGTCACGGATGATTTTCTTTGAATGCATGGCTACGCTCCCGGCATAAGATCAAAATTCACCTTGGTGGCGGCTACCAGAGCAGCGTTTTCCAGCTGTCTGGTGTTCTGCAGGGCGGCTTCTTCCACGAGGCAGGCCCGGACACTTTCCTCGATGTCTGTTGCTTCAGGATGGAGGAAGACCGCATCGGCTGCAGCCCGAGCCAGGGCCCGACGGGGAGCCTCGCCGAGAACCATGCCGAAACCTTCACAACCGTCATAGATCACGCGGGCCTCGGTTACCAGGATTTCTCCCGGATAAAAAGCCGTCGCAAAGCTGTCATGGACCGCAAGCATCATAAGCCCGGTGCGGGGCGGAGTGCTGATCGTCAAATCGACATCGGCAAATAACTGCAACAGCAGTTCAACCCTGTCTTCGTCCATGGTATCGATCAAAGCCGTCAAATCAGTACCGTTCATTTTTTTCACCTCAAAATTCTTGTATGGCAAAGCTATAGCCATGCCTTTCATATCCCAACGATTCGTAAAAACGATGCGCTGCAACTCGATGGCGATTACTGTTCAAGGCCATTTTGTAACATTGCTTTTCCCGGCACAGATTGCCGGCATAGGCCATCATTTTCTTGCCGACACCCTGGCCACGCAGCCCTTCAGCAACCACAACATCCTCAAGGATTGCTGACCTGGCGCCCCGGTGCGCAAGATTGTCCATAATCAAGAGGGCAAAGGTGCCGACGATTTTTCCGTCGGCAAGCGCCACGTGAATCCGGTAGTCAGGATAGCTTCTCAACCTGTCAAAAATGCCTCGGGCTTCATCCAGACTGAGCACTGTTCCGTCATTCTGGCCAAGTTGGCAGTATAAGGAGAGAATGTCCGGCAGATCGGCTTCCCGGGCCTCGCGTAGAATGATGTTCATGGGAAACTCCGATTCAATGGCTTCCGACACTGCATCAGGTATACCTGGTTCTGATGGCGGCACTGGCACGATCAATAATGGCAACGGTGATAACAATAATGATCAGGATGGTGGTGACATCGTGGTTTTCATAACTCCGCAGTTTATCAAAAAGGTAAATGCCTATCCCGCCGGCCCCGGTAAAACCGAGGATGGTGGCTGAGCGAACATCCGACTCCAGGCGGTACAGACTCATGGAGACAAAAAACGGTGTGATCTGCGGTACCACCGCATAGCAGATCACCTTAATAAAACCTGCGCCGGTGGCAGTCAGGGCATCGATGGGCTCCTGCTGCGCCGTCTCGATACCTTCGGAAAAAAGCTTAATCAGGACTCCGGAGGTATGGATGCCGAGTGCCAGGATGCCCGGCATCGGCCCGAGCCCTACGGCTGAGACAAAAAGCAGGGCCCAGATTATCTCATTGATCGACCGGCTGAGGTTGGCAAAAAATCGCACCGTGACATAGATGCCGTTTTTCAGAAGAAGGGCCGATCCACGATTACCGGGAATGATAATATTCAGGGTGTTTCTGGAAGCAAAAAACGACAGAGGAAAGGCAATAAGGATCGAAAGAATAAGGGCCAGAAAGGCCATCTGCACGGTTTCCAGCATGGAGAGCAGATATTTCACCAGGCTGCCTGTATGCAGGCTGGGTGGGAAAAACCCACTGTCCTTGATTTCCGGGTTGCCGGCAATATAGGTGAGCATATTGCCCCAGCCGTCTAAGAGCTGCGGAACACTCATTTCCGTTGCCCGCCAACACCATGCAACCAGGATCAGGCCTACGACCGTGACCATAATGTTATAGGGATGGAACGGGTTGGTCCGGCGCTTTATTTCATCTATATGCATTGGGGAAGATTCCTTGGGTCGCTTGCAAACACAGGTAACAGGCAAGCAGTCGACACCGGGGGATGTCGACCGCCCTTGGGTCTACTTTTTAGTCAGTTGTTTTTTAACTTCAATCTGCTCACGAATGGGGTTGTAGGTTTTGTCGTCGACTTCGGTATAGCCCTGCAGTTTCAATTTCTTCAGACCCTCTTTATCGTCATAGGAAAGAAAGGCCTCTTTGAGCGCCTTTTTCAGGGAATCCGGCAGGTCTTTACGGCAGGCCATGGGCGAGCCGGGAATCAGATCGGAGGTCCACAAGATCTGGAAATCCTTGTCGGTCTGCCACGCTTTGCCATTACCGCGGGAAAGATCGAGATCGTTGGTAGAGGCAATGTCAACCTTGCCTGTTTTAATCGATAGGATGGAAGCCTCGTGACTGCCGGAATAGATGACCTTGGAAAAATACTTCTCCGGATCGATCTTCATGGTTTTGACAAAATAGACGGTGGGTACCAGGGTGCCGCTGGTCGAGTTGGGGTCGGTGAAGGCCCAGACCTTGCCTTTGGCCTGTTCCATATTGGTGATCGGTGAACCCTTCTTGGTGATAATTACCCCTTTATACCCCTTGGTGCCGTCTTCCGCGACCTCCATGACCAGGGCCTCGGCACCCGCCCGATCGGCTGCTTCGACATAGGATTTCGGGCCGAAATAGGCCACATCGACATGCTTAAACTGCATGGCGGTAATAACCCCGGCATAGTCGGATGAGACCTGGACTTTTATCTCCAGCCCGAGTTTTTTCTCAAGGTATTTGGCAAGGTTATCGAAGCGTTCGGTGATATTGTCGGACGACTCGGTGGGGATGAGGCCGAGGTTCAGCTGTTTCGGCCAATCGGCCGATGCCGCAAGGCTGCCCGCCGGAAGGCAGAGGGTTAAGACCAGACTGATCAGTGCGTTGATAATTTTTTCCTTCATTTTTTCACCTTTTCTTTGTCATATGATTGGAGTTCAATCTGTTTGCGGCACTGGCCAACAGATCATAAAAAGCCGTTAAAACTCTTCCGCTGCCGGATGTAATGGGATTGCCTTATCAAGGGTGCGCCGCTGCCACCGCTTGCAGCGGCAACCGGGTGTAGGGGACGCAGAAACAGTCACCTGCGGGTGGCGGAGAATCATTTTTTTGATAAATTTGGGCAACTGTTGCGGCACATAGTCCATCCGGCGGGCCATCATAGACAATTCGTCCACCATTGAGTCCGATTACCCGGCTGCAGAATTCCCTGGCATAATCAAGCTGATGCAGGTTGGAGACGACCGTGATGCCGTATTTCTCGTTGGCATTTTTCAGGGTCTCCATGACATTGCGGGCACTGACCGGATCAAGAGACGAGATCGGCTCGTCGGCCAGAATAATCTCCGGTCTCTGAGCTATGGCTCTGGCAATTGCTACCCGCTGTTTCTGGCCACCGGAAAGCTGGTCGCAACGACTGAGCGCCTCCCGCTCAATGCCGACAACCTGCATATACTCGTATATTTCTTCATACTGTTTGCCGCTGTAATGCTTGAATAATGCGGAAACCAGGGCCTTGCGATGCAGCATGCCGCTGGCGATGTTGTCAAAGACGCTGAGGCGCGCAACCAGGTTGAAGCCCTGGAAAATGACCCCGATTTTCGCGCGCAGTGCCTTCAGCTCATGGTGTCTGATCGTCCCGAGGTTTTTGCCGAGAACCCGCAAGCGCCCGTCGATGATCGAAGTGGTGGCGTTGAGCCCCATCAAAAAAGTTGATTTTCCAACACCTGATGGTCCTATGATGCTGAGAAATTCACCCTTTTTGATACTCAGATCGATGCCCTGGATAACCCTTTTGCGGCTATACCCGAGTGTCAGATTTTCCGCCTTAATATGTGCCATTCTTTCTTGCCTCCCTCTGCCGGTTATGTGATGTTGCCATCCTCCTCCGATTCGGCTGCAAAACTCCCGGCTAACTTGCGTGCCTGGGTCGTGCTCAATTTCGTGGTGCGGAGAAAGTTTCTTGATGCGTTCTTTAATACAAGGAGAAGATTAAGAAACTGTTCGATTACCATAATGTTTAGATGAGCGTTACTTACAGCATGGCGATTTTCACTAAGACCATCATTTCAGAACGCATTATCATTTTCGACCCACAATCAGTAAGTGGACGATATATAGATATCCGAACTTGCCGCCCTTTTTCAGGTGAGCCGTCCCACTATTCGTGAATATATGACGCTGCTGTCGCGGATTTTTTTGCTGGAAGAACTGCCGCCTTTGCACGGCAATCGGATGAAACGTCCCATCAAGACGCCGAAGCTGCATCTGGGTGATACCGGACTGGCCTGTACGCTGCTTGGCCTGGATGCGGAAATGCTGTGGAAGCATCGTGCTGTCTTCGGGCGGCTTCTGGAGACCTTCGTCTACCAAGAGTTGCGACGGCATGCAAGCTGGCAGGAGGAGACGATAATCTTCAGCCATTTCCGAGATAAAGACAAGGTCGAAATAGATGTAGTTCTGGAATCCGGCGGTCGTGTGGCCGGCGTTGAAGTGAAGGCCGTTGCGACGGTAACCAGTGACGATTTCAAGGGATTGCGCAAACTTCAGGATGCCCTTCAGGGAAGGTTCGCTTCCGGTGTGGTGTTATATGACGGTGGGTCAGTTGTGCCATTTGGGAACAATCTGTATGCTGTTCCCATATCCTGTCTTTGGCATACAAACTGATGTCTTGCAGCGAAGACTTCCTGGTAAATGGATTGGGGAAGAATCTCAACTTCTGAATTTGTTTCTTGGCGTACATCTGCCAATAGACATCTCTTATGCATGAAGAGTTCAGAGATTGCGGGAATTTCTCAGGGAGTTAATAGAACCTGGAAAACAACCCATTTATGACTTCAAGGAAGTAGATCCATAGTCCAGGCAGGTAACGGACTCACTTTTTTCTCACAGTAGCCGCTTTTTATAATGGCAATCTGTTGGAATCTGTTTCGCCAAGAAGAGTTGTCAAGAATCCAAGCTTCATCCACAAGAGGCAGTGCCGTCTTAATGTTTTTCATGGTCCTCGGAATACGCGATTGTATTTTTTCAGCGGGCACATCATGGCCGCCTTCCAGCGTGCGTTGATATACCCTGGCTTCGTTCAGGCTTGGGTCAGTCAGGTGGATATAGACCAGTATAACGGTATATCCGTGGGCTTTAGCCATCGCAATAAAATCAATTTTCGATTTATGGGAAAAAACGGTTTCGAAACAAAAGGATTCTCCCCGAGCGATCATGTTTTCTCTTATTTCTGTAGCCAGAGTCGCAGCCTGGTAACTCAACCTTTCGGGGTGATTCAAATCCATTGCCCTGGCGATCAAATCGGCATTGACGAACTTGATACCGTATTTGGATAGGTATTGATGGTAAAAAGTGGATTTACCCGCGCCGTTCCCACCAGCCAGCACCCAGAGTTGCTTTTCTCCGCACATCAAATTGCCTCAAAAGTGCCGTTTTGAAATCTCCCTGTCTGCTTTTCTCCGGTTAGAGTATCCACCTTGTCCAGGAAACCGGGGTGACTTACACTGGCCTCAAAATAGTAGGGGGCAGATGTGACCGGCTTGCCAGAGAAGCCTTTTGCCCTGTCCTTCTCGAGTTCGTTCAGCACAGTTTCCGGCTCAATGGAAATATTTCTGGCGGGTTCCAAACGAATTTCCTTTAGGCCCTGGGTCACTGCAAAAGCATCAGCCGTGCTGATCTTTGAAGCAATGGCCTTACCCAGTGTGGCCCAATATTCTACCTGGCCATTGATGGATCGGTGTTGAACCTTAGCTTGCCGTTGAGCCTGGATCACCAAATTTTCGTCGATTCTTAAAGATCGGGTTCCCATGGATGCCTCCATATTTTGAGTTCAACTTGAAGTGCTTAGCATCAAATAGATGCATTATGCCACAGAATAATACTACAAGCCCTCTTTGTCAATTTGAATTCCACGTCGAAGGTCTGATAGGTTTTAAAACGGTTCAAGTAGATACTCAGGAAGAAGGTTAAGTGGGAAAGGCCGGAAACTGACTATGACTACCATTGGAAATATCATGCTTTGGCTACTTGATCATGCCACATCATCGATCACGGCCCTTTTTTGAAAATGGTGCGACTCTTGCTTTATTTGCTTGCATTGTGATATAATGCAAGCAAATAAAGCTCAAGAGGGAGGTGAAATCATGCCATCAGTCACTGTCAGAAACGTACCGGATGAGGTTCATCGCGCTTTGCGGGTTAGGGCCGCACAGCATGGCCGAAGCGCCGAAGCTGAAATTCGTGAGATACTGGAAAATGCCGTCCTGCCGGAAGGAAGGGTAAAACTTGGTTCTTTACTTGCTGGCATTGGTCGCAAAATCAATTTGAGCGATGATGAATTCTCGATTTTTGAGCAGAGCCGAAATAAATGTCAGGCCAAGCCGGTGGATTTTGAATGATACTGTTAGATACAAATGTAATTTCGGAACCGTTGCGTCGTTCTCCTGAGGCCCGTGTTATTAACTGGATTGATGCACAATCACTAGAAACGCTCTATTTATCAGCCATCACTGTGGCAGAACTGCGTTTTGGAGTTGCAAACCTTCCAGTTGGAAAGCGGCGAGATGAACTGCAAACCAGTCTTGAAAATCAAATTTTGCCGCTGTTTGCCGGACGTGTATGTCCATTTGATATGGAATGCACAACCGCTTATGCTGAGCTCATGGCAAAAGCCAAGTCTGCCGGCGTAGCAATTGCTGCAGCAGATGGATACATTGCGTCTATTGCGGCTACTTACCGATTGAGCATCGCGACACGAGATGTCAGTCCATTCCAAGCCGCAGGTGTCAACGTTATCAACCCTTGGGATGATTAGAGTGACTCAGGAATAAGCTCAACCTGACCAATCGGTCTGCCCTTTAACATTGGCAACACGAACCTTCAGTCTCCAGATGCACGATATGGTGTGGTATCAAGCCGAGGTATAGCCGATGATCACCATGTGGGCGCCGGTGAAAGATTTGCCGTGGACCTATCCTTGTACTTGCAAAGACTTATATTATAAGTTAAAAATATAGGTATGAAACAAATCGAATGGAAGAATAAAGCCCTCCGGCAGCTTCGGAAAATCAAGAGTACTCAAGACCGCGACGATATCTATGAAGCTGTCGGCAGGCTGGTTTTGTTTCCCGATTGCGACAACATTAAATACATCGTGAATTCGGATAGCCTCTACCGTTTACGGGTGAAAAACTGGAGAGTGATCTTCTCTAGTCGGTTTGAAATCATCACTATAGAAGAGGTTAAAAGGCGAAATGAGCGCACATACAGATAAGGTTCAGATAATCAAACAGAACGGCGTACCGGCTTTTGCCGTCATCCCCTATGCGGACTACCTGGCCCTGACCGGCCAGGGCGACGTCGACGAAGCGAGAATTCCTCACGAAGTTGTCGGCCTGGCCATAAAGAACGGCTGGAATCTGGTCAAGGCCTGGCGCAAGCACTTGGGCATCAGCCAGAAGGAGCTCGCTGCCAGGGCCGGAGTGAGCCAGCCAGCCCTCTCGCAGATGGAGAACAGCGACAACCCGCGCAGCGCCACCCTTGAAAAACTGGCCGAGGCGATGGGGCTGAGCGTCCATCAACTGACCGATTGAAGAGGAGATCGGCGTCCTGGCCTTTAATCTCGATTTCTAAACTGCGGCCAATATTTCCCGTCGATTTCCGGGGGAATACTTTCCACTCCATTCCCACAATACCGTTTGCCCTATACTTTCTTGTCAGGCGTTGAGGTTGGCAGGGTTCAACGTCGACTGTGGCTCATTGAGTCGGCGGGTCTGTTTTGCGTTTTGCTATCCCAAAGAGCATCAGGAAGAAGGTTAACCGACGAGATGTGGTCACAAACCGAGGCCTGCCATGGGACATCTCTTTTTGTCAAAATGCTGCGTGAGTCAAAATCTCAGGTGACGTCTTGACAATAGACGTCGGATCCAAGCTTTTCTTATGATAGAATGGTACTCAGTCAAATGAAGTGAAGATCTCATGATATGGATCTGACAAAACACAGAACGAAGAGCTGCTTGGCATTAAGGTATGTACCTTATCGGGACGGTATGAATAAGCTGGGAATACAGTATGGTTTGGAAAAATGAGTGGACTGATTGAACGGTTTGCCAGGCTGATTGCAGGTTTGTTTTTATATGCGCTGGGGATTGTTCTCACGATGAAAGCAAATATCGGCTATGCCCCATGGGAGGTTTTTCATGCCGGAGTGGGTAAAACCATCGGCATGACCATTGGGAATGTATCCATCATCACTGGTCTTCTGATCGTTCTTCTGACCTTTGCCATGGGGGAAAAACTCGGCCTGGGAACTCTTCTGAACATGGTTTTGATCGGTATATTCATGGATTTTCTGCTCCGCCTTGACATCGTCCCAATTATGTCCCATTGGCTGTCAGGTTGTATGGTGTTGCTTGTGGGTCTTTTCGTTATTTCTCTCGCCTCATATTTCTATATTGGCTCAGGTTTTGGAGCTGGGCCACGAGACAGCCTCATGGTTGCTCTGACTCGAAAAATCGGTCAACCGGTCGGTCTTTGCCGAGGAGGTCTTGAACTGGCTGCTGTAATCTCTGGCTGGATATTAGGAGGGATGGTGGGGGCAGGTACTGTGATATCCGCTTTCGTCATCGGCTTCTGCATCCAAATTACTTTCTGGATGTTGCGGTTTGATCCCACTCTTGTTCATCATGAGACTCTTAATGAAACTCTGATGAGCATCAAAGTAGTTGTACACCATAAAAATGCGGGCGGTGATTGACGAGCTGTATGTGAGAGCTCTTCAGGTTGGTCCCTATAGTAGAAACTCAACCTCGCCCATTCTTTCTCTGAAAGACACCTTTGATGAAGCCACTTACTCAAGTCGCACGGTTAACGTTGCCACATCAAAAGCTCTGTTTCCTGCAACCTCCCGAATTGTAGGTGTCTACTGTAATCTCCTCTGAATATTGTTTCTAAGGCAATTTAATTTCTGCCTTTGGCTGTGTCAAGCTCTATGCCGGAAGGTGCCGAATTTCCCCAAACTGGCCATCGTCGAACAGGTTGCCAGCGCCATTACTCATAAGACTTTCCACCGATTCTTAAAAGACAACATCTTTCCGGAACTCTTCAGCTTCTTGGCTGTGAACTCTGGCGGTCGCCCCTTTTGCTGCCATTGCACTATCGGTTTTGTCCGTGGCCAAGGGAGGATTCATGAAGAGACCTTGGAAGATTGATTTCAATTGCGATTCATCGAGCCTGGCAATGAGCTGATCTTCGTACTCGTCGCCAAGATCATCGACCATTTGGGGCTCAGAGTGGCTTCTTTCGGCAAGATCCGACTGGGCGACTTTTTCTTCGCAACGATAGAGAAGCTTACGGGGGACGAAGGCATCGTAGCGATGGTGTTCGATCCATTGATCCGTGTCATCGTGGCTGCCGACAAAAGGGATAAAAAGGTGGCAGTCTACCCTGATGGTGACTAGTCGATAGCCACCGCCGAGGTCGTACTTGATGCAATTTTTTATCCGCAGTTCGCCGTTCCGAGTTCGATGACTCAAAACCGTTTCGCACTGGCATCCGTATTCTTTTATCTCATGGAGAATGATCTCGTATTTGCCGACGGCTAGCTCAGCTTTTCTGCCGGCTCTTTGCAATTCTCTAAGCTCTTTTTTCAGCGACATAGAGTAGTGAATATATCGAATCATACGATTCCTTAACAACCATCTGATGGAATAATGAAAACCGGCAGTGTCATTCGTACGACCTTGTAAGTCGGCAAAAGATGTACTTCTTATAGTTGTAGTATTTATTGAAAAAGTTTGATATGTCAAATACATATATCCTATGCTGTGGGTTACACCTATTGCTTCCTCCTATACTGATAGCGCAACTGGCCATGTTATCGGAAACACCTTATTATTACCGCTCAACAATAGGATATACCTGTTTGACATATTGCTGGATTCCATTATAAGCATGCAAGCTACTCCTCTTCGGGTTGCAGAACATAAATATTACACGTAATTGATCGACAAGGTTGTGGTGCGAAAGGAGTTTGCGGTCTCAAACAGCAGCGGGTTTGCGGTCTATCAATGGTTGCCGCCGCTCTCGACCGAGGCACCATAAAGAGAGTTACATCGAAAACGTAATAGCCCAAAATGCCCCATAAAGGAGTCTCATAATGAAGAGAAGTAAAAGGATTGTGGTGATGTGTCATTGTCTGTTGAACTCAAACTCCAAGATTTCCGGATTATCCTTTTACGCCGGTGCGCATTTACCTGTTGTCAATAAACATCTTGCCACCGGTGCAGGCATCATTCAGCTACCCTGTCCATTATGCTCAAACAAAACAACATCTCCTTACAGTTTGATGCAATCAATGAAAACAATCCCTTATGATAATTGCAGAGTGTTGTTTCACATCAACTGCAAACCGGAAGAAATATTTACATGAACCATATCATCCCAGAACTTGCCACCAAAGCGTATGCCTTGCTGACGCTGGATCGCCGGATTGTCGGTATTAAATTTCTCTATACAATCGAAGATTTTGAGAAAATGCCGGCCAGAGGGATGAAGGCGAAAGTTGCTTACTGTGTGGTGGTCAAGGCAGCCATGACCGGCAGAAGCGTGAAATTGTCGCGCGAGTATTCCGGATGCAACGGCAGCAGCAGGGCTCTAGGCTTTATAGCTCCGACCGAGGCTTTTACAAGCGGCGAACTCTACAACGGTTTTGGCTTATACAAAGATCTGCCAACCAGTAAACAGGTGGCAAACACCATGATAGCCTGCCGAAAATCCTGCCATGGCATCATGGCCCAGCCCCTTGAGAAATACGAAAACGACCCGCCGGATGTGGTAATCGTAGCGAGCGATGCCCGGAATGCCATGCGCCTTCTTCAGGGCTATACCTATAGCTATGGCTCCCAACCGGTTTTTAAAATGACCGGGAACCAGGCAATTTGCGTCGAATGTACATCCCACCCCCTGGAAGCAGACCAGATGAATCTCTCCATGCTCTGTTCAGGGACAAGGTATCTGGCCAACTGGAAGCCTGGCGAAATCACGACAGGATTTCCTTACCACAAGTTTGTTGCAACGGTGGAAGGTCTCCTTAAAACCGCTAATGCGGTGGAACTCGACCCAGCAAAGCGCCGCATTCAAGAAAATCTGGTCAGTCAGGGCTTCTCAGATCCGAATTTTCAATTCGGCCATACCTATTACACGGACCTGGAGACAAAAAAGGCCCTCATGCGGAAGAAACAATCATGAACATGGCAGCAGAACACCAAATGAGCGTCTTGCTCCCCAAGCAAGCGAAATTCGTCGTTGAAGGCCTGAAACATGACTTTACCACGGAAAACGGTGCCCCGGTCCCAGTCATCGGCGATGTGAACTTTTCCGTCAAGCCCTTTGAGTTCGTGGCGGTAGTCGGTCCCAGTGGTTGTGGTAAAAGTACCCTGCTGAATATCATGTCCGGTTTACTCAAGCCGCAGGCAGGCTCGGTCACCCTGGATGGACAGATGCTTCATAGCATAACGCCAAGAATCGGCTACATATCCCAGTCTGACAGCCTTCTCCCCTGGCGAACCACCTTAGCAAATGTTGAACTCGGCATGGAACTGAGAAGAGTACCAAAACAGGAACGGCGGGAAAAAGCCATGGCACTCATCTGCCAGGCTGACCTCTCCGGTTTTGAAGACGCCTATCCGTATCAATTGTCGGGAGGAATGCGCAAGCGAGTGGATATTATCAAGGTATTGGCAATGGACCCCGAGATCATCTTCATGGATGAGCCTTTTGCCTCGCTCGATGTATTTACCCGCGAGATGTTGCAAACCTATATTCTGTCATTATGGCAAACCACCCAGAGAACAGTCCTCTTTATCACCCATGACCTGACTGAAGCCATAATGCTGTCAGACCGGGTGATAATTCTTACCCAAAGGCCGGCACGGGTGAAATCGGAACATATCATCACCCTGCCACGACCAAGGAAGCCGGCCGACCTGCGCTTTAACCCCGCCTTCATTCAACTGCATAAAAACATTTGGGACGATTTGAAAGATGAAGTGCACTATCAGGAACATTCATGAAAATATTGGGCATTGATGCACGCGGCAACACCATGCAAATTTTTCTGCGCATAACTCTTTTCCTGACCTTGATGGGAGGATGGGAAATTCTTGCCGCAAGCGGCATTGCCAATCCGTTTTACAGCAGTCAACCGAGTCATATATTGAAGGATCTCCCCGTTTTTTACAGCAGCGGGGACTTGTTGAAACACACCGGGGTCACCTTAGCCGAGGCGATGTGGGGGCTCCTCTGCGGAACCATTGCGGGGATTGTCGTAGCTTTTCTTCTAGGACTCTTCGATTTCTTTGGCAAGGTTATCGAGCCCTTCATAACAGCCTTATATGGCATACCTAAGCTGGCGCTGGCACCAATTTTCGTTCTCTGGTTCGGACTTGGCATTGAATCAAAGGTCATTATGTCCGGTCTCTTGGTGTTTTTTCTGGTGTTTTTCAGCACCTATGGAGGCATTAAAAGCGTCGATCGCAATATTCTCACCTCTGTCCGACTCATGGGTGCAACGCAGGCGCAAATCGTTTTCAAAGTTATTCTGCCATCTTCTGTGCCCTGGATTCTCGCAGGTGTCCGCGGGGGCTTGGGCGCCTCACTGATAGGGGCTATTGTCGGCGAATACATGGGAGCGAGCGCCGGACTGGGGTGGGTGATCTCCTACGCTACCTCCTTTTTCAAGGTGGACCGGGTTATGTCCTGCATTTTTATACTTTTTGTAGTCGGTATCGTTTTCAACATGGTCTTAAAGCATGTTGAAAAACTGCTGCTGAGATGGCGACCGCCGCTGGACTACAGCGGCACCTTATAGAGCATTCTGACCGCCGTAAAGGGCAGTTAATGTCAGAAACAGTGATCAATTCAAGGAGGGAAGTAACAATGAAGAGAGGAAGGAACTGGCTTGCAGTGGCGGGGCTGACAATGTTGATGCTGGCACAAAGTGTCGGTGCTGCTGAGAAGGGCCAAACGGCAGGAGGTCAACCGGGGGGTCTAACCCGTCTAACCGTAGCTGAGTTACGCAGCGAATTTTGGCTGCCTGCCTATCTGGCTGAAACACTCGGTTTTTACAAGGAAGAAGGGTTGGAAGTCAAGTTCATCACAACAAAAGATGGCCCGGTGGCATTCCAGGGCATGCATGCCGGCAGTGCCGACCTTACCATGCTCAGCACGGAACCGGTTCTCAGAGCTCAAGCAATGGGCCTTGAATCTCTAATCATCATGTCGATTCTTACCAACAAACCCTATATGTTCGTTGGCTCTCCGGCCATTAAGGATGTTAAACAATTGAAGGGCAAAACCATTTTTGCCGGTGCCCCCGGTTCAGCCCCCCACTCGTTTGCCTTATCTATACTGGCAAAAGCGGGGATGAAGGACACCGACGTCAACTGGGCGCAAATGGAATATGGTGCATCTTTGGCAGCTCTTGAAAAAGGCCATATCGACGGCTGCTATATCCGCTCTACTGCCAAAAAAGAGATCGCGGCAATTGGCGCCAATATCCTTGTTGACGTGTCAGACCCGGCAAAACATCTGGAGATATACGGTACGTCCAGATACGAGTCCACCATTGTCACCGGCACTAAAAAATTTGTCAGGGAAAATCCTGAAACCATCCAGAAATTTGCCAATGCAGTTGTTCGGGCGATGCTCTGGCTGGGCAAGAACAGCAATGAGGTCGCAGCAGAGAAAGCCCTGCCGATGTTTCAAGCAGGGAACATGGGCGCAGAGGCCATTGGCTACCTTCGGCCGTCTCTTTCAATCGATGGATTAATATCGCCGGAAGGGCATAAGACCATTGTGTCCTTCTGCCGGGCAGAAGGGATTATCGGCCGGGATATCCCCTACGATGAAGTCAATGACATGTCCTTTGTTAAAAAAGCCTATGAGAAGTTCAAGTAAATGCTGATCGAGCTGCAAAGGGATCGTTTCCGGCATAGGAAACAATCCCGTCGGATGTGCGAGCGAAGGAAGCTTCGCCATACAAAATCGGTTCAGGATTCTTGGTCCGGTTACCTGACTCGCCGATAACATGATGGAATTGCAAAACGGTAGTCTGATCAGGGTGGGAGGAGGGCATGATTGAGATCAACATACCGGATTTCGGCCATCTGCGCCTTGCCCACCTCGTCCTTGATTATTCTAATTTGCAATCAAGTTGATACTTTTAATCCACGGCCAGTTGGTTAAACTCTCCATGGCCCTCCGATTGGCTGCCATATCTGATAGACCTCGCTCTGCCTGTTCTGTTGCGGCGTCAAGTGAGTCAAAGATCTTGTTGGCAAAGTAGTTCTTGTGCAGAAAGTTCCAAATCTGTTCTACCGGATTCAACTCCGGCGAATATGGCGGCAACAGCACAAGCGTTACGTCATCGGGAACCTTAAGTTCTTTACTTTTATGAGACGAAGCACCGTCAACTACCATAACGATAAAATTATCCCGGTGCGTTGTACTGACATGTTCAAGAAAGCGACTCATGTTTTCGGTGTTCATTTTTTCCGCAGTCATATAATCCAAGGCTCCATCCCAAGGACTGACAGAGGCATATTCATACCGGAACTCCCGAATTAATGCCAGGTTAACCATTGGCTTAAAAGGGGCTGGTGACCAACATGGACGGGGATCGCACATACGTCCGAAGCGAGCCTCGTCTTGAAACATGGGCGAACCGGCAAATTGTCCTGATTCTTTATGCAGGCGGCAACCACAATCTCTGGGAGTCTTTTTTAAACTCTTCTTGTGCCGCTGGATTGCTCTTTGGATGCTTGGTATCTGGTTGTACCTTGCGCCATCCATGACGAGCCAGCATTCGATAGGTATGTGACGGGGCGACGGCCCACCCCAGTCGTTCTACCAAGGCCGCATGAATAGGTGGTGCTTAAAGAATACCGCCCGACTGTGCCTTAGCCTCCCATTCGGCCAGAAATTCACGTTCCTGCTCCATGGTCATGGTAAACCGACGACGGCCACCCCATGATCCTTTTTGCAGATCATCTTGATTGCGAACCTCAAGACGATCCCTGAACGTTGTGCAACGACTTGTTCCCAGCAATTCAGCTGTACTATTGGGATCAAGACTTAGCTTGGCCATCAGTATGACCGTCATGGCCTTGCGCAATTCCAGTGGCTGTGGTGGCTTCATCACGAAGCTTGAGTGCTTGCTGAAGCCCTTCTTCTGCAATCCGAACTGTTCTTCCCATAGGGCACCTTCCATGGAAAAACTATACAATAGTATCATCTTGATTGCAATTTGGAATTATAACGGTACCCTGGCATTTGACGGTCGGCTGATCAACGGGGTGCCGATCTGCTTGAACGCCTGGCCGAACATCTCCAGATCCATATTATTACCGCCGATACCTTCGGCAGCGTACACCAGACCTTTGCCGGCTCGGCCTTCACCGTCCATGTCCTGTCGCCTGGCAGTGAGGAGGAAGGCAAAGCCGAGTATGTGCGGCGGCTGGGGAACATGTCGTCGATCTGTATCGGCAATGGCCGCAACGACCGGCTCATGCTGGGAGAGGCGGGGTTGGGGATCGCTGTTCTTCAACGGGAGGGTACGGCAATGCAGGCTCTTCTTGCGGCGGATATCATCATTCCGAGTATTGTCGATGCCTTGGATCTCCTCCTGCATCCAAGGCGTATTACCGCCACTCTGCGCTGCTGAAAATTGGCGGGCTGGACCTAATTTTCTTCAAGCCCTCTGTTGGAAAGGCGAAGACTGGCAGTTTTTGCCCCATACACCCCTGCGAGTCGAATTTTGAGCGAGAAGCCCCACCGCATCGGCTCGACAGCGCATGCAATGGTGCATCTGCGGCAGGTGGCACTCAGCGGAGCGCCGCAGGGATGTCATGAACTCAAGCGAAGGAGATAACACCTTGCCAAGGGGCGTTCCGGGGATGGGAATCATGGCAATCAGGTTGTGCAGATCGACTCCTAGACCGGCAATCTTTTTAGCAATTGCCGGTATATGGTCGTCATTGACCCCGGGGACAACGACGGTATTGACCTTCACAGTGATAGCCTTGGCCTTAAGCCTGGCTATTGCATGCATTTGCCGATCAAGCAGCAGCGAGGCAGCGGCTGTTCCGACCATTTTTTTCCCTTTCCAGTCAATCCAGGAATGAAGCCGGACCCCGATTGCCGGATCAACGGCATTGACGGTGACGGTGACAAAGCCGACTTTCAATTCGGCCAGGGATTCGATATGCTCGCTAATTCCAAGGCCATTAGTCGAGAGACAGAGGTGCAGCGTGGGGTGCCTGCGGCGGATCAGCTCAAGGGTCGCAAGGGTACGCAGTGAGTCGGCAAAGGCATCACCCGGACCGGCAATACCTGCCACAGAGATCCATGGCATCCGGAGCAGAACATCATCAAGATGGTCGGCCGCCTCCTTCGGTCCAAGCACTGTGCTGGTGACCCCTGGCCGGCTTTCGTGGGCACAGTCATAGACCCTGTTGCAGTATGTGCACTGGACATTGCAATGGGGTGCGACCGGCAGATGGATTCGCCCGTATTTACCAGCACCTTCCGGATGAAAACAGGGATGTGGAAGGGTGGAAGCTTGCGGCCGGTCGGTAAGCGGTGCTCGGACGGTCATTTTCTCCGCCCGAAAGCAATGGCAGCGCTGGGACATACCTCTCGGCAATCCCCGCAATTGGTGCAGTTAGCCTCGTCCGGGCGGGTGCCCATATGGCAGACATCAAGGCATTGATTGCAGTCGTTGCATTTGCTGGTTTTATAAAACCGGAAAAGCGCGAGGTTTCGCACCAGTTCAAGCAGACCGCCAGCGGGACAGGCGAAACGGCACCAGGCGTTGGCGACAATCAGCCCAACGCCGAGAAAGCCAAGGACAAAGAAGGTTCGAACCAGCCAGGCAAGGTTGGCGTGCTCGAAAGTCAAAAGCACCGACTGGAAAAATTCGCCGATGCGAATGGGCACATCGGCCCGTGGCTGCCCCAAGATGTAATAGCAATAAAGGGCGACCGCCAAGCCTAGATATTTTCCGGAAGGTGCAAACCGGGTGAAGGTGTTGCGGACCCGCAACTTGAATGGGGCAATCCCGCCGAACATCTGGTTAAGCAAACCGCCCGGACAGCCCCAGCCGCAGAAGGCTCTGCCGAAGAGCAGAGCGCTCACCGGCAACAGCAGCCAGTAACCCCAAAACATTGTAACAATGCGGCCATGACAGGTGATAACCGGGCAGTTCTGGCAGCTGACATAGGGGACGAGAAAGGGACAGCGGAAGATGCCGTAAAAGGACCACTGGCCGAGCAGGGCCATCATCAAAAGCTGGCTGAATCTGCGTTTTATTCTGAGGCGGATGCTTGCCGTCTGCCGTTTTTCGCCACTATACATCGGCAAACTGCATTGCTGGGTATCAGACATCTTTCACCCCCAATCTTTCGATGAGCTCCCGGCCCTTGTCGGAAATAGCAGGGATAAAACCCGCAGCCGCAAAAAAGGCCTGCCCCTCCTCCGAGGTGATGTACTGCAGGTAATGATCGGCTAGAGTGCGATCCGCCGCGTCCTTCATTACCCCGATGGTAAAGGTCAAAGGAGGAGGGGAGAAAAACTTCTCCGGGATGGGGATAACCGTCGTTTTCCCGGTGAAAGCCGCCATCCTGGTCAGACGCAGTTCAACGACGGAAACATCGCCTCTGCCGCTGATGATGTCGTCCATGGTCCGTTGCACGCAGCTTCCCGGCAAGACGCAGTTTTTGGTTGCCGAGTCGAGAATACCGGCCTTCTTGAGAAGGACCTGGACGGCCTGGCCGCCCGGCGGTGAAGCCTCCGGGGCGAGGATTACACGAACACCTGGTCTTGCCAGATCAGTTATTTTTTCGATGCCGGCCGAGTTGGCAAGAGGGGTAACCATGACATAGCTGGTAAAACAGAGGGGTTTGAAATACAGCATTTTGCCGGAGCTTTTCAGCTTTTTGGCAAGATCTAAGACCCTGCCGCCGAAGATCTCGGTGCTGGCGCTACCGAGCAGCGATTTGCCGAGGGCGGCGGCAAAGGCCCCGGTGTAGCTAATTTTTATTCCATGCTGCTGCTCATATCTGTCGTTTGCCGGCATAAACGCTTCTGCCAGTCCGCCGCATGACCACACCTGGAGAGAATCACGCGAGAAGGTGTTCGCCCGGGCAATTCCAATCGGCAAGGCCGCAACGACTGCCGTGGCGAGAGCCGACTTTAAAAAAGTCCGGCGTACCGTGTTTTGAGGATTGCTGTCCATGTTGTTTTTCCTTCTTGCTTCTTCCGGAAGAATTCCGTTTGTCTGGGGCCGGGCCTGCTGTGCTCGGACCTGTGCTAAAATAAAGGTTTACCTGTTTGCTGATCGACACCTGTAGACGCCCTTCATTTAGCACAGTAAGTAACGGAAATCAAATTGGTTTTTCCGAGAGTGGCTCTGCCGAATCATTGGAAAATCCTATTTGAAGACCTCGGCACGCTGAAAAACCGGCATTTTCAACTGCTTTTAAGCACCGAGAAACTCAAGCTGCTTCAGTGTTCGCTTGCCCTGCCCAGATCATCCAACCTTCTGAAATTCACAAGGTTTCTATCTCCAAAAAAGACTGTCCCGGTAAACAACGAAGAGCCACAGTTTGCATCCCTAAGGGAGCTTCTTGGTAAGACACAATCTGCCCGCCTCGGCACCGCCAAATGAGATCCGGCGGACAGCTGATCTTAAGAATAATCGAACCGTCAATCTCTGGAACTTGCCCAAGCAGGCAAAGATCTACGGTAATTTTCCCATCCACCGCATTAAGTTTCGCTAGATGGAAAGCGGCGGCCTGACTCCAGCAGAAAGCAAAGTCAGGGGCCAACACATAGGCCATGGAGTTCACCTGTTTTTCAACCATCTCCGCCCATCTGTCGACAACAGCAAAATTCTTTGCCGGATCGGGGTGAAGAAGATTGCTCCAATGCAAGGGCAGGATGGGATTACTAAAATCCCAGGTCGGACTGGCGGCCGCTTCATGCCAAGGCACCGGGGCAAGGCCGCGTTCCAGAAGACCGACACCGCATTCCCAGGTGATTTTTTCATGGAGTGGTTCGGAATACCTCCGAGCCTTGGAAAAACGGGTGACCACATGCCTGACTCCGTAATCATGGAGAATCGCCTGCATGGAATCATCTCCATTGCCAAAACTATGTAGTAAGGCAGGTGGCAGAAAAATTCGAGGAAAGCCCGGCAACTTATGTTCTTCCAAGAGTTTGGCAAAGGCGTCGAGGTGGCTTTTGACAATATCGCGGGGTCGCATATGGCCGCTTGGGTTATGGAATTCGGAGCGTTCCATCCGCCCTTCCCGCCAGAACTCGTGGCAGAGGCCGTGACAGGCGATCTCCAGCCAGTCCTCATTGTCACGCAAAAACTGTGCGGCCTCATCAAACCAGGGACCCTGGTTGATCCGATTGTCCCAAGACCGTCCCATCCAGGTTGCACCAACCACGTCTTTTAAGAGGTTGTGACGATCCCATTCACCAAGGACCATGCCAATGGCAATACGCATCTTCAGCCGCTTGGCCAATCGGGCAAGGGCTCGGTAATCGTCCAGGCAATGGCGTCTGCTGAAGCCATTGCGAAACGGCTCATTATTCGCCGAGCCGTCCCTACCCTGCCACCAGCCGACATCCTCGACGACTATAAAAATCGGCATCGGCAGAGAAACAACAAGGTTGTTCAGGACAACTTGCATGCGCTGTCCCTTAGAGACTGATCCAGCGCCTGAGGGCTGGTCCGTTTATCCGTGAAGTTGTAAGGTCAAGGGATTTCCAAGCTTCCTCGACCAGGGTCTCGGAATGAGGATCCCAGCTGAACGGTTTATGGGAAAAAACATGCCAGGTAAGTGGCTGCATTGTCGCCCCCCACTGACCCTTGAAGCGACAGGTCGTTGCATCCGGCGAGGAGCGGCCAAAGTCGAACCAGCGGCACCCATTGTTCACGGCCAGCTCAAGCATTGCCCAATATAAAAGCATATTCGGGCACGACGGGCGATAGCTACGCAGGGAAGATGCCCATGGATTGCAAAGAATTGCGTTATGGGTAAAAACGATGGCGGCGGCAACGGGTTTTGTCGCAAGAGAGACCACAACCACATGAGTGCCAAGTGATTGTTCGCTCAGCAACATTTTAAAGAGTTCCTGCTCATGGACCGGCGAGCCGAGGTCACGCATGTTTTCCGTAAACACCGCATAAAAATCATCAACACATTCCAGTCCGCCGATGGCCACAGTACAGCCGCAATTTCGGGCCTTTCTCACCTGGTTGCGGACCTTGGCGGAAAGTGAAAACCAGAGTTCGTCAGATGATACGGGCAGGGGCCGGCGGAGACCGGTCTTGAAGGTATGGGCAGCATGAACCCAGAGATCATGCCGAGCTCCGGCCATATCCGGAAGATTGGTACTTCCCCCCTGACGCAACTCGACATGCACAGCACCGAGTTCGTCCGCCAGGTCCATGGCGGCGGCCAGCAATTCTGCGCTGGTCTCCTCGTCATCGGCAACAAGTCCGGCACTATCGGTATAGGGCAGAGAGATGAGTCGTTTATCACGATCCGGTGCGGCAAAGAACATCAGGGGGAGAATGCCAGCGAGTCTTTGATCCCCGGCATGACGTCTAGCCGCCAAGCGATAAATCGGTAACCGATACGCGGTTGCAAGAGTCTCTCCCCAAAAAAAGCGATGAGAAAAGGTTGTATCGCTGTTGGCAGCAGCATATTCATCCCATACGCTTTGGCTTGGATTGTGTAGAATTTCAGTCACTTCGTCTCCGTCTTGCAGCGAACGACTTACCAATATAGAAAGAATCTATCACTTTCACCTCAATCGATAGGAACAAGCAATTTGTATTCTTCAAGGCACTTATTATACTGCTGTCCATCAAATTAGCGACACCTCAAGAGGCTTATGTATCTTTCAACCGAACAATTTGCGGCCCCCCGTTCCTACCCGGCAATTCCCCGTTATCAGGTGCAAACACTGCTGGAAAAAGGCAGTGGTGCGCTGAATGAGGATGTGCTCCTCCAGGCTGACGATCTGTTCGGCGTCTTCGACGGGGCAACCAGCCTCGACAAGCGAAAATTTAAAGGTGATCTGACCGGCGGACTTCTCGCGGCGCGAATCGCCGCCCAGACCTTTCAAGAAGGCTATGGCAGCCTGGCATACTTGGCCGACAAAGCTAACCGCCGTATTCGCAGCTCCTTGCTTACCGAAAATGTATCACTCAGCGAACGCCACCGGCTGTGGTCGACAAGCCTTGCGGTTATTCGTCTCGCTGGGGATCGCTTCGAATACTGCCAGACCGGCGATGCCCTGATCCTCCTTCTTCTGAAGGATGGCGGGTATCGCTTGGTCACCCCAGAAATCGATATCGACAGGGAGACCTTGCAGCTGTGGAAAAAATCGCAGGCACCAGAGACAACCAGCATCCATGATTTTCTCGCCGAGCAGATACACCGGGTGCGACTGCAGATGAATATCAGGTATGGGGTGTTAAACGGCGAGCCGGAGGCGGTTAACTTTCTTCGCCACGGCTACCAGGAACTTGCCGGAGTCTCCGATATCCTGCTGTTCACCGATGGCCTCTTTCTCCCCAGGGAAAATCCTCTCGACAGCGATGATTGGCAATGTCTGGCCGACCTCTTTCGCAGCGGCGGTCTCCAGGCAGTTCGCAATCACGTCCGGCGACTGCAGCAGGAAGATCCAAGCTGCCGGAAATATCCCCGTTTCAAACAACACGACGACATAGCCGCCGTAGCCATTCAGCTGCATAGCAGCCGTCAGCCCGCCATCGCCTTCTCGTAAGACGAGACAATTCTTGTAAAAACCGCTTGCCAACTAAAGGCCGAAGTGATTTCTGATATATCCGCAAGCGCGGGAGACGGTGCGCTCCGTACCCGCTCGGCCATATCGTCAATGGCAGCTGCAAGCCTGAGTTGCAATATATTGCAATCCTTCGGGTCGGGTCGGTCGATGGTTAACAGGGCCGGCAGATTGACAAAACGAACCAAGTCTGGACCGGCCTTCACCAAAAGCTCCCGACAACCCGATAGATCGGTGGCAATAATGCGACAGCCGGCAGCAAGGGCCTCAAGAAGGACCAGCGGCAGCCCTTCGTAAAACGAGGGCAGGATAAAGATATGGCAAAAGCCCATGAGGCGGGCCAGTTCCTGCTGATTTACCAGGCCATGGACGGTTACCTGAGCACCCGCCTGCTCGGCCAGCTGCAAACAGAGCTGCTCCTCCTCGCCGGAACCGGAACCGGCCAGGTGCAGGTGCAGTCGCGGGTCATCCAGACCAGTGAAGGTGCGTAGCAGCCAGTCAACTCCCTTGGCCAGGCTGAGTTTTCCGGCATAAAGGAGGTGGATTGGCGGCGCTTGTGGTTTTGTGGCTTGGAGGAAGAGATGGTCGTCATACCCGCCGCCGATAATATCGATGCGCTGGTCGTTGATGCCGTAGATCTCACTAATCTTGTCACTCTGATCCCGGCTGAGGGCCAGCACCCGGTTTATTTTTAGGCAGTCGGGCAGGACTCTTTGCCGAAGATGCGGGCACTGCACGAACTGCCGCAGGTCGGTGGAGTGGCAGGAAGTTACCATGGGAATGTCGGGAAGAATTCTCCTGGCCACCGCACTTACCAGCCAGAGATGGTGACTGTGCAGGATATCGGGCGAAAACTCCAGTGCCACGCGGAGGATCGTCTCGGCAAAGACCTCTTCATAAACGGCAATCTGCTCTAAGGTCAGCGCGTCAAAGCAGGAACTCGGGTAAGGCATGACATTACTCATGCCCGGCACCGCAAAATCCAACTCGCCTTCAGCAAATCGCACGAAATGACAATGTTCCCGGTCGATTCCGGGAATCAGGGGAATCCGCTCGCCGGTCATCCCGGCGATGAGAAAATTCTGGTGACCGGCCGCCGCTGCTTGACGGATGATGTTCTGCAGGTAAAAGCCGCTGCCGGTACTCTCAGGATGCTGGCTTATGAGATGCAGTATTTTCATAGTCAACGCTTCAGTTACCGTCGAGCAACTACCGGTCGAAGATGTGAAAGACTTGCCAGCTCAACAATGTTTTTTCCTTAAGAACTTCGCCGCCTCGACAATCGCGCAGAGTTTCTTGTAAGCTACTTCCTCGACATTCACCGAGCGGCTGGAGAAACAGCCGAAGCCGCAGTCGGTATTGAGAAAGAGTTGTTCCGGGCGATAGTATTCAAGGGCCTTTTCCGCCTTGGCAACGATTTCGGCAACCGACTCGACTTTATCGGTACGCGGGTTGACGACGCCAAGGCCCAATTCGCGGTCGGACAACTTTTTTCCCACCACATCGATATCCCCGGCCCTAGGGGTGGCATATTCAAGGACGAACTGGTTTATCTTCATCGGTTCCAGGGCCGGCAGAAGGCGAGCGTAGTCGCCCTTCAGCAGCACCTCCTCCTGTTTCGACCAATTGCCGCGGCAGATATGGACCCCGATGCGGATTCCGTCTACCCCTTTAACTATTCTGTTGATCAAGTCGGCGGCGAATAGCAACTCTTTGCCCGCATCCCGGCGGGTGGCAAGGGTTGCTCACATGAAAGTGCGCCGTTCACACTCCTCCGACATGACCACTTCAGTCAATACCGGTTCGTCGAACTGGACGAAGTCACAACCGGCATCGCGCAGATCTATCAATTCTTCCCGGAGAATCTTGACAATATCGTCGGCCATCTTTTGATGATTGCGATAGACCTTGTGGGTAAGCGCCCCAACCCACATCGACCGGGTCAAGAGATAGGGACCGGGCAGGGTAATCTTAACCGGCTTGGCGGTAATGGTCCGCAGGAACTGCAGGTCGCCCAGCGCCAGCGGCTCACGCCGGGAAAGTTTGCCGATGCAGGTCGGGTTCTTGACCGCCGAGGCCGGCATATCCATAGTTCGCAGCATCTCTTCGAATGCCGCCTTATCCTCGACGAAATCGAGCATATCGGCAAGCGACATGAGTTTAGTGCCGGCGACCTTTTCGGTTATGAAGGCATAGAAGCTCTCCCGCCGGTGCTCACCGTCGACGACGATATCAAGCCCGGCCTGCTCCTGGAGTGCCACGGTACGGCGGATCTCATTTTCGGCGACGGCGGTGAAGTCGGCACGGGATACAGTGCCCTTCTGGAAACCGCGGAGCATTTTCAGCAGCTCCTTGGAACGCGGCCATGAACCTACCTGGGTTGTTTGAAACGTTTTCTTTTCATTCATATTTTACACAATGACCAGTTTCATCTGCAGGTCGACGGCCTTTTTCAGGGTGGCCACCAGGGGCGAGCGGGCGAGGGTCCGCTGCCAGGCCAATTTGACCTTATCCTCGTCGTCGAAGGTGGAGGCAAAGCATTTTATTTCGATGGTGGCAATCGACGGATCACCCTTTTCCAGCCCAAGGTGGGCGAGAATATTATTGAGCGAGCCGCTCAGGGACAGTTCGATATCGTCGACTTCCTCCAGGTTATCCCGGGCGCATTCCGTGGCAAAGCCGCTGGTAAGAGAGCCGGCCAGAGCACCGAACAAATATTCAAGGGCGGAAGGATGAGCGTCCTTTTCCTCAAAACTCGCTGCCTGGCCGACATCAAAGGCAAAATTTCGTGCGTAAACTGTCGATTTCAGATGACCCGTGGCCCTGGCGCGCAGGCGCCACTGATATTTCCTTGCCTCTTCCTTGTCCTTTTCCAGGGTCGCTGCCTCTTCCTGCACCCCGCTGCCCTTTCTCACGAAATACCGGGTATACCCTTCACCAAGCAGTTTACCCAGATATTCATGGCCGGACATCCGACACCACGGCGGCAGATCATCGCTGATCGTTCGTTCACGGCTGCGCATCTCTAAGACCCCGTCAGCAGGCACCTGGCGCATGGCGTCACGAATGAGGAGGATCAGGCCGGAACCACAATCCAAATCCCCGCCGTCAAACATATTATCGGGAACAATTGCTGCAATATCCTGAGTCATAGCCGTTGCTCCTCCTTCCTTGGCTCCATTAATAGGCAACGCAAGGAGAACCGTTAGAGAGCCACTCGACCAGGGCTGCGCCACCAGCCGGAGTTGCCCCTTCGATTAGGTTTCCCTCGGTGATGCCACGTTTTTTCATGCAGGGGGTACAGACATAGATCTTGCCACCCGCCTTGAGAAATTTCTCTACCAGATCCTTGAGGGGAGCAAACGGGCCGCCCTCATTGATTTTCGCCATTTCTTCGGGAACGGCGCAGTAGACCCCATCGGAGCTGAGAAAGACCATGGTTTCTTTTTCGCTGCCCTGAGCGGCATTGGCAACAACGAAGCCGAGGGTGGCTTTGTCGCCATCGGTTTTACAATGGGTGATGGTTACGCAAAAGGTGTTGGACATGGGATTACTCCTTGATCAGTTCGGGTTTGAAGGTGATAAGATAATATGGATGCTGCGCTGCGATTAGTCGATTTTTGGTCATGCGACACCAGGCCGGCAGCTCGATCGGCGCCCCTGGGTCACGGGAAATAACGAGAATGCGTCGACCGGGAGGCTGATCCCGGATATACAGATACAGGTTGACGATTACTCGTCCGCAGGTCTCTTCACCGCCGTCGAATTCATCGTCGAATTGCCAGGCAGGTATGTCATTGGTAGTTGTCATGTAGTGGATAATGAACCCCGACAAAGGATTTCTTTGTAATCGCCCTTGGCAGGCAACGTTTTTTTGTACTCCTGAAGAACGATGATCGATTTTATGAAATGCGGCCTTTCAATTTTTAATCGCGATACTGTGATTTTACAAACAGGAATCTCCTATCGATCGATACCGACCAATAACATAACTTGATAACAAAGAAGAAAATTCTCCATTTTCGCACAGCCGCTAAAACGTTGCTCTGCAAAGCCAGATAGATACACCTATGCCAGCCTTGGGAATTGGCCGGAGGATCAAGATCAATAACCCCATCATTTCAGAACACATTTTTAACATATTCCGAATATGCGGCTTCTACTGTGCAATGAGCAACATTGGCGATGCTGCACCATCATCGCTAGTAAAACCAACATCAACTCTGTGGCGTTCAATGAACCAATCGCACTTCACAAGGATACTATGAACACAACACCGAAAACAGCCGTCCTGATTCCCTGCTATAACGAGGAAACCACAGTTGCCAGGGTGGTCAAAGATTTCCGCCTCAGCCTCCCCGAGGCCCAGATCTTTGTTTACGACAACAATTCAACCGACCGAACCGTAGAGGTCGCCAAAAATGCCGGGGCCGTGGTGCGGACCGAACCCCTTCAGGGTAAAGGCAATGTGGTGCGGCGGATGTTTGCCGATATTGAGGCGGAGGTGTATGTCTTAGTCGACGGCGATGCGACCTATGATGCAGCCGCCAGTCCGGGGATGATTAAACTTCTCGTCGATAATCAACTGGATATGGTGAACGGTGCCCGTGTTACCGACATCAAGGAGGCCTATCGGCTCGGCCATCGCTTCGGCAACCGGCTCCTCAGCTCTATCGTCGCCATGACCTTCGGCAATCGCTTGAAGGATATGCTGTCGGGTTACCGGATTTTTTCCCGCCGCTATGTGAAAAGCTTCCCCTCTCTTGCCGTAGGCTTTGAAATCGAAACGGAGCTTACGGTTCATGCCCTGCATCTGCGCATGCCCATCGCCGAGGTCGAAACAGCCTACAAAGACCGCCCCGCCGGCTCACTCAGCAAACTCAGCACCTATCGCGACGGTTTGCGCATCCTCTGGAAGATATTTGTCTTCATCAAGGAGGAAAAACCCATGGCTTTCTTTTCGTCGATTGCCATTTTCTTTTGCTTCTCCTCGGTTGCTTTGATGCTCCCCATCTTCGTCGAATTTGTCGAGACGGGGCTTGTGCCCCGTCTGCCGACCGCTGTTCTGTCGATGAGTATGATGATTATCGGCTTTCTCGGTTTTGCCTGCGGCTTAATCCTTGATACGGTTTCTCGCGGCCGAAGCGAAATGAAAAGGATGCGCTACCTGAGCACACCGGCAACACTCAACGGCCAAATCCAGGGCCATTACCACCACGCATTCTGGGATTGATTCCGGATCCCCAGGTTTGGTCCCAGATACGCCACCATTCGATGATCGCCATAACAACTACCAGGGGAGCAAGCCAGACGATTCGACTTTGATAGCGATCATGGGGCCCGGATAGCGCGCCGCAGATAAAGGCGTTGCCGATGAGGGCAAAAAAGGTGAAGCCGGCGAGACAGGCGAGCCCCTGACGCCTTGCATACAGCC
Organism: Deltaproteobacteria bacterium; assembly: GCA_031441605.1. GTDB lineage: Bacteria > Desulfobacterota > Desulfobulbia > Desulfobulbales > Desulfocapsaceae > Desulforhopalus_A. The sequence goes on from JANNQF010000045.1 coordinate 37,130, forward strand.
CCCAGCCGATACAGACCAGTAAGCCAAAGGTTGAAAACAGGGCAATGGGAATATGCAGCCTGTTCATGGTATCAAACAGCGGCTGCGTAATCAGTTCTTGCTGCTGGCGGGCACCGTTGAATGCCAGGGAAACTGCCGGGGTCAGAGAGTTGCTGAAGGTCCCGCGAGCCGCACCGTGATACTTATCCAGTCCATCACCGCTTGCGACCATGGTCATCTGCTCGGCAGTGGCAACGAGAGCAGTCCAAAGTGTTGCACCGGGATAGCTTTTAATACTCTCCTTCACCAGAAAACTGAGCTCGGCGTCGGCCGCGCCGCTCCAGCCGCCGATATCCATAAACGGCGACGAGCCGTTCCACAGAAAATCATCGCCGGTATTCGGCAGGCGCTCCTGCAGATCACAGAGTTTGATGCCGGAAACAGGGCAATGTTCGGCAAGCCAGCGCTGGGCGATATTATCCTGAACCAGTCGACCGAAAATAAAGGCCGGTCCGCCCGGGGTATAGCCCGCTTTGCCAAATAAAATATAATGAATGAGCGGCATCAGGACCAGGCTTGCAATAACGATGGCCACCGGGGGTAATGGGGTCAGCGGCAGTCGCCAGAGCCATATTTTTTTGCAGACCCAGGCGGTAAGGAGGATGCCGACCAGGCCAACGGCCAGCGCCATGGTTGACATATGTGACATTAAGCCCAGAAGGATGACAAGTGCTAGTCCTCTTCGCTCGCCCCGCTGAAGCTTCTTCCAGCAAAAACCAAAAAGCCACAGGCCGAGAACCGTCAGGGGCAGCAAAAGATCGGGCATCAGCTGGCTGGTGTACCAGGAGATGCTGGTAAAAAATCCCAAACCGCCGCAGATAAGGGTGGTGGTCAGCGGACCGGCCGGTAATCCGTGGCAGCGGAGTAGTAGGTGGATCAACCAGACGGTAAGCAGCGATTGAACCGCCACCGGACCGAAAAAAGACCACCAGCCAAGGGAAGTGGCCCAGAGAAAGACACCGTAAAAGAAAGAACGACCGAAGCCGAGGGTCATTTCCAGCACCCGCCCGACATAGCCGCCACTGTCGAAAAAGACGATGGCAAAACCGTTCCACAGGGCAGGGGCGAGGAACACTGCGAGGCTTGCCGTAAGACAAAGACCCCAGGCGAGGCCCTTTACGGCAATATCCCCGATATAAAAAGAGGGGGGCGATACGGATGAAGAAACATGCGGCATAGTAAATCCTTTTGCTGGTTGTAAGATTTTGGACAATTTATAGAGCGGGAGGCTCTTTCCCTTGTCCTGTTAAGAGAGCAACGAGATCGGCGCTCCATCGATCATCACCCCCATCATCCAGGGCGACATTACGGGCACTAAGACTGCCTGCGAAGTTGGTGACCACCTCCCAGAGTTCCGCCACCGAGCGCGGCGGTGCAATGGCGATTTTTCTTGCAAAGAGCTGTTGTTGATTGAGAGCCTGCGATTTTTGCATGGCAATGGTGTAGAAGGTGAACGGATCAATTTCGGTAGGGCCCCAGTAGGCGGCATCCTTCAAGATCGTTCTGGCATGCAGCAGGTCGGCACCGGTCACCTCCAACAGATACAGGCTGCTGGTGCCGGGTGTTCCGACCGGTTCACGCTCGACTCGAAAGGCATCGAGGATATCCTGCCGGGTCAGTCCGCCCGATCGCCATCCCTGCCAAACCGAGCCGATACCGACAAAGGCTGCATCAATCCGCAGTTTTTGTACAGCCGCCCGAGCTGCGATGCGGGCCATGGCACGAGGCTCTTGGTCTCTTCTTACCGCTGTTACCGTCTCGTGGAGTTCCTGCTGATAGCGGCCGAGAATATTCGCCACCGCTTTGTTCATGCTTTCGTCACCCTGAATTTTATCCGGCGTATTGGCAACGAGTTGAAACCGGCTGTCGGCGATAGCCTTGTTTCCCAGGTCATAGGACAGATCGTATCTGCCGATATGCTCGGCCTGGGCGCCGACATGAATGATGGCGGTATCCTTCACCACCATCGATTTCTCCAGGGTGGTATGGCTGTGGCCGCCGAGAATCAGGTTTATGCCGCTGGTTTGCTCGGCGACGGCGATATCATCGGTCAGGCCCATATGACTGACCAGTACCAGGACATCGACTTCCTGCCGGTGTTCGGCAATAATCCGCTTGGCGATACCGATAAAGTCGAAATCCATCTCCAGCGCCGGAAGATCCGGATAAATCGGCCCATTGTGCTGCCCGCCGTCGATCCCGTAGGGTCTGGCGGTGAGTCCGAAAAAGCCAATCCTGACGCAACCTACGGTGAGGACGGTAAAATCGGTGAAACCGGCGGGGATTTCGCGTAGGGGACCGTCGAGGCGGCGATTGATTTGCGTGTTGCTTGACAGCACTGCCGCCCCGGGATCATTGCTGAAGAGCAGTAATTCTTTGATGCCCCAGGCAAAATCGTGGTTGCCGAGGGTGCGGACGTCATACCCCAGGGCCTGAACGACCTCTCGCGTAGAGCGGCCGCGCGACAGTTCTTCGGCTATCGAGCCTTTTTCATAATCGTCACCGCTATTGGTGAAAACGGTGAATGGGTTGTCTTTTTTGACCGCCTCATAATAGCCGCGAACGCGGCTTATCGGGCTTGTCCCGTCTGCGTCCGGATTATAGTTGGCGTGCATGTCGGAGATATGCACAAACGAGACCTTCTGCGTTGCCAATCGACTGTCACAGGTGGGCCATTTTTGCTGTGGTGGAGAGGCTGTCTCTGCACTGGCCCAAGGCGGATTCAGGATGCAGGCGAGAGTGCAGAGCGCCGCTAAAGCCGGCAATCCGAGACAATGGCGAGTACTACACAAAGCAATCAGCCATCCGATAAAACCCATTTTAATCTCCGGCTAAGGTTGTCCTCATCGGCGGGGGAAATCGAGCCGGTGCCGCACGGCACGAGAGAGACGGCCTGGATTTCTTTGCGTTACCAGCGCTTGAGGTGACTACATCATGACTCACCAATATTTGGATGCTGTCAGCGAATGTTAAAAATTGTGTTAGCGTTTACGGAGATTTGGGAGAAACCGGGGGAGGATAGATAAAGAAGAGGGTGATCGGGATTGTCATTCGCCAGTGTTGTTCCCGATCACCCGTTTTCTCACAACTAATCGATAACCTTGCTGAAGGCGTAGCTTTTTTGGCCACCGTTACCGGCGAGGGCCACGGTGTAGTTCTTTCCTTCGGTGAAGACCTTCACCACCGAGTATTGGTTGTGATATGTCGCGTCATTGCCGTAGGCGGCATTGGCCTGAAGGACGATGTACTTAATGCCGTTGATCTCTTGATAACCACCGTCATGATAGTGACCGCTGAACACCGCCAAAACCTTCTTGCTGCCTTCCAAAACCGTTCTCACTTCAGCGGCGTTACGCACCGTATGCTTTGGATCGTAGGCGGGATCAACGAGCTCCTGGTTGTTCAATAGCTGGTGGGTCAAAACGATCACCGGGGCTTTAGCCTTAGCCAGATCGGATTTCAACCATTCAAGCTCGGCCGCTGGGATATTGGTGTCTTCCCAGTTGTACCCGGAACCCGGTGTACCCTGGACCCCGGAGTACGAGGCACCATCGGCTCTAAAGCTCGAATCCAGAACCACGATATGCAGGCCTTTGCTGTCAAAGCTATAATAGGTGGCCTTAGGATCGATACTGGTATTGGTTACCTTGGAAAGAAAGTCCTCTTTGCTGGCCTGATCGGTATCATGATTGCCGAACACATGGTAGCGTGGGCCTTTAAACAGGGAAAATTTCGCTTCAGCCGTTTCCATAAACCCCATGGCGACATTTCTCCGTTGCTCGGAAGGCAGCTTGGCATCTTTTGGATTATCAGTATAGTCGCCGAGTTCGGCAACAAAATCGGCTTCAATCTCATTCATATTCTCGGCAAAGGCCGCAAGTTTTGCCGGGCCGCCGGTGAAATAGCGCGGGGCGGCGACGAGGGCGATGCTTTTTGATTGATCCGCCTTGTCGCATACGTGGGTGTCACTGATAAGGCCGAAGGTGGCGGGGTTTGTTGCTGTGGTATTCTGTGCATAAGCAAATTGGCAGCAAAACAGCATGGTAATGAGAACACTCCAAAACTTTTTCATGGTTGAAACTCCTTTTTAAGGTTGTTGGGTTGCATCGATCTTGCTGTCTTTTTGATTAAAAGAGGCAATGTTTGCTGTTTTCACTCCAGAAATCGAGTGAGATGGCTCTATCATTGACCGTCAAGGTTTAGTTGTCGTCAGGGGATGATAATAATTGTGTTAGGGGTTGCGCCTTTTGTAGCGTGCCTGCTGTCGTCATAAAAGGACATTGATCTCAGGTTGAAATCATAACTGACTGCTAACACAAATTGAGTAATTGGGGTGGTAAAAATTTGTCTGGGATACCGGTTTAAAATCAACCTCGATGCAAAGGAGTTTTTAAGATGCAAAAGAAAGTATTGTTTTGTTCCCTGGCCCTGCTGACAGGTGCCGCCCTTGCACCGCATGTAATACATGCCGCCGATGCGGAAACTCTGGTATCAACCAACGATCCCATGGCCGCCTTTCTAGAAACCAGGGCCTATGCCGCGAAGATGGGGGCGACCGCCGAGTTCCGCAAGATGGAAGGCGTGGCCTACGACAAGGTCAATAACAAGATCTATATCGCCATGAGCGAAATCAGTAAAACCATGAGTGACCAGAAGGGCGATATCCAATTGCCGGAAAATATTTGCGGTGTCGTCTACGAGGCAAAACTCGACGCCGATAATAATATCGGCAAATTGGTCCCGGTGGTGGTCGGCAAGGTTGCCGATAAAAAGGCTAAGTCGGCCTACGGCTCGGGTTTTGCCGATATCTGCGACGTAAACACCATTGCCAATCCGGACGGACTTTATGTCGACAAGCACGGCAATCTATGGATCTCCGAGGATACCGACCGCCACACCAACAATATGCTGTGGAAGTGGGACGGCAAGAAGCTCAGCCGTTTCGCCACAGTGCCTACAGGAGCTGAGATCACCGGTGTCCATGTTACCGCCCAGGATGACCTGCTCTTCAACGTCCAGCATCCTTCAGCAATGAGTAAACATCCCTACAACCGCGGTGTGGTCGGAATAATGACCGGCTTTAAAAGCAACGCTCCTTTCGAATCGGTGGTCGTGCCGAAAGGTGATGCCGTCTTTGATGTAAAGACCGCCGCCGGTAAGTATCAGGTTTTGGCCCGGGTCGGGGAAGCTATCCCGAATGACGGCGCCGGGCAACGCTTCGGCCAGGTCGACACCCTGGCCGGCAAGCTGAAAGAGGTCTGCAACCATCCCGACGGCAATATGTTCTTGCCGATTACCGCCTCGGGTGATGAGGCCTATCTCTTCACCAATTATGAGTGTCGTCCGGGCACCATCGGCAAGGTCTATATGAAGAGAAATGCCAAGGGCTGGGATATCGTCGACGGCGAGAATGTCAATTTTGCCTCCGTTCAGGGAACCTGGAATAACTGCAATGCCAGCGTCACCCCCTGGAATACCGGGCTGTCCAGCGAGGAATATGAGCCGGTGGCCGGAAAATCCGGGTGGCAGGAAAACGTCAAGGACATGACCGCCTATCTCGGCAAACAGGCCAATCCCTATGATTACGGTTACCCCATTGAATTGATCCCCGACAACAACGGTGAAAGCGTTGGCACCAAGGTCGTAAAACACTACAGCATGGGACGGTTGAGCTACGAAATGAGCGTTATCATGAAGGACGGTAAAACCGCTTACAGCGGTGATGACGGCACCGCTGTGATTCTGAGCAAATTCGTCGCTGACGAACCGGGAAAACTTTCCGCCGGGACGCTCTATGCCGGAAAAATAAGTCAGGAAAAAGATGAGAGTCTGGGTGTCAAGTGGCTGGAGCTCGGCCGCAGTACCGATGCCAAGGTGTATGAAGCGATCAGGGCTGTGAAACTCGACTGAGCCGTTGTAAAAAAATAACATGGCCAAAGGCATGTCCGGAACGGCATAAGGAGCCGTAACGAAATGGATTGAAATGGCCATGTTATTTCGTAACGGCTCCTAATTTAGATTGCCCTGACCGGTGATAAAGGCCCGTTTCTCCCATCCGGGCCTTTATCATTTTCTGTTAAAATTATTTTTATCGCCACAATGAATTGTCCTGACACACCGTCGTCATCTCTTTTTCGCCAAAGTCTCAAGCGTCGCTCCCTTCTTCAATATCTGTGGGCCATCCCTCTGGCGGTCGCAGGCTTGCAATTTCTCGGCATGGTGGAACGATTCGGTTTTCCACGGAAAAGCGCCGGGATCTTCGGGGCGGTGCTCGATGTCGGGTCGATTGCCGAGCTGCCCGAGGCGAACGGCAGGCCGATCCATAATAGCCGGGGCCGCTTCTGGCTGATCAACAACAAAGAGGGACTGGTTGCCATCTCCCACACCTGCAGCCATCTTGAATGTCTTTTTAATTGGGATACGGGGGCCGGATACTTTGTTTGTCCCTGCCACGGCTCGCAATTCGACAGGTTCGGGAAAGTGCTGACCGGCCCTGCCGTCAAGGGTTTAGACCGCTTTCCTTTGCGAATCGTCGCGACCGACGGAACCCTCTTGGCAGAGACCGACCCACTCGGCAATCCCCTGCCTCTTCTTCCAGTTAAGCCCGTACCGGTATCAGAAGGAGGTGCAGAAAAAGCACCACGGCTGCTGGTCGATACCAGTCGTAAAATCATCGCCGAGGGGCAACATCGTGTATCATGACAACCTTTTTCAATCTTCTCTAGGCCCTGAACAAAGAGGCGGGGTGCATAGCCGAATCCAGCCCGGCCGAACGAGTTTCTTCTTTCACCTTCGCCCGCGACAGTATCCTGCCGGGGCCATCAAGTTTAGCAATACCTGTTACTTAGGTTTCTTCACCACCCTTTTCCTTGCCGTTGAAGTCCTCACCGGCATGTTATTGATGGTGTACTACACCCCCACACCGACATCCGCCTATCAGTCGATCCAAAATCTCGCCCTTGTACCTTTCGGACAGCTGCTCCGCGATCTGCACCGTTTGGCCGGTGATCTGCTGGTCCTCTCCGCCTTTCTTCATATGGCGCGGGTTGCCGTCAGCGGATCATACAAAGGGCCACGCCGTGCTACCTGGCTGACCGGAAGCGTGCTTTTTTTCCTGATTCTTGCCCTTGCCTTCAGCGGCTACCTGCTCCCCTGGGATCAGTTGTCTTTCTGGGCGGTGACTGTCGGAACCGGTCTTTTCGGCGTCCTTCCCGGCATCGGGCCATGGCTTTTGGAAATACTCCGGGGCGGGCCGGAAATGGGTGCGGACGGCCTGTTACGCTTTTATGTTCTGCATGTGGTTCTCCTGCCGCTTGTTGTTCTGCCGCTTTTGGCTGTTCATTATTACCGAGTTGCTCGCCTGCACGGTATCTCTCTGCCGATCTGCAGCACCGCCCGGCGCAACTGTGATGATTTGCGGCCTGTCCCTCTGTGGCCGACGGTGGTGATGCGCGAGTTGCAGGTGGCTCTGGCGACTGTTTTCCTGTTGATTGCGATCGTCGCCTTTGCCTACGATGCGCCTTTGGGAGCACCGGCCAATCCCCTGCACACCCCGGCACATATCGAAGCCCCCTGGTTTTTCCTTTGGGCGCAGGGGCTCCTGGGGATCTGTCCGGCTACTCTTCCTGCCCTGGCGCTTATCGTGACTCCCGGCCTGCTCGTGCTCCTTTTGCCGTGGTATGATGGAACGCAGCGCCGTCCGTTCGGACAACGTCCGCGCTTTGCCCTCACCCTTATTATCAGCCTTTGCCTGCTTCTGCTTTTAACCTTCCTCGGCGCAGGGCAGCAACAGCCGGTCGGAAATTCCCCGGAGACCCTGGTTGACAGCCTTGTCCCGGTGGATGGTCGCGGACCTCTGCATGCCCTGGCCTACGACGAATTGACCTTGGGGGTGTATACCATCGGGGGCGTCCGGGCCGACACCAATATTTCTTCCGGCCTTCTGCAACTGCTGACCCTCATCGACTCCCGTCTCCGAGGTGCAGCGGAAAGTCAAGGGTTTTCGGAGAGTTCAAGCGTTCTCATCGTTGAAGCCATTCAACCCGAGGTAAAAAGGATTACCTTGCGACACAGTGTTCGCCTGAACGATTCGCCCACTCCCCGCACCTTTGAACGGACGGTCTATCGTCATGGTTTCGGGGGGACACCACTATTGTCCGGAGCGAAGAAATAATGGAGGGCAGGGAACGTCGGTGTCTGACTGTTTTGGGCCTTGCCCTTTGTTGTTTGCTCTTTATCGTCGGGCAGCAGGAGGAAAGGCGGCTGGAGGCAGCGGCTGCAATACAGGCAGGTGAGGCTATCGTCACCGGGGCACGTCTTTATTCGGAAAATTGCCGAAAATGTCATGGTTCGCGGGGTGAAGGCCTCGGCCAACTTGGCCCGGCTCTTGCTGATAAGCATTTTTTCACCGGTCGTATGGCCGAGGTCGGCTGGCTGCTGGGTATTGACCAATATGTCGCCGCCACGGTCGCCGGGGGGAGGATGATGGCCACTCGTCCGCTGTATGCCGACAATGGCGCAACGGCGGTCATGCCACCATGGGCCCTTGACCAAGGCGGTCCGCTGCGAGCCGGCGAGATAGCGGCCATCTCCCCCTTTGTCATGAATTGGCGAGCCACCGCTCTCGGGACAATCACACTGCCGGTTATCAGCCTGCCGGAGGCGGACATGGGTAATCCGGCAACCATCAAGGCCGGAGGCGAGGTTTTCAGCAGGCTTTGCCTTTCCTGCCATGCATTGCCGGATCTTCCGGGTGGGCAGGACGGACCGACCCTGGCCGGGATCGGCCTTGCCGCCGCCGGCCGCACCCCGGGGCTGTCGGCCGCCGAGTATATCCGTCAATCGGTATTGATCCCGGATGCCTTTGTTGTCGAGGGATATGACGAAAAAACCGACACCCAAGGTTGCGGGGCGCTCCTTTCGGAAGTCCAGCTTGAGGCGGTCACAGCCTTTCTCCTGCAGCGGAACTGAGATTAATGGCTATGCTCAGGTATCTTCTACCCCTTTTTTTTGTCATGGCCATGGCCACAACCGCCGATGCCCGGATGGTTGAAGACCTCAGCCCGCCGCTGGCAAAACTTGTTGCCAAAAACCCGGTGGCGAGCGGGGCCTGGCTCTACACGCAAAATTGCTATCGCTGCCACCTGACCTATGATCAGACCAGGCAGGGACGCGGCGTGAGTCCGCAAAATCTCAGGAAGATCGTGGAAAACGGCAAGACCTCGACGCAGATGAGCGGTTTCGGTGTGCTCGCCGGAGGCAAATTGAAGGATTCCGAGATCGAGGCGATCCTCAGTTACATTACCACCTGGGAGAATATGTCCGGCCCTCCGGCCATTCCTCCGGAGCTTCTCGTCCCGCCGGCCTCGGACCCGGCCGGTCTTCGTCCGGTGGGATTAGCCCGTTTTCCACCGGTGCAAGGGGATGAAAGGGGCGGCAGGGTACTCTATTTAACCAACTGCAGTCGCTGTCATAACCCGGATCGCAGTGGCTATATCGGTCGCCGTCTCCTTCCTCCATGGGACGGCATGCGACCGGATCTCTTTCTCAAATCCACGTTGAAAAGAGGCATTCCCGGCTCTCTCATGCCGGCCTTTGCAACAGATGCCAGTGGCAAACTCAGGCCTAAAGAGATTGACGATGTAGTCTCTTTTCTCCTTTCCGAACCAGCGAAATAATCCCGCAGACGTCCTCTGCAAGCAGCTGTCGGGACCAGCTATCCGTTAAATATTCCGGAAAGTACCATCATTTTCTCACAGAGGCGTCAAGGGTGCAGCGGGGAACGCTCAAAGCTTTGGACATCCCACTCCTCGGCAAGGCCTCGTTGTAATTTTTCCGGGAAATGAGGTTGCGAGCAAACCAGCCGGCAAGGACAAGGAAGCACAGCGCATTGACACTAAAAATGGCCAGAACCACTGCCAACCACTCCTTTTGATATCCATGGTGAGCTTGAATAAACTTATTGTTGATTTGCGTGATATCATTTTCTTTTGAGACAAATTCAAGCCGCGTTTTCTCGGATTCAAAGGCGGAATCAATACAAATCTGCTTTAACAGGGAAATTTTTTCTTCATAAAAATACTTATTGTTTTCTTCTGAAAGATCGGAATTGATTATAGCGCTTAATTTATCGAAATCAGTGCCGACATTTTTGCTTTGCAGCTGGGTTCTTTCTACGAAATCAGTAAATTCGCCATTGTCGTTCATCAACCCAACTGCGTAAAACAATTTATTGTCGACTGTTTGCGCCACAATTTTTCCGGAAAATATTTCTTTACGCTCGTTTCTTGAAAAAATTACTGTCAACGCCTCCTTGCTTGTAATTTTTTCACTGGATTCAATTTTAAAATTTGCGGTTATTTTTTCAATCAGTATTGATCTGGTATTTTTTGTGAATATCTTCGGAAGATTTACTATCTTCTTTTGAAGATTAACAATTTGGGATCTCAGGTTACTCTCGATTGAGCCTCTTTCATGATAAAGAGAATTTATTTCTTCTAAAATTTTCGAATTATTCGCTTTATGAATTTGCCATAACACAGCTGAAGAAATGATATAAAGTGAGATTGTTACGACCACAAACGTTATTTTCGACATTTTCATCTTTTCATCCTTATTACCAATATTTGAAATTCATTTTCGGTTCTACCTGATTTTCAATTATCAAATACATTTTTTAGAATAATGTTACGATTAAGTTACTTTTTATTGCCACCTGGGAGCGAACTGCAGTCGCACATAATCGAACGCTACAACGAATTAAGTAATAATTGGAATGGTAATGCGGTATATCAAAGATTTAAGCTCATCAACAAACTCAATAGAATTGAGACTTTCTTTAGTGGTATTTTCTTAAAATGAATGGAATTAGGATCGATACACCCGAGATACCCAGTGTTTTCAAGTCAAAGAACGGCCAGCGCCAAGTCATGGAACTCTATGATAGAATGCTTGGAGGATGGCCGGTCGAGCATGAATGTCTGGAAATTCCCACCCGTCACGGCAATACCTTTGTTATTGCCTCAGGGGATCCTGGTGCCGATCAGCTTATTCTTCTGCATGGAGCCGGCTCCAATTCCCTGATGTGGATCGATGATGTTCAGGCATACAGCAAATATTATCGGGTATATGCTGTCGATCTCATTGGCGAGGCCGGCAAAAGCGCAGCCAATAGACCGCCCTTGCTGGGACCAGCCTATGCGGAATGGCTTGCTGATATCTATGCCGGCTTAAAAATAGACAAGGCTACAATAGTTGGTATATCCCAAGGTGGATGGACCGCTCTCAAGTTTGCTACAGTAAAACCTGCGCGAGTTGACCGGCTTATCTTGATCTGCCCCGGTGGTATAATTTACGACAACATGCCCTTTGTCTTACAGGCATTAACTTACACAATTATGGGACCGTGGGGGCGAAGACGGGTGGTAAGAAAACTCTTTGGCGATCAGCCGGTGGAGGAATCGGTTCTTGAGGCCATGGCTTTGACGATCAAAAATTTCAAATTTCGCTTGGCAATTCCCCCGCTTTATGCAAACGAAGAGTTGGCCGCCCTGACCATGCCGACCCTTTTTGTCGGAGGAACAAAAGACGCTCTTCGTAATTCAGCAAAAATCGCCGATCGCTTGTCCGGGCTGCTGCCAAACTTGACCATCGATCTTATAGACGGTGGAGGACATGCGATAAACGATACCACCTGCACCATCCTGCCTTTTTTGTTGACAGGCAAACACCTTGATTTACGGAATTAGGGGCCGTTAAGAAATAACTACTATCATTTCATACATTTATTTACGACCCCTTATGCCGTTCATAGCATAGAAACGGATTACTTGTTTTTGAACGACGGCTTCGTTTCAACAATTCCTTGGCAAACATCTCAGACCGACTGAGATAGCCGCAACAGGAATCCCCTTCGAAAGCGTAGCTCTGGATCGGCCGACTTCAGTTCTTTCGTTCACCGGCTGGATTGGGGAAGTGCTGGAGCGCGCTAGTTGTTCCAGTCTGGATGTGGTGTTCTGCAGGAGGTTTGTCAACTGGCTGGATATCTCATTTGAGTATTCATGAACCTTGCCGGTAAGAGTGCGGTTAGTGGCGGCAGCGTTGCTTACCTCGGCTATACTCATCGAGACCTTACGGGTGGTTTCCGAAGTGCGACCGGCCAGGTCGGCGATAGTGTCGGTTACCGATTTCTGCTTGGCAACCGCCCGGGTGATGTTTCCGGTTCGTTCATTGAGCGCCTGCATCCGTCGGTCGATGTCCTGCAAATGGGCCAGCAGCACTGAGCGCGCTTCCTCAATGGCGCAAACTTTGTTCAGGGCATCATCGGTAGCCCGCTCCGTTTTCAGTGATAATTCTTTCACCTCTGCGGCCACCACGGCAAAGCCCTGGCCGGCCGCTCCGGCTCTAGCGGCTTCAATTGTCGCATTGAGGGCCAGCAACTTGGTCTGGTCGGTTATCTCCTCGACTGTGGCGATTATGGTGCCGATCGCTTTGATCGAGGTGTTCAGTTCATCGATATAATGCCTGGATCTGCTATTGCTTTCAAGGATTGAGGCGACAATAGTGTTCTGGTCCTGGATCTGCACATTGATGTCCCGCGAGGCGGACTGCAGGAAAACGGTTGATTCTGAAACGTCGCTGGTGTGTTTAGCCGTTTCACCGGCCCGCAGTGATACACTTTCCGCCCGGTTTTCTGTAGAATTTGCCAGGTCTTGCAAAGAAATAGCGGTGTTTACCAGCTCTTTGGCGCGGCTCTCAAGATTGTTCACAACTTCAGTAATGGTCACGAACATCTCGTCGATGAGGACCTTTTCATGGACCTTTCGCTCGTTTTCATTTCTTATTTTCAGCAGTGCCTCGTGAAAATTGTTGATGGCTCCGGACAAGATGCCGATCTGGTCCCGGCGCTGCCGGTAGGGGATGTCCGGGGAATTGCCGGAATTGATGGCACCAATGGTGCCTGTGAGTCTGTGGAGCGGCTTCTCGACGATACCTCGCACCAAAAAAAAGAGGACGATTATGTTGGCGAAAACGGCAAGCCCTCCCATAATAAGGGAGAATTGCCGCTGCTGCTGACGAAACGATGTGAGCTCCTGCTCCATGGCCCTTATCTCTTCAACATGCTGGAGGATTTCGGTGCGGGTGTTTTCCGCAGCAAGGCCGGCATCGGCCATTTTGGCGCTAAGATCACTGATTTTAAGTTCTAAGGCAGCGCCGCTTGTCGATTCCGCCACGACATTATCGATTATCGCTTGCAACCTTGCACCGTCTTCAATGGGAGCACTGCCGGCAAGAACCAGATGCTCCACCGCGTCCTTGAAATTGCCATTCGTATCAAAGAGGCCCAGCGACACTCTCAGTTGGTCATTGCCGGTTTGGATAATATAGCTGTTTCTCGCGATATCCCTTCGTTCATCGCGGTTAAAAAGATGGCTATAGGCATCCCGTCCCACGAGAAGTTGCCGGTCGGTTACCTGAAACGCTTCTTCAATCGCCCGCATGATAGAGGCTTTTGGATCTGTCTTGAGAAAATTGGGGAGGGAGAGAAATTCATCCTGAATCTTGACTATCGCCATTCGCAGATTGGCACTGAGATTTTCCCTGATGGTGAGCACCTCATTGACTTTTTCGGCAACGGTGTCACTCGACTGCAAATGTATATAGAGGAGTGCGCCGATGAACAGATTGGATACCAGAGTTACGCCTACGAGAATCTTTACTCCGACGGTGGCCAGTCGGGTTCGTACTTTTTTGATGATTGACATTATTATTCCGGAGTTTTGAAAAAAAAGTAAACGAAACGAGATCATAAACCCGGTTCATTCCGTTTGCCAGGTTCAGGTGTTCGACGGTCGCGGATAATGACCGATCCCGGAATTTCCTTGGCCCTTTTTTTCAGGTCAGTGGCAATCGAGGATACCTCGGCAAACGAATTAATGCGGTGAATTTCCGTGCTGACAATGCCGATTGACAGCGAAAGCAAGCCAAATTTCTGTTGATTTCCCTGGCGATCCTGGCTGGTATATGACCCATCGCGACACTCTACAGGGGAGTGAAACAAACAAAGCCTTTCAGTGAACCGGTCGACGAGGTATTGGCAGATCGGCATCGAATTTTTCGGTCTGGTGACCAGAATGAAGTCATCACCGCCGATATGTCCGGCAAAACAGACTGACTGCCCCTCCCATTTGGCCAAGGCTTCGAGCATCAGGTCGCAGACTGTCTTGATGACTCGGTCGCCCATTTCAAAACCATGCCGATCATTAAAGGGTTTGAAACTATCTATATCGATATAACAGACATCAAAATGGATCGACTGGGAAAGCATTTTAGCGATTTTGCGCTGGATATATTCGTTGCCGGGCAGGCCGGTCAAAGGATTGGCGCCGCGGGCCAGCATCATGCTGTTTTCGGTGACGGCATTGAGGATGGCGCTGACCGCGACGGTGCCGATATATTTGCCGCTGCGAGTGATACAGATGTCATCATAAATCGACATTTTGTGACGCAGATGAACCTTCCGGGCCACATCTTCCACCGATAAGGAATGTGGGACTTCAAGGAAATTCTCTTCGAGGATTTCTTCAATCTTCTTGTAGTAGTTGAGGTTGAGGCCATAGCCAAAGCGACCGACCATGTGCGTCTCCATGAACCGGTGCCGACTGAGGAGTCCGCACAGTTGGCCTTTGTTTACCACCGGCAGGCATAATAAATCAGGATTGTCGTTAAACCTGTTGAGAGCCTCAAGGATGCGGTCGGTTGCGACAAGAGGGTCGACGTAGGCGGCAATGTCACCGACGCAAATTACCTCATCAAAGAGGTCGGTTCCCGAGTGTTTCGGCGGACCTTGCACGGGAATATCCAAACAATCGTAGGTGATGAGTTCGGCCGCAGGCCTGGCCAGGAGATACCCTTGTACCAGATCAATGCCGATCTCCCGGCAGATCCGCAGGTCGCGCTCGGTTTCGATGCCTTCGGCGATGACGTCTATGCCGATGCGGTGGCAGACCGTGGCAATGGAATCGATCAAGTTGAAATTGATACTGCTTTTCGCACTTTCCTTGAAAAAATGCCGATCGATTTTCACAAAATCCGGTTCAAGGACGGAGAGCATTTTCAGTCCACCGTATCCTGCGCCAAAATCGTCAATGGCAATGCGAAAGCCTTTTTTGCGGTAATGGTCTATTGCCTTGCTGAACAACTTGTAGTTGGACACCGCATCGTGCTCGGTGATTTCCAGGATGATATTGTGTATTGGGATGTTGTAGGTATTTGCCAACACCCCAGTCGTTCCGGCACTGTGGTCGGGGTGGAGCAGACTGGTCGGGCATATATTGATAAACAGCAGGGCATTCTTATCATTCAGTCCCTGGTGCGCTGCCAAGGACATGGCATTTTCCCGACAGCGCATATCAAGAGGGAAACTCTTATTACACATGCCTGCCTGGAGAAATAGTTCTTCGATGTTGTCAAAAGGGTTGAGCCCGACGGTTCGACAAAGTGCCTCATAGGCGAAGATCTTCCTTTGTTGCAGGTTGATGATGGGTTGGAAATGGCAGGTGAGATAATTTTTGTCGAGGAGAGTAGTGATCGCCTCGTCAATTATGCGTCTGTGTGTAGTAGGTTTTTCCAGGTTATTCGGGTTGATATTGGGCAATTGATCGGTGAGTTGCATAACAAACATGGGTATCCTCGGGATGGGGAAATCAATAAGTTTTCGTTTATTGGAAATCGAATAATTATTAGCATAAGGCCATTACCAAAGGGCGATGGCCATGTTCGCTTAAGTTCAAGAAGCAGAGGATACTGGGAATTTATTTGGAAACCATTAGAGGCTTGTTAGATTTGCACAGTAACAATGCACCTAAATATGTTTACGAATAAGCTCAAAGGAGACGGTTGAGGTGGTGACCGTACTGCGACCGAAGATGAGAAAGAACACCAGCCAAAGGATTTGCAAGGCGAGGATAATTATCGGGTTCCATAGAACCTTGATGCCGATCACCACATTCGGGTCGATATAGTGCGGAGCCGGGATCAAAATTGTTACCAGCAACATGTATACGGCGCTGAGAACACCCATTTTCTGATACGCCGATATCTTGCCGAAGCCGCGAAAATCGGCGCGCAGAGTCTCGGAGAGGATGCGCCAGAGCTGGGTCAGGCCAATGGTGAGAAGGAGGGCCTCGGTAAAGTAGCCGTCGAGAAACAACATGCTGCCGATCAAGGCACCGCAGGTGTAGATAACACAGGTGATTGCCTGGATCGGGATGAGTCTTTCTCCGTCGAACCGCCCTTCATAGTTGGCCTTTTTGGTCGCTCCCTGGAAGATGAAATTTCTTCGGGCAAAGAGGCGTTGCAATAGCCAATGGCAATCTTTGAGCGGTTTTCCGTAGCAGCAACCGAAGCTGATGCAGCCGAGCCTGCCAAGGCCTTCGCCCAGGGTGTAGGCGATAGACATGGCCGCCAGTACCGGCATGACCGGTAGAAAGCTGCCGTGGTCGACCATGAGTTTCTGCACCGCCTGCACGACCCAGGGGGCAATGAGAATACCGATGCAGGAGGCGCCGCCGATGGTGAAGGTGTGCCGTTTTTTTTCGACGAGCATCGCTATCAGTCGGGCTGCCGGGATGCACACCGAGAGAATGACCAAAATGATCCCCATGGTTCCGGGGATGGAGACGTACATGGCTCCGAGGAGGACGAAAAGCAGCAGGAGTGCGAGAAGTTGGCTGGTGGCAAGGAAAAAACCATAATAGGTGAGATTCGTTCCCTGCCAACCATTCTCCCGGGTTTTTATGGTCGGGACGACCGCCAGCATCTGCCAGCGTTCCCCCGGCAGATTTTTAAATGCCCAGCCGAGAAAATTGGCGAGAACAAAGCCGAGGCCCAATACAAAAATAATGTCAATCATAGATTTTCCTCCCAAATAGAATATTTCCCCTTAGTTGCAGTCCGAACAGCGATTGTTGAGCGAACCAGGACATCCGTTTCAACCAGCGGCCTGCCGAAGCCATTCGAGTACCTGCTGAGTACATCATGGCGCCGTGAGTTGCCGACAAGATCACCTTCGAAGCGTATCCGCCCCGCCTCAAAAAACAGCACATCAGTGGAACTCCCCGGTCGGAAAAGACTTTTCGGGCAGCCCCTGGTGACAAACATGCCGGGCCGGAGATGCTGTGGCTTGTTGTAGCGTTCTTCGCTGTAGGTTTCAGCAATATCGCCGATCATCAGAGCTACAATTTCGATCATTGCCACCAGACCGACCTGCGAACCGCCTGTGACGTCGGTATCGATGATCGTCACCATCCTGCGGTTTTTTGCATACAGGGAGGCCATGGCGATAAGGGCCGAAGGATTGCATGAGTGATATCGTCCATCTATGCCGTAGATGTCGAGAATCCGACCGCTTACCGGCAGATGATTGTAGTGGTATTTGTCCGGAGTCAGGCGGAAAACGGCAAAATCGCCGTCGAGAAATCTTTGTCGCCAGGGACATGTCGGCCCGAGAAGTTCCCCGGCATCGAAGGCCTTGTCTTTTATGAAAAGCGCCGAGGTGTCGGCAAGGCTGCCGATGAGAATCCGCGAATCGGCGGGAGCGAGGACAGTTGCCGCCTCTGGCTGCATTGGCCGGGTTTCCCAGTAGCGGATCTGCCGTTCGAAGACCTTGCGGTGTGAATCAAAGTGCGACAAAGGTTCCACACACTCCCGCCAGTCGGCTCCGATTCCCTCGAAAAGGTATCGGCCGCTGCGCCTGGCATTGCTGGGCAGGTCGTAATGGCAAAAGGCCAGGAGGCTGGATGTCCTCGCCGAGGTAAGCATCCGGAACATGGCCGGGGCGCTTTCCCGCAGGTGGTGGTAGAGAAATTGTACGCAGCGATCGCCGATCGGTTTTTCGGTGACCACCCGGCGGGAGTTTCTCTCGATGAATTGATGGGTGAAGCCTCGTTGCAGTGCGGTTGTTGTCAAGGGTTGTTCCTCTCGTGGTGGATGATCGCCAGGCCGATGCGCAGCATTTCCTGAAGAAGCGCCGGATCCGCCGATTCATCAAGGATCGCTTGCCGGTTTCGGGTGATATATTCAGAGGCGGTGATTTCGGTTGAAATGGCCGCCATGACCTGCTTAAGACCTGGGTCGCCTAGGTTTTCCAGACGCCTGCAATCATCGGCCAGGACGGATAGTGATTCGTCAAGGTACCTGGACTTCAAGCCGGTACGGTAATAGCGCTCCATTGCCCCGTTAAACACCTCGCCGGGAAAATTGAAAGGGCTCTTCTTTCCCGGTAATTCGTTGCGGACCCCTGCGATAATTTTTGCAAAGGCCGACGCCCCGTCACCTGTGAGTCTTTGCCGCAGTGAGTCCATGCGAGGCCCAAGGTTCTGGTCGGCTATAAGATCGGCGGCATCGGTTTCCAGTAGGTGCAGGAGGGCCAGGTTATATTCGTCATGGCGAATTCTGATATAGTTTTTGTAGCGTTTACTGTTGCGCTGTGACGGGATGTCGGCGAGGATTTTCTGCAAAAACCTGTTGCCGGTGTCGGCACGGACATAGAATGTGGGGATGCCGATGGCCTGACCAAAGAAGATCTGTCTTCGTTCGCTTTCGATGGAAGGCTGGTCGGGAATGTCGTGATGGTTGATTTTTCCTTCAATGATGTAGCGGCAGGCCAGAGCAGTGATCAGGTTCTGCATATCCACCGCCTCGGCCATATCTTCCTGCAGGCTGTGGAACAGGGAATAACTGCGGCCCTCAAACCCGGCGTAGCCCGAGGCGGCAAAAATCCGCTGCCGATAGGGCAGGTAAATGGCCATCCGGGAGTCGAAGATGCCCATTTCGCCGAGGTCTTCTTTTAACCGTTCATGGTTGCCCGGCATGCCGTTCAGACCGGGATTGGTCTCGGTTGAGAGGAGGGTGACGAGATAATCGATCAGCCGAAAGTCCGGTACCAGATCCCCCTTCAGACGCAGAATTTTTGCCAGAGTGGTGTCGAGCCAACGAGGGCCGAAGGGAGTGACGGTTTTTCCGAGAAAGCCTAGTCTGGCTTTTTTCTGCCACCGGCGCCAGATCATCCGCAGATGGGTGTAGTCGAGTTCGTGCGGTAAAAAACCGAGGACTTTTTCCGGATGAAAATCACTGAAATCGAGCCGGTAAGGGGCTGCAGTATAGGTGTTGACGAAAAGAGGCAGGAAGTGCTCGACAATCTTTATCACCAGATCCCCGAAATACTTTTCCACCGCCGGAGTAAACGGCGAATCGGCATCCCCGGCCATTTTTGTCAGCATACGGCTGCCGAGGGAGACATGGGTGCCGTTGTTGGCCAGGCAGGTGTTCGAGGTATTCGGCAAAACTATAAGGTTGCGGGTGATAATCCCCGCATCCTTTAATTTTCCGATGGTGTTGAGCTGGCTGCGCGACAGGGTCCTGTGGCAAAGCTCCATATAGCGATATTTTTCTTCGCCGCGATTCCAGCCGGAAAGGCAGGGGCTGATAAACAGGTGGCGATAGTAGCTGTCCGGGACCATGGTGTTGAGGTGTTTCTGCCGGGAGGGGGCATGCGGCGCACAATAGAGCAAACATTTTTGTCCCGATTCCGCAAGGCCCATGGTTTTATTGGCGTACTGAACCAGCAATTGACAAACAAGCAGGGTCCTGGCGGATTCGGCGGCGGCCAGGTCGCCGATCCGGCCACGGGTGGCAACAGGGATGGTGAAGCTGAGAATTTCCGGTGAGGTGTTGTCGCTTAACAGGTTCTGCATGAGGCTTGTGCCGGTTTCAAACAGCACCTGGGGGAGCATGTTGTCGCTGCTTATGGCATTGGCAAGGGCGAGTTTCAGCAGATAGCTGATCGGCAATCGCAGGCATTCCTGGCCGTGGTGCATACATCTGAAGCGGTGGATGTCGGTTCTCGGTTTGGAAGCCGGAATCCTCTTGTCGGCCTGGAAATCATCGGCAAGGAGTTTTTTCGTCCAGGCTGTCAAGCGGCTCTCGGGGAAGCGTACCCAACTGTTTTCCCAGATGTTGGAAGTATTTTTATAAAGGAAATCCTTGAGGGATTGCAGACCGGCGGGGGATAGGTCGCCCCTGGCGCTACGTTTGACTACATTTTTGAAGAATGTGGATGAACTTATAGTGGTTGGCAGATCGACATCCTTGTGGTCGCCTTCAACCGCTACCTGCAGTTCGAATTCCATGCCTACACTGCTGTCTTTGTCGGTGAATGGGGTTAGGCTTTTAATGCTTAAGGAACTGAAAAAACGCTGCAAGGTTCTTTGGTGATCGCTTAAGGTGCCGGGATATTGGATATGGGTATTCATACGAGGGGAATATATCCGGCGGATATGTGAATAGTGCTAAATAATGATGAGGAATTGGTTACGAATGCGGTCTTTTTTTCTGCCGCCGGCGGCACCGCCCATCCTGGATGGTGGTCAATTCTGCGGGGGTGACAAACATCGCCGGTGGTGGCGATGCCTTTGTGAACTCTGTGGTCTCCGGCGTGGAATACGACCAGCTGGGGAGACCAAAGAAATACTCTGCCTTGTTAAGAACTAAGCCGTTGTAAGAAAATATGGGCCAAAGGAATGCCCGGAACGGCATAAGGAACCGACACAAAATGGGTTCCAATGGCCCATATTTTGTGACGGCTCCTAAACGTTGAGCGAGACGGTAATATCCACATGTTGATCATGTGAGGTATTTTCCAGGTCAGCCCGCCAAAGAGCCTCATCCAAGCCCGGGGGCACCAGGACAAGGGCATTCATGGTGAAGAGCAGGGCCCCACTGTTCGGCGCCCTGGTGTTACCGGTATCCATGGTTTCAATGCTGATGCCTTGTTGGGCCAGGGCATGGGCGATATTGTGGACGATGCCCTCATGGTCTGCGCCTTGTACCTCGATCCGGTACGGTAGCCAGCCCGGATGAGCAGGGCTGGCGCTTTCCCTTGTCGGAACGGCCGTGACCTTGTAGCCGCGGGCAGTCAGGTCGACTACGGTTCTCTGCAGGGCATCGCCCCTGTCGGCCGGCAGTGAGACCAGCATAAGAACGGCAAATTCACCGCCCAGTCGCGCCATCCTGCTGGTTTCAATATTGCCGCCAAGGTCAAGCAAGCTTCTGGTGATTTCATCAACGATGCCGACCCGGTCGGTACCGCTTAGAGTAAAAACGATGTTGATGCCCATGGTTTTTTATCCTTTGTCAATTTTGTTAAAAAGAGTTGCGGTGTTTTTTCAACAATCCGTCTTCCCTGGTGCTTTTTAAAATGGACTTTGGCCGACCGTAGTTGTGTTTTCCAACCCCGTCAGGCTACGCTTTCCCGTCACTTTTTGCAATTAATTCTGTGTCAATGACCAACTCCATCCGACTTTTCGTCGCAGTAGTGACATGCCGGGAAGCTATTTTCTCTACCAAATCCATCAATGAGTAACTATATAACAGGTGTCTTTTGGAAAAGTCGGGCTGCTCGACCGCATCACCTTCACCTCCTCTTGATTGGACAAACAATTGAACAGGCAAATCGATAGATCTGTGACGGATTGGTTCCTGACTCTGCGTTGGGGGACGGTTTTGTGCCAGGTGATCCTTTTCGCGGCGGTGCATTTCCTGTTTGCCACGGAGTTGCCGGTCTTGGTTTTTGGGCTGATCGTTTTTGAGGTGATGGTAAATTTTGTCTTTGCCTGGCTGATCGGTAAAAAAAAGGAGGTCCCTAGCCTCTTGCTCACCACCGCAATGTTTCTCGACATCACCCTCCTGACCGTGCTTCTCGCCTTAACCGGCGGGGCGATGAATCCTTTCACCTTCCTTTATCTGGTACATATAGTCGTTGGCGCTATTCTCTTGCCCAGGGGTATGGCCTGGATCTTAGCTGCTTTCTCATCCGCCTGTTATGGTGCCTTTTTTTGGCCTGGATTGAACTGTTCCTTCATGACTGATCATTCCCTTGGCCATACTGTGGCCATATCCCCGGAACTCAAGTTGCATTTGCAAGGGATGTGGGTGGCCTTTGTCATCACCAGTTTTTTCGTGGTTTTCTTCGTCACGCGCATTCAGCAGGCCCTGGTCGCGCGACGGGAAACCCTGGCGCAGTTGCGGGAAGAGCAGTTTAAAAATGAACGGCTGGCGGCGCTCGCCACACTCTCAGCCAGTGCCGCTCATGAGTTCGCCACCCCCTTGTCTACCATTGCCGTGGTTGCCGGTGAACTGTATCGAGAGATCGGTCAAGGCGGAAGTACGGCATGGTTGGACGACCTGCAGCTCATCCGTACCGAGGTGGCCAAGTGCCGAGACATCCTTTATGAGATTGCTGCGGATGCCGGAGAACCGATGGGCGAAGGCATGGATATTTTGACAATCAGTGCTCTGCTCAACGAAGTCCGCCTTGCCGTCGCTGAGCACCTCCAGGGGCGGCTGGTTGTCGACTGCAATGTTGAAAATGTTCAGGTGACCATCCCCCGACGTTCGTTAAAACGGGTAATGCGCGGCTTGATCGCCAATGCCTTCTATGTCTCGGCTGCGACGGGGGCAGTGACCTTGAGGGTTGTGGTCGACGATGCCATGCTCCGGTTCGAGGTCAGCGATCAGGGGCGGGGAATGGACCGGGAAACTGCAGCAAAGGCCTGCGAACCTTTCTTTACCACCAAGCCGGCAGGGCAAGGTCTGGGGCTTGGACTGTATCTCGCCCGGATTCTAGCCGAACGTCTCGGCGGCGGCCTGGAAATTGATTCTACCCCTGGTGTCGGCACGACGGTACGGTTTTGGATTCATGGGTTAATTATAACAAAACCTGAAATGTAATTATTGGACGGAGGGTGGGCAGGTATGGGGGATGATGAGGAGGCATATTCGATTCTTTTGGTGGATGATGAAGAGGTGTTTCGAAAGCGGTTGGCTTTGGCTTTTAGGCGGAGGGGTTTCACTGTTTATGAGGCGGGTGATTTTGCCGGCGCCCTCGGGGTTCTGCTGGATCATGCACCGCAATTTGCCCTGATCGATCTGCGGATACCGGGTCGATCCGGCATTGAGCTGGTTGCCGAGGCCAAGCGTATGCAGCCGGGGATCAAGATGGTGGTGCTCACCGGATATGGCAGTATCGCCACCGCCAGTCAGGCAATTAAACTCGGCGCCCTGCAGTATCTTTCCAAGCCGGCTGATGTCGATGAGATCCTTCTTGCGTTCTCCAGGGAAGACAATCTTTCACTGGCGGTAGAGGCGCACGAGTTGATACCGCCAAGCCTGGCCCGGGTGGAATGGGAACATATCCACCGGGTCTTGGCCGATTGCGATGGCAATATCTCGGAGGCGGCCCGCAAGCTCAACATCCATCGCCGCAGCCTGCAACGCAAGTTGATAAAATTTGCTCCGCCCTGAAAAGGGCCACTGGCTGGAGCCCTCAGGCATCGGTCTGAAGGTTGCACAGGACAAGGCAGGCAGGGCTCGTTAACAAACGAGCCCTGCCTGCGACAATTTGCCGCATTGTTTGCAGTGTCACAGGGTGGTAGAGTGGATAGCTAGGGGAGAAGTGTTTTGACAAATCCAAAATCCACGGAGAAATCAATGAGAAAGAAGACCGGAGTACTCATAGCAGTGGCATTGATGGTGGCCTCCACCGTCCAAGGAGAAGAAAGGGAGAGCTGCAAACTGTGTGGCATGTATATCGACCTGTACCAGAAAACCAGCGCGAAAATCACCACCGGAGGCGGTGCAGTGGAGAAGACCTGCGGCGGCGCCGATATGCTGCGTATGGTCGCAGACGCCGGCGGTGCCTCCGCTTTCTCGTCAGTCATCGTCCACGACTGGGTGAGCGGCAAAGAGATTGCGGCAAAGGATGCCACCTATGTCATCGGCAGCAATCTGGTTCCGGACATGATTCCCAACATCATTGCTTTTGCCGATAAGAATGAGGCAAAGACCTTCATGACCGAGCACGGTGGTGCGGACCTTACCTTTGATCAGGCCCTACAAGCCATTGCACCGATGGGCATGACCATGCCCAACCGGGTACTGTCGGCGGTTCCCCAGCCGAAGGGATCGAGTAATATCGGCGTTGGCTATATGGCCATGAAAATGGACAATCTGAAGATGGGCTCGGACGATGTGTCCGTCGCCCAGTTCAAGGCGGCCACCCCGGCTACCGTGAAGGCGATTCCGAAAAAGATGGAATCTTCCGGGACCATGATGATGGCAAATTACGGCATTACCGATGAGTTGTCCCTTGCGGCCAAGATCGCCTATCTGGATAAGACCATGACCTCTGCAATGCGGCTGAACGGCAAGGAAAAGGTTACTGAGAATGAGGGTATCTCCGACCTCGACCTCAAGCTGCGATATAACCTGTGGCGGGATAACTATTACAGCAAGTTCGTCACCCTGATGGGCAACGCCACCCTGCCGACCGGCGACTTTGATACCGCCTATGCCAATGCCACAACCAATATGCCGGGGCTGCAGACGGGTACGGGCAACGTCAACCTTGGCGGCGGCGTGCTGGGTTCGGCCAGTTTCGGCGATTTTTGGGTTCATGGTGAACTCAGCTATCTGGTGAACACTGAAAACAGTGACAATTACGACTTCGGTGATGTCGCTAAAGCCGGGATAGCCTTGCACTACACCCCCAATTACGATGTGATGCTTGGCCTTGAACTTGATGCCACCGACACCGGCAAAAATGAGTTCAATGGGGTGACCATGGAAAACAGCGGCGGACAGGCCGTTACCCTGACCGCTGTCGGCAGCTGGCGTTTTCTCTCCGCCTTCGGTGGAAATTTCACCATGAGCGGCAGCTACGGTCGCCCCCTTTACCAGGACGTCAACTATTATGGGCTGGAGACCGATTATGCAGCCACCGGGATGCTGAATTATACGTACAGGTTCCAGTATTGACGATTGCGGCGCCTCGGTAACGGTGCCAAGTGACTTCTCCGGGCGCTCCTCTTCGGAGTGAGCGCCTGTCAAGGTGGTTGCCCGATCCAAGACCTAATCCAAATGGCCTCAGGTGCAAAGCCGAATTTTAGCCCGATCAAGGAGAAGGCAAAGTCGAAACCGAGGGCAACCATGCAGGAGATACCGATGGTGATGCGCATGGCGGCGAGGATCTTCGGTTGGGTGGCGGACAGGAACACATACTTCGAAAAAATCACAATAAAATGCCGCCACTTTTACAATGGATGCGAATTTTTTCCGACACCTTTGCCGCAAGGGACACCTCGAAACGTGCTACACCGCACCATTAACTCGCATCCCATGAAGTTTTTCAAAATTGTTAATCCTTCCCTTTTGGATGATCTACAGAACACCGAAAATTAGATCGTAGCAAATTTTTCAGGAATTTTTCACGAAATATTGGTACATTACGAAAAATTTCTGAAGCCTGTAGGGCGACGCGCTTGAGTTTGTCAGTATGTGAAAGCCTCCAACACTCCGTGCGAGTTGGGATGATATACAGATCAGCAGAATCACTTATTAGTGCATGCGTTCTGAGAGGATTGCAATGTATGAAGCAATACGTTTGAAAGGGAAAGATTACGCAAGGTTTCTGGGCTCTCTATCCAAAGAAGAACGAGCGCGCGGTAACGAGATCAATTTTCGTAACGCAGAAGCAGAATATCAAAAATTCCTTGAGCGCTTCAATAGAGGTTATTGCTACCTCTGTGAGAAGCCACTTCTAACCTTCGGCAAGAACACCCCCTGCCCTCACTGGTTACTTAAGCCCAAAGGCTTTGATAAAAAAAATTTTCCAGCTATCGCGCAGCACTATGGGTATTTTCAGATTCAAAGTTTCCTGAGATGGGTGGCAAATCAAAGTGGCTTTGCAAGAAATATCAATGATCTTATCGAAGAAGGAACGGGTACCAAACTTTTCGAGGTCACCATTAAATACAAGCACCTTGAATGGGCATTTTCCTGTGCCGAGTCTGATTACCAAGGACATGCCACCTCGCAGCATGGCAAGAAACCGCATTACCATTTCCAGATGCGGATTGATAAACGTCCGTTTATAAATTACACCGACTTCCACCTGCCATTTAGCGAGATGGACGTTATAAATATCGAAGCCATGCGTGCAGCGCCTCACCTAATCAAACAACGATTTTCGTTCGGAGAGGGCATGAACGATGTTCTAACTGATGAGACAATTGAGCACATCGTCAACTCCACTGTGCCAGGTGAGACAACTGACGAAGCTCCATTCAAAATAGACACTTTCGCAATGGCAGAGGAAGGGAAGAAGATCAGTGGCAACAATCTATACGAAATAATTCAGGAAGCAAAGACCAAAGGTGTCACGGTCGCAAGCCTGATGCACAAGCTGCCCAACGCTCAATCAAGAATCATCGTCACTCCAGGTCCGGGTGTCGTTGAGCAGGCGCCGCGCAGTGGTCGTAAGAGAAATGCCTAATCACCTGAATTCCCGAACTATTGTAACGAGGCTGGAGGTTCGACACCCAGGTTGGTGTAAAGTTGCATCTGACGCATGGTGGTTTCGCCAACCTGAAGACGTCGACCAGGCACTTCAAAGCATTCAATAACACCCAACTCATCGAGGATTTCCTGCAGGTTATGGCTTTTAAACAGCTTGCGTTCCTGCATCTTCTTCGTTAATAACGGGGACGCTTCCCCATTTATGCAAATGCCAATTTACAAATAATCCAAACCCTTGCACTATTTCCAGCAAATTGCTGGAAATAGTGTCGTTCCCAAGCAGCCTTAATCCGCCTGGGTCCAGGCACAGACCCGCCGTTCAAGCCGATCAAGGAGAAGGTAGAGGCCAAAACCGAGGGCTGCCATGCAAGAGATGCCGGTGTACAGGGCGACATAATCAGCCCGTCCCCAGGAATCCATGATGATATAGCCAAGACCCTTGGTGGTGGCGAAGGATTCGACAAAAAAGAGGATGGCCACCGCCGTACCGATGGAGATGCGCATGGCGGTGAGGATCTTCGGCAGGGTGGCGGGCAGGATGACATGGCGGTAGATCTGCAGGCGCGAGGCCCCGAGGGTCTGCATGGCCAGGAAATAGTTGCGATGGATGTTCTTGGCGGCGTCGCGGGTAGTGACGAGGATCTGGAAAAAGACGATCAGGGCTATTAAAAAAATCTTCGAGAAATTGCCGATGCCGAACAGGATGATGATCAGCGGCAGCAGCACCACATGCGGCACCGGGTAAAGAAGGTAGATAAAGGGTGAAAGACGGCGGCGCAGCCCTTCCTCCGCTCCGATCATAAGACCAAGCGGTACGGCGGTTACCAAAGCAAGGGTAATGCCGAGCAGTGCCCGCAGGCAACTGATTGCCAGGTCGTCGAGGAGGCTGCCGTCGGCAATTTTTTCGGCTGCATCGAGCAGCACCAGCCACGGTTCCGGCAGGGCCATGGAGTGCAGCAGCAGGGCGGAAATCTCCCATATCCCAAGGAGGATCAGCGCCGCCAGGACAATGTCACGTTTCCTGCCCATAATCCTCTCCTTTGAGTATTTCCCTGAGCTCGACACAGCGGTGGAAAAAGATGTCGCTTTGTCGGTAATCGGCGCTGCCGGCCTGCGGGTTGTCAACGATGCGCAGCACTCGGCCCGGCCGTCCACTGAGCACGATAATGCGGCGACCGAGGAAAACCGCCTCCTCGATTGCGTGGGTGACGAGGACCATGGTGATGTTTTTTTTGAGCCGGATTTCCTGCATAAGGTTCTGCAGCCGTTCCCGGGTAAGGGCGTCGAGGGACGACAAGGGTTCATCCATAAAGAGGATCTGCGGCTCAACCGCCAGTGCCCGGGCCATGGCCACCCGCTGTTGCATGCCGCCGGACAGCTGGCCGGGATAGTGGTCACCGAAACCGGTCAACCCCATTTCCATCAGCAGTTGCTCGACCTTTTGCTCAATACGCATTTTTTCCACACCTTTCAAGAGCAGGCCAAGGCCGATATTCTGATCCACCGTTTTCCAGGGGAAGAGGCCGAAATTTTGGAGAATTGTCCCGCTGCGTGGCTGTCCGGTGATGGTGATTGTACCGCTATCCGGCTGCAGCAGCCCCGCCAGGAGAAAGAGCAGCGAGGTCTTGCCGCAACCGGACGGCCCGATGATGGCGCAACTGCTCTCAGGCTCAACCTGAAAGGAGATATCCCGGAGCACCGGATGAACGGCACCCGCATGGGAAAAGCTAAGATTAGCCGATTGGACGGAAATCATCCTCAGTTCCACCCATCCATGAAATCGGTCGCCACCATGGTCGAATAGGGGATTTTAGGTACCAGCTGTTTGGCTGCAAGCCAGTTCATAATCGGCTCGAAGAGGGACGGGCTGAAGGGAGTCGGCAGGGGAAATGCGGGGATGGGATAGGTTTTTGCCAGAAACGGCGGAATGCGGCCCTTATCAACAAAGAGGGCGCGGAATTTTTCCGGATCGCTGTTGATGGCCTGTACCGCGCCCTTGTAGGCGCGAAAGAAAGCGGCGATTTCGGGTTTTTGGTTTTTCAGGACCTCGGCGCGAAAGACAATGATGGTCT
The DNA here is from genome assembly GCA_031441605.1 of Deltaproteobacteria bacterium. Lineage (GTDB taxonomy): Bacteria > Desulfobacterota > Desulfobulbia > Desulfobulbales > Desulfocapsaceae > Desulforhopalus_A. Next base: position 65,653 of record JANNQF010000045.1, read on the forward strand.
GGGAAAGGCTCTCTTCGCCGGTTGCGTCACTCACCAGTACCCTGGCGCCTTTGTTGGCGGCAATTGATGCCAGGGGTTCGGGCAGCGTTGCCGCTTTGACTGCATCCGAGAGGAGCATTTGCATACGAATCGGCATTTTCACCACCTCGATCTTCTTGATCTCCTCGGTTTTGAAGCCTTGCCCAGCAAGCATCCGGTCGGTCACGTATTCGATAATCGTCGAATTGGAGACGGCGATCTCCACACCCTTCAGGTCGCTCACCGTCTTCAGGCCGGAGCCGGGGGCGGCGAGGATAGCGAATACACCCTCGGCCGGCTTTTCACCGAGGCAGATGGAGGTTATCTTCAGCCGGCCCTGGCCCTTGTCAAACAGAACGGCGCCGATCGGATCATCGATTGCCCCGTCAATGGCGCCGGCAGCCAGGGCACTGTCCCGTTCAAGGGCACTTTGAAAGGGGATCAACTCAACCTGCAGGTTTTCCTTGGCGTACATTTTTTCCTGTTCGGCAACATAGAAGGGCACTGCGTCTTCGATGGGCAGCAGTCCGATCTTCAGCGGATCACTCGCAGGAGCAGACGAGGCGGTCAGGAGAAACACCGCCAACAATAATAATTTTTTCATGATAATTTCCAATTGTGATGGGACAGCACAGTCCTTTATGATCTATAGTCCTAGGGCGAATGGGTGTCTTCTTTGCCATCCGAAGTCACCGGACCGTCAAGCGCCTCAGCCGCAGCTTTCATGGCCCGATTACTCCTGGCACCACCACTGCTATCGGCGGTGTCGGTACCGAGGATAATCGCTGCTACCTCTCGGTAATGCACACCTTGGCCCGGTGCTGCCGGCAACAGCCGATTATCGGTTTGGGAAACATGGAGCAACCCGGCTGCCTGCAGTTTTGTGACGACCTCGGTGATGATTGCCGGTTGGTAGTGAGGCAGACTATCGACTAAATTGCTGGAGGTTATTACCTTGCCGCCGGCAAAAGCCGAATTCGTACAATCCATGATATCAATGGCAGCTCCCAGTTTCAGGGAGGGTGCGGCGCTCAGGGGCAAGAGTCGGTAACTGCCAATGTTCTGGCAGGCATAGGCCACCTGTGCGCCGGTTAAGATGAACAGCCATCCCAGATAGATCCACACCAGAAAAAGCGGCAGGGTAGCGAAGGAACCATAGATGGCATTGTAATTGGCCACGCCGATCTGCAGGGTGATGTAAATGTCTTGCACCAGCGTCCAAAGAAAGGCAGCCAAACCGGCACCGAGCAGGGCGGGCAGGGTCTTCACCTTGGTGTTGGGGAAGAAGATGTACATCACATAAAAGGTGAGGGTGATAATGGCCACCGGCAATCCCTTGAGGAGGAGGGTCTGGAGCCAGGCAAAGGGAATGAGGATATCAATCTTTGCGATCAGCGCCGGACTTTGCAGCATGGCGCTGGCGGCAAAGGCTACGTTAATAGAGATCGGCAAGAGGATGAGAAGGGTGAGGTAATCGGCAATTTTTCGCAGCAGCGATCTGCCGCTGCTAATTTTCCAGATGCTGTTCATGGCCTCCTCAATATAACTGAGAACCAGGATGACACTCAGAAGAATACCGACAACACCAATCGAGCCAAGGGCTGCGAAGTTGGTTTTATCTACATAATCAAAGAGTTGATCGACGGCGGAGCGCAGGTGATCGGTGAGGCTTGCACCAGGCTTCTGCAGAGTGATATCGATGGGTGTCGTGGCTATTTTTGTTTGATTGCCGGCTTCGCCGCTTTTATCCGTCAAGGTTTGAATATAACTATATGCCACCTTGCGCAGTTGGTTGTCGCCGCCGAGTCCTTTTACCAGTGCAGTGCTCATCGCCAGGATGGGAACGAGGGACAGCAGGACGGTATAGGTCAGGGCAGCCGAACGGAGGGAAAGGGCGTTGCTGGAAAATTCTGCAGAGGTGATGAGGATGAGCCGCATCACCAGACGCGGCAACCTGTGCCGGAATGGCGCATCGATATTCTGTTTATCGGCCCAGGCTTTAAGTGTCGAACGGCCGGCATGGGCTGGCGCGGATGGTAGGCTCATACAAATGTGCAGTTCAGTTACGGAGGTTGAGCCATTTTTCCAGGATCTGAAAAATGATCTCCCTCTTGATGGGCTTGGTCATATAATCACTCATCCCGGCCGCAAGACAGAGTTCCTTGTCACCTTTCATGGCATTGGCGGTCATGGCGATTATGGGGATATCTGTGAATCCCAACCGGCGTATCTGCCGGGTCGCTTCATAGCCATCCATTTCCGGCATTTGAATGTCCATGAGAATAGTGTCAAAATTCTCCGGCTTTTCGGTGAAGGCCTCGACAGCCAGCCTGCCGTTGGCAGCGACGGTGACTTTATAGCCGGCTTTCGAGAGCATTACCATGGCCAGTTTCTGATTAACCGGGTTATCCTCGGCGAGGAGAATACGTACCGATTGTTTCAGTTCTTCCCGCAGAGAATATTGGGTGACGAGCTTTTTCTCCTCCGGGCGTTCCTGGTCATCGTCTTTGGCGCCGAGAATTCGCGAAAGCGTGCGAAGGAGAATAGTGCGGCGGGCAGGCTTGGTAAGAAAGGCATTGAATCCGACGTCTTTGCATTTTTGGGCGACCCTTTCCGTAGAAGATGTGTAGGCAAGAAGGGGGATGGTCGGGTTGGCAAGACTTGAGGTGCGAATCCTTGTCGCCAGATCATAGCCAGAGATAAAAGGCATCTGCAGATCGAGGATGGCCACGGTAAAGGGGTCAAGCTCCATTTCCGCACGAATGAGTTCGGCAACGGCGGTGGTGGCGTCGACGAGGGTTGTTACCACCATGCCGGCATTTTCCAGCATTCCGCGGAGAATCTCATTGTTGGCCCGGTTGTCGTCGACCACCAGGATCTTTTTGTCCTTGAGGTTTTCGGCCGGCGGACGGTGTGATTGACAAAGAGAGGACCTTTGCATGACCGCGGTGAAATGGAAGGTGGTGCCAACCCCGACCGTCGACTCCACCCATACGTCACCATGCATCAGACCGGCTATCTTTTTGCATATGGACAAACCGAGGCCGGTGCCGCCGTATTTTCTGGTGGTTGTGCCGTCTGCCTGTTTGAATGCCTCGAAGATCGTGGCAAATTTGTCCTCGGGGACACCGATGCCGGTATCACGGATCTTGGCAAGAAGTGTTATGGTTGCCTCGGTTTCGGCGCAGGCCTCGATACTCAGTTCCAATTCACCCTTTTCGGTAAATTTGGCGGCGTTGCCGAGGAGATTGATGAGAACCTGGCGGAACCTGCCCGGATCGCCTTTGATATTGGCGGGCAACATGTCGTCGATGCGGCAAAGAATCTCGATGGGTTTGCCGGCAACCCTGGGGCGCATCATTTCGCACACGTCGTGGGCGGTTATTTCTGGATCGAAATCGATGTATTCAAGGGTCATCTCACCGGCCTCGACCTTGGAGAAGTCGAGGATGTCGTTGATAAGTCCGAGAAGAGATTCTCCCGAACGTTTTATGGTCATGGCAAAGTCTCTCTGTTCCTCATCCATCTCGGTGGCAAGGAGCATGTCGGTGAAACCGATGACGCCGTTCATCGGCGTGCGGATTTCATGACTCATGGAGGCAAGGAATTGGCTTTTTGCGACACTTGCGGCCTCGGCATCGGTTTTCGACTTACGGAGTTCCTGGGTTTGCGTTTCTATTTCCGACTTGAGTGTCCGCGAGTAGCTTTCCTGCTGTTCCTGGATTGTCCGGTAACTATGCTGTGCCTCTTCAAGCATCTCCTGGTGTTTTACGTCCATCACCTGGAATTTGCGATTGAACTGGTTTTTTTGGATGGTGATTTTCTTGTTGAGCTGCTCTACCTCCCTTTGGTCGAAATAGCCCTGTATCGCTAATCGAAGCAGGCTGGCCAAGCCTTTTGGGCGAAAATCCTCATGGCTTGCGGCACAGACCAGGGTGGTTTTCAGGGACGGAAGGGGGCAAGCGATATTCAGATTACCTGCGGAAAGCAGTGGTTCTGTCGCGTCGGCTTGCCGCCGAGCAGACGCAACCAATGTGTTCACCAAGTGTTCGGGGAAAGCGGTGTAATCGCCTTCAGGAATCCGCTGTCCGCCGTCGGTGACGGCAAGAATGGTAAGGAAAGGAAGTGTTTCTGTCAGGTAGGTCAGCAGTTCCCTGACTTGTCCGGCAGAAGTAACGGCTTTATCGAAAAGACCGGTCATAGCTGGCCTCCCTACCCGTAAATGGCCTGAGCCTTGGCCATTTCTTCGGGGAGATCATCGATGAGAACGTTGTATTCGTCCACATTACTTTGCAGATGTTCGAGTAATGGCGGGGAAATCTGAGTGGTCACATTCGGCAGGGTGGTATGGTCCAATTGTCCGGCGATATATTCGGAAATCTGCACAATTCCGGTGAGACTTGATGGCACAAGCGTGTCGGTCAGCAAATGATGGTCGCGGATTGCTGCCTGAATGGTGACCGGCATATTCCAACCGAGGGTCATGAGGTAGCCAATTTCGCAGTGATCGGTGGCAAAAGCCTGCTGTTCCAGTCCTATGAGGTCGGTTGTCGACCGACAGGCGGCGCAGATACCGTAAAATTCCTTTTGCTCAACCTGCTCCTCAACCAAGAGACCGAAATCATGAAGAATGCCGCATAAAAAAGCATCGTCACCATTTATTCCGAAAATCCGTTCAGCCACCATCTTGCTGCACAGGGATACCGCAGCGCTGTGCAGCCATAAGCGTTTTTTGGAAAAAACGCCCTTGGTTTCTTTGGCCACAAAAATTCTTTTCAAGGCGTCGGCAACTATGAGATTGTGGAGATTCTTCATGCCGAGATAGGCGACTGCCCGGCCGATTGAGTCGACAGTCTGAGTCAGCCCGTAGAAGGGGCTGTTCACCAGGCGAAGGAGGCGACTTACCAGCACCGGATCCATTTTAATGATTTCTTCAAAATCCTTCATGGTCGACTCATTGTCGGCAATCAATCGGGAAATTGTCGTGACAATATGGGGCAGAGGGTGGATATCGGTAAATTTCTCGATAAACCTCTGGGCTGCTGCAGACATGGCAATCCTCCTCCTCGGATGGGGGTTTATGAAGAAAAAATTTCTTCTTTGTGCACCGCTTCGGCTTTGATCCGATCGAGCAGTTCGGCCAGTACCGGTTTGATGTTTTCTCGGATATCGCCGGCGACAATGATGAAGAGAAGGTCATCGCCGGGGAGCAGCCTGCCGCTCTGCGCTTCAATGATGATTTCAAAGATACCGGGATGTTGGAGGTATTCTTGGCGGAGAGTTTCAATTTTTGTAAAATTGGGGCTGACCTCGAGGGCCGTCACCTTTGCCCTGTCCTGGCGTGACCAGTTGCGGACAACACCGTTGTGGATAAGGATCATTCCGACATTTTCGGAAAATTCCGGTCTTTTTTTAAGTTCGTGTATGGTTTTGGTAATATCCATTTGGTTCCTGTTGTTGGCAGCGAAGGTGTGGCGGATCATATTACGGCAGAAGTAATGCCGTTTGCAGGGGGTGAGGAGTTTCTCTGTCTTGCCCGGGGTCGTCGTGCCGGTTGAGCTTTAAGTCTGTTTTGCGAGTAAGGCTTCCTTGGTCGTCACGTTTTTTTGAATGTTAATTCGGGTGGAATTACTTTTAGTCTTGGGGGTAGTGGCTGCTGTCGCATCTGCCTTGCCGGGGATGCGCAGGCTTTGTCCGAGGCGGATGGAGGCAAATTGATCAAGGTTATTTGCCTGTTGCAGGTTTTTCACGGAAATGTTGTGCAGGCGAGCGATGCTGTTGGCGGTATCGCCTTTTCGCACCAAGTGGGAGAGGCTGGATTTTTGCTCATTTCTAAAGATGGAAGGCGGTGGCGAGGCAATAGGTTGGTTGGTTTTACTCTCGGCAGGAAGTCGAAGGGTGTAGCCTTTGGGGATGAGTTTTTCACCGCTTATGACCGGTGGGCGGAGTGCCGGGTTAAGCTCTGCAATCATTCCCACCGGCAGGGCGAAGTGGCCTGAGATTTCCTGAATATGGGCAAAGTCGGGAAGCGTCAGGTAGCGATACTTTGCTTCCGGGGCCCTTCCACCGATATTCTTCTCCAGATATTTGGCGACATTTCGGGCAGCGAGAAATTCGGAGTAAAAATTTCTCGAAGCAAACTTAAAATAACCCTTGTTATAGTTGGTGAAGATTCTTTCATACGTACCTTCCTCATTGACCGCCCGCATCATGCCTCCCAGTCCATAATTGTAGGAAGTGATGGCCAGAGGCCAGCTATTGAGGGAGCGAAAACTATGGGCAAGGTATTTTGCAGCGGCATGGGTTGCGGCGATGGGATCAAGCCTTGTATCAATGGTGTAGTCTATTGTCAGGTATTGTTTTCCGGTTTCTCTGGTGAATTGCCAGAGGCCGGCGGCCCCGATGCGGGAATACGCCTTGATATTGAAAGAAGATTCCACATGCGGGAGATAAGCGAGCTCCTCCGGCAGGCCGTAGCTACGGAAGATGTTTCTGATTTCGGGGAGATAGGTGCCTGAAATAACAACTCCGGACAGAAAACGTTCTTTTTGGCCGGATTGGCTGCGAACGTTACCCGCAGCTATTGCCATTTCCTGCCGGGCATTTTTGCCGGAAAAGAGCGTTGCCACACGCTGTTCCTCAGGGGAGCCCGGTGGTTGGTCGGCAAGTTTTGTCAAGATTGAACGATATTTATCACAGGCCTGTTTATGGATGGCTGCATTCTGTTGCTGTGCCCCAGGCGCTTCGAGATCAACTAAGGAAACAACCTGGTATATCCTTGATAAATCTTCCGAGTCATGTATAACAGCCTGTTTGAGGGAATAGACAGCATAAATTTTTTCCCAGAATTGCACATTTTTACTGATAGCCGGAAATAAAGGAAAGTCCTGACCGGCAGCAGTCGCGCCGGCACACGGCATGGAAAAGCACAGCAAAAACCATGAAATGGCGAATAAAAGATGGGTGTTTCTGTGGGCTTGGCGTAGTCGAGATAGCACGGTTATATGTCGGAAATGAAATTATTTTTCGTGAATGGGTTTTCTCAGGTACTTATCCCCTCTTGTCAGGGCTTAGTTATTTATATCATACTCTCGAGAACAGCGGAATATGTATCTTGAATCATTTGGCGAAATATGGGGGTGGAAATGTATACACCAATAGTTGCAACCCTAGCTTATATCCTGTCTCCCGATCAAAAGCAAACCTTGCTTGTGCATCGCAACAAACGTCTTGATGACCAACATCTCGGGAAATATAACGGTTTGGGGGGTAAAATGCTGCCAGCCGAAGATATTTACCAATGTATGGTCCGGGAGATAGCCGAAGAGGCAAATATCTTCTGCGAGCGTGCGGTGCTGAGGGGAACCATCAATTGGACCGGTTTTGGCCCGCAAGGGGAAAACTGGCTCGGTTTCATCTATCGTGTCGAACATTTCAGCGGTACGCCAAGGGTGTCGAATGAGGAAGGGGATCTGGTTTGGGTCGATGTCGCCGATATTTTAAAGTTGCCGATGTGGGAGGGGGATAAATATTTTTTACCCATGGTTTTCGACGATGATCCCAGGACTTTTCATGGCTTCATGCCGTATCAAAACGCCCAGCCAATCAGCTGGAGCTACTCGCGAATCTGATAGAGGTTGCAGTGCGCAGGACGCATGGTATATTCGGGCAGGATGGCAGGTTAAGATAGATTTCCGAGGGATCTTTGTTTGGCTTATTTTGCCGAGGTAAGGTCATCCCTAATAAGGATCCTGAAGGGCAATAATACATGAGAGGTGAATGATATGAGTCAGGACAATGAACTTCGTCGTCTAGAGCAGTTTGTCGAAAAGCTCTTGGGGCGTTTTTCCGAGTTGCGGGCGGAAAAGGCAAAATTGCTTCAGGAATTACGGGAGCGTGAACTGCAGATTGAAGATTTACACAGCAATCTTTCTTCCAAAGATATAGAACGCAGCGAAATCAGTCAGCGGGTAAACAAAATTGTCGAACAGATCGAAGAATGGGAGATGGGTCTTGAGGAAATCGCCGCCGTAGCAGCTGACCCTGAACCCGTTGAAGACATTGAAGTGGTTGACGAGGAAGAGGCATCCCCGGCAAAGCAGATGGTTGCAGAGCAGCGTAATGAGGAAGAGGGACGGGTACAGCAAAATCTGTTTTCGCTCGGCAATACCCACCGGTAAATATTCCCGAGACAGGCTTGGGGGAAATTGGGCTGCGGCGGGAACGGCAATCGGGGTTGAGGTGCTATGTCGAACACGGAAAGGTTGGTTAAATTCGAACTCCTGGGGCAGGAATACAAATTCTATACTGCCGCTTCGGAAGAAGAATTGACATCAATTCTTTCTCTTGTGCGTCAGCTCGTGGAGCATGGTTCCTCCCAGGCCACGGGAACCTTGCCGGTAGGCAGGGTGGCCATCATGGCTTGCTTGAACATCGCGTCTCAGTATGTCAAACTCAAGCAGGAATTTGACGATTACCGCTGGGATTCCGAGCAAAGGATGGTTCGGCTGAGCGAGGAAATCCGAGCCAAGCTGCTGATAGAATGATGGCTGCAGTATAAAAACTTTTCGTTTAACGGAAAGTCTGCTATAGTTAAAAAAGATTCAGAAAGATCGAGCCCGATACTCGGGTATTTATGACTTCTCCCTGCACTGTTGGTGATCTTCAGTGTGTGTTGAGCCAACTCCCATAAAAAGGGCAACTCCGCTGGAGGCTTAAGGAAGATCGTCTGACGAATTTCCTGAGGTTTTTATGAGGTGCCCACCTATTCATTTAGGTTTAACTTTCCTGGTGACACGGCAGTGTGGGGAAGATTTTTACAGACATGAACTGTCTGTACTTTTTTCTATCCGGTTTAAAAGTTTTCCAGGCAGAAATGCGCGTAAGACCTTGAGCCGGTTCAACATATAATAGAAGATTGACTTCAGCAGAAGGGTATTGTCGGCACAAAGTACGAATACAGGGAAGCAGGATTGCTTTTTTAGATACTCTTCCAGATGGATCAGCGCATAAGGTGGTATCTGGATCAACGTATTCTCACGGTAATAAGTGGAATAGCTCCTACGAAGGAGCGATATACTGGGATTGTCTTTACTGGTATTGTGTTATCTATATAAGTTGTTGCCTGGTCGGTTTCATTCTGGGTTTAAAGAACTCCTAAGTGCAGTCCTAGCGTAAACATAGCCAGAGTTTAAGGTCTGGTCGATTTTTTATTGCTGTTTGCGCATTTGATGAGAGAGTCGCGGAGGGCAAAGCGGATTCTTGCCCGGAAATGCCGAGATGGCTGATCGGCAAGGTTAAAAACCGCATCTCCTCGCGTATTTGGAGCAAAGGTACATGCTCCGAAGATGTTCTCTCGCAGAATCCTTCCTATCGTTTTTGTTACCCTGCATTTCCCTCCTGTGTCCTGTCAATCTTCATCACGATAGGATTCTTCTATGAGTTCATTAGCTTATCCGTTTCTATTCGCCTGTTGTGGTGCGCTTGTCGGCTTGCTCGTAGGGTTTTACCTGCGAAAACGTGTGACTGAGGGCAATCAAAATAATATCAGGGTGCAAAGCAAGCAAATTATCGAAAATGCTATAACCGAGGCGGAACAGCTGAAGAAAGAGGCGCTCTTGCAAAGCAAAGAAGCCGCTTATCAGGTTAAGCAGGCCTTGGAAGAAGAACTCAGGGCCGAGCGGGAGGAGCTGAAAGACGAACAGCGGCAAATAAAAAGAAAGAGAGACAGTCTCAAAAGAGAATGGGACGGTTTTGATCGGAAACAGAACGAACTTCTCTACAGTGAGCGTCGGGTAAGCCAGCAGGAACTTGAATGGCAGGAAAAGCATAAGGAAGTCGATGAACTGATCAGTACGAAGCGCTATGAACTGGCGAAACTTGCGGGAATCACTCAGGAAGAGGCTAAAAAAATCCTCATGGACTCTCTTGAAAGTGAAGCGAGGATGGATGCCGCCAAAAGACTTGCGAAAATAGAAAACGAGATGAAAATGGAGGCAGACCGGAAGGGTAAGAATATTCTGGCCCTCGCCATCTCCAGGTATGCCGGTGACTATGTCGCAGACCGGACCGTCTCCATGGTGCCGCTCCCTAACGATGAAATGAAAGGTCGGATAATCGGTCGCGAAGGCAGGAATATTCGCGCCATTGAAGCGGCAACCGGCATAGATATTATTATTGATGACACCCCTGAAGCGGTGATTCTCTCCGGTTTCAACCCGGTTCGACGGGAAGTGGCACGCCAGGCCCTGTTGCAGCTCATCAGTGACGGGAGGATACATCCCGGTCGCATAGAGGAGGTTGTTGAAAAGGTTACCAAGGATCTGGAAATTACTATGCGGGAGGCCGGCGAACAGGCCACTTTCGACGTTGGCGCGCATGGGGTTCATGTCGAACTGATTAATCTGCTTGGCAGGCTGAAATATCGTACCAGCTACGGCCAGAATGTGCTGCAGCATTCCCTTGAGGTTTCCTTTCTCTGCGGTATCATGGCCTCGGAACTCGGGGTGGATGTGAAAACGGCTAAAAGGGCCGGACTTTTGCATGATATCGGCAAGGCGGTCGATCATGAGGTTGAGGGCTCGCACGCCATTATCGGACGGGATTTGGCAAAGAAATATGGGGAGCCGGACGACGTTGTCTATGCCATCGGCGCGCACCATGAGGAACAGCCACCGCAAAGCGTCATTGATATTCTCGTTCAATCGGCGGATGCCCTTTCAGGGGCGAGACCGGGGGCGAGAAAGGAAATGCTGCAAAGTTATGTCAAACGCCTTGAAGATCTTGAATCCATTGCCAATGATTTTAAAGGGGTAGAAAAATCCTATGCGATTCAGGCCGGTCGCGATCTGCGCATAATCGTCGATTCGAGCAAGGTCAAAGATGAAGAGGCAACCGTACTCAGCCAGGATATCGCCCGGGCGATTGAGAGTAAATTGACCTACCCCGGACAGATACGAGTTACCGTGATTCGGGAAACCCGCGCCGTCGAATACGCAAAATAGCCAATATTACATATCACTCTAGTTAGGACAACGGTTTAGAAATATGGTCTCAATAAAAGAGCAACTTGAGTTAATAGAGCGGGGTGCGGTAGACATCATTGCCCGTGAAGAACTCATAAAGAAACTGCAAAAATCCGAGGCAACCGGTATTCCCTTGAAGATTAAGGCCGGATTTGATCCGACGGCCCCCGATCTTCATCTCGGACATACGGTTTTGCTGCAAAAATTAAAGCATTTCCAGGATTTGGGGCACGATATTTATTTTCTCATCGGGGATTTCACCGGGATGATCGGTGATCCTACCGGAAAATCCGATACCCGGAAGGCCCTGACCGTTGAACAAGTGGCCGAAAATGCCGAGAGCTATAAACAACAGGTATTCAAAATACTTGATCCGGAAAAAACCCAGGTGGTGTTCAATAGTACGTGGTTGGGTAAACTCACTTCCATCGATATGATTAAGCTGGCATCGGAATTGACCGTTGCCAGAATGCTTGAGCGGGAGGATTTTCGCAACAGGTTTGAAACCGGCAGACCCATCTCGATCCACGAATTTCTTTATCCACTGATCCAGGGCTACGATTCCGTTGCCATGCAGGCCGATGTGGAATTGGGTGGAACCGACCAGCTGTTCAATGTCCTCATGGGCAGGGATCTCCAGAGGTCAAGAGGGATGGAGCCACAGGTGGTGCTGACCATGCCCCTTCTTGAAGGGTTGGATGGCGTCAATAAAATGAGCAAGTCCCTGGGGAACTATATCGGCATCAATGAATCTGCCGACAACATCTACGGCAAGGTGCTCTCTATCTCGGATACCTTGATGTTTCGATACTTTGCCCTTCTGAGTGATCTCAGCAACTCTGAGATTGCCGACCTCAAGGAAAAGGTCGAGGCAGGTATCCTGCATCCGAAAGAAGTGAAAAAGCGCCTGGCGCGCGAGTTGGTTGCCCGCTTCCATAACACGGCAGCGGCGCAGGCGGCGGAAGAGAATTTTGAAAAAGTGTTCCAAAAGGGCGGGGTGCCGGACGATCTTGCCGAAATCAGATGTCCCGCCAACGAACCGATCGCCCTGCCGCAACTACTGGTTGATGCCGGTTTGGTGAGTTCCACCTCCGACGGCCGGAGAATGATTCAGCAAAGCGCCGTAACCATTGATGGAGTAAAAGCCACCGATATCAATATGCTCATTGCACCTGAAGGGGAGAGACTTATCAAGGTAGGCAAGCGGCGTTTTTGCAAGGTGCTTTTCGGCTGAAGGGCGAGTTTGGCACAACGGCTTAGTGCAGGGGAGATTCTCTTTGCTCTTTTGCACACTCTTCACAGATTCCGGAAAATTCAACATGGTGGCCAAGGATGATATAGTTGCTCGCCTTTTCAGCAGCCCGGTTGATTTGCCCCTGGACCTCCATGGCAATGTCATCGACCTTGCCGCAAGAAGTGCAGCGTATATGATAATGGGGTTCGATTGTTGCGTCAAAACGTTTTTGCGTGCCGCCAACCTCCAGTTTCAGAATGATCCCACTGTCGGCCATGAGTTCAAGATTCCTGTAGACCGTTCCAAGTCCGATGCGCGGCAGACGCTTGCGTACCATGTCATAGACTTCGTTGGCAGTTGGATGGGACGTCACTTTGCCAAGTTCTTCAAGAATGATTTGTCGTTGCGTTGTCAAACGCATATTTGGCAATTGTTCCATAACTCTGTACTCCATTATTGGTATTAATGATAAGCTTTCTTAGTTGGCATATTATCTTAAATGTGAAAGAATGCAAAGGAAAATTGCGGTGAAGGGCAAGACAACGTATAGGCGCTGGGGATGGTTGAGGAGATCAGCGAATATTCTCGGTTGCCGCAGTGTGGACAGGCTTTTGCGGATTGAAATATCCAAAGCGCAGCAAGGGAAATTCTTTGCGGATGCGGGCAAGCCAAAGGCGCATACCCAAGACCTCTGCATCGCTTGGAAAAGAGAGGCTTTTGAGATACCATTCCGGGTCAATGTTCAGGTTGCGCAATTGAATAAAGTCGGGACGATGTGACCGAAGGAGCTGGCACAGGGCATTGAATTCCCGTTCTGAATCGGTGAACCCCGGTAGGATAAAATAGTTGAGGGAAACAAAGCGGTCATTGTCCTTCATTACATCAATGGACTGCATGACATCGGCAAAACTGTAATTTTGCGGTCGATAATACCGGTTGTAGAAGGTCTCTTGGGCGGAATTAAGGCTCACTCGGATACTGTCAAGGCCGGCTTGGGCTAAGCGGGCGACACCCTGTGGCAAACTTGAATTCGAGTTGAGGTTGATGGTCCCCCTCTTGGTATGGCTGCGAATCATCTGGATCGCTTTGGCAATAATGTCGGCCTGGAGGAGAGGTTCGCCTTCGCATCCCTGACCAAAACTGACAATGGGATTGTCGGCCTCTTCGAGATGGGGGATGGCTACCTGGGTGATTTCCTTGACGCTGGGTACGAAGGTGATCCTGTCTTGGGTCGCGGGACAACAACCGGAGGGTTGCAGAGAGATGCAACCGAGACAGCGTGCATTGCAGGCCGGCGAGGTTGGCAAGGGCGCTTCCCAGCGACCAAGAAAAAAATTGCGGGCAGCAGGACAGCCATAGGTGAGACAGCATTTTCCAAGGTGCTGAATGAGTCTGTTGTTTTTGTGTTTTTTAAGCTTATTACGGGTACGACTTTCAACAGTTTTTTGGCGATATTGACTGGCATCTTGCCTCCTGTCCTGATCGCTGCGGAAACCGGCAACCCAAAATTTATCTTGATACCAGCCAACAGCGGTATAAGCAAAGAGAGGTAAGGCCGGGGCACCTTGCTGGGTTTGGTAGCTGCTGGTGAGAATGGCAGTGTGTGCCGGCGCCATAAAGGCAGCGACGGCTTGAACCCGACCGTTGGAAAAGGGGTTTTCCGTCAGGACAACAGGCTCATCGGTTTTAGGGTCCCAGCCAACCGGAAAACGACCGGGAAGGGTGAACAGTTCACTTCCTTCCGGAAGGGGGATGAGGTCCCTCACATCTGGGTGAATAAACCTGCCGTTACTCATCCCTGCCATCTGCAGTTCCGGGAACTCGGAAATATTTCCATCTTTGTCGGCGATGAGCAGGGAGGGAACGGAAACGGGGTGGCGCACTGAAGGATCGCGAGGGAATGGTGTGATCATTTGGTTACTGCTTCCTTGTACCCCTAGAGGGCCGTGTTCCGTTTTGCACCCGCCAAGGTATTTACCGGCATCGGCTTTTATTCTCTGAGGACTCTAAAGACCGAATCGACTGCAAGATAGATATCAAGATCGTCTCCGAAAACATCCTGTATAGCCGGGTTCTGGATAAGATCCTCCACTATATATTGGGTGAAATAGAGGCTGACCACATTAGGGTCCTGGGCTACCGTGCGAACCGGTGCGATTTTCATCTGCAACTCAAATTCCTCAATATATCCAAGCTTCTGCAGTTGACTTTCGAAAGCATCCTTGATTGCGGTAACAGAATTGGTTTCAATGATTTCCCGGTCGATAAGACGTTGGACAAGTTTTGCCGCAAATTCTGGCGCATGATCCTTGGCTCGAAGGAACATCTTTCGCCGTTCCTGTTCTCTTTTACGGTCAATGGTGCGTATTGTCCTGTCGGTTGCCCTATTGGGGCTTATGCTTGCTTTGGCCATTAAAATCTCCAATTATTTTCGTCGCCGGGAGGCAGTGGGAAAGGTCAGAACCGGATTGTCCATGAACTCAACGTTATAATCTGAAAAAACAATTATCACTAGCCATAATTTGCGATTGAATAGCGAAAAAAAAATTTGTCAGGGTGCCATGAATCGAAAAAAGAAGTTGAAGAATATCCACATTCCTTATATATTGCCTAGCTTGTCACAATAATGCGACCGGTATCCCCCCGCCGCAAACCCACAACACCACATCACATCATTTTATTAACCTAATTCATATCTGAAAGACTGGAGGTTCCCCATGGTAAGAAAAGAGAGATTCATGTTGCCCGCGTTACTTTGTTTGTCCATTATGGCATTGACTGGTTGCGGTTCCGATAAACAAACGGACCAAGCAATGAAAGTCGATTCAAAAGCTGCAGCTGGTCCAGTGGAGTCGCTTGATTCTAAGCCGCTTGGTATTAGCGAAGGCCGCACAACGGAAGGGATGTTGCCCGTATATTTTAATTACGATTCTTCCGATGTTAGAAAAGATCAGGTAGCGCGCGTGCAAGTGAATGCCGATTTCGTCAAAAGCAAAGCCAAATATGAGATCAGAATCGAAGGCAACTGCGATCCCCGCGGTACCAACGAATACAATATGGCTCTTGGCGAGCGTCGGGCATTGAGTGCCAAAAAATATTTGGTTAATCTTGGCGTGAGCGAAGCGAAACTCAGCACCGTTAGCTATGGCGAAGAGAGATTGTTGCTACAGGGTCAGGATGAAACATCTTGGGCACAGAATAGAAGGGCCGATTTCGTAGTTGTACAGTAGGAAAAACAGGAGATATCATGGTTTATAAGAGAATCCTGCCGGCAGGATTGGTTTTTCTTCTTGCCTGTTTTGCTGCGCATAACAGTTTCGCAGCCGATCTGAAGATAGCTGTAATTAATGTTCAGAAGATCATTGTATCGTGCGAATCGGGAAAAGCCGCAAAAGAGCGTTTTGATGTAAAGATGAAAGAACTGCAGGGGAGTTTCAAAAAAGAAGAAGAGGCTCTGAAGGTTCTGCAGGACGAGATCAAGAAGAAAAGCTCCGCTTGGAGTGAAGAGAAAAAGGCCGAAAAGGTACGTGAGTACCAGAAAAACGGTCGAGAACTTCAGGCAAAAACTGATGATGCTCGATTCGAAATGAAGCAGTTGCAAGATAAAGAGCTTGAACCTATTCTTAAAGCCCTTGAAAAAGTCGTCGAAAAATACGGCAAGGAAAAAGGTTATACCGCAATTCTCGATTCGAAGAACGGTGTCGTTTATTTCGATGAGACAATTGAAGTGAGTGATGCGATTATCAAAAGGCTGAATGAGGCAATGGCCGGGAAATAGCTTTAATTGTGTATCGTCTTGTTTCATTGTTTTACCAAACGATGTAGAGGGTTCTCTCTCTACATCGTTTTGTTTTTTAGCCCCTTGTACCCCGCAAAAATCACTCCCCGTTGATCATCGGGGGGCACATACTGAGAATAGGAATGACATGGCGATTAAGAGCATGACCGGCTTTGGCCGCGGTGAAATTACCAGCGGCGGCAGGGTTTGGACCGCCGAAGTAAGATGCGTGAACAACAGGTATCTTGATCTGAAGATGAAACTTCCGCGGGGCTATACTCCCCTAGAGGAGCGAATTCGTCGCAAGGTGGGCGTTACCTGTCAGCGTGGCCGTATTGAATTATTCCTCTCGGTAGGTGGTGATTTTTCTGATTTACAGGAGGTGAAAGTGCATCTGGCATTGGCCTCCGGTTATAGGAATGCATTGCAGATTCTGGCCGAGGAATTTACTCTTCCCCTGGAAATCACCCCACAACTTCTGGCATCATTCCCAGAGGTTCTCAATAGGGAACAAAAGAACGAGGATCTTGAAGGAGTCTGGTCCATTGTTGAAAAGGCAATAGACGAGGCCCTGGCGCAATGTGATACTATGCGATTGCAGGAGGGTGACGCGCTGACTGCCGACCTGACAGCCCGTTTGTATTTTTTTTCCACAACAATCGATAGCATAGAAAGCAGCATTCCCGAATTGTTGGAACAGCGGAGGACTTCTCTCGGCGAAAGGCTTGAAAAGCTTATCGGCAATGTCCAGCTTGACCCGGTTCGACTGGTTCAGGAAATTGCCATTATGGCCGATAAAACAGACGTCACTGAAGAAATTGTCAGATTGCGTTGTCACATCAAACAGTTTACCCTGTTTTTGTCTGAAGAAGGCGGGGTCGGTCGGAAACTTGATTTCCTCATTCAAGAATTTCTCCGCGAGGTCAACACCCTGGCCTCAAAGATCAATGATGCAAAGCTGGCACATTTAACCGTCGACTTGAAGAGCGAACTGGAAAAAATGCGTGAGCAGGTACAAAATATTGAATAATCAGTATGCTCATCCGATTCCCGAAAAACTCCAAACGATTTCCGCTGAGTGGTGAATTATGCAGCTATTGAATATTGGTTTCGGCAATACAGTTATGGTCGAAAGAATTATCGCCGTCATAAACACAGGTTCTTCTCCAGCGCGTAAATTGAAAGAAGCTGCAAAGAATGAAGGGAAATTGGTTGATGTGACCGAAGGGCGGCGTACCCGATCAATTTTGGTGATGGACTCAAACCATGTGATTCTGTCATCGGTGCAGCCCGATACCATTAGTCAGCGATTGCAGGCAATGAACCCCGGCTATAATCTGGCGGAGTATTACGGGCAGCCGAAGCTCCAGCCGGGAGAATCCTCATGAGCATCGGCAAATTGTTTGTTATTTCAGCGCCATCCGGTACCGGCAAAACCACTCTTCTCAAGCGAGTGATGGCTCAGCTTCCAAATTTGTCTTTTTCGGTATCGCATACAACCCGGCCACCTCGACCCGGTGAGAGGAATGGCGTCGACTACCACTTCATTTCCAGAGCAGAATTTCTTTCGATGATTGATCAGGGGCTTTTTCTCGAACACGCCGAGGTCCACGGAAATCTTTACGGCACCAGCCGGGCGGCTATTGACCGGCAGCGTATGGCCGGTATTGATGTCATCCTTGATATTGATGTTCAGGGGGCGTCAATTCTTCGGCGTTCCCAGCAATTTGAAGCTACGAGCATTTTCATTTCTCCCCCGAGTCTTGCCGAACTTGAAGAACGGCTGCGCGGGAGGGGAACCGAAAGCGAAGGAACAATAGCCATTCGCCTTGCTAATGCCAGGATCGAATTGCAAGCAGTGAAAGAATATGAATACCTGGTAATCAATGATCTGTTAGAGGAAACCGTTGATCTTCTTTCCTCAATCATTGTGGCGGAACGGGCCAGAGCGCACAGATTCCCGTCCGGACAACCCATCGGCAAGAGTGTGAACCCATGAAAACACCTGAGAGAGCTAAAGGGATTCCTGGTGAAAAAAGAATTCGGCTCAGCGAAGACCTGCTGTGGGGGATTCATCCGATTTTTGAGAGTCTTGAAAAAGAACCGGAACGTATCACCGAGATCATCCTGCAAAAAGATAAACGGGGCGGGAAAATCGCGGGAATCGTTGAGATGGCTCGTCTTCACAATATCAAAGTCTCCTTCACCGATTCATTGCAACTCACCGGGGAGGGGAGCTCACAGGTTCGCCATCAGGGTGTAGTTGCGCGCATAAGCGACACGCCGCTGGTTGAATTTGCAACATTTGTTGAAGAGATGGCAGAAAGGATTGCAGGTGGAGAACGTGTTCGTCTCATGATCTGCGACTCCCTGCAGGATCCCCATAACCTTGGAGCGATAATCAGATCCGCCCTGGCTTCAGGCGCTGCCGGGGTAATTGTCACCCGTGAGCGTTCCGCGCCGTTGGGTGGAACCGCCGCAAAGGCATCCGCTGGGGCAATGTCGCACATCGCTCTTTGTCAGGTGACTAATCTTGTTGCCGCTTTGAAGGATCTTAAAAATGCCGGATTCTGGATTTTTGGTGCTGTGAAAGAAAATGAAGCCCAATCGCTTTATGCGACCGATCTCACCGTCCCGAGTTGCCTGGTAGTCGGGAGTGAAGGCAAGGGAATCAGACCCTTGGTAAAAAGGGAGTGTGATGTACTGATTTCTATTCCCATGGCCGGAACCCTCGATTCTCTCAACAGTTCCGTGGCGGCAGCGGTAATCCTCTTCGAGGCGCGGCGACAACAACTTGCCTTGCCTCCCTGTCCCTCTGTCATTCGGTGATTTTCAGAAAGACATCCTGATAGAGTTTTCTGTACCCTTCGATACTGCCGGGATCAAGCCACCTTTCATAAGCGGCCCGGTACTGATCGGTTGGGCGTTGCGCCCGGAGTACCTGGTTGATCGTGTTGATGGCAGTTTCCCCCCATTCATTTTTCGAGCAAGCCACATAACTGAGAGATGCCTCGGGGTTGACTTGATTTTCCTCAACGGCAAGGGTCATTATCTGGTCGCGGATGCCCATGGTCTCCGCCAGATACATGGCTTCTTCCGGCAGACCCGGCAAGGCGTCGATGCGGCCTGCCTGCAGCATTTTGAAAAGATTTAAGGAGAGCTCAGGGCCTTCATAAGTGAAGGTGTTCTTTCCGTTGCTATGGGCTTTTAAGGCGGTATCGAATTCAATGCCATATGACCGATTGCTTGATCGCCCGATGATCAGTTTGCCATCCTGGAGGATTCTTGCAAGACTGACCAATTTGTCGCCGCCAAATGCCTGAAATCGATCCTTGTGAATGATCAACACCGGCGGCAAGGTAAATACACTGGGGATCGAATAATAGGTGAATTCAAGCCGTTCCGGGGTCTTATACATACCTACACTGCAGACTTTCTCACCTTGTTTCCATTGCTGGTAGTGGCGGGTTATGTTGGCCTGCATGTGCGTATGCAGGTACTGCGGCAGATGCGCTTTGAGAATATCGGTTATCAAGTCTTCATAGCCTTGACCTCTCAGTTCGCCATCATGAATAAAAAACGGCGGAGCAACAGCCTCCATCCAGGCCAGAGTATTCTCTGCCCGCGATTCACCAGGAACCAGGATAGTGCTACAAAGAAGGAAAAAAACGGACAAACGAATTCTAAGGGATATCATTGGGGTATCTCCGGTTGAGATCGTCGGTTATCGAGAAAACGACTCGCACATCAGTCCATTTGTCGTAGCTTATCAGGAGTGAAGAATTTTGTATATGGCTTCACCGATTTTTTCCAAGGTGTAAGGTTTGCCGATAAAGGCACCGGCCCCGAGGGCCAGGGTGGCCCTGACATCCTCATCTTCGGCAAAGCCACTGGCGACAAGGGCCTTTTGCTGCGGATGAAATTTCAGAATGTGTTCATAGGTGGTCCGACCATCTTGCCCGGGGTCCATAATCATATCGATAACCAGAATATCGGCGGAATGGGTCGCTAGGTATGTGACCGCTGCTTCCCCTGAAGACATGACAGTCACCTGGTAATTCAAAGAAGTGAGCAATTCTTCGGCAATTTCCCGTTGTCGAGGTTCATCATCGATCACCAGGACATGTTCACCATTGCCCTTGAATATTCGCCAGCTAGATGTCTCCGATAGCGTCGAAGCCTTGTCTTCCACCGAGGGAAGGTAGAGTTCAAAGGTGGTACCCTGTGGATCACTCATAACATTGACTATGCCGCCATGGTCTTTCATAGTATTCCAGACCACTGCCAGGCCAAGACCGGTGCCACTCCGGCCCATTACTTTCTTGGTGTAAAAGGGTTCGAAAATATGTTCGATTTCATGGGCAGCGATGCCCGAGCCGGAATCGAAGACAACGATTTTTACATACCGACCCTCTGGAAGTGCTTGAATATTTTGGGCTCCCTGGGCAACCTGACGATAGTTGTGGGTGGATACCGACAGTGTACCTTTGGTCCGTATTGCCTCCATCCCGTTGGTGATGAGATTCATGAGACATTTTCTGATATGGATGGGCGAGCAGCAAATATTCTGCAGGTCTGCGTCCAGGGATTTGTTGATGACAATCAGAGGATAGCGCAAACGCAGCTGAAAAAAATCCGGGGAAGCCAGGTAATCCTCGATCATTGTGTTGGGATTGATTATATCCCTTGGGGCGGCTATGCCCCTGGCAACCGTGAGGAGATCGGCAACCACTTTTGCGGCGTCCAATCCGGCCCTGCGTATCGCTTCGATGGGCCTTCGCATTTTATCCTTGGCCCCCAGGTCGAGGAGCAACAGCTCTGGGTAGCTGATGATTCCCGAAAGGATATTGTTCAGGTCGTGGGCGACACCACCGGCCATGAGTCCGATGGCTTTCATTTTCTGATCTCGGCGGAGCTGCTCTTCCAGGTGATGCCGTTCCGTTATATCAACGACGATCATCCGCACCCCGATTATGTTACCGTCCTTGCGAATGGGTGCCGATCGCAGGAGTATTGGGAATGTCCGGTTTTCTGCATCGGCGGCAATAAGTTCCTGCAGACCGGCAGTTTCATTGAAAAGAGATGCATTTAAATGCCGGGAGGCCTTTTCTCTGTGTTCATTGCTAATGAATTGGCAAAAGGTCACCGGGTTTGCAGGGGCAAAGGGGATTTTTAACCTTTCTTTTGCCGCCTTGTTGTAATACTCGATCCGCCCATGGAGATCGGTTTCCAGCACCATCTCGGGCAAGAGATCGACCAAATCATGAAAACGTCGCTCACTTTCCCGCAGGTTCCGGGTCCTTTCCAGAACCTGTTGTTCAAGATATTTTCTGTTAATGAAGAGATAGATGATAAAAGTGGAAGTGAGCAGAACAAGGAGCAGAACAAGGAGAATATTGAGAAGCGGGAAGATGACCCTGACGTATTGTCGGCCGTGGAGGCGGCCGATGGTCTTGTTATCGTGTAAGATATCTTCAGAAAGCTCTTTCAGGCCAATGAGGCCGACGTTGTGCAAAACAAACGAAATTCCTGTAAGTGGGGCACTTGGAATGCTCAGAAAAGCCTCGTCCCCGGGGATGGAGATGGCAAGGTATTGGTAATGGTCGGCTTTGACCGCCAGCTGCAGATAGTCTTTAGCACCGATTTGGTTGAGAGCCCAGGTGTCATCGGCAATAATGAGTGCATGGGTTTTGAAGTGTTGGCGATCCAAACCAGCATTTTGCTTGACGTAGAAGAGAGAAATGAGAGAAAAAACAGTCAGAAAGATGCCCGGGATGTAAAGATAACGGCTTCTCTTGTTGAAGATGGGGGGCATCGCCATGGTTGGGGGCATGATAGAGTAATTAAAGGTTGTTGCAAACCTTTTCGGATTGATAGAAAAGGCTTGTTCCGCATCCCCTGCAGTTAAAGCTTCTTAACCATGCCTGACTCGCCAAATGGGATTGAGTTGTTGTCTGTTGGTTTTATACTGGAGCAACCGGACAGGCCCAGTTGCTCCTTTCCGAGAGGGGCTACTTTTTTTTTTCGGCCATTCTGGCCTGCAGCAGAGCTCCCAGACTACCGACCTCGCCTGTCGGTTTTTTCTTTTTATCCTCACTGATAAAGGCCTTGTACTCTGTGCGTTCTTCTTCGTCCTTATTTTCCTGTGACAGATAATCGACTGGAACCAGACTGATCCGTTTCTCGGCAAGATCGATGCCTTCGATTTTCACTTCGATATTCTGACCAACCTCCATGACTTCACGGGGATGGTTGATTCGTCGACCGCTGCCGAGTTTTGAGATATGGATCAGGCCGTCAATCCCTGGGACCAAGGTCACAAAAGCCCCGAATTGGGCAAGTCTTGCGACTGTTCCTTGGTGTGAGGAGCCTTCTGCAAAATTCTTGATCCCTTCGACCCATGGATCGGCCATGGTTTCTTTATAGCTGAGGGAAATCCGATCGTTATCCCAGTCGAGTTTTTTGACGATGGCCTGTATTTTCTGGCCGACGGTGAAATATTCATCGACTTTCTCGACGCGACTCCAGCCTATCTCGGAAATTGGGATGAGGCCGTCAATCCCGCCAATATCGACAAAGGCACCAAAATCTCTGATTGAACTGACAACACCCTCAACCGTTTGCCCTTCCTTCAGGCTTTCCTGCAGTTTCTCCCGAATCTCCTGCCTTTCCGCTTCCTGGATGGCTCGGGCGGACACCACGATATTTCGACCGTTTTCCTCAAACCTGGTGATAAGGAATTTCATGTGCGTATCCAGATAGGTGCTTGCCGCATCTTCAACCCGCCGCATTCCCATTTGCGAGAAGGGACAGAAGCCGCGGGCATTGCCGCCGAGGGTGATTTCAAAGCCGCCTTTGATCTCAGCCTTGACAAAGCCTTCAACAGGAATGGCACTTTGAAAGGCCTCTTCAAGGTGGCTATTGCCTGCCCCGCCGCCGATGGAGGTGGTGAAAAGTTGTTCCGACGGCTTCGATTTGAGGAAATAGACATCAATCAAGTCACCAACAGTGTGGGTAAAATTACCTTCACTGTCTCGTATTTCGGAGCTGTTAAGGACACCTTCGCTCTTGCTGCCAACATCAAGAAAGGTTGATTCATTGTTGATCCCGACGATGGTGGCCTTAATTCTTTGACCGGGAGTCAGGTGCCTGATTTTTTTTGTTTCTTCCGCTTTGAACAGATCTTCAAAGCTTTCACTGAGTGTGTCTGTCATGTTATTCCATTCACAAAACTGCGGTTTACGGTTGCTGTCAGGCTCGGGGCCCGACGGTTGCCAGGTTGTGGAGCAAAAAATTCTCAAATTCCTTCGGTTCTCTCTCCATGGTTCGGACCATCCGTACCGTCAAACATTGGAGAAACATACTGTCAACCAGCACACCTTGCATCTTCTGGCCGCCAATGTCAAGAACGGTAAAGGCTTGGGGACCGAACTTTCCGGAAGTCGGCAATTCGGAAATTGAGGTCATCCTTTTTCAAACCGGGGATACCGGCCAATTGCCAGCGATAAGGTACGGTCACCTTCGCGGAATATCAGTCTCTTGTGGAGCATTTCACCTAAGAAATTTTCAAGAGCTGGGGCCGCAATGGTTGGAAAGGCGGCAAGAATCTCTGAAACCCTGCGGGGTATTGCACAAAACAGATAGATTTGCCGCGATATACCTCGCAAGCGGTGCAGAAGGGTCGAACCGTTTACCTGTTCCTGGGAGATGATCAAAAAGGTGTTGCCATCCCGGTAATGGAGTGGGTGGGTTGCCTTGTTTTTTCGCTCTTGGTGAAAGTTGTGCCAGGCCCGGAGCTTTTTCCTCACTGGTTGCCACAGTTTTCGTTGTTCTACCCTATCGCCCCGATAGCTGTTGCAGATCATGGTCATCCCGCGCAGAATTTTCTCGGGAAAGAGCTTCTGGTTTTTGCTGTGGGGGAGAATCGCCCGAATGGGGAAATCCTGAGGCCTTGCGTAAATAGGTGAGCCATAGCCAAGAAAAAAAATTGCTGCCTGAAGGGGGGCAAAAGGGAGAACGAAATCGAGATGAGTGAGGGTCTCGGCAATCTCCTCGGCGGTGGTGCCGGGAAACTCGGTGATAAGATTGCCTTCAAGGTGCATTGAACAGCTGCTGGACAGTTTCATGGCGGCAATGTTATCCATTACCGTAGTGCCCTTGGCCATCCTTGCAAGTAAGGTTGAAGAGAGGGCCTCAATGCCCACTTGGATTGTTCTGAGGCCGCCCTGGCTATACAGTTCCAATCGTGGTTGTGCGGAAATCCCTCGCATTTCGGCAAAAAAATCGAAATCCATGCCGGTGGCTGCGATATTTGCAAAGAATCGATCAGCCTCTTGGGGTGGCAGCGCGTTGTCGGTAAAGGCAAATTGCAGGCATGCATGGGTATTGGCCAGGTGGATGGTTTCCGCCAACATCCTGTCGCCGCTTTTAACCCGGTAGTCAGGCCACTGCAGGTTGAGATTGCAAAAGGAGCAGCGGTTCCACCAACAGCCCCGGGAGAACTCAATCGGCAATACCGGAATAAAGATCTGGTCTGGAAAGACTTGGCGAATTTCCTGAAAATAGGGGGCAAAGTTTGGGTACGGCAATTCGTTGAGGATCACCCCTGGTGCCGGAGCATCGGTCTTAATAGAAGCTTGGCGGGAGAGAATACCCGTCGGCAGCGACTTTTTCGTTCCGGCAAGGGAGTGGCAGAGGTGGAGGAGAGATTCTTCCCCTTCGCCACCAATGAGATAGTCTATTTGTTGAAATCTCTGAAAAAGGGAGGCACCCACCAGGCCTGCGCAGGATGAGCCGCCAAAGACAATGAGTGTCTCTGGAAATTTTTCTTTAATTTTCGCGGCCAGATAAAGTGAGGGCAGGAGCTGGAAAAAACACACAGAGAGGCCGAGCAGCCGGTAACGGTCAGTCTGTATTGTCATGAGCCACTTGGAAATACTTTGCTCGATCAACTGCACCATTTCCTCGAAATCGGCAGCGGCCGGATCTTTCCCTGCAAGACTTTGCTGAAAGAGCTGTTTTGCCCGGGATTTCATCTCAGGAAAGAGGAGCGGTGCAAAGAGGGCTTCCCCAGCCCAGCCTGAGCGGGCAATACGCGCGTAAGTATCAATGCCGATGGCCTTGGCGATGCACAGATACGGGTGAAAGCAGTCAACCGTGTAAGTTGATTTTTCCTCCACATAGCTTTTCAAGGTCGCCAGTTGCAGGGATGGCCGGTTGACAATCGGCCAGGGCATGGAGACAAGGGCAACTCTTAGCGGGATAGGGCTGGCACCGTCCATCGTATCAGCGGATAATCTCGGTTCCCGGCGGCGGAACAAAGGTGAAAAGAGCCTCGATTTCTCCCGGACTTTTTCCATTCATGGCTGTGTCTACCTCGATATCACTGAGGTTCAGGACGGTGACGGTACCGAAGTGATCGCGGATTGTGATGCGGCGAATAAGAGAGCTGCTGGTCACATACAGGTGGATGTCCTGGACCTGGGATTGCGGGGTTTTGGGGATGAGCTTGATGACCTTGAATTCGTCCTCGTTGCTCGACTGCTCGTCTTCATTGGCCGGGCGGATATGAAAATCTCTTTTTAACACGCCCTTGCCGGTAAAAAAGGAATAGGTCAGGTCGGTATCGAGCTGCTCCGCCGGGCTGATGATGAGTTGTTTGAGGTTGGCAAAATACATAGAAAAGACGACCCCGTCACTGATCAATACCTGCTGTTCGGGGCTGACGTAGTCCCAGCGCATCCGGGCCTTGCCGTCATTTTTTAAAAAGACCGCCCGGCCCGAGCCCTGGCGCGGCCGTCCGGTCATTTCCCCTTGAATATCCTGGTAGAAATTAAAATTCAGGCTTTGCATGGTATCATATCGAACTTGCAGTCGAGCAGCAATATCCTCCGGATATTCTACCGAATCTGCCCCGGCAAAGGCTGTGGTGGTGGTCAGGGTGAGAAACACCACGAAAAGTCGGACTATCTGGGCAAGGTTGATCATTGTGTCTTATTATATGGGTTGAAGATCAATGGGACGGTGAAAAATCTTTGCCGCGATGAACTGGGCCGATTCGGTGAGGTCGGTTACGAAATAGCGGTTTCGGGTTGGGTCGTGGCTTGGGTCGGGTGTTAAGGCCGTTTGGCCCAGCAGATAATCCTGCAGATATTCAGCCACCGCCACGGAAGAATCAATAAGGGTAACTTTTCTGCCGATCCGGGGTTGGATCAGGTTCTTCAGCAAAGGATAGTGGGTACAGCCGAGGACCAGGGTGTCAATCTGCTGGTCCTTCAGGGGATGGAGATATCGACGCAGAATCATTTTTGTTTCCCGTTTGTCAATCCAGCCCTCCTCAACAAGGGGAACGAGCAGGGGGCAGGCAGTGGAAAACACCTTGTATTCCGGGTGTTGCGACAGGATTTTTGTCTCATACACACCGCTACGAATAGTGGCACGGGTGCCGATTATGCCGATCCGGCCTTTTGGCGAGTACATGAGTGCCTGCTCGACGGCAGGACTGATGACTTCGATAATGGGAACGTTAAATTCCCGGCGAAGTCGATCGGTGGCAACACTTGAGGCGGTATTGCAGGCGATGATGATGACTGTTGCCCCGTTATCAAGTAAAAACCGAGTATTATCAATAGAGTAATCGATGATGGTCCGGGCACTCTTGGTACCGTAGGGGGTACGGGCAATATCTCCCAGGTACAGCAGGGGATAATTGGGGAGAAGCTGTTCAACAGCCCGGGCCACGGTCATCCCACCGACGCCTGAATCAAAGATACCGATCATGAAAGTAACAGAATGTAAAGAGAGTTTATTTTATTGAAAAAAATTACAAGTAATGCGACAACTATAGCAGAAAACCGGGGGAACAACAAGAAGCACCGGCTGCAGATTGCCGGGAGGGTATTTTTGACTGTTTGTTGCTGTACAATATGTTGACAGATTATTGAATGGGAATTATTTTGCCGGAGTCCGCTGAGGGCATAATGGTTCCGAATGCCATGGCTTGTAGAAATGTTCTGCAATACAAATAAAATAGTCCATAAATTGAACAATAGGTGGATAGGATATGCCAGTTTACGAGTACGAATGCAAGGAATGCATGAAAGTTTTTGAAATGCAACAGAAGATGGCCGACAAACCGTTAAGTAACTGCCCCGAGTGCAGTGCACCGGTAAAAAAACTGGTGTCAATGAGTTCTTTTCAGTTGCGTGGTGGTGGCTGGTATGCCGACGGGTATTCAAATACCGCCGGTACTGCTAAACCTGAAGCCGCGAAACCTGAAGCCGCCAAGCCTGCCCCACCATGTCAGGCGGGTGCCGGGTGTGCCGGATGTCCGGCGGCTGCAAGCGCCTGAGCCTCCCTGTTCCGACCTCTATTTCGCCTCGCCGCCTATAATGGCCATTGCATCGCCATAAGAGAAAAACCGATAACCCTCCCTGATTGCCGTTTGATAGCAATCAAGAAGGGTTTGTCTACCACACAGGGCCGACACCAGGAACATCAGGGATGAGTCCGGGAGGTGGAAGTTGGTAATGAGATTATCAATAACTCTGAAGCGAAATCCCGGATAGATATAGAGATTACACCAACCGGCCATGGCCTGCATGGATTCGGACGCTTGCGCCGCATATTCCATGGCGCGCACGGTTGTGGTGCCCACCGCCCAGATTTTGCCCCCTCTCTTTTTTGTTTCCAGCACCGCTTCGGCGGTCTCTTCCGTGATACTGAAATATTCCTCATGAATGAGGTGGCGGGTGATGTCTTCTTCGCGCACCGGAGCGAAAGTTCCATAGCCGACATGTAGGGTGACCTGGCCGACGAGCGTGCCCTGTGAACGGATGCTCTCCAGCAACTGGTCGGTAAAATGCAGTCCGGCGGTTGGGGCGGCCACCGCCCCCGGCTGGCTGGCGTAAACGGTTTGATAGCGATGGACATCGTCAGGGGTGCAGCCGCCAATTCTTGCGATATACGGCGGTAAGGGAACCTGTCCGGAGGTCGCAAGTGTTTCAGCCAAGCTGATTGTCGGGTCATAGTCGAGTTGTAAATCGACCTTACCACCTCCTAAATCGGCGATGACCCGACAGTGTAGGGTCGGGTTGATGGTGATTTTTGTGCCGGGTTTTGGTCGTTTTGACGACTTAATCAGGGCCTTGGCCCTTGCTGTTCCTCGTGTTTCATCGAAAGTTGCCGGATATTCAAGTAAAAAAACTTCAGCCTTGCCGCCGGTCTGTTTTTGCCCGAGAAGCCTTGCCGGAAACACCCTGGTATTGTTCACAACGAGCATATCCTTTGCCCCGATGAAGCCGACAAGATCATTGAATTGATGATGCGCCAGGGTGTCGTTCAGCGTGTCTATCACCATCAGCCGGGATTCGTCACGCTTATCCGCCGGACGCTGGGCAATGAGTTCAGGGGGAAGATGGTAATTGTAGGCGCTTAATAAATGATCTTTATGCATGGTGGTAGGGAGAGGCAAAAAATGACATTGGGCGCAATGCCGGCGATGCAGAGAATGAATTAATGCGTTAATGTGGTTAATATCTTTAGTCCAATCATTACTGAATCGGTCTCATTACCATGATCCTTGCTCTTGCTGCAACCCAAATTGAAATGCAGCCTTTCCTTCTTCAGTGGCCGGGGAGAGATCTTTCCTGCCTGACCTTGGTAACCGGAGTCGGGCCGATGGAAACGGCTCTGCGTCTGACCCGGTTTCTCTCTCAGGCCGACCAAGGGGTGCATGCTATAGTTAATTTTGGTATTGGCGGCGCATACCTGCAACCGGGTGGACAACCTCAGCCGAAACTGCTCGACATCTGTCTCGCCGAGCAGGAGGTCGTCGGCGACCTCGGAATCTGTCTGCAGGACGGGGTGGAATACCTCGACAGGTCACTCACCGGTGACCTTACCTTTCAACTCGACCCTGGTCTCTTAGGTGTTGGCCGAAAGATATTAGTCGAGGCCGGCGAGCCGTGTTTTTGCGGAATGTTTGTTACCGTCAATGCGATCACTGCTACTCGGGCTCGCGGCAGCATGTTGCAGCTTCGGTGGCAGGGTGTATGCGAAAATATGGAGGGCGCGGCGGTTGCCCGGGTTTGCCGGGAATTTGCCATTCCCTGTCTGGAACTGCGCGCGATTTCCAATTATGTCGAGGATCGCAAGCCGGAAAACTGGCGGTTGCGCGAGGCCTGTTTGAAGGCGGCCCAATGCGCCGCTCTTATCATCAAAGGGATGTATGTATGAACACTGCGCTTTCTCTGGGGTATTCACCTTGTCCCAACGATACTTTTATATTTTACGCCCTGGTTCATGGTAAAACAGCGACCAGCAGCGGCTTGCATTTTTCCGAACCCCTCCTTGCGGATGTCGAGCAGCTTAACCAATGGGCTTTGGCCGGGCGACTCGATGTTACCAAAATGTCCTTTCATGCCTATGGTCATGTTCAGGACCAATACTGCGTCCTTGCCGCCGGCAGTGCTCTTGGCCGCGGCTGCGGGCCCCTATTGGTTGCCCGGTCGGAAACAGGGATCACACGTCTCAGTAAAAAACGTATTGCCATCCCCGGCAAACTGACAACCGCGGCACTCCTTTTGCAATTGTTCCTGCCGGATTGCCGTGAACTGGTGCCCATGCGGTTTGATACAATCATCGATGCCATTGCCGACGGCGAGGTGGATGGCGGGGTCATCATCCACGAATCGCGGTTTACCTATCAGGACAAAGGCCTTGTTTGTCTTCAGGATCTCGGGAGTTGGTGGGAAAGCAGTTTCGGCCTGCCGCTTCCTCTCGGCTGCATTGCGGCGCGCAGAAGTCTTGGCAAGGAAAAAATCATGGCAATTGATCGGGCCATTCGCGCCAGCATCGACTATGCCTTTTTGCATCCCGAGCAGTGTCTGCCATATATTCGCAGTCATAGTCAGGAGATGGAGCCGGAGGTCGTTCGCAGTCATATTGGTTTGTACGTCAATGATTTTTCAAGGGACCTCGGGGGCGAGGGATTTGCGGCCATTGAGACATTCCTGGAAATGGGGCGAAAAGCCGGAGCTCTACCTGCAAATCACCGGGATATCAGGGGGAGTTGTTGTGAGTTATCGTAGGCAAGGTCAGGATAAGGGGCAAAGCACAAGTAGTGCAGCTATGCAAAGTTTTTCCCGTCTCCCGGTTTTCCTTCTGATCGGTGGCACTGAAGATTCGCGTATCGATTTCGTTCGTCGCCTGATGGTTGAACTTACCCAAAGTTCCTTGAGTGGAGTCTTTCTCCGGCGGGGAGACGGATATAACCCCTATTCGCTGGCTTTATTGACCCAACGATACGATCTGGTGATCGTTAATAGTGGCATCGATTCTCCAGGGCAAGTCATCAAACTTGCTGCATTTTCTGGTGGCGAGGCTGGGGATTCGCCATGGTCGCTAGGCTGGGAGGAAGTTTGGCCGAGGTTTATCGCCGGGCTTCTTGAAAAGCTCAACGAATATGGCGGGCGTACCCCGGTATGGGGTTGTGTTCTTATCGGCGGCAAGAGTTCGCGAATGGGTTGCCCGAAACACCTTCTTAAGGACGGACAAGGGAAGACCTGGCTCGAGAAGACCATTACCGTTCTGCATCCCCTACTTGATGGTATTGTCGTCTCCGGTGCTGGTGTGTTGCCCGAAGCGGTTGCCGCAGCCCTTCGTTTGCCTGACGTGCCCGGGGTGGTGGGGCCTATGACGGGCATTCTGGCAGCAGGCCGGTGGCAGCCGCTGGTGTCCTGGCTATTGGTGGCCTGCGACATGCCGCATGTCTCAGCCGAGGCGGTAAACTGGTTGCTAGCCGGCCGCCGCCCCGGCTGCTGGGGACGCGTGCCGAAGTTTGCCGGCAATGATCGAATTGAGCCGCTCTTGGCTTGGTATGATTATCGCTCGATGCAACTTTTTGAGGAGCAGCTGTATGCCGGGAATATGCGCATCGGCGAGGCCGCCGGCGACATGAGGATTGACCATCCGATTATTCCTGAAGCACTCTGCTGTTCTTGGGAAAATATCAATACACCCGAGCAGTTACATTATGTCAGGTAGTTATTGGCAGAGACTGCCATGGAAATTCATGGGTACACTACAGGTACTCTCGAAGGCACCCTTAGCCCCATTGGGAACTCTCAGTGGTTTTGCCAAGATTGCAGAGGATAAAGCAGAAGGGTTCTTACTCTCTGATATTTTTCATTACCTCACAGGTTTTGCACATCTCCATCTTCTTTTCCCAGGTTTTGTAATCGGCACCTTCCCGAAGAGTACCACTGATGAACCAGCAGAACTGTCCCGAATCAAATTCCCAGACTGGGCATTTGATTTTTTTTTCTTCTGGGCAATTGCGCAGGTCCCAGCAGTTGGTGTTTTCCTGCTGCTGGACCTTTCTGGAAAGGAGCAAATAGAGCTGTCGCTCCACGTGGGTAGGAATTGAGCGCCAGCCTTGTTCATAGCTGCAAACTGCCTTGAGGGAAATCGCCAGGAGATTAGCTATCTGTCGTTGGGTTTTACCCAGCGTTTTCCTGAGTTCAATGAATTTTCTGCTGTCCATAGCCGCTTGAGGAGTGAGCTTCTAGCCCATCTGTGCAAAATTGCCAAATCCATCAACCTGTATGCCACAGGGTAACACATTTCACCAGCGCTATGCAAATGAAGAAATGGTGCTCGGCAGGATCTGCCATTGATCGCGGCCACATCGGTGTAGGCATGTTTTGCGGCAGTTGTTTCTCATATATTCTAGTTTCATAATTATTCACAATTGGTGGAAAAACTTCAATCCATTTTCTTTTTGTGAAAACAAATATACAATATACTACAGTTAGAAAGGAGTTCACTGCAAGATCAGCACTTCCTTCGTCATAGGGGCAGCCATGTTGCTTGAGTCCAATGAGGTGTTAGCAGATTTTGATCCGCACTTTAAGATCTTCCACGATCTCATGCCGTTTAAGGTTCAGGAGATTCTCCTGGTGTCCAGCCTCTATGACGCCTTTATCATGGAAGAAGACGGTAGTCTTGCCACTCGACTGATCAATGAATACCACGGCTTGAACCTCAGTAAACCTCCGAAAATTACTCGAGCTTCTTCGGCCGGAGAAGCCTTGCGCCTTCTTGACCTAAAAAAATTCGATCTGGTTATCACCATGCCCTACCTGGGGGGGATGGATGCCTTTGGTCTCGGCGCGGCGATAAAAAAAAATCATCCGAATTTGCCGGTAATACTCCTTGCCCACAATATCCGCTCAACTTTTCCGGAGAAGGTAGATAGTGGTTTTATTGATAAGATTTTTCTTTGGTGTTGTGAGGCCGACCTGCTTTTGGCCATCATAAAAAATGTCGAGGATCACCACAATGTTGCTGGTGATACTCAAAAAGCCATGGTCAGGGTCATTATTTATGTTGAGGATTCGCCCCTCTACCGTTCACTTTTTCTCCCTCTCATCTACGGTGAGGTGGTGCGGCAGACCCAATCGGTGCTGGATGAAAGCCTCAATGAGCGGCACCGGATTCTCCGTATGCGGGCGCGACCAAGAATTCTTATGGCCACCAATTATGAGGAGGCGATGGCACTGTATCAGGCGTATAAACCCTATGTCTTCGGGGTGATCTCCGATGCCAGGTTTCGTCGCGATGGAGTTTTAGATAATGAGGCAGGACTCAAATTTCTTCGTTTCGTACGAAGTGAAATTGTCGATTTGCCGCTTCTGATGATGTCTACGGAAGTCGGCAATCGGCAATTGGCAGAGCTGATCCCGGCGATTTTTCTCGATAAAAACTCTCCCGGAGGCAGGGATGAGGTGCATAGTTTTTTTCTCAATCACCTTGGATTTGGCGACTTTATCTTCCGTATGCCGGATGGAACGGCGATCGGGTCGGCCGCCAACCTTCAGGAATTTGAGAGACAACTGCGAGTGATTCCGGAGGAATCGCTGAGGTATCACACGATCAGAAACCATTTTTCCAACTGGGTTATGGCGCGAGCAGAGGTTATTTTGGCGCGTCGCCTGCATAAGGATTACGTGCTCAATATTGATAACCTTTGGAATATCCGGGAAGATTTGATCCATAAAGTGCGATCGTTGCGGAAATTACGGCAACAGGGGGTGGTGGTCAAGTTTTCCGCTGGCGACTATGATACCGACATCATGGACTTTGTGAAGATCGGTGGTGGTTCGATGGGTGGGAAGGCACGGGGAATAGCCTTTATGTGGGCCTGTCTGCAGGGGGCGTATCGCGACGATTCCGTTTTGAGCAGCCACACGGTTACCATCCCAAAGACCTGCGTCATTACCGCCGATGGTTTCGATGCCTTTGTCGAAGAGAATAATCTTACCCTCAATCAATCGCTGCCTGATGAACAGGTAGCCGATATTTTTCTTGATTCGGCCCTGCCGACCTGGCTTCGTCAACAGCTTCGGGCGTTTCTGCAAAAATGCGACAAGCCTCTTTCCGTTCGTTCTTCATCGCTGCTTGAAGATGGTCATTTTAAGCCCTATGCCGGGTTGTATTCCACCTATTTTCTCGCCAATAATCACCCCGATTTCAACGAACGGCTAGTGCAGCTCGAAAGCGCCATCAAGCTGGTTTATGCCTCCACCTGGTTTGAAAGCCCCCTCGCCTTTACCAGGGTTTCCGGACATGGCCGAGAGGATTCGATGGCCGTCATCATTCAGCAGTTGGCGGGGGGCAGTTATGGCGGGTATTGGTATCCGGCAATATCCGGAGTCGCCCAGTCACGGAATTACTACCCGGTTATGGATATGCAGGCCGACGAGGGGATTGTGCACATTGCCCTGGGTATAGGAAAGACGGTCGTCGACGGTGAAAAATCCTTGTGGTTTTCTCCGGCAAGGGCCGACAAACTGGTGCAGTTCGCAACCGTCGAGAACATGCTGAATACCAGTCAGCGACAGTTTTATGCATTGGATATGGAGGCCAAGGGCTGTTTCCATCGGAATATTTCAAACCTTTCTCTGCGTAACATCCAGGATGCGGCTGAGGAATTGCCTGTGACCATGCTGGCATCAACGTATCTTGCCGAGGAAGACAGGGTCAGGGATGCGAGTTTGGCAGGGCCGAAGATTATGACCTTTGCCCCGATTCTCAAGTACTCCGGCTATCCCCTTCCTGAGATTCTCAGCGAATTATTGAAGATCGGCAAGGCCGGAATGGGCGGGGATGTGGAGATTGAGTTTGCCGTTCACCTGGACCTTGAGCTCGCCAAATCGGTTTTATATGTTTTACAGATCCGGCCGATGGTGGCCGGCGGAGAACTGGCGGATGTGCAGATTTCCGACCATGATGTGCAACAGGCTTTTTGTTTTGTCGGCAGTTCTCTCGGGCATGGTTCCTACTCCAATATTGCTGATATCATCTATGTCCGTTCGGATACCTTCGATATTGTCAAAACCAGGGAAATTGCCGAAGAGATTGGCGAGTTGAATCGCCGACTGCGGAGGGATAAACGATCGTTTCTGCTCATAGGCCCAGGCAGGTGGGGTTCGGCAGATCCCTTTTTAGGGATACCAGTTCAATGGGCGGATATTTCTGGCGTTGCGGCTATTATCGAGGTTCGTAATGGCAAGATCAGGGCCGAGCCTTCCCAGGGCACGCATTTTTTTCAAAACATTACCTCGCTGGGTATTCCATATCTGACCTTGAATGAGGGAGGCGGGAGAGTAGGCGGACGGAAGGCGGATTTTTTTGATTGGAATTGGCTCATCAGCCAGCCCGACAGAGATGAGAAAAAGTATGTCTGCCATGTTCATCTGGAAAAACCTTTTATTCTCAAGTGTGACGGGATACGCTCGGAGAGTGTCCTGGTCTTTCCGGACAAGTAAATTTATAAAGAATAACCCCCTTGATGAATACGCAATCAAAAAACCTGGGCGACAAGATGCCTGCTAGTTACGATGAGCAATGCAGAAGTGAATTCACTTCCCTGCATTCTCGGGTGGGGCACCTTTTTGTCGATATTGACATAGGGTGCCCCTACGGTTTGCCCTGTGTTTCGACTTTTCATCAAGCGACATTTGCCCCGCTCAGCGAACGGGCGATGGAGTTGTTTCTTGCCGCCGGTTATCGACGAAACGGCAATTGTCTGTACACTATGTCCTGTCACGATTGTACGGCGTGCATCCCCATACGTCTGCATCCCGCTGAGTTTGCCGCAAACCGCAACCAAAAACGGACATTTACGAAAAACCATGATGTAGAGAAAGCTCTCCTGCCTTTACAACCGACAAAAGAAGATTATCTGCTCTGCGAAAGGTTCCTTCAGAGCAGATACCCCAGGGAAAACAATACGGCCACCGGATATTATCGGGACTTTTTTCTCAACAGCATAGTCAACAGCGCCCAGCTGCAGTACCGAGTGGGCGATCGATTGATCGGCACCGCCATTATCGATATCGGGTACAATTGGTTGAATGCCGTCTATTTCTATTTCGATCCCGAGGAGTCTCGGCGTAGTCTTGGAACCTATAATATCCTGTGCCTCATCGATTTGTGTCGCGAATGGGAAATTGAATTTCTCTACCTTGGGTATTACATACAGTCAGTTCCGGCCATGAGCTATAAAGGCAACTTTTATCCGCACTATCTGCTGTTTGGTGATACATGGTTGAAAAAAGGTTAGGGGCCGTTAAGAAATAACTCATACTATTTTTCACCATTTCTTTACGGCCCCTTATGCCGTTCATGATATTGAAACGGATTACTTATTGTTGAGCGACGGCTTAGTCAAGGAGCAAGAAAACATGAGGAAAAGATCGTTGGGTTCAGCGGATTGGTGGCTGGCGCAGGCCGATGGAACCTTGGAGTGCAGGCTCTGTGCGCACGGCTGTTGTTTGCGTGATGGTCAACGGGGTCTATGCGGCGTGCGGCTACGACGGGACGACAGGATAGACAGCCTGGTTTACGGCAGGATTGTTGCCGAACATGTCGACCCGATAGAAAAAAAACCTGTCTTTCATGTTTTACCGGGAAGCCTTTCGTATTCCATTGCCACCCATGGCTGCAATTTTCGCTGTCTGCATTGTCAAAATTCAGGCATATCACAGGTGTCAGACGATATGAAGGTTGAGGTCTCGGGTGTTTTCAGAAAACCTGAAGAGATAGTTGAATCGGCACTTGCCGGAGGGTGTCGATCGATCAGTTACACCTATGTGGAGCCGACGGTTTTTTTTGAATATGCCTATGACTGTTGCCTGGCAGCATTTGCCAATGGGTTGAAAAACATCTTTGTTTCCAACGGCTACATGACAAAGGAGATCATTGCCGAGTTGGCCCCGGTGTTGACTGCAATCAACATCGATCTGAAATCCTTCAGGGATGAGTTTTATAAAAAAATCTGTGGTGCAAGGGTGCAGCCTGTGCTTGATACTATCGTTCGTTGCCGGGAAGCGGGGATCTGGGTGGAAGTGACGACCCTGCTTATTCCGGGGATGAATGACGAAGATCAAGAACTAACGAATATTGCCTCATTTCTGGCAAAAATAGACCGATCGATTCCCTGGCATGTGTCGGGGTATCATCCCGCTTATAAGATGATGGAGCCTCCTTCCACCCCGGAATCGACTCTCCTGCGGGCCAGACGGATAGGGCTCGACCAGGGCTTGCATCACGTTTATACCGGCAACCAATTCGGTTCCGGCGGTGAAGACACTTCTTGTCCGAAATGTGGCCTTCTCCTTATTGCCCGCCAAGGCTTTCGGGTAACGGCCAATCGGTTAAAGGCTGGCTGTTGCCCGGCTTGTAACCAACCACTTGCTGGTATCTGGTGATGAATTATGTCATTTGGTCCCGGCCTTTTTTACAAAAAGCGTTCGACTCACCAGAGTGAGCATGATGGCGAAGACGGCGGCCGCAAGACCAAGCAGGACGTTGAAAAAGGGTGGTGCGGCCAGGGCTATGCGGATCATCAAAGTCGATAGGGCAAAACCCGAGTTGCGGAAAATGGCATAAAAGGACGGTTGAAAACATTGGGAGATAAGCACGACGAGGATGTCGGTTAAAATCAGGAGGGTATAAAATTCGTGGAAAAATTCGCTGGTTGAAGCACCGGTCACAGTTTCGATGGCGCTACGAATTCCCATAACTGCAAAGATACAAAGGAGAACAAGGGCGATACCTTTCTTGGCGGCAACAAAGCCATAAAGATCACCCGGGCGCATTTTCTCGTCTGAGGTCCGGGTCTGAACCATATAATAATAGCCCAGGAGAGCAAAAATCAGCAATGCGCCAAAACCGTCGGAGAGGATGTGCAGGATCGCCTGTTGATTACCGGCAAAGGTGATCGGTTCAGGGAAATATGACAGTTCTTTAAAGGCATTGCGCAGAAGTATGAGCGAGAGGATCTCGAATTGTTTGCCCACAGATCTGCTGAAAGAACAGGGAATTGTAAAGATCAGGCTGATAACTTCAAGGATAAGAACGACGGTAAAGGCCCCCTGAACGGCAAAGAAATGATTTTTCGGCACTGTGGATGCAAACGAAGCGGGAAGCAAATTGCGACGATTCAGTTCAATGCAGATGAGGCTCAAGAGAAAAAAGACCACAAGGGTTATGGAAATTTTCTTGTGCATTTTCTCATGTTCCCAGAGATGGTGCAAGGGATCGAAAATATATGTTATTTTTTCGTAAAAAGAAGTCATTTGCTGGTGGATTAAGGTGCGAAGTCGGATGGCAAGAAGGTGTTTACTACACAAACGGACAAACACAACCGATTTGTGTACCACAGTTTGCAGGCGATGGCAATTTTCTTGACAAATTGCCGGAGTGAGAGAAAGAAAATACTGCCGCAGACTTCAGAGCACGAAGGCTGTCTTTTCAGCCTATCATCAGAGTCGAATTTCTCCCTCAACATCATCTGTGGCCGGCTCAAAGTTCATGACAAACTCGGTCCATCCGAAAGGGGCGTGGATAATCTCGATGCCGACACTTTTACAGGCCGGTTGATGAACGGTCCACCTTGGCTTAGCCTTAACCTTAAAGTTTTTGCCCATACCGGAAATGACGACTGAAAGCTGTTTGGCATTGTCGTCAAGTCGCTTAGCCACATTGTCAACTTTCATTCCAAAGCGGGATATGTCACTCATTGTTCCGCCAAAAAAGCCCAATCCATCCGAAATGTCCACAGTGAAATTGTCCACTTCTATTCGTTGATGCCGTCGTTTTTCCATTGTTTTCCGTTTCCTTGTGGTTGAACTGAAGGTTTAATCACACTCAACGAAAGCAGGCGTTATCGACAATTAATCTGACGATCTGAAAATAAGTGTAGCTTTTCCACAGGAAAAGACAAGGGCGGCTATGCAATTATTTGTGGTCAGGCTCAGAACCTC
Source organism: Deltaproteobacteria bacterium (assembly GCA_031441605.1). Classification (GTDB taxonomy): domain Bacteria; phylum Desulfobacterota; class Desulfobulbia; order Desulfobulbales; family Desulfocapsaceae; genus Desulforhopalus_A. The sequence goes on from JANNQF010000045.1 coordinate 104,038, forward strand.
GGCTAAACATTCGGAAATCACTAGAGTTTATTTTTTTGATCCTTGATCTCCATCATCCGATTGGCGATCTCGGAGATGCTTCCACCAATCAAGCCTCTTTTTCACCTCTTTCTCGAAGCCGAATGGTGAGGGGATGTAGTAGGATTTTTCCGGGAGAGCGTCGGGGAAATACTTTTGGTAACTGTAATGATTGTCAAAATCATGGGAATAGCGGTAGCCTTTTTGATAACCCAGCTCTTTCATGAGTTTTGTCGGGGCATTGCGAATAGCTAGAGGCGCCTTGAGATAACTCGTCCTCGCGGCGTCTTCTCTGGCGGCGATATAGGCGATTTCCAAGGAGTTACTTTTTGGTGCGGTGGCAAGATATACCGTAGCCTGGCACAGGGCAACAGAGGCTTCGGGCATGCCGAGAAAATGAACTGCCTCTTTTACTGCCACAGCCTGAACGAGTGCTTGTGGGTCGGCGAGGCCGATATCCTCGGAGGCTATGCGCATGAGCCTTCGGGCCAGATACAGAGGATCTTCCCCCCCCTCCAGCATTCTCGCGAGCCAATACAGGGCTGCCTGCGGATCGCTGCCGCGAATCGACTTTTGCAGGGCTGAGATAAGATTGTAGTGTTCTTCTCCTCCCTTGTCATAGAAAATGGAGCGAGTAGCTGTTGCTTTATTTAATGTTTGTATGGAAATTGTGTCTCCTGCTTCGGCATTTCGGCACACCATTTCTAAATCGTTCAGGGCTTTTCTGGCATCCCCACCGGCGTTTTCCGCAAGATTTTCCAGGACATGATTTTCAAAGGTCAGGTGCTTAGGGACCATTGCCACCGCGCGGGCAAGGACTTCATGGAGATGCTGCGTGGACAACGATTCAAGAATAAAAACATGGCATCGTGACAGCAGGGCCGGAATGACCTCAAACGAAGGGTTTTCTGTGGTTGCACCGATCAATATCACCGCTCCCGATTCGACGTATGGAAGAAAGGCATCCTGTTGAGATTTGTTGAAACGATGGATTTCATCGATGAATACCATCGTTCGTCGATTTTCGTGGGAATAGGCATGCACCGCGCCTTCCATGAGGGTTTTTACTTCACCGATTTTGCTGTGCACGGCACTGAACGAACAAAAGGTGTGTCTGGTGTGGTTGGCGATTATTCTGGCAATGGTCGTTTTGCCGGTGCCCGGCGGTCCCCAGAGAATAAATGAGCCATATTCGTCTTTTTCGAGCATTTGGCGAAGCCAAGAGCCGGGAGCAAGGAGCCGTTCCTGACCTATGAACTCGTGAATCGTTGTCGGCCGGGCTTTTTCTGCCAGAGGAGCTTCCGGAGGATGACCGGTTTCCTCAAATATTGATGTTTGTTTCATGAATGCTTTAACGGACCTCGCTGTAACTTGACAGTCAAAAGATTTACGGCATTTAAGCCGCCATTTTTTAGTGGTTCAGTTGTGTGCTTACTACGTTTATTTTGAATTATCCGATATATCGCGGTGTTTGTGGGAGAGTGCCAGGGGCGGGTATCGGCACAAAAAAATTGCGAATTTTGCCTTGAAGGGGTAGTTTGCAGCATTGGATCAGATGGCCCTGAGTTGCAAAGGGTTGTTCAGGTCTCAAAGAAGAAAACAATTGCTCAAAACCTTTCCAAACACTTGGTGAACCTGATGCTTGTAATTCATCTTTCAAGACCGTTGTTGGTTTTTATCACAATCATAATCCCCTTCGTATTCGCAGGAGCGATCTTTGCGGCAGATACTAACAACAATACTTTAGACACTGATTTAATAAAAGCCGCATTTTCCGGTGAGTTCCCAGAGGTCAAGCGTCTCTTGGAAAAAGGTGCAAATGTCAACGCAAAAAGGGATAACGGCATAACCGCGTTAATGGGGGCTGCCATTGAAGGCCACCAAGAGGTCGTGGAGTTGCTTCTAGCAAAGGAGGCCGATGTTGAAGCAAAAATATATTTTTTCGGCCATAGCGGCGGTGCAACTGCGTGTGATCTCGCATCAGAGAAAGGCCACAAAGAGATTGTGAAAGTGCTTGTCAGGGCCGGGGCCTTCCATGAGGAGAAGCCGGAAGTCCTCCGTGAAACAAAGGTTGCATCCCCGGAATCCAACCAACCATCAAGGCGGAGAAGAGACTGACAGAATCCTTGCACGATACCAACGACACAATAGCTATTACAAATCAAGTAGCCCTTGCTGTCCCGCGAGAGGAGTCGGAATCGGCCAGGTAGTGATAGAGCGGAGCAAATCGACTTTTATTTACTCATTGAGATTAAAGGCCTTATTCAAAAAGTCGCTGAACGTGAAATCTGTATTGCCACGATCATGTTCCAAAGCGACAGCGGTCCGCATTTTCAAAGCACCCTGGATAGTTTCAAAGCAGTCTTCCTCATCACCAATATCATAGTATACCTTCATGGTTTCGATGGTAGCCATCTTGTCCTTACTTTTTTCAGCTTGTTCTTTGAAAATCTGGTCACGAATCTTTTCAAGATTGCCTGATTCTTTCGCCTCAGTAATTAATGCATGCATCTCGGCATCCGGATCCGGACGATGGCTGAGTATTTCTTCAAAAAGCTTATGGTGCTCTGGTATGCCATCTCTTACCCGCGAAATTTTATTGTAAAGCTGCATGTGTGTCACTTCTGCAATTTTTCGATCGATTCGGTCGCTGTAAAAGCGTATCGCCGCAGGCACCCTCTCAAAGGAATTGACATCAATGTACATCTGATTTTCTTTAGGTGCATATAAGGAACCAATAATCAGGGGGTGGGTTTCTTTGGGGAGTTCTGACCAGGAACGCTGGAAATGAATTGCCTTGGCCTCATCTGAATAATGCCAGACCCAACGTTTTTTCTGATCATCATACTCCATGCACTTCAGATCCAGGAAAATGTTCTGCAAAGCAACTTGGTCATACACATCGTAATAGATGCGCGCTGGTTGGAATAGTTCTTCCGTCATTGTCATCAGCAGGGTAGATGGATCGAAACCTTTCAACGATTTTGGTCTTTTGGCTCGGAATAATTTGCGGGAAAGTTTTTTGCTCATGGGTTTACCTTTAAGAAGACTCTGCCTACCGGGCGGCGAATTGCTTCAACCTGCTGAATAGCTGAAATCCAACCAAAGCGATACATTCTGCGTCCAAACAGGCATCAAAATAAGCGGGGAAGAGGACGGTACATTGCGCTGGAAACTCGGCATCCGCATCGTTGACCAGCAAAATGATGGAGTGCTTCGGTAGCGCATCAAACTGCATCGTCAGATCATAGGAGACTTGGAGATCCGGCGGGTAGCCGTTGATGCTTTCGCAAGCCATTTTTAATGCATTGATCCTCCCGGAAAAATGGGTGGCGATAGCTCGTTCCACCTCGTTGGCGAAATAGTTGTGCAATGGTCTCGAATCCTTGAAATCTCGGAAAGACACCCAATCCCCCTGACGCTCTGGAGACTCTGTAAAAAGGAGCAGATATTTGCTGAGGATCACACAAACATCGTAACTCGGCCGTCTGCCGTCCTGCCCGGTAATGCCGGAGGAAGAGACCTCAAAGACCCTGTCAAATAGGGCTATCCGCAATCGTTTATCGGAATAATCCGCGCCGATCTTCGGCGCAATTGCGGCAAGGGATAGTTCTCGTAATTGGGCGAGATATTTTTCATATGTCTGGTCAAAAATGCTTTCTGTGCTGGGCATGCACGCTTCCTATTGCTTTATACCGAAATGCTTAATGACGGAAATAATGGTTCACCGGTTGATTGTGAATCACAATTGATCTGCACTGGGATTTAGTTTCGGTTGTTTTTGCTCGCAATGTGGTCACCGGCTGCTTGTTAAGATCGAGAGGAGATAGTTTGATTCTGGAAACTTGAAAACCACAAGTTTATCTGAGGAAATTTATTGTAGTTGATGATCTGTTCCCTCATTTTGCTAAACCTGGTGATGAAAGCTTGAAGGATAGAACTTCTGATTCAACAGATTCAATCAGCGCAATAAGTTCTGTTATATCCTTACGTTCAAACTCGGGCTGGTCCTCATCTTCATGAACGCCTTTATTGAGAAGGCTCCACGGATATTTTTCTTTCAGAGCAGTCATATGGTTACGAAGGTTATCAGTGCCTGTGATCGATTTAAGCTCTTTTATCAAACTGTCTACAACGGTGGCAATATCAGGAAGGACACCTGGAGCTCGCATTGTAACCTTTAGGTTGATTTTTAGTTGCTTGTCGAGCTTTTTCCATAGTTGGTATGAAACACTTTCAACGGCTCTACGGCAATCTGTAGCTGAATCTTTTAAACTATTTTTTACAAGCGCCTCCTTCGCTTTGAGGATGTAGTGCTTTGAATCCCCAATTGTAACTTGAACACCTCGTGTTGTTTGGGTGTCGGCAGGAATAAAGCGATAAGATTTTACATTCTTGCCTGCCTCTGTTTTTCCGAGTTTATGCTCGAGTTTATTGATGAATGTTTCGCCGTGACAGGTCAAAATGTGTTGCCGGTTTTTTAAATCGGCATGACCTAAAAGCAGCTCTGAAATGCCGCCTCGATGGTCGTCATCAATAGCATTCACGATGTCATCGAAAATCAGGAAGCCAAGATCCTCATTTACTGCTTTTGCCAAAAGAATCGAAAGCCCAAGGACTTTTATATGCCCTTCGCTCAAAACGAGGAGAGCATCATGAACTCGATCATCGCCTTTGAATTTGATTTCAAGTTTTGCACCGGGAGTTGCCGGAAGGGTTAGCAAATTCAGTAATTCAAAATCTGGGTCATGAGTATTTATTGTGTTGTAATATTCCTTGACCTTCTGCGAAAGGCCTTCGGAGAGCTTGGATGGCAGTTGATCGCGAGTTTTTTTCAGGTGTGATATCAATCTCTTATATGCAGCCGCGTATTGCTCATGAACTGTTAACTTCTTTTTCTCTTCCTCGATTTCCTTTATTTTATCGGCATTGGCTGTTTCGAATTCACTGGTTTCTTTTTGCTTTGCCTCCCTTTCTTTAATAAGTGTGTTCTCTTTGGCGCATAATTCAAGAAGGCGGGTGTTGAAAGTCTGGAATTTCTGTAATTCAGTGTCAATGGTGAGTTGTTTTTCTCTTTTCGCTGCCAATGTCGTGTTGTAACTATGAACAGATAGTCGTATTTCATCTAAAAGTGATGAGCAGTTTTCAAGCTTTTTTAGCTCTGTTTCGAGTCGTGGTTTCCAATTCTCAATGTCAGAAATGTTCGTGAAAACAAACTCAGACAGTGACGACAGTTGAGTTTTAGAAAAACTGGAATTTGTGCACAACTCGTTAATGGATTTTATGTTTGAGATAGCAGTTCTGACATCACCGGAGATCAAATTGCACGTTTCGGGAATACGTGATTGAAGTTCAGACAGGCTCCCGAGTTTTTTCAGCTCCAATATGGCTTTTTCATAAGGGTTTATTACAACCTGCGAAATTGGTGTCTTGCATGCAGGACAAAATGAGACATCGTTATCTGGTATTTTGCTGATTGAATCAATTGCATCGTAAAGGTCTTTGAAATTGACATCTGCCGACAGGGCACAAAGCTCGTTTAAATCTTTGTCTACTGTTTGAAGTGACGAATTCAAATGTGAAAGAACGATTGGTAGTGAATCGAGTAGATCAGTTTTTAGGTCTAAGGGAAGTTGTTCTGCTTTTTGCTTTTGAAGTTCGTTGATATGCCCCGAAACACCGTCGATCCCGGAAAGGAACACTCTCAGAGCTTCTGCGGTTGCGACATCTTTCTGAGCGACCTCCTTGAGTAAGGTGCCGAGCATTCCCGCGTTATCCGAGAGGTCAGAATTGATTGTGTTAATGCGTGTTTTGTCTGTTTCGTATTTCTGGCTTTCAGCTTTAAATTTATCAGCTTTTGTACTTGGTGGTATTATGTATTTATCAATATCATCCGTAAATCCATCCACGAATGTACTGAATGCATCAAGACCGAAGAGTGTGGCAATTCGGCTTTTCTGTGCGCTTGAAGTAGTTGAAGTTATTCGTGCGAAACCGTCTATCCGGTTTTTTTCGACAAACGCGAAACGATAGAGGGCTTGGTTTGGAGAAATAGCTATTTTTTGTTGAGCAGCGTTTACGCTATATGCAACAGGTGGTACGGCGCTGTTTTTTTGATAATTTTTAATATACTCGGCAAGGCCAATTCTCCTAACATCTGCTTCTTCAATGCCCCCCAGAAGGGCATATTCGAGTCCTTCGCAAAAACTTGATTTACCGCTGCCGTTAGGCCCATACATGAAGGTGTATTTTTTTTCGAATGTGAAAGATTCGTTTACAGTAAAACCTCTGAATGGACCGATATTCAACTCGGTTATCCGATCGAATCGTTCTGTGTTGGAAGCTTGCTGGCTGTTTATAGCAGGGAGATCTGTTGACAGGGTTTCATGATGCTTTTGTACCAGTTCGTTCAGTTTAGCTGCTCTGTTGTTGCTCCCTTTGGCCGTTCCAAGGGGCTCCAATATTTCGAAGTTAGAGCTGAATAAATTGAGTAATTTCAGATCATAGTCGGTTAGTCCTAAAGTACCTGTACTTGCAATCCATCGAAAGAATTCCTGTCTAACTGCTGAATTCATATGTCCTCTTTTTGAAAAGATTCAACATGATACGATCTCAAGTGACGGTGTCGGCCTCGGGCTAATCACATTGGTGACCACCGCCTTGTGCGTTTCCTACAGTCTCTGCTCAACTCTTGAGTGGTTTGGCTAAGTATATACCTAACTAATTTGTCGCCCCCAATTTATGGAATCCATGGATGTGCTTAAGAAAAAGGTCTTGCGTTTGTGATAATGCATTTTTAAAGAAGGGACGCTTTTCGCCTTCTGTTAGATGTCGATCTACCATTTTGGCTATTTGGCGTTTCTCTAAAGAATCCGCTCTGGTGTAGTAGTCACGTATTTCGAGCACCTCGCTCCTTGTCACGAGCGACTCTAAGTGCTCAAGAATTGAACGCCCAATATAATTGCCGTCATTTCGTTTGAGGTTGCGAAAGTATTCAAATAGGATTTCTTTGCTCGAAAATTTACTAGTGCCGAAAAATTTGGCCACATATATGGATACAAACTCAGGGGCTGTTTCTCGTTTTAGCCAAGGTTTCAAGATTTCGTGGATCTGCAGGACATGCTCATTAGTAAACATTGCCTCATGCTTAGTTGCCGCATCTATCACATAGGGGATGAATTGTGGGAATTTGCGAAGGTTGCCCATTAGTGTTATTAGGCTTGCTGGGTTTGCTTGCGCAACGCTGACTTTTGTTGTTAATGTAATAGTCTTGGGTTCAATCAAGATATTATCTGTGATTAAGGAAATTAATTCGGAAATGTCTTTATTTAAAAGTGTTTTTTGTTCGGTATCAGTAAGTGCTCGAAATTTTGTAGGGATTAAGCCCGAATAACCTCGAATGATTTTTCCTATTTCAGTTTTAACGGGGTCTATCTTTTCATCACTTTCAATGAGCGGAAGCAGTGTTTCTGATGGAGCGGAGAGATCCTCTGTGTCAGTATTTTCAGGAGAATTTTCTTCAGGGCTTAGTGGTTCCAAAAATTGTGAGACATCTTTAATGGCGGTTTTGCTAGTATTTAGGAATAAGCCCTCTTTGGCCAATTTATCTACAAGCATTGCAAGCCATCGATGTGCAGTGGCGGCGTCGGGAGCAAACAAACGAAAATCATCAACGAACCGACAGTAGGATATTTTGTGCGATAATAGGTAGTTGTCGACTTCAATTAATGCAGCTTCCGCTAATATTCGACTTGCGTTTGATCCGACGGGCAATCCATATGAATCGCGATTTGACCAAAACAATAGGAGTTCATTGATTTGGCTCACAATTTTTTTGTCGATCCTGTCGGAAGAAGCAAGAATGCACTCGAGTCTGTGTAAATTGATGCGATCATAAAAATTTGAAATATCACAAGAAACAACTACGTTGATATTTTTTTGTTTTGATTTCTTCGAAACATGTTGTCGAAATGCCGTGAACCCATATTTAGAGTCAAATAGGTAACCGCCATCAGGTTTGAATCGATAAGAAAAAACAATGTTTTTGCTCTTATTAACTCTTCCAATCTCGATGGCTTGTGCCACCTGTAGGACAAGTGAAAGAAATTTAAGTTCATCAAGAAGCTGTATGATTGCGCATTTTCTGAAATCAAAAAACTCTTTTTTGGGCGCAAGAATATGACTAATTGGGTTGAATCCCATATCCCTAATAGCGGTGGTATTTAGGGCTGATTTTATAGAAGCTTTTACTTCTTTTGCTACACCTGGAATTTTGAGCAGATCTAGTTCAAATGGACGAGTAAAAACTTCGACGTCAGTAACTCCTTCTTTGAGAACATTTTCAATGGCCAAATCTATTGAATCGTTGAGTTTCATAAGAGCTCCGGTTGAGCTGGTGGAAAGGGCTAACTAGTGACTATATGAGTGATCGCTATCGTGGTTAACATAATTCCAAATGTTCTGGACTGATCAATAGATATATGGACTTTCGTAACGCTGTTGATCAGGCCCAGCTGTAATCCATCGCCTACATCCGGCTTGTTAGAATCTCTCCTCGAACATCTCGTCTGCCATTGTGCCATCACATATCTTCGTTACGGGGCCAGTCATGGTGGCAAAGAAACCGTTGCTGAACTGAACGTGGATATCTCCGCCCGGCATGTGAACAGTAATGTTCGCATCGCAAAGCCCCAGTTTGTGAGCAACGGCAGCGGCGGCTGTACTACTGCTGCCGGATGCAAGGGTGTATCCAGCTCCACGTTCCCAAATCTCAATTTGAATGTTGTTGCGATCCACAACCTTCATAAACTGGACGTTGGTCCGATTGGGGAAGCGAGGTTCAACCTCAAGCAGAGGACCAAAACGACGCGCCTCACCCGGTGTTGGGTTGTCCGAGAGAACGACGCAATGCGGGTTGCCGATAGTTGCCGCACAGAATCTCAATATCTGGCCATCAATCTCGATTTCCTCGTTCAGTACTTCACGAGGTTCACCCACAACCGGGATCTTTTTACTATCAAAACTCACTTCACTCATTTGAACCGTCACGCTCTTGCCGTCGGGACTGACCTCGCATGATACGGCACCGCCTGCGGTTTCGACGGAGAAACGACGGTTGCCGACAAGGCGTTGATCCCAAAGGGAGCGCGCAAAGATGCGCAGACCATTTCCGCTCTTCTCCGCTTCACTTCCATCCGGATTGAAAATCTTCAGCCCGAAGTCACAAGAATCGCTCTCCAAGGGGCCAAGAAGGATCCCATCGGATCCCACCCCGTAATTCCGATGGCAAATCAGACGAATGATGTCGGCACTGAGATCGTCATGCAATTCTGCCGGGTTTATTACGATGTAGTCGTTACCTATGGCATGGTATTTTGTGTATCTCATCTCTGCTTCCACAAATTATATGAAAGATGAAAACGTATAGCTCTCCAATCTGGATGATATTCGAAGGAGAGCTTAAACGATTGTCATCATGGTCAACATCGAAATTATCACACATTCAAGTATGGGGACAACAAAATCACCGCCCATGGAAGGGTCATAGACCAAAAAAGCAGATTTATCCTATTATTTAAAGGGAATGACTGCCCGACACGCCGGAAATTTTGAACACCCCCAGAATTTCTCGCCAGCCTTACTCCCCTGTCTCGCTACTCGTAATACCATGGCATTGTCGCATTTTGGACAAGTTGGGTGTTGCTCATGGATAGGGATTGATAAATTATCAGGTTGAGAAAACGGGGTAGCCGTTGCCTTAGCGGGAATAACCGATTGCTTCGATTGTGCTTGCATAATCCTGTGCAGGGCCTTGCCATCCAGCAAGACGATATTGTTAGCATTGGCAAAGGCCAAAGCATCCTTCGTGAATTCCCCTGAGGTTATGACAAAACCACCGGTCGCACCAACCCCGACCATAACCCCAAGTAATTCTCTGACAATTTTCACCCCGACTTTATAGGCTTTCCATTGTTTGCATTGGACCAGGTGTTTTTCCCCACTCCGCCTGAGGATAAGATCAACGCCTCCATCGGCACCACCTTTGGTCTCTTCAACGCTATAGCCTTGCCGGCGGAAATGCTCGCCAATCAGGAGCTCAAACTCCTGCCATGAATAATTATTCAATGGATTGTCCATCTTGCTGGAAAGTGCACCATCATAAAGCTTTTTTCTTTTAAAGGTGTTGAAGGCCGAGATCCCCCCATGTTCGTTGGAGTACTTCAACTGGCACTACAAGGTTCCATCTCTTTATGAGCCTTCCGGGCCTGCGCATGGTATTTTCCAGATAATGTGGTTGACGAGGAAGATTGTTTGCCAGTGATTTGAGATGGTCTTCCGCTACCATCAGCGATTCACTATGCTGTTCCAGAAAGAAACCAACCTTTGCGGTCGTCGTTTTGTTGCCGAGGAGAAAGGCATATTCCACCACCTTATCGAGGTCGAAGAATTGAACGGATTCCAGGGAACGATATATTTCCTCCCAGCTGCCGGACAGATCGGGTCGGTCCAAGACATCCACCAGAGTTCGCTCTAGTGAGGTAACGGGCACTTCCAGGCCGGACTGATCAACCGTATTTACACCGAAATTCTCTTTCTTCACCGAGCAGAGTGCTCGCGGAAACCTCACGCCGCGAAAGATATGGGATCTGAAGGAGAATCGGGCCACAGGATGGGACGCCAAATAGGTGATCTCTTCCCGTACTGAGTAGGCATGGCCGTATATCTCCAGAGCTGTATGATGGGACAAGACTGCATCGCCTGCCAACTTAGCCGCCACCAGATAGGGATTTATCGGATAGGTTTCCGGATGCACCCGGTGGAATTACACCGTAGAGACCACGTCGAATAGGAATGAGATGTCCGGACTTTCTGTGATACGTCAGGAGCGACTCCTTGGCCCTGGAGCCTACTTCCCCCATAGTCGACATGTAGGTATCCAGTTCCTCGCCTGTGAACACCGGATGTTTGCGGAAAAACGCTGCATGTTTCATAGGAATCCTGCTTGAATTAATTCAATGCAATACATAGCTATATTATGTTCTACAAAGTATTTATTCAAGTATAATCCACTCCAGTTGGAACATATTATTGGAAATCCATACTTTATTAGTGGATTTCATAGATAATTATCAAGTGCAGAAAGTTGTTTCGTCTTGAACCTGCATCAGGGCAGGTAGTGTGGCCAGGAGAGTAGGGGAGGGGGAGAAAACATTGTGGGAATTCGCTACCCGTTGGGGATATCCAAGTCGTTCGAAAGGGCCGTAGATGAGTTGAAATTCAATGAAGGCGTTGCCGACCGGCGACAGCGTGTCACCTTCCACACCTTGCGCCACACTTTCGCCTCTTGGCTGGCAATGGACGGAATCAATCCTTTTCACCTGAAAGAATTGCTCGGACATTCTGACCTGAAACTTACGGAAAGGTACAGCCATCTTTCCGAGTCTACTTTAAAGAAAGCGGCATTGAGAATTCAAAACATATAAACGTGCTGTCATTCACCCGAAGATTTTTTTCCTCCCTCTCTCTTTACATTCAGTATCACTATTGATACTATATCGTCATGGATAAAATAGACGAAATCTTGAAAGGAATGCGTGAAAATTCCGCTAACGTCAAGTTTTCTGACCTTTGCAAGGTTTGTGATCATTATTTTGGTGAGGCTCGACAAAATGGAACAAGCCATCGGATCTATAAGACCCCATGGCCGGGCGATCCAAGGGTAAATATTCAAGACGGAAAGGGGAAAGCAAAGTTTTATCAAGTCCGGCAAGTACTAAAAGCAATCGAAAAACTGAAAAAATAGGAGGGGACCATGTTAGACCATGATCATTACACATACCGGGTTACTTGGTCGGAAGAGGATGGCGAGTATATCGGCCTATGTGCTGAATTTCCAAGTCTGAGTTGGCTTGATCAAAGCCTGGAAGATGCCTTGAAGGGAATACGGCAGGTTGTGGCCGATGTGGTGAAAGATCTTGCCGCCAACGGTGAGAATGTTCCTGAACCACTCGCAAGCAAGAAATTCAGCGGGAAGTTTCAGGTGAGAGTAACCGCTGACACCCATCGGGCACTGGCTATTAAAGCAGCTGAGAGGAACGTCAGTTTAAATAGACTGGTGAGCGAAAGCCTGGCTGCTTCCTGTTGAACAATCTTTCACCTGGATAGGCCAACGGTAAAAAAGTTGTTCCTTTGCAGCGGATGAATTGAACACTTGCTTGATACTAATATTAGGTATACAATATGACTTGGACAGTCGAGTTCACCGGCAAGGCAAAGAAGCAAGCTGACAAGCTTCCCGCAAGGGTTCGCGAGCTACTCTTTCAATTGGCCCTGGAAATGGGTGCAGCCGGACCGGTAAGGGGCGATTGGCCGAACTATTCAAAGCTATCCGATGACCGGCACCATTGCCACCTAAAGAAGGGCAAACCCTGCTATGTTGCAGTCTGGCGGGAGGATAAAGGAAAGATCCGATTCATTGAGGTGATTTATGCAGGAACCCACGAAAAAGCGCCATACTGAGAACGACATGATAACCCTGCAGCTTAAGGTTCACCGGAAGAACGCGGCAAAGGTTGAGGAGTTCGCGAGGGAAATAGAGGAAGGAGGAAAACGCACCTACTTCCTGGCGGAAGTCTTTCCGGATCTTATCGGCAAAGAAACAACCATTGCCCTTCGGGCATACCGGACAAGGGAAGATCTTACACAAAGAGAACTCGCTGAGAAAGTCGGCATCCCTCAGCGACATATCTCCGAGATGGAGACCGGCAAGCGCGTTATCGGCAAGGAGATGGCAAAGCGCTTTGCTGAGGTGCTCGGTGTTGATTATCGGGCTTTGCTGTAATACCACTCCATCCATTGGCGCGAGACCTTTTCCGAGTGCACGGAAGAAGACCTTCCCGCGGTTTGTCTACGAGCAGCGGGCATATAAACAGCAATTTGAAGAAGGTTGATGCTCATCAAGCCGGAAACTTCGATTACGAGGATATGCCCGAACTGCCCAACGAGTTTTTCACCGAGAGTCAATTGTATCTGAACGGAAAAGCGACCAGTTTCCGATTGCTCGTTTAGGAAGGTCTGCACTCAGCATGCAGCATCAAGCAGCAGCCATTCCTGGGGATTCAATTTTATGGTTGTCGGTTGCTCAATTTCTTTACGTTTTAAGGGAAGATCCCTGAGAACATCCAACATACTCGGAGTGTATTCGTGTTCAGCTGAATATGGTAGTGCATTGGAAAGAAAGATTGATCTCAACAACCGGTCATTGCCCTCGCCGATAATCGCCTTGCCGTTTTCCCACCGAGACACCACGGAATCTGAAACACCAAGTATTCGGGCAAGATCTTTGGCTTTCAATCGTAGTTCTTTACGTATGAAAATTATCTCCTCAGGCTCCAGAAGAGCCTTCTTGTTTCGGCAGATCTCAACACCAATTACCCTGTGCAATTTCTGAGGACTGGGAATGGCGGCGAATTCTTCACCACACGACCGGCACCGATATTGAGTTATTCCCAATAAGGTTACATTCAGCCCGCATTCTGTATATTCATAGGGTTGATCTTTGACGACTTCGAGGGCCTCACCGCAAGTGTAGCATTTTTCCATCTCTCTCCTCCTACCCCAGCACCGTTATTACTATCGAGCGCATTTTTCTGGTAATAGCGACAATCACCGTACCCGTTCCACCATCGAGGTCATCACCATGAAACCTGTATTTCCAGTTGCCGGTCAGCTTATCAAACTCGCTTGATTGGACCTTGCCATGCGTGAGAATGAATTCCACATCCTGAGTAGTATAACCTCTTTCGGCCATACGCTCTTTTGCATGTCGGGAAATGATCAGCGTCCCATTCTCGACAATATCGCGGATCAATGTTGCTGCAGCATCCTTGGATAGCTCTTTTGCCGGGTTGAATTCCATATCAACACAATAATGGCAAACATGAACTAAAGTCAAGTTTATCTGTCGAGATGACAAAAAAACGCATTGATGGGAAAGAAAGTCTGCCTGAACCGGCAAGGAAGTGAGAGTTTGGCGGCGACTTGTTGAGCCGGTCGGTTTATCGCATTAGAAAAATAAAAAGCGGGACAGGAGCGGGACAAATTGACTGAAATGAAAAAAGCACTTAAAGCATTAAGGCAATAAGTGCTTGAATGTATTGGTACACCCGGAGGGATTCGGACCCCCGACACCCGGATTCGAAGTCCAATTCTGTTTGTTGTGTAACAAATAGATATTGTTGTACATAAAATTAATTAGAGTGCAATTTGTTCCTTTTTTGTTCCACCAAGAAGAAAATTTTAATTTCCTGCAATCACTTGCTTTCCCCTTCGATCTCTAAAGGTTTTGTACAACGTATATACAGTTAAAATGTCGGACAGGTACCAAAATCTAATACAGATACAGATAGAGAGTAGGTGATAATCTTAACTGTATTTCCACCCAGAGTCTCGCCTCAGATCAACACAGTCGAATCGATAGCAAAAAAGAGAATTGGTAAAATGATTCTTTGAGGTTGGTCGCAAAAAATTAACCAACGGATTTTCAGTGCGTACCGGGCCATTTTTCAGGATTAAACATGAGTAAAGAAGAGTAACAGAATCAAACAAAATCGTTGTTATTTTAATTAGATAATCAAAAATCTCCTCTGTTGGTATTTAACTTGGTTACTCAGGCTTACTCATGTTTTGATCTATTATGGCAAAACTTGGACCGAATACACTCTAATAAAACAACACTTTCATGCATAATCGAGAATTACGTATATTCAGGAAGCGTCTACTTGGGTTTACCCAGCAGTAAAACTTGGGTTGTCAGCCTAATGACCACAACCCCAAGTTTTAAAAGGTGGTTTGATAAAACACTGTTATTATAGTTAAGGCTATTGTTGCAGAGTATCTGAAAAACTTGAGATAAAAAATCCGATAGCGAATTGACTATTAATAGTTTCTCCTATTACAAGGTAAGAAGGTATGTTTTCAAGAAAAAAGTGAATTGGAATGCCTGCGGTTTTACTTAAGTTGTCTGTAAGTGTCATCATCTTTTTGTTAAGTATCTGTCCTTCCAAATCATATATAGAGTGGTAAAAATAACTAACCAACTTCTTGTCTAGCCAATTAGAGCGGATGGGTATAATAGTCATCTTATTGAAAGTTTTCCCGTAATTCGTAGAGTGAATATATTTTTTAAGATCTGTAAGTTCGATAGAAAAACCTTGACTCAAATTAAGAGAAAACTGTGCTCTTCCATTTCTAAGATTTCGAAGGTATAATTTTTTTGATAAATAAATATGCTCCCCTGTTCCACCTAACAATTTATACATCATTCCTTCAATTGATTTTTCAATTTCTAAATTCCTGGTTATATGAGTCCAGAAAAAACCATTTAATAAATCGAAATCAGCTTTATTCTGGTCATTCCTCGCCTTCCTGAGATTGTAAAGATCAATGTAAGATATTAGATTTCCAGAACGAATTTGAAGTGATCCTGGAGAGGATTGAAACGAGAATAATTTTTTGTTCCAATCGTTATAAATATGAGATGAATAAATATCACCTTCACTTATGGAAATGAGATCTGGAATGTTAAGCATTAAAAAATACCAATCACTATACCTTATTCCTGGTAAGATATCGCCGCTTGTATCCCAACCAATTGATTCATCGATCAGTTGACCCAATAACATTTCAGTTTCTTTAATAGAAGCAGAAGATGACTTATCAATAAAAATAGGCAAACCGAACGATCTGAATATAGGGTTGGTTCTTTGGCCTATTTGGGGCAGAGCTAAAGAAAATTGCTGACCACTTGCGATTTCAACAAACGAAAACGTAAAAGCTAGAAAAACGCAATGAATAAATACAAAAGGCTGAAAATTGATTTTATTCATTAATTTTCCAAATAGAAGATGTTTCTAACATAAACAATAGTGGAGTTGTTACAGTCTGTTGAGTGGCAAAGTTAATGTAATTTTGGTGATTTTTTGAGTAGAAATACTTATTTTCACCAGTTAATTGACAAGCTGAGGGTTGAGCTTTTTTAAGATTTTTCACCAGTACTAATTTTGTTACATATTTTGAAGGGTAAATGTCGTTTTGCCAAGGGCTTTTGAGTCCGGGTAATGTTTCGTATTGATTAGAGACAACTATTGAGTGATTTACCCAATTTCTTAATATTCTAAGAGAAAATAATTGAGCTGAATAGCATGTTGAATGATCGCTTTCTGATACAAAGGCCCAATCAATCCAAGCATTATCATTCCATATTGTATTTATTGCTGGAAGGTATGAATGAAGTTTTAAGTGATCTAAATTATAAATTATTTTTAGTTCTCTTGTTAAAAGGTTAGAACTAGAATTTTCAAATGATTCTAAGAACAGGACAGCATCTCGATGAATTTCTGGTTTCGAAAATAGATAATAATCTAATGTTTTAGTTAACTTATCGGGGGCTGGACGTAAAGCTGGGTTGTCAAAATTAAGAGGGTAGTAATAAAGAAAGCGGTTTTTTTCTTTTCTGTAGGATATTAAGTAATCTCTTTTTGCTGACAAATACATTTTAAAAGAATCAGTGTAACCGCTGTCATTTATCAAATGGCTTTTTGCTTCTTTTATTCGACGACTGTCGAAATCACTGGTTTTATGTTGGAGATGGATAGTTTTTTGAAATTGAGTTATATATGAATCTGAAAATGTTCTAGACCACTTGATATTGTTATATTTATCAATGAACCTATCTGCTATATGGTTAATTACGGCATTTGTTTCTGAATCATTTTCAAGTATCAATCGTGGAAAAATGTAAATATACTCAGTTGGGGCATGTGAAATATTCGGTGGTGAGATGGGTTCAATGATATTAATTTTAGCTACTTTTGAGCAAGAACAAATAAAAGATATAAATATTGATAAAATTAGAAAGCACGTGGATTTTATTTTCACGTCTTCACCATTCGTAATTGTTGCTGGGATTAGGTGATAGATGAGTGCTTTCCAATGAAATTTTTATTACTTGAGGTAAGTGCATTTGCAGTAGATTGTTGTTGATAGTTGGTTTTTGTTTGTCCTTTGCAAGGAATGTATCACCCGAAAATGCAATGTTTTCGACTGCAATAGTATTGCCCGATTCGTGCTCTGAAAATATTTTTTTAATGATTTCTCTAGAGAGCTTAGTTTGTAAGATTGAATCTTTGGCGATTGTAATTTTTACAGGTATTGCAGGTAATATCTCGTTACTAGTGAAATCGTTTTTTGGATTATTGTCTGATACGATCCCAACATGTGATCTGTCCTTCAAATACCAAGTATCGAGCATGAAAAAACCGAGCTCCAACCAAGGTAAAGTAATGAATATATCTTTGTGTTTGTATGAAAGATTCGCTCCTGTTGGTAGGTTTATTTCACTTTCAATTGAAATGGTACTGTTATAGGTGCTATCGCAAGGTATGGGACTTGATATATTATTATTCTTGATTACATATATTTTATTTACAGGTATTAATGTACTTTCCCATCCTTCACTTCGTGTTATTATATCAATCAACTCGACATCACTGTTGACTTTATGATAAAATGTACCATCAGAATGCTCAGTTTTATATGATTCTAATTGGCTTAAGTAAATATTTTTTATACTTGATGGTGGGATGTTATATTTCGAGATGATCATTTCATAAGATTTTATTTTTGAGCGTTGATATTTAATATCTAGGTCATTTTCTAATTCCTCAATTTGTGTTTTTAAGTCTGCTATTATATCCTCGTCTTGTGTTTGGCTTAGTTCTTCATTTAATTTTTCTAGTTTTATTATTGCTTGTTTATAATTTTGATATATTTCGCTAATAATTTTATTTTCAAAATCAAGATATAAAAATTCAATAGATTCCTTTAGTAATTTTTTTTGATTGTCATTAAGAATATTAATTGCCCAGCTGGCTGATTCAATAAGGTTAGTGTATGTAACACTTAATTTTCCACTTTTTTTGAAATAATTATAATCAGCTAATTTTGATAAAATATAATTTTCGCTATCTTTGGCTATAGAATCCTGGCCTATTAGTATTCCAGTTTGAAAACATAGTTCATTTGCAGGTATACCGTTTGCCCCACCAAAAATTAAGATAAACATTAAAGACAGTGTTGTGATTAGTTTCACAATTAATCTCCTAAGATCTATTCTCTTTAGATTTTGATTTAAAAATTGTACACTGCTTGCTATGCGGAATTATTACGAGCAAGCAGTGTATGTATTGAGAAAAATTATATTAACATTTTTTTCTCAATTTTATTTTTGCAGCTGCAGCATCTAAGAGATTTTGTCCTGACAGGATCAAAGGGTTTCTATCCGATGGAAATATATAATCTGGATGAGGGTTAGGTGATTTTGGTAGTACTTCAGTAAAAAATCCAATAATCTGTGGTGATGATATTGTTAATTCTGCGTTTGCTGAACTAGCTTTTATATAATCTCTTGTTTCCCGGTTATAGTAATTTCCACTAGCAGAAAATGGACCCCAACCTACTTTCATCCCTCCCTGAGTTACTTTCTCAAAATAATCATGAAGGTCCTTGGACCATGATCCTGTAATAGATGTATTTCTTGCGATAAGTAGTCCTGTTGGAACAAAAGGCATTAAACCTTTAGGTGCTGTGCCTACAGCAGCATCGGCTCCATCGCTGACTAGCCTTTCTTTATATGGAAAGCCTGATGAAACAAATTGCCATGCATCACTATAAAATATTTTCGTATCGAGATAAGGCCTTATAATTTCAACCCGAAGTAGTTCAGTTTTTATATTGAATGAGGTTGCCTCGATTTCCTCACTTAATTTTATTGTTTCTTGTGAGTAATTTCCTCTACCATGCCATAGGCCCCATCTTGCGCCAGCTCCTCCTCCGACTTTTGTGTGACTGGTGGTCGTTGTTTTCTCTAGGTCTTTTTCATTTAAGGTGAGAGAGCTCCATTGCCTCTTTTCATCAGTCCATTGATCATATCGAGGATAAAATCTCAGGTCTGGATATGTTTCACCACCTAATCTATTCATTCCCTTTTCGTAAAGATCGAACATTCGTGTTTGCCAAGCATTCGATTCAAGTGCCTCTAATTTTTTAAGAGTTATTATTGCTGGCTCGACGATTCCGGCATTTCCCTGGAGGGCGAAATCTTGCTGTGCGTTCTCTAATTGATCCCAAATTACATCATCTGGCTCTTCTCCGCTTCTTTCAATATCAGTTATGGCCTTGAAAGCTGCATTTAATATAGTTTTGTATTTTCTGTAATCAAGGAAAGTATCTGAATAATCACCATTATTGGCATAAATTATCTTTTTCGCATATTCTAATTGTTCCTTTTGTTTCGAGGTGAGTGTAACTATAGGACTTTCGCTATATAATAGAAAATCATAGTAAAGAGAGTGCATTTGCATTTCTCTCGGTTGGTATATCCAGTTGGGGGCAAGCACCCTATCTAGGGTTAATGAAAGATCTCTTTGATCTGATTTATCAGTAAGATCAACCCCAGGATCAATTAATATGCCGGGATTAGCCAAAACTAAAAAGCCCTCCCCCCCACTTGCCGTCGTTTCACCAACTGAAACAGCAGCGCCTAATTTCGTAAAGAGTTTCTCAAATATTTCGATATCTGTCATTGCCATAATTCATTCTCCTTTTAGTCAGGAAAAATGCTGAATTTTAATGCATACTCGTTTGCTATTAATTTCAGCATTGATATAAGTAATCAAACCATTAGCTCTATTTGGGTTCTCCTTTTCATTATAGAGCCAACGTTTATACTCATCATTAACCGTTGATTCTAACATGACTGGATCAACTATTGACGAATTAGGTGCAGTAGTGTTGTCGGTCGAGCTTGCTGCGGCTACTGTCCCAAGGGGATCTGCTAGAGTGCCCCAAAGGACGCCCCTTTTCAGTTGCGATTAAATGTTTCCATAGACCACCATATGGTAAACTGTCAATTCAAGAGTGGTGGCGGAAGTTCCAAATTTTTCGTAAACTCGATGTTGCAGAATCCGAGGCATAGATGGATCCAGAATATCCCCCCTTTCTCTGTTAATCACATAGGCGTCGCTAGTTATAAATAAACTGAATATTTTGCCTGTTTTTTCGTTTTCAGAACGAAAATCTCTTAATGTAACTGAATCCGATTTGGAGATTTCAGGTATGCTGATAATGTTTGATACTGGTTGTGCGCATCTCCTAAATGTTGCTGCCGTGAATAGCAGGGTGAATCCATAGGGTATCATTTTTCAATGTTGCTTGTTCATGATCTGTTCCTTTAAATATTATTGATATTCTGACCATTTAGAATATTGAAAATTCGAATCAAAACAAAAAAAGGCCGGATTGCAATGACGCAGCCATTACGACGGCTACATTCGGCAATCCGGCCAACTTTAGGTATAACACGACTACTGGAAATCTAATGATACCTAAGTTCCGTAGACTTTCCGTCCCATGATCGCTCATGGTTTAGCGTATATTGTTTATCAAAACTAAATAACAATAATCCGTCTTTGTCAACAAATAACCACTATATAATGATTTGTGACTATAAACAATAATCAGCCAAATCGGCGGGTAGTACAGGCCAGTGCAGGGAAGTTTGCAAGAAAATTACGACAGCTTCCCGAACGGGTGAGAATGCTGTGTAAATAGCCAAAACTTGCTGAGTTTCATTTATAGCCACGTAATGTGCAAATTCCAGAGCAAACCGGACACCGGTTCCACGTGATTCTGGACACCGATTCCATTTGATTCTGGACAGTGATTCCAGACGAATCTGGACAGTGATTCCATTTGAATCCGGACAGGAGTTTTTTAAAGTAAGCGACGCATAGAGCTAATTGGTAGAGAGGGTCTTTTTGAACGAATAGTTCAGGGAGAGCTGTCATGCCAGGAAAGAGGTTATCTATGCGGAAAATACGTGAGATACTGCGTCTCAAATATCACTGCAATCGCAGCATCCGAGAAATCAGCGGAAGTTGCGATATGGGCAGGGGTACAGTCGGAGACTATCTGCACCGTGCCGAGGCGGCCGGTTTAGGTTGGCCGCTGCCGGACGAATTAAGTGACACATCTCTGGAACAACTGCTTTTCCCTTCAACAGCGTCACGCCCAGCTTTATTTCGGTTTATCCCGGACTTTCAGGAAGTCCATAAGGAACTGCAATCGCGAAAACATGTTACCCTGAACCAGTTGTGGCAGGAGTACAAAGAGCAACACCCTGATGGCTACCAATACAGCTGGTTTTGCCATAGCTATCGGGACTGGGCGGCGCACCTGGATGTTGTCATGCGGCATGAGCACCGGGCGGGAGAGAAACTGTTTGTAGACTATACAGGCCAGACCGTTGGGATAGTGGATCGTGAGACGGGTGAAATCCACAAAGCCCAGATCTTTGTTGCTGTCCTGGGAGCAAGCAATTACACCTATGCAGAAGCCACGTTAAGCCAGCAGATTGAAGATTGGATCGGTTCCCACGTCCGTGCTTTTTCTTATCTCGGCGGTGTTCCTGAGGCAGTTGTCCCAGACAACCTGAAAAGTGGTGTCAGCAAAACGTGCCGTTACGAACCGGAGATCAATCCCAGCTACAACGATCTGGCCAGGCATTATCAGACGGTGATTTTGCCGGCGCGTGTCAGAAAACCACGGGACAAGGCAAAAGCAGAAGCCGGTGTTTTGCTTGTGGAACGCTGGATACTGGCAAAACTCCGCAAACACACCTTCTTCAGTCTCGTGGATCTGAACCGGGAAATCAGAAAATTACTGCAAGCACTGAATAATCACTCCTTCAAAAAGCTTCCCGGCACCCGGCAAAGTTGGTTTGAGGAAATAGACAAACCTGCTTTACAGCAACTCCCTGCCTCCCCCTACGAACTTGCGTATTGGAAGAAAGCCACCGTCCATCTTGATTATCATGTGGAAGTGGACGGTTTTTACTACTCTGTACCCCACACCCTTGTTAAAAAGCAGCTCGATATCCGTTACACCAAAAATACTGTTGAATGTTTTTACAGCAACAAACGGGTTGCCAGCCATCTCCGTAATGTTTCCGGTGGGCGTCATGTAACCATTAAAGAGCACATGCCTCTCAAGCATCAGCAGTACCTTGAGTGGACTCCTGAGAGGTTCAAACGGTGGGCTGTGGGGATCGGCCCCGAGACCGCCATATTGACAGAACTCTTGTTACTAAAAAAGGAACATCCACAACAGGCATATCGAACACTGCTGGGAATTCTCAGACTCGGTAAATCCTATGGCGACAATCGATTGGAGGCAGCCTGCAAAAGAGCCGTGAATATCAACGCACTCTCATATCGGAGCATAGAATCAATCCTGAAAAGTGGCCTTGATCAGAAGCCGTTGCCGGAAGCAAAGAATAAAAAAGAGCCGGTCAAACACAAAAACATCCGTGGTGCGGCTTATTACAAGCCAACAACCTATTAAAGGAGAATTGCCATGCTGCTTCACCCAACACTTGAAAAACTGACCACGCTGCGCTTCTCCGGGATGGCCAAGGCTTTGGAAGAACAGATGCAGATGAACGGCCTTGAAAACATCGGTTTCGAAGAGCGCCTTGGCCTGCTACTCGATCATGAGCAGGCGGTTCGCGAAACGCGACGGATGAAAGCCAGATTGAGTAAGGCTAAACTGCGTCAGGATGGATCCATTGAAAATATTGACTTCCGCCACCCCAGAGGCCTCGACAAATCCCTTGTACTCCGACTCTCTGACTGCCAATGGATCAAGGATCATAACAACCTGATCATCACCGGCCCCACAGGTGTGGGTAAATCCTACCTCGCCTGTGCCTTCGCGCAAAAGGCCTGCCGCGACGGGTTCAGCGCTCTCTACCTGCGAATGACAAAGCTCTTTGAAAATATGAGTCTGTCCAAAGGTGATGGTCGCTACCTGAAGCTATTGACCTCTTTTGCCAAGGCAGACCTGCTTGTCCTCGATGACTTCGGCCTCATGCCGTTGAACCAGGAGCAGAGACATGATTTTCTGGAAATCCTTGAAGATCGGCACAATCTCAAATCAACGCTGGTAACCAGCCAATTGCCCATTGTGAACTGGCATGAACAGATCGGTGATCCGACTCTGGCTGACGCCATTTTAGACCGCCTGGTACACAGTGCTCATAAAATAAAACTTGAAGGAGACTCTATGAGAAAAAAGAAAGCGAACTTGACATAAATTACCGGAACACAGTAAGGACATAATAACAGCGTCGCTTCGCTCCGACAACCCTGTCCGAATTCACTGGAATCGGTGTCCGGAATCCCGTGGAATCAGTGTCCACTTTCGACTGGAATCACTGTCCAGATTGCGTGGAATACGCATAATGATTTTTCTGATTACGTACGAAACTAAGCCAATTTTTTTCGGGGGGCTCGCTCTGTGATATCCCCCGACTGGTAACCTACCTCCAAGCCTTATAACGGAGGGGGCAACCATGTGTAAAAACAAAATTCAATTTCAGCCAGGTCTCAGTTTGCAAAGTTTCTTGTCTCAGTTCGGGTCGGAAGATCAATGTCGCAACGCCTTGGTTCATTGGCGGTGGCCGCAGGGCTTTGTTTGCCCTTCATGTGGCCACACAAAGTATTGCCTGTTGAACACCAGGGAACTTTTTCAATGCAACAAATGCCGAACTCAGATCTCTCTTACTGCAGGAACCATATTTGCTTCCACAAAACTCTCGCTGACCACATGGTTCCTGGCGATCTATCTCATTACCCAATCAAAGATCAGCATATCTGCACTGAGCCTCAAATGCACAATAGGTGTTTCATATAACACAGCTCTGTTGATCAAGAATAAAACACAGCAGGTTATGAAAGAGCGTGATGATAGCAAACCTCTCGATGCCTATTGGGGCGGCAAAAAGCGCGATGGCAAGCGAGGAAGAGGAGCTACCAGGAAAATCCCTTTTGTCGCAGCGGTATCCATAGGTGACAAGGGTCATCCACTCGCCATTCGCTTCAGCCAAGTGAACGCATTTTCTAAGAAAGCGATCAAAGACTGGGCTCAAAAGCATTTGGCTCCAAAGAGAAATGTGGTGACCGATGGCCTTGAATGCTTCACTGCTTTTCAAGAGAGCGGCCATGAGCATATTGCCATAATCATGGGTGGTGGTCCAAAAAGCTTTGAAATGCTTGAATTCAAATGGGTGAACACGATTATTAGCAATGTGAAAAACTCCTTGCGTGGTACTTTTCATGCGATCAGTAAAAAGCATTTTCCGCGCTACCTTGCTGAGTTTTGCTACCGATTCAATCGACGGTACGACCTGAAACAAATGGTAGCCCGCTTCGGATACGTCGCGGTGAGAACCGCGCCCACACCCCAGCGGCTGATGAAATTGGCGGAGGATTGTGGGTAATCAGAATGATTTTTTGTCATATTCAGTTCATTGAAATCTCCAAATAAGAATTAAGAAAATATACAAAATCTTAAGAAACCTTCCAAGATCAGCGACATTTTCGTAACAATCGCCAATGAAATATTAAATTTTCAGATACATCGGGCTAACCTGCAACAGGTACCTCGGCAGCTATAATTCCTCGCCAACGAATCACCTTTCTTTATCGCTTGCCGGTTGTTCTAAATCAAATGAACCTCTTTTTCCTTTTTTGAAATAAATCGGCATTTTATAAGAGAAGGGGGCTATTGGTAGGCTTCGGAGGATAAGAACTCCTCACGGTTGAGCTTTATGAACTTCTCTGAGCTGTGTTATCACCAAAAAATCAAAATCTTCCTCCTATCATTTTTCTTCTATCGTTCTTCTCCTAGAGGCTACGCAATCTCAGAGGCACAGTCTTCGCACCAGACAATGCCCCCTCAATGTAGGCAACCTGGGATTCAATCGCCATCATGTGGGTACTCAATACAAAATTTTGCTTATTTGTAATGACCGCTTGATAGAAGCCATCAATTGACCCGATCAGGGTATCACTATGGGCAGAAGTTACCGAAAAACCTCAAGTGTCTTTAGTATCACCTCGGTGACCAACTAACCATTTTCTATGAGGATTTGACGTCCGAAGGCGAGCATATCCTCGAATGTAGTTTCAAAATGATCGGCAATCCTGGACCGAGTCTCATTCGATCCTGCCTGGCGACCCTTGGCGACAGCATTCAGATAATTGCGATCTATGTCCTTGGCAGTTGCAAGTCGTGTTTGCCCACCCCGGACTTCTTCCTGCCATAAATGATTCAGTGCCACCTGGAACTGCCTGGAAATTAATTGACCTATAGGTATATTATTTACCTATAGGTCAATTAATCAATGAAATTATACACTTAAGTCGATTTTCCTTCATTTTTTATTTGACAAATTAACGCACAAGCAATATCAACATCTGTCATGGAACCTATCAAGAAATCAATCTCGCAAAAAGAAATCGCGGAGTTGGTCGATATCAGTCCTGGCTTCTTGTGTCATATTCTTGCGGGAAGAAAGGAGTGTCCGCGAAAGGTCGCCGAACGCCTTCAAGAGGCTACTTGCATTGACAGGTGCTTCTGGATATTTGGCTCACCAGAAGAAAAACGAAAAGCCATCGATAAATTCATGTATCCAGGACTCTGACTATGGACATTGATGCCAGGCTGGCTGCCATCGAAAACAATCAATCTGAGATACTTCAAGCTGTCGGGATCATTCAACTGCTGATCCAGGGGGAACAATCGCCAAAAGGAATCATGTCCCTGAAGGATGCTGCCGAATATGCCGGCTACTCTCCCGATCATTTCAGGCGACTCGCGGTTGAACAACGTTTAATCCCTTTTTCTCGACCTTCAGGACAACAGAAAGGAAAAATACTGTTCCGAAAAGCGGATCTCGACCGATTCCTGGACGGCTCGAAAAAATTAGAACAAACGATCTCTCAACCCGGGCGTAAAAGAAAATCGAAAAACCTTCATAGCTGGTGACAAGTTCATGGAACAGGAAAGCGATCGATATGCCGGCATCCTCCAAAGACTATCACCGGAGGTGCAGCAAACGATTCGGGATCATGAAGAACATCCCGTCCTTCCGGACTGGCCTGTTCATACACGAGGTGTTCCGAACATCTACCTGCGCTCGGCTCTTTTTGGCGTTATTAAGCGTGGGAAACGACGCGCTGTCAAAAATGAAACTATCGGCACCTTCAAAGGTCTGAACATCCGATATACGGGTTGGCAATTGGACCAGGGAGACCTCGACGTCTTGGTGCAATCACTGCACTTGCACAAATTTCACCTTGATCCGGACTCTGCGAGGTATATCCGATTTACTGTCAAAGGCTTTCTGCGGTCGATCGGGCGGCAATCCGGAAAATCTGGACGGGAATGGCTCAAGGATTCTCTTCGCCGGCTGAAGGCCAATGCCCTTGAAATCACCATGGAGGTTCACCTAGCCTACAGCAGTGAAACCATCACCTACGCTGGATCCCTGGTTGACGAATTTTATTACAACGAGCAGGAACAGAGCTATTTTCTGAAAATTAACCCTAAGCTTGCCGCATTGTTCAATGCGGGCTGGACTCAGTTGCAATGGAAACAGCGGCTGCAATTGAAAGCCGATTTAGCCAAATGGCTGCACGGTTTCTATGCCAGTCACCGGGTCCCGTTTCCGATCAAAGTAACCACTTTGAAACATCTCTGTGGTTCCGATTGCAACCGGCTGTCTGACTTTCGACGTAATCTTCGTTTCGCCTTGAATGAACTGATTGCCTCAAGTGCCATCGATGGCTGGGAAATCGATGCTGAAGATAAAGTCCATGTGCAAAAGCCGGGGGCAAAGGTTGCCGCAAAGCTGAAAATAGGAGGGGGCATAGCACTCACGCAAGGGGGGCATAGCTATCACGCCGGGGGGGCATAACAGTCACACTGCGGGGGCATAGCTATCACACCCGGGGGCATAACTGTCGCACTCAGGGGGGCATAGCTGTCACGCTTGGGGGGCATAACAGTCACACTTGAACAAACGTAAATGGTTGGGAAGCCCTGTATTCATTGGCATTACGAGCGATTGCAAAAATCAGCTAATCTTTTTTAATCTTTCTTTAATCATAAAAGAAAAAGGATGGACGCCAGGAAGGGAAAAAAGTGGGGTTCAGCAAGACTGCTAAATCGCAAATCCACTACAAAAAAACAAATGGGAAAGATGAAAATAGATCACCCCAACAGAAAAAAGAATGCAGAGAATGAAAATCCAAGCCATCATAACCCAGAACGAAAAAAATTTAGCGGCTAATGTTCAAAGCCTTCAAAAGGGGAAAACCCATGCATAGCTACATCTTTTTCACAAATATTCTGCGACTCTTAGGTGAGCGGAACATGACCAAATCGGAACTGGCGGACCTTTCCGGAGTCTCCGTGTCGTTTCTGTCGGATCTTACGACAGGCAAAGCAAACCCGTCACTGAGAGTCATGGAATCGATTGCCGCCGCTTTGGAAATGCCCCTGCCGGTCATGCTTGAGAGGACCGACCTCAGCAAGGAAGACTTGGCAACGCTCGCCGAGAACAAGGCGCATAAAGTGTTGCCAACGGGCTATGAATGGGTGACAGCAGTCCTTCCCGAGCAGAAGGCCTTTGTCGTCAGAAAATGGAGTGAAGAGGCGAAAAAGAAGATTCAGGCCCTGGCGTAACTCCGGGGAGGCATTTCAGTCCGATAACCCTTTAAACATCACGACCCAAGGATTCGCGGTCGTGATGTTTTTCTTTGAGAAAACGACTTTCGATATATCGAAATAACAACCACTTTCGCCAACCAAAACCCATGACACTCACCATGACCCAAGAAGCACAGAATACCATCAAAGAAAGGGCAAAACGCAAGCTGGAGCGAGACATGGGGCCGGAATTTCTTGCGGCATTGAACGACCCGGCGACCATTGAGATCATGCTCAATGCCGACGGAAAACTCTGGCGGGAACGGTTGGGCGAGAAAACAATGCAATGCATCGGCACGATGCGGGTGGCTCAGGCCCAGGCCATAATTGAAACCATCGCCGGTTTCCACGGCAAAGAGGTCACCAGGAAGAAACCGATCCTGGAAGGCGAACTGCCTTTGGACGGGTCTCGCTTTGCAGGTCAGCTCCCGCCAGTTGTCTCGTCGCCTACCTTTGCTATCCGTAAGAGGGCTGTCGCCATCTTTACTCTGGGTGACTACGTCGAGGCCGGGATCATGAGCGAACACCACCGACAGGTCTTGATCGAAGCCGTGCGGGAGCATCGCAATATCCTGGTGATCGGCGGTACCGGATCCGGGAAGACAACGCTCGTCAATGCCGTGATCAACCAGATGGTCGTGAACGACCCGACCGAACGGGTCTTCATCATTGAGGATACCGGCGAAATTCAATGTGCGGCTGCCAATTACGTTCAATACCATACCAGCCACGACACCACCATGACGGCACTTTTGAAGACAACCCTGCGGATGCGACCGGACCGGATCCTGGTTGGTGAAGTACGCGGTCCCGAGGTTCTCGATCTGTTGATGGCCTGGAATACCGGCCATGAAGGTGGTGCTGCAACACTGCATGCCAATAACGCAAAGGCAGGACTTGACCGGCTGGCGATGCTCATCAGCATGCACCCGGAGTCACCTAAACCCATTGAGCCGCTGATTGGCGAAGCGGTTCATAGGGTCGTCCATATTGCACGAAAGAAAGACGGCCGACGTGTGGAGGAAATTATCGAAGTCTTAGGATTCAGTAACGGAAAATACATAACCAAAACCCTGTAAGGAGACACCATGCAGAACACTTTCCAGATCAACCGCAAAACTGTTTTTCACCTTGGCACCTTTGCCATTTTAGCTTTCATCCTGATGGCCACACATCCGGCCATGGCATCCACAGGCACAGGCGGATCGCTGCCTTATGAAAGCTGGCTGGCCAGCCTGCAGAACTCCGTTACCGGTCCGGTAGCCTTTGCCTTGTCGATCATCGGTATTGTCGTCGCCGGCGGCGTACTGATCTTCGGCGGTGAACTAAATGCCTTTTTCCGGTCTCTCATTTTCATCGTTTTGGTCATGGCGCTTCTGATCGGGGCTAAAAATATGATGAGCACCTTCTTCGGCCAGGGTGCGAGCATTGCTGTCATCGATGCGAAAGCCTGCATCCGCTCAATTTCGGCATTGGTATAAACCCATGGCGCTAAGGATTATGCCCATACATCGGGCAGGAAATCGAGAAAATCTGTTTATGGGTGGCGACCGTGAGCTGGTCATGTTCTCCGGCCTTCTTGCCGGTGCACTCATCTTCAGTGCCCAGGATCTGACGGCAACCGTCTACGGCATCCTGCTATGGGTCGGGGCCTTATTTGTCTGCCGGCTTATGGCAAAGGCCGATCCGAAGATGCGGCCGGTCTATATGCGACATCGCCGCTACAAAGAGTATTACCCACCCCGCAGCAAACCCTTTCGCATAAACACCCAGGGCCAAGGGAGGCAATACCGATGATCGAAGCCATCACATTTGCTGTAGCAGGTCTTGGGGCAGTGCTCGTCATCATAGTGTTTCTTGAGGTTCGATTGGCTAACACCCAAATCAAATTAAACAGGCATCGATCAAAGAATGCGGGCGTAAGCGACCTGCTCAATTACGCTGCTGTCGTCGATGATGG
Organism: Deltaproteobacteria bacterium; assembly: GCA_031441605.1. Taxonomy (GTDB): domain Bacteria; phylum Desulfobacterota; class Desulfobulbia; order Desulfobulbales; family Desulfocapsaceae; genus Desulforhopalus_A. The sequence continues at coordinate 133,688 of JANNQF010000045.1, forward strand.
CGTGATCGTCGGCAAGAACGGCTCTTTTCTCGCCGCCTGGTTGTACAAAGGGGACGACAATTCCAGCAGCACCGAAGAGCAGCGGGAGATAGTGTCGCTCCGTATCAACCAGGCCCTTGCAGGTCTTGGAAACGGTTGGATGATCCATGTCGATGCCGTTAGAAGGCCCGCTCCCAACTATTCCGAGAGATGTTCCTTTCCCGATCCTGTATCAGCGGCAATCGACGTTGAACGCCGCAAGCATTTCGAAGGCCTGGGTACGATGTATGAGGGATTCTTCGTGCTGACCATCACCTGGTTCCCGCCTGCCCTTGCACAGCGAAAGTTTGTCGAACTCATGTTCGATGACGATGTAAAAATGCCCAGCTCGAGGGCGAGAACCAAGGGCCTGATCGAGCAATTCAAGAGGGAGATTGCCACCATCGAATCGAGACTTTCAATAGCCGTAAAGCTGATCCGCCTCCGCGGCCACAAGGTTATCCAGGAGGACGGCTCGACCGTCACCCACGATGATTTCCTGAGCTGGTTGCAATACTGCATAACCGGCAAGAACACTCCCATACTGCTCCCGAGCAACCCAATGTACCTGGATGCATACCTCAGCGGACAGGAGATGTGGGGAGGAACCGTGCCAAAAATCGGCCGGCATTTTCTCCAGGTAGTGGCCATCGAAGGCTTTCCCCTGGAGTCAACCCCCGGAATCCTGAATGTCCTTGCCGAACTGCCGGGTGAATACCGCTGGTCTTCGCGGTTTATCTTCCTCGATCAACACGAATCCGTGAAGCAATTGGATATGTTTCGCAAGAAATGGCGGCAAAAGGTCAGAGGCTTTTTCGATCAGGTCTTCAACACCAACTCCGGCCCGGTCGATCAGGATGCCCTCGCCATGGTAAACGATGCGGAAACCGCGATCGCTGAAGTGAACAGCGGCTTGATTGCTGTTGGCTATTACACCAGTGTCGTGGTGATCATGGATGAGTCCCGGACCAGGCTCGAACAATCCTCACGTCAGATAGAAAAAGCTATCAACCGCCTTGGTTTTGCCGCACGAATAGAAACCATCAATACGATGGACGCCTTCTTCGGCAGCCTGCCTGGGCATGGCGTTGAAAATGTCAGAAGGCCGCTCATAAATACGATGAATCTCGCCGACCTGCTGCCAACCAGCACCATCTGGACCGGGAGCAGGAAAGCGCCATGCCCTCTCTATCCTCCCATATCACCGGCACTCATGCACTGTGTGACCCATGGATCAACTCCCTTTCGCTTGAATCTTCATGTCCGTGATCTCGGCCATACCTTCATGTTCGGCCCGACAGGTGGCGGAAAATCAGTACATCTCGGCATCATAGCAGCCCAGCTCAGGCGTTATGAGGGCATGTCTATCTTCACCTTCGACAAGGGCATGTCCATGTATCCGCTGACCAAGGCCCTTGGAGGCCAGCATTTTTCCGTTGCCGCCGACGATGACAAGCTCGCCTTTTGCCCCTTGATGTTTCTCAAAACCAAAGGGGACCAGGCCTGGGCAATGGAGTGGGTGAATACCATCCTTGCCTTGAACGGGGTGGAAACAACTCCTGCGCACCGCAATGAGATTGGCAATGCCATTATGAGCATGCAGGCAAGCGGTGCGCAGACCCTCTCCGAATTCTCAGTAACCATCCAGGATGAACTAATCAGGGAGACTCTCCGGCAATATACGGTGGACGGCACCATGGGCCATCTACTCGACGCCGAAGAGGATGGCCTGGCCCTTTCGGACTTCACTACTTTTGAGATCGAAGAACTAATGAATCTTGGTGAGAAGTATGCCCTGCCGGTCCTTTTATATCTCTTTCGCCGCATAGAACGCAGCCTGAAAGGAAAACCATCGGTGATAATCCTGGATGAGGCGTGGTTGATGCTGGGACACCCGGCTTTTCGGGCCAAGATCAGGGAATGGCTGAAGGTCATGCGAAAGGCCAACTGCCTGGTGCTGATGGCAACTCAGAGTCTGTCCGATGCTGCGAACAGCGGGATCCTCGATGTCATCGTCGAATCCACCGCCACTAAGATCTTCCCACCGAACGTCTATGCCCGGGACGAGGACGCAGCGGCACTCTATTCCCGCATGGGCCTCAATGCCCGACAGATCGAGATCATAGCCACCGCCATACCGAAACAGCAATACTACTACGTCTCGGAAAATGGCCGGAGGCTCTATGAACTTGCCCTGGGGCCGCTCGCTTTATCTTTTGTCGGTGCCTCCGACAAGGACTCGGTCGCAGCCATCAAAGGCCTTGAAGCCCAATATGGTGAGCAGTGGGTGCATGAATGGCTGGATGGCAGGGGCGTAAAACTCGAAAACTACATGGAGGCTGCATGATATTAAAAAAGAAGGCGAATGCCGATCCCAGGCATGCAGATACAGAAATCATCGACGGCCGGCGCAAAGGGGAAAGCGATAATCCCTACTTGTCCGCCAGGCGTACTTGGAATGAGCATGTACGCGGCGTTGTTTCCTCCAGGCAGTCCTGGCAGTTTATTGGCCTCCTGTCGATGCTGATTACCCTTGCCAGCATCGGTGGAATCATCCATATCGGCAGCCAATCGAAGTTCATCCCCTATGTGGTCCAGGTGGACAAGCTGGGTGAGGCTGTTGCTGCAGGTCCGGTAACAGCAACAACCTCAGTCGATCCCCGGATACTCTCTACCACCGTCTCCGAATTCATCTCATCTGCCCGAGTGGTCACACCTGATGTAGCCCTGCAGCGTAAAGCGATATTGAAACTCTACGCGTTGCTCTCTGCAAGCGATCCAGCAACAGAGAAGATGAACGAATGGCTGAATGGCAACAGCCCCTTCAAACGGGCGGAAAATGAAATGGTCAGCATTGAGATCAAGTCGGTCCTGGCCCAGACCACAAACACCTGGCAGGTCGACTGGATGGAGACCTTGCGTGACAGGCAAGGGGTTATAAAAGAGACAAAAAATATGCGTGCCCTGATCACCGTCTACACTACCGAAAATAGCCCCGAGACCACAGAAGAACAGATACGGCTGAACCCGCTCAGTATCTATATCCGTGATTTCTCCTGGTCAGGACTTCAATAATATCGAGGTGATATATGAAAATGCGATTTGCTTTAACTCTCTTTTTTATGTCGATGATAACGGCTTCAGCTATGGCGGCAATGCCCCCTGCAGCTGCTGCGCCATTCACTCCAGTGGAAGAACCTCAGCCAATTACCTCCTTTGAACATGCCGAAGCTACCACTTTGCCCGAGAAGCAGGAGGATAAATACTTCTCGAAGGACAATCCGGTGCTGACGGATCAGGAAGAAGCGGCGCTCGCGATCACAAAAAGGCTGGATCATGCAGCCATAAATCCCGTGGAGGGGAAAAACGGATCGATCAGCTATTTCTTCGGCACTCAGCAACCAAGCATTCTCTGCGCGGTGCTGCAGGTCTGCGATGTGGCTCTACAGATCGGAGAAAAGGTAAACAATGTCGAACTTGGCGACACGGCCAGGTGGACGGTCGAACCGGCTGTCAGCGGGACAAGTTCGGGTGAGATCCAGCACCTTATCATCAAACCGATGGATGTTGGCCTAGAAACAAGTCTGGTAGTCACAACCAACTGGAGGACCTACCACTTCAAACTGCGCTCACATAGGAAACTTTACATGCCCCAGGTGTCATTTACCTACCCCGATGAGGCAGAGAAAAAATGGAATGCCATTAAGGCGAAGGATTTGCGGGAACGAAGCGAAAAAACCATCCCAGAGACAGGCGAATACCTGGGAGACCTGTCATTTGATTATGACATAACCGGTGATGCACCCTGGAAGCCGGTGCGTGTCTTCAATGATGGCCACAAAACTATCATTCAAATGCCTTCCACGATGGAACAAACAGAAGCCCCAACCCTCCTGGTGTTGAGAAAGGAGAGAACGTTTTCCGAGGATGAAACCGTCATGGTCAACTACCGGATTCAGGGGAATCGCTACATCGTAGACACGGTTTTTAAAAAGGCGATTTTGATAGCAGGTGTTGGGAAAGATCAAGATCGTATGACCATAACCTGGAGGAAGAACCAATGAAGAGATCTGTTCTTATGGTGGTCGTGCTTTTGATGGCCGGATGTGCTGTGAAAACAGAACAAAACCTCAATTTCGCACCAGAGCTCACCCAGGCGGAACAACAGCAGATAGTCACTGACACGGTGGAAAAACTCGCTGAGCTCTACCTGCCGGCAAAAACTCGGCTCAGCTTTCAGACAAATAAGGACACCTTCGGAATCTCACTTGTCCATGACCTGAGGGAACAAGGCTATGAAATACAAGAACGGACGCAGAATTCGCCAAACGACCCTTCAGGGTTGCAATTGCGATATATCCTCGATCAGGCAGGTGATCTCTACCGTGTGACGGTAATGATAGGAAGTGATTCCCTTTCTCGCCCGTATTCCGAGGAGAATGGGGTGCTCACTGCAGCCGGTTACTGGGTTCATAAAAGAAATAGTCATGAATGATATGGCCCCCGATGCATCCCCTGCAGGAGGGGATAAACGAGTTCGCCGGGTGAACAACCTGCCGATGATCATTATCGCCGCCCTCGTCTGTATGTTTCTTCTGGTGATGATGTTTGTGGCAGTCAAACGCGCTCAAAAAAATGTCGTCGATGATAAAAAGAATGCCAAAAGCTCGTCCATGTTCGCAAGAGCAATCGTCGGCGATCAGTCAGGCGGCATTGTAAAACCGTCAAAGCTTCCCGAACTTCCCGATATGCCTGCTACTACGCAACAAGCAGCAAACGACAGCCTGCAAAAATCTCAGAATGGGCCATTAAGAAAACAAGAATTGCAGCAACAGGCGGGAAGAGATCAAGAAGCGGAGAAAATACGCATCGCTAAATTACAGAGATTGGAACAGGCGGCCCAGGCCAAAACTACCGTCCAGATTGCTCTTACTCGGGGCAGGGGAGATGGGTCAGTCAGGGGATCATCAGAACTCTTGGCCGAGTTACGGGGGAAGATTGACGCTGAGAAGAAAAACGAACCCATGGCATCGTACAAAGAAAAGCTGGCTGAAATAGCCAGTTTAACGGGTAATGGCGGAAAAGGGGGTGAAGCCTCGTCCGTAAAAATCAGCAACAACTATTCGCAGTTTGCTGATGGTAACTCAGGAGACCGCTGGAAGCTCAATTCACAAGTAGAAACTCCGCGCTCGCCCTATGAACTCCGGGCCGGATTCATTCTGCCGGCGACACTCATTTCAGGAATAAATTCGGAGCTGCCGGGTCAGATCATGGCCCAGGTCTCGCAATCCGTTTTTGACACCCCCACAGGAAAATATCTCTTGATTCCCCAAGGCTCGAGGCTGGTAGGAAGTTATTCAAGCGAGGTGGCCTATGGCCAGTCGCGGGTCTTGATCGGCTGGCAACGAATAGTTTTTCCCGACGGCAAGGCGCTCGACATCGGATCGATGCCAGGTGCCGACAGTGCCGGCTATTCCGGATTCTATGACCAGGTGAACAACCACTATCTGCGGATCTTCGGCTCGGCCATCCTGATGTCCGGAGTCGTGGCGGGTATCAGCTTGAGCCAGGACAGTAACAGCTCAACCTCAACCATGAATCAGCAGAGGGCAGGTGATGTCATGAGTGCGGCGCTCGGCCAACAGCTCGGCCAGGTAACCGCAGAGATGATCAGAAAAAACATGAATATCTCGCCGACGCTCGAAATACGGCCGGGATACCGATTCAACGTCATTGTCACCAAGGATCTTACCTTTGAAAAACCTTACCAGCCATTTGATTACTCAGCCAAGGAGGAAGAGCAATGAGAAACTACTTCTTACCGTTTGTCGTGGCATTTTTCCTGTCGACCCCGGTGCGAGCCGGTATCCCGGTTATTGATGGCAGCAACCTGATCCAAAACATCGTGTGCGCCATCGAGGAAGTTCTGCAGACGGCGAAGCAGATCCTGCAATACAAGACCCAGTTGGAGCAATATGAAGACCAGATCAAAAACTCACTTTCTCTTGAAACCTATATCTGGGATGAGGCCCAGTCGACCATAGGCGGCCTTATCAATACGGTGGATACCCTCAGTAAATTCAAGATGCAGATGGGCAGTATCGACGCCTACCTCGAGAAATTCCAGGACATAGACTACTACCGCAACTCACCGTGCTTTACAGCACAGGGGTGTTCGGATTCGGAGATGGCGGCCCTTAACAAGGTTCGCGCTCTGGGATCCGAATCGCAAAAAAAGGCCAATGACGCACTGATGAAGGGGATAGACAGTCAGCAAGAAGCTTTGAAGTCCGATGCGGCGAAGCTGGAAAGCCTGCAGCAGAGCGCCCAGAATGCTGAAGGCCGGATGGAGGCCATCCAGGCAGCAAGCCAGATCGCGAGCCAAGAGGCAAATCAGCTGTTGCAGATCCGTGGCATTTTGCTTGCCCAGCAGAATGCACTTGCCGCACGCAATCAAACTGTAATGGATAAAGAAGCGCAGGAGCGAGCGGCCGGTGAACGGTTCCGTTCAGGTAGTCTCACTCCCAGCACACCCAGGTCCTGGACAATTGACGGCCCGCAATGACAAGGAAGGCTTGGCAACTGACAGGGGTCATAATCCTTGTCGGCTTGCTGTTTGTAGCTGAGGCACATGCTGCAATCGACAGCAATGGTGTTTTGGATAATGTCCTGAACCAATACTGGCAGGCGGCAAGTCAGTGGTCCTCAATCCTATCGTCGGCGGCAAGGAGACTTTTCTGGTCTCTCGTCGTTATCTCGATGGTTTGGACCTTTGGCATGATGTTGTTACGAAAGGCAGATATCGGCGAGTTCTTTGCCGAGTTCGTCCGGTTCACGATCTTTACCGGCTTTTTCTGGTGGCTTCTGACAAATGGGCCGGTTTTTGCCAACTCCATTATCCAGTCGTTAACTCAGTTGGGCAGCACCGCCTCTGGTCTTGGTAGTTCTTTTCTGCCGTCAAGTATTGTCGATGTTGGTTTTGGTATCTTCGGCAAGGTCATCGACGGCTCCAAGATCCTGGAGCCGATTGATAGTGCGATCGGCATTATCATCGCCTTGATCATTCTCTTTATCTTGGCACTGATTGGCATCAACATGCTGCTCTTAATGGTGGCCGCATGGATACTCGCCTATGCCGGTATCTTCTTCCTGGGATTTGGCGGGTCGAGGTGGACTTCCGATATGGCCGTTAACTACTACAAGACCGTTCTTGGACTGGCCGCGCAAATAATGGCGGTGATCCTCTTGGTTGGAATCGGCAAGACCTTTATCGACAGCTACTACACCAACATGGATGCCGGCATAACACTGAAGGATATGGCGGTCATGCTCATCGTCTCCTTGGTCCTTCTTGAGCTGGTGAACAAGGTTCCCCATCTCATCGGCGGTATCGCCAACGGTTCGAGTCTCCACGGGCCTGGAGTCGGCAGCCATGGTGCAGCGGCGGGGCTCGGCATGATGGGGTTAGCCGCTGCTGCAGCGATGACTGGTGGCTCGGCGGTGAAAGCTGGCCTTACCTCTATGGGGGGCGGTGCCTCGGCAGTCATGGCTGCTGTTTCCAAAGGAAGTCAGAACGTTGCTGCAGGCACTGATTTTCTCTCAGGATTTGGTGGGCAAAATTCGCCAAGCAGTGGAAGTACAAGCAGCAGCGGCAGCGGGACACCTTTGGCTGAAGCGGCAGGCTTTTCCGGGAGTCAATCTAGCCAAAGCAAAGGTGGCAGTCCCAGTCGTTCGGCGGGAACAGCCGGCAGGGTGGCAGTGGATGCCGTAGCCAATCTGGCCAGGGGTACCAAGGATGTAGCGAAAAACAAGTTTGATGATTTGAAGGGATCGGCAGCACAGGCAATGTCTGAAACTACAGGTGGCAAGATCGCTGCCGCCATCAGAAGGGCAGGGGCTGAAGGTCTGAAGAACCAGGAGAGCGATATCGATTCTGAGATATCAGCCTTCCGTGACGGTTCCGATTGAATCCGGGGCTTATGCTATGGAAATTAATTCTCAATTGGTTTCTGGGAATACGCTGAAAGCCAAGCAGACTCTGATGATTCTGCCGCATTTGATCCTGTCCGACGGAACGGCAGAAGCATTAAAGTGGCTCGGCCTTATCCTGATGACCGGCGATCATATAAATAAATACCTTTTCAACGGCACCTTGCCGGTGCTGTTTGAGACCGGCCGTCTGGCCCTGCCGCTCTTTGTTCTTATTCTGGCGTACAATCTGGCCAGGCCTCACACCCTGGAGTACGGGGCCTACAGGCGCACCATGATTCGTTTGGCGATATTTGGCGGGATTGCAACACCAGCGTTTATCGCCCTGGGCGGCCACCGATTTGGGGGCGTTTGGCCTCTGAATATCATGTTTACACTCCTCGCCTTCACGGCAACTGCCTGCCTGGTTGAAAAAGGCAGGATCTTAATAGCAATCCTTGTGTTCCTGGTTGGTGGTGGCCTTGGCGAATTCTTGTGGCCGGCAATAGCCTTCGGTTTGGCTATCTGGTCGTATCGCAAAAGGCCAAGCTGGATAGCTGCGGTTGTCGTCGTCATTTCCTGTGCAACCTTATGGTTCATCAATCACAACATGTGGGCGTTGGCCGCATTGCCAGTCATACTGCTGGCCACGCGCTTTGATCTGCGGGTGCCGCGTCTACGTTTACTCTTCTATGGCTACTACCCTCTTCATCTGGCTCTACTCCTCTTGATCCGCATCCCGATGCGCAAGGCTGGACATCTCTTTTTTATGTAGGATTTCGAGCCGATGAAAATAAAAATTAGCAAGACAGCCGGTCCTCAGGTGCAATCCAAATCAAAGCCCAGTTTCCTGCTCCCATTTCTTGGTCTTTTTTCCCTTATCGCAGGGCTGCAAGTTGCCGCCCAGTGCTTTGCCCATTTTTTCAACTATCAACCTCTTTTAGGAAGTCATATCGGACATGTCTATCCACCATGGGGCATCCTGCAGTGGGCGTTCAAGTGGTATGGCCGCTATCCAGATGACTTCATTCGCGCTGGCAGTCTGGGTGTGTTTTGTTCGACCATAGGTCTCCTCGCAGTTGCCCTCGTGAAAGTTGTGACTGCCAACACATCGAAGGCTCACCAGTATTTGCACGGCTCTGCACGTTGGGCAAACCTGAAAGAGATCAAGGCTGCAGGCCTTCTTGAAGGCGGCGTCTATGTCGGGGGCTGGATGGATAAACGGGGGAAATTTTATTACCTGCGACACGACGGCCCGGAGCACATCCTGACGTATGCTCCGACCCGTTCCGGAAAAGGCGTCGGTCTTGTTATCCCTACTCTGCTTTCATGGTCATCCAGTTGCGTGATTACCGACCTTAAAGGCGAGCTGTGGGCTTTGACAGCGGGTTGGCGTAAGCTGCATGCGAAAAACAAGGTCCTGTTGTTCGAGCCTGCGGCATCCGAACGGGGGATCTGCTGGAATCCTTTGGATGAAATAAGGCTAAACACCGACCATGAGGTCGGCGATGTTCAGAATCTGGCCAACCTGATCGTCGATCCTGACGGCAAGGGCCTGGAATCCCATTGGCAGAAGACCGCTTTTGCTCTCCTAGTAGGCCTTATCCTTCATGCCCTCTACAAGGCCATGAACTCAGACCTTTCGGCGACCTTGCCGTCTATCGATGCTATGCTTGCAGATCCCACCCGGGACATAGGGGATCTGTGGACGGAAATGATCACCTATAAGCATATGGGTAGCCGGAATCATCCGGCAGTAGGGTCGGCCGCACGTGACATGATGGATCGGCCCGAGGAAGAGGCTGGATCCGTCTTGTCCACCGCCAAATCTTACCTGGTTCTCTACCGTGATCCCATTGTGGCCGAAAACGTCTCAAAGTCCGAGTTCCGGATTAAAGACCTGATGCATCATGATGATCCCGTCTCTTTGTACATTGTCACCCAGCCAAACGATAAGGCCAGGCTTCGTCCTCTTGTTCGGATCCTGGTAAATATGATCGTCCGCTTATCTGCCGACAAGCTGGTTTTTAAGGACGGCATGCCGGTTGGTGGGTACAAGCACCGTCTTTTAGTAATGCTTGACGAGTTTCCAAGTCTTGGCAGACTCGAAATTTTGCAGGAGTCTCTAGCTTTTGTCGCCGGCTACGGCATCAAGTGTTACCTCATCTGCCAGGACATTAACCAGCTTAAAAGTCGTGAAACCGGCTACGGGCATGACGAATCCATCACCTCGAACTGTCATGTGCAAAACGCCTTTCCGCCGAACCGTATCGAGACGGCCGAACACCTTTCACGACTTACCGGTCAGACCACGGTCATAAAAGAACAGATAACGACCAGTGGCCATCGCACAGCTGCAATGATGGGCCATGTCTCCCGCACCATCCAGGAGGTGCAGCGAGCCTTGCTGACTCCCGACGAGTGTTTGCGTATGCCGGGGCCCCGCAAGAATGCAAAAGGCGAGATAGAAGAGGCGGGAGACATGGTGATTTCGGTTGCAGGTTTTCCGGCGATTTATGGCAGGCAGCCGCTCTATTTCAAGGATCCTGCTTTCAAAGCCCGGGCTGCAATCCCGGCACCTGATGTCAGTGATAAAACCGTTGATCGCAGCCATATCGGAGTCATCAAGCTATGAAATTTCTCAGATATTTTTCCCTTGTTCTCATTTGCTTCATCGCGTGCAGCGGCATTTGTCTTGTCGCCGGTATCAGGGTCAACACCTCGAAAAGCATTCCACTTGGTATCTATCGATCTTCCGAGGGACCCGTCGAAAAGGGGGATTATGTCGTCTTCTGCCCGCCACCGAACCCGGTTTTCGATACGGCCAAGGACAGGGGCTATCTCGCCGGCGGCTTATGTCCCGGTGGCTACGGTTATATGATGAAAGATGTCGTTGGAATCTCCGGTGATATCGTCGCGGTTGATGATGATGGGGTACGAGTGAACGGGATTTTGTTACCCGAGAGTAAGCCGCAGAAGGCCGACCCTTCCGGGCGGCCGTTGCCGCACTTCCAAGCCGATTCCTATTCGCTTGGCCGATCAGAGGTCCTGCTGATGTCTGATTTCTGCAGCCTGTCTTTTGATGGACGGTATTTTGGTCAAATAAATCGATTACAGATCAAGACGGTGATTCTCCCGGTATTCACTTGGTGAGCTGAAAAAATCATTACTGCAAAGGAGTAAAGTGCCATGACAACTGAACAGGATAAAAGTTTTGGAGAGATGGTTGCCCCGGAAAATTTAACTGAGGATGTTATCAAAACAAAGCTGATGGACGCTATGACTCCCGGCTTCCAGGCGGAATTCGATCCCGACGAAGCGGATCAGGCCGGGGCTTTTATCGAAGATGCCTTGTCCGAAGAGGATGCGATGGCAAGTGATGTCGATCTCCTTGAACCCATGAATCCGGATACGGTAGGGAGGTGAGCCATGGCGGATAAAAGGAAGGCCTTCCATGAACAGGTCGCCGAGAAACTGATCGAGCAGCTCAAGCAAGGGACAGCCCCATGGCAAAAACCATGGCAACCGGGAGAGCCCGGTGCGGGTATCCCGATTAATCCGGTCACCGGCAAAAGGTATCGGGGGATCAACATTCTTCAATTGATGATGCAGGAGCGGACCGATCAGCGCTGGTTGACATATAAACAGGCCGAGGCTGCAGGTGCCCAGGTGCTGAAAGGTGAAAAGGGGACCTCCATTCAATATTGGAAGTTCTCGGAGGAACAGACTATCACCGATGAAGCCGGAAGGCCTGTCCTTGACGATCAGGGCCAGCCCAGGAAAGGGCAATTGCCACTCGAACGGCCGAGGGTGTTTTTTGCAACCGTCTTCAATGCCGAACAGATAGAAGGCCTGCCGCCACTTGAGCGCAAAGAGCCGTCATGGCAGGTCCTCGACCGGGCCGAACATATCCTGCAGGCCTCTCAGGCGGTGATCCGTCACGGTGAGCATGACCGAGCGTTTTACAGGGCTTCAACCGACAGCATTCATCTACCCGGCAGGAGTCAATTTAAGACCGCCGACCAGTATTATGCCACCGCGCTGCATGAACTCGGTCACTGGACGGGTCATTCATCGCGTCTGAACCGTGGTCTTTTGAATCCGTTCGGCAGCGTCGAGTATTCCAAAGAGGAGTTGCGGGCTGAGATCGCCAGCATGATCCTTGGCGATGAGCTGGGAATTGGTCACGATCCGGGTCAGCATGCAGCCTATGTCAAATCGTGGATCAAGGTCCTGGAGGAAAATCCTCTGGAAATTTTCCGGGCGTCGGCGGATGCCGAGAGGATCCAGGATTATGTTCTGGCCTTCGAGCAGCAACAGGAACTGGACCTCAGTCACATTCGAAGCCAGGTTGAAGAGAGAATCGCAGAACATCAGGCACAACCCTATGAGGTCAGCATGTCACAAACCTTACCACCCGAGAATACCTACCAGAAAGAACTTGCCCGACTTCTTAAACTCTCCCCCCTTACACCGAGTGTGTACACACCCACTGACGAATTCAGGAATACCAACCATGCAGCCGTCTTTGTTGGTGATGCTCCTATCATTCTCTGTGGTTCGGCTGATGATCCGGACTCGGTTGCAATTGCCGAGGCCCTGGCGGCAAGTGGTCATGTCCAGGCCGCCTGCCAGGCTGCAGGCATTTCCGGTCCGATCAAGACTGGAATTATCGTTGGTAGGAACATCCCATGGGGACAAACCGAATCAGCCATTGTAAAGAAGACTTCCGATGTGGTTGAAGCGGGCGGTGATGACGGGCCGGTGATCGCCGTTGTCTTGAATGATCCGGCGCAGGCCGTGGTCACCAGTCTTTGCGTAACCACCGAAACCGCCCGGATCTTCGATGCCGATGCTCCGGAACTCGACGACGGGCGGAACCTTACGACCCTTGCGGGGAAGGCGGTGGACCGGGTTTATCTGGATGTACCCTTCAAGGAAAAAGACGAGGCAAAGGCTCTTGGCGCTCGCTGGGACCGCAGGGAACGGTCCTGGTTTATTCCGGCCGATGCTGATACTTCTCCTTTTAAGAAATGGTTGAATATGGCTACGTCATTGGAACAAGGCCTTAGTCAGGCTAAGGGCAGTGATCAGGTTCCCCGTTTTGAACTCCATGATCCCCGTTCTGATGTGATTTATCGATTTACAACTGCTTATGATGTCATTGCCAAGGCAGATGAAGTTGGGAGCAATCGATTTTTGATGCTTTTTCCCGGGAGACAGTTTGAGCATATCAACAAGGTGGATGGGATTTGGAAACACGGGGATGGGCAAGCATTTAAAATTGAGGGCGAAGATCGGCAGAGAGAATCAACCACTGCAGCCGATCGTCAATATCTTGCAGTACCATACGGTGAGCGATCCGCGGCCAAGGCTGCTGGAGCGTTATGGGATAAAGCGGCCAAGTCCTGGTATATTGGACCGAAAGCAGATTTGGTGAAGCTTAAACGATGGGACATAGACAATGTCGCAGGGCAAGGTCCGGCAATGATGCCAAGGGAAGAGTTTACTGAAGCATTGGAGGCCCTCGGATGTATCGTCGCAGGGGACCATCCCATTATGGATGGCCAGAAACATCGGATCGGGGTTGGAGGTGACAGGAAAGGTGATCAGGCAGGCTTTTATGTCTGCCATCTGGACGGCCATCCTGCCGGCTACATCAAGAACAACCGTACCGGCATCGACATGAAATGGAAGGCCAAGGGCTATTCACTTGATCCGGAAGAAAAGGCAAGGCTGCAGGCCGTGGCTGCAGCCAAACAGGCCGAACGTGCTGCAAGGCTGGAAGAAAACCATGAGGCTACCTCACAACGTATCATTCGGCAGATGGAAGATCTGGTTCCTGTTGCCGAAGCGACTGCCTATTTGAGAGATAAAGGGATCCAGCCTCACGTTGGGGCTCTAACCGATGGCGACTATAAAACCACCTATATCCCGGCCTTCGCCGCCGACGGCAAGCTCTGGACCATGCAATATATTCAGGAAAATGGAACAAAACGTTTTGCGAAAAACAGCCGAAAGGAAGGGTGTTTTCATCCGGTCGGCGGCATGGAAGCTCTTGCTGTAGCACCGGTACTGGTCATTGCAGAGGGCTATGCCACCGCTGCCACTCTTTCAGAGGCTTTGGGGTATGGTACGGTTTCGGCGTTCGATTCCGGTAATTTACTGCCGGTGGCTCAGGCTCTTCATCAGAAATATCCCGACAAATCGATCATTATCGCAGGCGACGATGACTTAAACGTCGAAGCCACTCTTGGGATCAATCCCGGCCGTGTCAAAGCCACTGAAGCCGCGCGTGCTGTGGGTGGAAGGGCTATCTTTCCCGTTTTTTCCCCTGGTGAGCAGACGGCGGAGTCCAAGGCATTTACAGATTTCAACGACCTGGCCAAGTCCTCAATCTTGGGGATGGATGGTGTAAAACGCCAGATTCAGCCGGTAATCAATAAAGCGATGGAAGGATTAGAGCAACTGATTGAAAACAAACGAGAGTTGAAACTGGAAAACGGGAAAGCAAAAGAAAAATTGGAGCAGAAATCATCTCGCAAATCTATGAGTAGGCGCAGTATCAGGGCTTAGGAAGAAACTCTGTGAACGATTGAAAATCATATATGAAGTTCAGTGTAAGGAAAGGGGGCTCCTCACAACGAAACGGAAAAATTTACGGATGCGTGGTGAAGGTTTGACACTATCTGTAATGGTTATTATACTAACCATTATAGACAACTCAACAAGAGAGGTGCCCTTATGCAAGCAATTGAGACATATGTCCCGATTACTCAGGCCAAAGCGAAGCTTTTGGATATGGTTAGACAGTTGCACGATACGAACGACACAATAGCTATCACAAAAAATGGTGTCCCGGAAGCTGTGCTCCTCTCGATGAAGAAGTTTAATGGTCTGCTGGAAACCATAGACGTGCTTGCCGACCCGGCCATGATGAAGCAGATACAGGCGTCTGCTCAAGATGTGAAGGCGGGGAACCTTATTGATCTCGATGAGGCGTTTTGATGCCTTTTCAGGTAAAGGTTACATCGCATGCAAACGAGGCCGGGAAAAAACTTAATCCGGAAATCAGAAAAGCCGCGAAAGCTGCTTTGAAAGAGCTTACCTTGAATCCATACTTAGGAAAGGAGTTGCAAGCAGAATTAAGCGGATTTTGGTTGTTGAGATTCCTGCGGTACCGAATTATTTATAGGGTAGATGTACCACAGAAAATCATTGTTGTTTGGGCTATCGGACATCGCCGAGATATTTACGAGGCTTTTAACGAGTATATGACCAAAGCGGAGGTGTAGGTCCACCCCGTGAAAAGGTGGGGGGTGGATCAAGTATCCCTTGCTATTCCGCGAGAGGTGTCAGATTCGGCGAGGTAATGATATTTAAAGTCAATGTTACTTTAACAAAGTTAAACTACCTCACCTTATAATTGGGCACAAATTAAGTTAGGAAATATCATAAAAGTTTAATATAAAAATCTGACTTTTCAATAACCCTTTCATGAGAGCAGATACCGCCCAAATCCTTAGTAAAGTCCTTGTTTGCACGAAACCCTTCTCCATTAATCTTAAAAACGGCTGCGCTTTTTGCGGGTATAAGGGAAGTTACATTAACCGTCTTTTTACTTCGGTTATAAAAAACACAGTACCTCATATAGAAACTAAATTCTCTTTTTGCTGTGTCCTCACCATCCCTGAAAAGCATTCTAAATTTTTCAAATTGACGATAAAAAGATCTTACTAAGAATTCGATTTTGTCTTTGTTTATATTTTGAAACACAAACTCTATTATGATATGTTTATGATCATATTTTACCAATTTAAATTCTGCCTGAGGAGTCAAACTATTAGAATAAAGGTCTTGCCATCGTTTCCTTCCCCACTCTTGCAATTCATCTGAAATAATAAGTAACAAAGGAAAGGTGTTTGATTTCATGTGGTATACATCTCTGCATGTGTGCGAAGAAATACTTCTCAATATATCCCTTCTCATGTAATATTGAGATGCGTCATCTGTATCAAATGTATAGTCATCATGAAGACTGAAGTCAGATTCAAGGAAGTACAACAATACTTTATAAATAATTAGTGCACTTACTATTCCGTGTGAATAGGATTCTAAAGATTTTGAATATTTTATATAATACTTTGATTGTACCCTTGCCTTGTAATGACAATTTTCATTTTTATCATCAACATAAAGAACCATTTTTGAACTCATCATACGAACAATGAACTCATTGATTTTATCCTGCGTTCCACTAAAAGCAATATCTTGATGAATTTTTGGCTGAGAAACCAAATATTCCATCATATTTTTGGTCTTATTTATAATTGTCTGAAATTTCTCTAAGGGATAACCTAGATCATGGCACAGTGCAGCCAAAGTCCATACACTAATTGATTCAAAAAAGTTTGTATCGAAATTGGCTCGTTTCTCACCTTCAAGCTCAATGTGGTTATAGAATTTATCTGATGACACACCCACATCATTTATTAAAATATTTAACCCTATTAACCAAGTCCTGAACAGATGAATAACATGATCCCTGTAAAATTGATTGCTGCCATAAAGGAGTGCTTCAAAATCAGCAAATTCTTTGTAATAATTAATTAACTCTTTTATGCCATATGACTGGGGAACCTTTTCACTATTTTTTAAATAAGGTTCACGAGTATCAAAGTATCTTAAACACTTGATTGATTTATCAACAAGTTTAAACCATAATTTGCTCAGCTCTTGTACTTTGGAGTATAAAATATCATCTGTTGAAAACGGCAGTAGCCCTGAAAGAATATCCAGTATTGGAACATCAATAGGGTGCTCGAACTCAACATTTAAAAGTTTTGGTATGGCAAAACCATAACTATTTGAAATTTTGTCTTTTTCTGCATTGATAATGCCAGGAACATTATTAATAATATTATTTAACAATATACTGTCGTGGGACTTAATTTCCATAAATAGACCTAATTATTTGGCTTCATTAGACAAGAAGGGTCTCTCATGCTATCAAGTGTGTTATAACGTAAAACTCGTTGAGCGATACACCCAGATTTACACATGTCGTATTTATCGCATGAATAGCACAAATTATTTACTTTGGAGTTTACAGCTCTTCTAATTTCTTTGACATATTTGGATTTGGACCAACATTCTTCGAGACTGTGGCTTTTTAATGAAGAATACTCATCAATGATCCCAATCTGTTGAAGTGATATTTGCTTGAAAGCATCACATGGATATATGCTCAAATCAGGTGCAATAATAAGTTTATCAATACCAGATGTGCACTGAGGCTGATCGTTTAAAAACAAAAAGTTAAATGGAGATCCGGTTCGAAGATTGAATCCAGACTGACGTATCTCATTGATGTCTTCTCTCAACTTCAAATTTTGAGATTGACTTAAATCTAGGTGTTTATTGGCGGATCCCCTCCCTTGAGGAACAAATCTAAGAACACTTAACTTTTTAACCCCAACTTTACGCAACAATGCGACCAAAGGCTTTAGCTGGTGATAGTTCACAGATAAAGGTACAAAGTGGACTTCAGTGTCGAAATTACCACCAATGTATTCCAATGAGGCAAGCGTTTTTCTGAAACTACCCGATGCCTTAGTTACATTGTCATGCGCCTCAGGGCAGGCAGAGTAAATTGAAAAGATAAACTTTAGATTTCTATGGGTTATAACCGATGACAATTCCTGAAAATTGTCTGTAGTGCCACTAGTATAAATTCTGACAGCAAAATCATTAAGCTCACTAGAAGATAGTAATGTTCCAAAGTCAGGCCAAACGAATGGTTCACCACCAGATAAACTAACCCTTTCAACTCCCATCCGGCGTGCAGACTCCATTATTTTTAACATTTCAGGCCACGAAATGGCCTCAATCATATCCAAGGAGCCTTCACTAGAGCAGTGCACACATTGCAAATTACACTTGTACGTCAGCTCGACTTTGATCTCCTTTAATGAGAACTTCATTGCTCTTTCAGTTAATTCTGTCATTAATTCCCCATTTAGGTGGAAACCAAAATGAAACTAATTTCCTCTCATTAGGTCTGTATATCTGCTTAATTTTCTTGCGTTTGTCTCGCCCACATACTTGTGGAAAGGCTACTCTTGCATATTTGTCAGTCTCGCAAAACAGATTCTGACAATCAATCAAAGTAAGAGATCTTCCCCAAAGAGATTTAAAATTCAAACCAAGTCGCTTAAATTCGAACTCTTGTCTGTCCTTCATAAATTTGATGATTTCAATATTTGATAAACCACCAGTAGAGACAAAGCACTTTGCAATACCATTAAGAGCGCCTGGTCCTGGGATAACAAAATCGTTTTCTGAAAAATTGATGAGCTCTGAGTAATTCAAATCAATAGCAAGCTGATATCCTAAAAAGCTTCCAATCATTGGATAGCTCAATAAAATTTCAAACACGTCCTGAAATTTCTTCGCATTTAATATTTTACCTGGGGCATCATCATCAATCATTAACTCTATTAATTTCAGATGATTACTATGTTTCCTTGAAAGCCCTGGTTCCAGTTTTCCAGGTGCCATAATATATGCCGCTGAATAAATTCGTTGATTTGAATCTATCAATTTGGTTAAAAAATTGTTGTAATCTATATAGTTGAAACATTTATAGTTTATAGGGCCAAATTCACTTTCCAACTTTTCCCATGTCTCAACTTTATTAAATAGCTTAAATAGAATTATTCTAAAAAAGGTATCAACATAATCACAATCTGAACTATAGATAACTTTTTTAATCAAGTACTGACTAACCCTGTCAGATGCTCTATAGGCATTAGTAAATTTATATTGTTTAAGTATAGGGTCTCGTGTCAGTTCAGCTTCACCGTTTAGTTTTCTAAAGAATAACTCTTGTCTCCTATAAGCAAAATGCCAATACATGTCATAAACAGGAGTAACCTTTATAGGTGATAACGATTTATGATAATTTTCATCGATCTCAATTATATTTTCATCCTGTTTCTCACTTGATTCTTCGTCAAACAAAGTTAACTGCTTTTTCAAAATATCTCTCATACTAATTTCAAAATATTACTTAATCTTGTCTTACCAATCGATAATTGTTCAACCCCAACGAAACAATTGACTTCCTTAAGAGGGATATCCAATTCATGTGCTAAAAACCTACCAAGGTTGCAAATTCCTAGAATATTTCCATAAGCTCTTTCAAATATATATTGTGTTGCATAGAAAGATGTCACTACAATTTTATTTTGTACACATGAAAAAACTAAATGTTGCATACATGGAAATCCTCTCATCCTAGTATTCACTAAATCTCTATGTGGGTCCCAGATTGAAACTTGAAAAGCACTTCTTCTATGGTTATCTTTTTTGTAGAATTCTATAATTCTTTCAATTTGATTAAACCCCTCGTCATCATAATTAATCATTCGATTAAAATATATTCCATAACGATTCTGCGGACATTTTTTAATTTGAGGTAGTATGTCCATATATCTCTTATAAAGTAATGATCTATCTAATTTCTTATTCCATAAATTTATCGGAAAAATAGTATTTGCCACTGTGCCTATAGGTTGCAAACCCTCACCTTCAAGAGCGGCATCTAGTTTTCTCCTTACTTCAATATCCTCTGTGACACAGTTATTACTGTTAAAACCTCTTACAGAAAGAGATAATCCAGTAATTTCATTGCCTGATATCTTAGTAAATTCGGTTAACAGCTCGACTATTAGATAAGAAAGGTTGTCACTTTTAAATTCTGTCCTCAATTTCACTCCTCACTCAGATTCCTGAATATCGATCTTCCCAAATATTCTTTTCTTCTGACTCGTAACATCAAATTATTTTCATGCCACGGCATCTCAACTCTTGTAATACCTGGGGTTTCCGCCCTATACATCTCTCCTTTCGCCACAGCAACAGGAGAAACAAGCTGCTCATCAAAATAGACCTTTTCTGGGAACAACACATGATCACCAGCTTGCAAGTCAATAGGACGCCCTTTCCAATGTTCATTTATTACCAGCAGGTTACCTTTTACGACTATTCCGGATAGATCCTTTTTGATGTTTTTGGGTTGAACTTTCATTAATTGTTGAAACTTTGGTTCATCTATTAACTTTAATCCATAAAACAGGTGAGTTACCATTGAGGAGTAGCTCACCCCCAGCCAATTCGACGTCAAATATATTTGTTGTGGCGTTAGAGATTGGATCTGCCACTTATTATTAATAAAAAATGATTTTATTGTTGTCTCCGGCATAAGAAGGAATGACGCAAATAAGTTTGCAATCTGCTCGTCTTCCGTGTTCGAGCAACAGTTTGCTTTTTCTACTAGTTCATCAAAATGGTCCCCGTGTTTAAAAACATGGTGTCCTAGTTCATGCGCACAAGTGAAGCGGATTCTACCGTCTGGACGATAAGTAGATAGAAATATAGTATTTGGTTCTTTCAGGTAAGCTCCTTCAAGGCTAGTAAGGTCTACAAAACGTACCTCAGCACCTATCTCTTGGCTTAAGTCGAGAACACAGAAAGTATTATCTAATGGAATTTTAAACTGAGCTCGGACCCTTAGGGCCTTTTTAACCACCGTTCTTATGTCTTGTAGGTTCATACAATATCTATTTTTTTTTCATTGAGGAAATAAGCTTGAACAACTTCGTCACTTCATCTTCTGACATTTTTCCTATTTCTCTTGCCGCAAGCTGAACCTTTCTTGACACTTCATCGGATTCATCTTGTTCAGACAGGACCCAGCCCACATCTACACCATACACATTAGAAAGTTGTTTAACTTCTGCCCCTGTTACATTCCGTCTTCCTTGCTCAATTTCTGATATAGTAGGTCTACTAATCTCTAAAACCTTTGCAGCTTGCGCTTGCGATAGCCCTGATAATTCGCGTGCTAATTTCAATTTCTCAGCTATTTGTTTTTTAAAATCATTTTTTTCTATCATGACAAACCCTCATTTTTTCAAAACATTTAATATGTTATCAACTATATCTTCAACAGTTAATGATTTATGAGTGAGTGTTTTGCCACCAAGAGCTTTTCTTCCTTTGTCCGTAAAAAATAAACTCACATCTAATTCACAACTCTCGCCTGTCTCGGTCGTAATGACACATTCTAGAGAGACCAAAACCTCCATCGCAGTTAAGCTATCAAAGGCCGCAAGCTCGCCTATTGGTTTGGTCAAATTATTTATAAATGACTCAGAGATACCATTAAGTCTCTGGTTTTCCATTATTTTGTCAATCAACAGATTAATCAGCAATGTTTTATCCAAATCTATCCTCCGTTAAATATAACAACTTGGTGTAAGAATATCTTACATCAAGTAAGGATATCTGTCAACAGCTTTTCTTTACTCTTGTCGTCGTAGAGATGTCAGCATACTTCAGCATCAGTACACACACTGTGTTCAGCATCAGTACACACACTGTGACCACAATGAAAAACGCTAGCAGGATATCGATCCGAGAGAAGGACTAAAAATATGTATCTCGCCTGGTGGTATAACGGGTCGAAACCTGGAGAGGTATGGTGGGTGTTGTTTTGACATGTCACCACCCTCGAGGAGTCAACATCGGATGATTTGGGCGAACCAGCTGATGATTATCGGATGATTTCATCATGGGGTTGTACCGTTTTGAAAGGCATGATCCGGTCCATTGCCTGTCTTTTCGAAGGGGATCCAGTAGCAGCGCAGGCAGAAATAGCTGA
The DNA here is from genome assembly GCA_031441605.1 of Deltaproteobacteria bacterium. Taxonomy (GTDB): domain Bacteria; phylum Desulfobacterota; class Desulfobulbia; order Desulfobulbales; family Desulfocapsaceae; genus Desulforhopalus_A. The sequence goes on from JANNQF010000045.1 coordinate 155,400, forward strand.
TATGGGAGAGATGAGAGGCTCGGGCTTGGTCAGGTGTAACCATGCCGCGGGGAAGTAAGCAGATCAATTTACTCATCGATGGCAAGAGGGGCTTGGAGTATTTAACTCTTTTACCCCTATAAAAAGTAACCCGCCGGGGTGCGCATGCAGGGTCGAAACCCAGAGAGGCGTGGCGGGTGTTGTTCGAAATGGGTTGTGAAGGTATAGTATTTCACTTGCCATATACTTTTCAAGAACATTTTTTGTCATAGCACAATTTGATAGGCATATCTCCGTTGATCGTCCAGCAGTCTGTTGCATTTTTGCCCAACGCTTTTATGGGTGCAACATGCTAAAGCCCAAAGATCAGGAGATTTGGTGAAAGGCCCTGTTTACACGTTCAACTTTTGCGGTGTCAGGCGATAGCCCATAGCGTGCATAATGGCGTTGATACTGGAAAGGGCAGGGTTGCCATTTTCTGAAAGAGCTTTTTGTAAGCCCTTTCGGCTTAACCCGGACTCTTCTGCAATTTTACTCACACCCTTTACGCGGCTCAAAACGCGTAGTGAAGAGAGCAATGCCCCCGTGTTACCGTCTTCGGCGTATGCTTCAAAAATGAGGTTGATATAGTCGTCAATCTCTTCTGGATGGTCTCGGAAATAAGACTCTTCAACCTGATTGAATGTTCTATAATTTTTCATTGGTTAAATACTCCTGCCAGTAGGCTTTTGCTTTTTTGATGTCTTGTTGCTGGCTTCCTTTGTCGCCGCCGCAGAGCAAGACAACAATGTTCTCCGCGTCCTCTCCAAAATAAACCCGATAGCCAGTTCCAAAAAACATGCGCAGCTCACTAACACCTTCGCCGACTGGTTCACAGTCGCCATAGTTACCTTGCTCAAGGCGTGTGATCCGAATCAAGATACGCTTGCGGCCCACACTGTCTTTCAGACCATAAAGCCATTTTGTAAAAGGTTCGTTGCCGTTTTTGTCGGCAAAAACAATTACTCGGGTTGGTTTTGCCAGCCTTGCCACTTTCGGATCTCCTTATATTATATCACTGCGTACTGTGGTACGCAAGAAGTGTGATTGTTTTCTTGCCAAAGATAGCAGATTTTTAAACCACTTTCCCCCATGTTCGTTCGAGTACTTCAACTGGCACCACTAGATTCCACTTCTTTATGAGTTTTCCGGGCTTGCGCATAGTATTGTCTAGATAATGTGGCTGTCGAGGAAGGTTGCTTACCAGTGATTTGATATGGTCTTCCGCTACCATCAGCGATTCACTATGCTGTTCCAGAAAGAAACCAAGCTTTGCTGTCGTCGTCTTATTGCTAAGGAGAAGGGCGTATTCCACAACCTTATCGAGGTCGAAGAATTGAACAGATTCCAGAGAACGATATATTTCCTCCCAGCTGCCGGACAGATCGGGGCGATCCAGGATATCTACCAGAGTCCGTTCTAGTGAGGTAACAGGTACTTCCAGGCCGGACTGATCAATTGAATTTACATCGAAATTCTCTTTTTTTACTGAGCAGAGTGCCCGCGGAAACCTCACACCACGGAAGATATGTGATCGGAACGAAAATCGGGCTACAGGATGGGACGCCGAATAGGTGATCTGTTCCCGTACCGAATACGCATGACCGTATATCTCCAAAGCTGTGTGGTGGGACAAGACTGTATCTCCTGCCAACTTAGCCGCCACCAGATAGGGATTAATCGGATAGGTTTCCGGATCGGCACCCGGTGGAATTACACCGTAGAGACCACGTCGAATAGGAACGAGATGTCCGGACTTTCTGTGATACGTCAGGAGTGACTCCTTGGCCCTGGAACCTACTTCCCCCATAGCCGACATGTAGATATCCAGTTCCTCGCCTGTGAACACCGGATGTTTGCGGAAAAACGCTGCATGTTTCATAGGAAGCCTGCTTGAATTAATTCAATACAACACATAACTATATTATGTTTTACATAGTATTTAATCAAGTAGAATCCACTCAAAGTTGAACATTTTCTTGGAAATCCATACTTTGTTTGTGGATTTCATCGATAATTATCAAATGCAGAAAGTTGTGTCGTCTTAAACCCGCATCAGGGCACGGTAGTGTGGCCAGGAGAGTAGGGGAGGGGGAGAAAACATTGTGGGAATTCGCTACCCGTTGGGGATCGAATTCTCTTCCTGTCGACGGGTAGAGAATCATGAATCTGTCTGCATCGAATTGATAATATCGCTTGTAACCGATTTTTAGCAATCATCCCGAACCGCTTCCATCAATGGGAAACAACTGTTGTGTCGGGCTGTAAAGAGGGAAAAGGGGTAATTAACCGGAGGATCCTTCATCTGGTCCTCCCTTTTATTTTGATTTTGCCCTTGGTAACGGTGACGGTATCACCAATCACCAGTCGCTTGAGTCGTCGGGCGGTTGCCTGGTCGATCGGCAAGACCAAAATTGCATTACCACGTTTCAGAAGAGTTATCATTTGACCATCGACGTTTCTTATACCTGCATGTGTCAAAGGACCTTCCGAGTCGAAGTATCGGCAATGTTTGGGTATATCAAGACCACTCAACCTTTTTTGCTCACGCTCGGCTATATATTTGTCCACCGACGTGATCCGCTCCTGGTTCACATCTGGTTCAAAAACTCTCCGTCGCAATGTGTTATCTGACTGGGTTCCTGACTGCTCCACGTGACCAGGTACATCACCCGGCAATAACACTTCAGTTCCACTGGCGAAGCGAACCATACCGAGTTGGGACAATGTTCGCAAACCGTGCCGGCTTTGGGGTGGCGGGTTTCGTCCAATGCGGCCAACGTCTGGCTTGACAATGAGGTTGATGGATTTTTCGGTTTCTGCTCGGCTGGTGTTTTGGCTTGTGGCGGTTCTTGATCCAAAATAGCCATGGCTTTGGAGATTAATTTGTCCTTGGTTGTGTTGTTGATCATTTTTGCTCTCCTTGATCAAAAGTTGCTGACGCCGATACTCAAGAGACGATTCAGCAAAGGTAAGGGGGAGTTTGAAAGCTGCAGCTGCTTGAGCAATCAGCTCTTTGAATTCATCCGTACCGTTGATGGTGATTCGGCTGCCATAGCGAACAATCGCAAGCTGCAGGGCCTCCCGCAGGCTTTCCTTTGTGATTTTGCGGAAAACCTGCAATTTGTCGCCATCGTCGCGCACGGCACTCTTGCCGGCATGGACGATGATCGTTCCCTTTTTGGTGATGTTATCCACAACAGTTGTATGGTTGGAGTCGGGGCCAGGTTGTCCTTCTCCTTGGATCGTATTGCCTCTCGGGCCCAGAGCAGCCTCGCGGGAGCGCAGGGCGGTAAGGGCTTCCGCGTCACCGTCCAGTGCTTTCTTTTTCAACCAGTCAGCCCATGTGCGCCGCTGGTACTGGTCTTTGAGGGCCTGGCGTTCTTTCTGGTAGCGATTGTTGATGGATTCGATATCGCTGCACAGTTTCTTATGGGCCTTGGCATACAGCAGCTTTTTTACAGGCCGTCCTTTCATTAATTTGATGGTCAATCGAATAAGGCGGCTGGCCCTTTTTGCCGCCTCGATTTTCCTATTCTTCTGGTGCCGGATCTTTTCAAATTCACGGCTCCCGGCAGCTGAGAGATTCAGGATTTCACTCTTGTACTTGGCATACAACTCGACAGTGTTGATGCGCATCCGCACCGGTCGTTTCTGATATTCCCTTTTCCTTCTGTCCTTTCGTTTTAATGATGCCTCGAATGGGCCAAGCCGGTCTTCCAGTTTGGCCTTTGAAATGTCCCGGGCCACAGTGCTCGCCTTGACCATCGTGCCGTCGCCAGCCTCAAGAATAAAGCCATTGCCACATTCACGTAGCTCCAAGCCATTTTCATGCAATACCTGGTGCAGCTCGGGCCACGATTGTACGCCCCGAATTTTCTCAAGGCATTCTCGTCTGATCCAGCTCAACAAGCTTTCGATCCCTGAGTGTCGTTCCATATCGGCAGCCCGGCCCTCGGCTGTCTGTAATCAGCGGCGAGAAAACCAGCCAAAACCAACGAATAGAAACCGGCCAAAACTGAGGCAGGACGGAGAAGTGCGTGTCGGAAGGGTTTAAAAGCAACACTTCCTCATTGATTCTCGATAATTTTGAAAAAACAGCTC
>JANNQF010000046.1:0-2446 GCA_031441605.1 Deltaproteobacteria bacterium
GCCATAAATTCCGAACCCATGGTACAATATGCTTGTGGACATGCTTCTACCTCCTTTATGAGTTGATTGGTCTCACCATAAAGAAAGGAGTATGTCCACATTCGTATTTGAAAAGTATGCTTAAACCGGATGAACCATAATTGTGTCGGTTAAGGCCGGCGCGAAAATCGGTGTTTATCAGTGAGGAAGCGAACATCAAACAACTGCTGCAGATCTTCAGCATGGGCAAGAGTTTTTATTTCCCGGTCGTTGACGATTCCGGGAAGATGACCGGAATCGTCTCTCTGCAGGATGTGAAGAATATCTTGCATCGTGAGGAGAAAGAACAGATCGCTTTTAAGGTTGGCGGTATCTGCAACCGAAACGTGACAATGCTCACCCCGGATGATTCTCTCTTCACCGCCATGCAACTGTTTGATATACAGGATATAGAAGAAATCCCCGTGGTCGAAAGCCTGGAAGCGCGGTGGGTAGTCGGCATGTTGAAGCGTCGCGACGCCCTCGATGCTTACAAGAGACAACTCGTAAAAAAGGGAATAAAGGCGAAGATCGGCTAATAACCAGCTATAATTCCCCCGGCATAGCTGTTGACAACAAGGGCCCGACGATAAGCGCCGATCGAATCCGGGGCAGGGATTTGCGTCGTCTCCTGAAGCGTTCCTTCAACGACCAGGGAAGCAACCGTTTTTTCTTTGGCGAATCGAGCACCCGCCAGGCGGCTGTTGGCTGTAATTTCCGCCTGCTCAAGCTCCTTATCATATATGGCAATGCCAGAGAAACGTGCCTGCAAGGAGCCGCTTGCATCACCAAAATGGAAGTTGTCAACAGCCAGCCCGGCTAGGTTAATCTTCAGTTCCTTTCTCCCGGCACTGCGACCGTCAATAAATATCTCCATGTGTCGGCCGTCAAAATTTGCCACCAGATGCTGCGGTTTATCAGTCACAAAGAGATCGACCCATAAGGCGGTGGCACCAGTCGCCGAGCGCACTCGAAAGCCATCACCCGCCAGAACAAACTGCAGCTGCTCCTTACCACCACCGATCAAAACTCTTTCTTCACTGCTGATATGGACTCTTCCTTCTTTTCGGCAAGTTCAGCCTGGTCGCCACCTTCGATCCATAGCTCTGGATAAAAATCTGCCTTACCATTTTCCGTGGCCTTGAGCCACTCCTCAACCTTTTGGGCCGCAGCGTCAAAACGACCGATATAAATCTCGACCTTTTCACCGCCGCCACGGATTCTATTGTCACCTTCGCCTTTTTCATATGGCCCGGTCATAACAAAATAGCGGGGATGGTTGCTCCAGCGTGGGTGATAAACCTCAAACCCGTTGATACCCAGTGCATTGTTAATATTAACCGTCCATTCCTTTGCAGCTACGACATCGTGCACCTGAATATTACGGTGGAAGCCATCAAAGATCCATAACAGCTTGGAATTGTCGGGACTGAGACTGGCCCAGCAGCCATTACCCAAGCGTTGCCAGCGCTTCTCCTTGATCACCAACACGCCGCCTTCCGGCCAGGGAAGAAGGCCACCCAGTACCTGTCCGTCGCGGGAAAGCTGGATATTGTCCCAGGCCATCTTCGATTTGTCCCAAATGAGTTCCTTCTTTTTCGGTTTATCCAGAGGGAAACGGTAAAGCGGTTGCGAGGTACCGTATTCATTCTCCGGCTGCGGACCGGAAAAACAATAAACCCAGGTAGCCTTTTGTTGCAGCAGGCCACGGCGTTTCGGATCTTTCCAGATGGCCACGGCAACACCTTCGCCGAGATCTTTCACGTTACCGGATTGCCAATCGAGAAGGTACATCTTCCTGGTCAGACGGTTACTGAAGAGCACCTGCTGCCCATCAGGGGTGATGATGGGCCGAAAATAATTGCCGATCTTCGATAACAGCGGCCGCTCGCCCTTGCCATCCTTTGAATCGTAACCGTAGAGCATGAGGTTTTCTCCATGCGCCAAGGTATCTGTACCATCTCTTTGATCCTGCAGCCACACTAGCCGGGTATGGTTGCCGGTCCAGACACCGACTTGATCGACCTTTGCCGCCGCGGCGAGTACCGGGCTGATAAGACACAGGATAAAAAGTACATATACCGCCAAAAATCCATTTTTAATGATCATGCTATGAACACCTTAGGGATATGGAAATTACATTTTTACCGTTTTAGGAGAGATTGATATATGCCACCATTTAAGAGCGGGTGACCGATGCAGTCGGTTTTCAAGGTCTACTTTTTCATCGCCACAAACCCTTACGCCTTTTTCATAAGGAGCATCCAGTAACCGTGCCACAGTGCGGAACCCCTTCCAGAAAAAATTACCAGCTCGTTTTAAAACAGTACCCACACTATCCGACAATGGCGCTTTTCCAGGACCGCACAGCGGAGGGGATTCTCCAATCGCTGATCGAAATTGGCCGCAAAACCATCGACCATCCCGA
>JANNQF010000047.1:0-130847 GCA_031441605.1 Deltaproteobacteria bacterium
ACCGTGCAGATGCCGGTATCAAGGCTGAAATCATTGAGATATAATTCAATGTTCTGGGAATTAAATTTATGGAGCAATTCCCTGGCCACTTCATCCTGAATCGAAGATGTGTCAATCCGAGGGGTTGTCAGTTGTCGATTATTTACAAGCGAACAAACGTGTCTTTCGACGATCTCGGAAATGCCCTGGATTGCCGCTTCTTCAAGGGTGTTACCGGCGGAGGGTCCATTGAACTCGTTGATGGCAAAAAACCAGGAAAAAGGAATAAGGACATCCTCGCCCCGGCTTATGTTTGTACCCCAGGCCCACTGCATAGGGATATCTTCCAGCAACTGCCCGAGGAGTTCCACGCTCGAATGGCTGTCATGGACGGAGGCGAGGAGATATTCCATCGCCAGCACCGGGTATCCCGCCCTGATCATCGTCGGGTAGTCGCCGGTAAGAAAGTTGCCGGGATGGTTTTTATAGGAAAAAAATGAGAACCTTTCGGCCAGCTCCATACAGGCCGAGGCCTCTGCCTGTATGGGAGAGGCGCCCTTGCCCATCTGTTTTTTGGTGCCGGTCAACGCCTCCGCATCTTCACCGCAAACACTGAAATAGACCGGAATGTCCAGGCGACCATTGTCTATCCTTTTGACATCATTCAATATCCGTAAATTAAGAGAGGACACCTTGGCATAGAAATTCCTGAGCGTTTCTTCCGGCGTGATGGCCTTATCCTGATCGATGGTGAATGTTTTGTAGCAGTCGCTAAAACGCACAGATTTTCTATTCATGGTGACTCTTCGATTTGAGTTTTTGTTAAAAATGGTCAATTATTCTTCATTCGGCCAATGGCCTGAAGCATCCGCACATTGAAACTCCCTAAGGATGTTCAATAATCTCTTCCGATAAATATTGGTTGCCTGGATGATGACTGTTCTCATTTCGTCCTTGTCCTGCAAAATTTCCAGTGACAATCGTTCCTCCGGCAGAATCTCAAGGGCCCGCTTTGACCACTCAATGACGGTCAGCCCGGACAGGTAAAAATATTCTTCGAAGCCGAGATCGATCACCTCGCCGACATCGTGCAGCCGATAAAAATCCATATGATACATGGGGATACGCCCCTCATATTCATGCAGAATGGCAAATGATGGGCTTGTCACATAGCAGTTTTCCGGGACCTCCAAACCTTTGGCGATAGCCTGAGAAAGAGCGGTTTTGCCGGCACCCAAATCGCCGTCCAGGCAGATAGTTTCTCCGGGACCAGCCATTTCTCCTAATAACCGGCCGAGCTTCTCAGTATCCGAGAGAGTTTTTAATTGAATTGTGATGGTGTCCATCTGTACCCTGTTGCCAAGCCCACACGCTGACGGATATTGCCCCTCAACCCCGTCATCAGTATCATGATAAGCAATAAACAATCTTTGAAAAGCAAGAGACCCCGTTTCAGGGCCAACTATCGCTCATCCTGAAACGGGGTCAAAGAGGAGACGATTGTCAATGAATCAGCTCACTTTGCTGACATCTTCGGCCTGCAGCCCTTTATCGGTTTTGCCAATGGTAAACTCAACCAAATCTCCTTCTTCCAGGGTGCGAAATCCTTCTCCCTGAATGGCACTGTAGTGGACAAAGATATCCGATTCCCCATCTGCTCGTTCTAAAAACCCATAACCCTTGCCGGCATTAAACCACTTGACCTTTCCCTTCACTCGATCAGACATACGGCAAACCTCCCGGATAATACCAGACTGAGTAACGCATGTCCAATAATGCAAAAACTCGGTCTGTGTTAATAAAAAATGATGCCCATCAGTAAATATTGGGGGGACATCCTATATGCCAAGGCAAGTCCTCTCTCACTTCTTCACCCACCACGTCATAAGCAATTGAAATGGATCGTAATAAAGCGGTAATTGCGAAGGTGCTGCAAACTTGTTGTGATAGCTTATCCTATGCACAGGGAGATACCAGTTGGGTATCAGATAATATCCGTACCACAGGACGCGATCCAGTGCTCTGCATCCGGCCGTCAACTCTTCTTTGGTTTCTGCGTAAATGATTTTGTCAACCAAGCCATCCACCGCGGCCGATTTTATTCCAGCGTAGTTTTGACTGCCCGCCCGGTCAGCCGAAGTCGAATACCAATAGTTGCGCTGTTCATTGCCGGGGGACTGGGATTGTCCATACGTCGTGACTATCATGTCGAAGTCAAAGCTCTTTAAGCGTTCGGCGTATAGAGCTGGATCGATTACTCGATATTCGGCGCGGATTCCCAATTTTTCGAGATTTTTCACGTATCCTGCCATGACCCTTTCAAAGGCGGGGGAAACCAGAAGGATGTCAAAATTAAATTTATGCCCTTTGGCATTGACGAGACTGCCGCCTTCGATATGCCAGCCGGCTTCCTCTAAAAGTTTTTTGGCCTCTAAAAGATTTTTGCGGATGCCATCCGGCTCAACTGCCGTAGAAGGCATCAGAGGTGTGGTAAATACCTCTTCGGGAAGAATGTTCTTGTAGGCATCCAGGTACTGGAGTTCCAAGCCTTCGGGCAAGCCTTTCGCAGCTAAATAGGAATTACTGAAAAACGAGTTGTTTCTGGTGTACTGATCATGGAACAATGATTTGTTAGTCCATTCAAAGTCCAGTGCCAATCCCAACGCTTTTCTCACCCTTATATCCTGAAACAGCTCCCGCCTGAGGTTCATAAGGAAGCCTTGGATACCCAGGTTATTTTGGTGCGCAACAGTCTTCTTAACAATCGAACCGTCGGTAAACTTTTTCCCCTCCATATCGCGGGCCCATTGTTTGGCAATATTGATCGAGATAAAATCAAATTCTCCGGCTTTATATGCTTCTAGGGCAACCGTTTGGTCTTTGTAGTATTTGATTGTGATCTCATCAAAATTATCCATCCCCTTGCGTGTCGGATGGTCCTCGGCCCAATACTGCGGATTACGTTTGTAGGTTATGGTTTTGCCGATATTGAATTTTTCAACAATATAGGGCCCTGAGGCTACCGGAGGAATCAACTCCCGGCTTCCGGACTGGTCTTCAAAACCATGCTCCTGAAAAAATTTCTTGGACATTATCCTCAGTTGTCCGGCAATCATATGCAATTCCCGGTTGGCTTTCTTAAAATGCATACGCACTTTGTCCGGGGCGAGAATTTCAGCACCTTCGATATCTTGATAATAGAAATTGTAAGAGGGGTGAACCTTATCACTTTTGAGGGTCTCAAGGGTAAAGGCGACATCCTCGGCGGTCACCGGTGCACCACTTGAAAACTTTGCCCTAGGGTCTAGGGTAAAGGTGACGTATTTTTTGTCGGCTGCAACCTCAATATCGGCGGCAAGAAGTCCGTATTGCGAAAACGGCTCATCAAGACTGGCGACTGCAAGAGGTTCATAGACCAGACTTTCCAGGGCGAGTGGAGCTTCGCCCTTCAGGGTGAATGGATTCATTTTGTCGTAGCTGCCGATATCATGCAACACCAGGGTGCCACCCTTGAGCGCATCGGCCGAGGTGTAAGAAAACTGGGTAAAGTTTGTCGGGTATTTGACATCTCCATCCAGGGATACGCCATGCGCCGCCAGCAAGGGTGAGGTAATGCAAAGACCGACGAATATAATCAACAGGGACATTCTGGTGGACGTCATGGGTAATACCTCCTGATTCCCGAATACCGGGAGAGTTGCTTGGGTTTTTTTGTTTAAGTCTGGCGAGATTACCATTTTTTGTGTAACGTGTCGAATTCTCCAATTCGCAAAATCAAGATTTTTTGAACCTCGCATGCATGAGTCGATGTGGGTCATAAAGATTTATCCTCCTTCTCTTCTGGAGCGCCAACAATGGGAAAAACAATAGCTGAAAAAATATTCGCAGCGCATCTGCGTGATAAGCCGACCGAGGACAACATGATCCTCGATCTTGACGTTGTCATGTGTCATGAAATTACTACCCCCATCGCCATCATGGATCTGCTGGAGAAGGGTATGGACCATGTCTTTGACAGCAGTAAAATCAAGGCAGTCATCGATCATGTCACCCCTGCCAAGGACTCCAAAACCGCAACCCAAGGGAAAATCATGCGGGACTGGGCAAAACGCCATCAGATCAAGGATTTTTTTGATATCGGTGCAAACGGCGTATGCCACGCCCTGTTTCCCGAGAAGGGCTTTGTCAGACCGGGCTACACGGTTATCATGGGCGATTCCCATACCTGCACGCACGGAGCCTTCGGGGCCTTCGCAGCCGGTGTCGGGACAACTGATCTGGAGGTCGGCATCTACAAGGGCGTCTGTTCCTTCCGTACGCCCAAGACCATCCGCATCAACATTTCCGGAACCCTGCAACCCCGTGTCTCGGCCAAAGACGTGATCCTGGCAATCATTAAAAAAATCTCGGTGAACGGTGCCACCGACAAGGTCATTGAGTTTGTCGGGCCGGTAGTCGAGGCCTTTACCATGTCGGCAAGAATGACACTGTGCAATATGGCCGTCGAGGCCGGTGCCACCTGCGGCATTTGCATGCCGGACCGGGTGACCGCAGAGTATCTTTGGCCTTTTATAGAAACCGAATTCCCATCCATTGATGCCGCGGTTGAAAAATATCGGGACTGGCACTCCGATGCCGATGCGGAATATGCGGCGCAGCTGGAATTCAACGTCAGTTCACTGGTCCCGCAGGTCACCTTTGCCTATAAACCGGACCAGGTGAAGAACATAACTGAAATGGCCGGAACCCCCGTTGATCAAATTTATATCGGATCCTGTACCAACGGGCGGATTGAAGATTTACGGGATGCTGCGGAAATTCTCAAAGACCGAAAGCTTGCCGCCGGGGTAAGAGGCATCGTTACCCCGGCTACCCCGCTTATTTACAGCATGGCTCTGCAAGAGGGTATTATCAAGATTTTTATGGATGCCGGGTTTTGCGTGCTTAATCCAACCTGCGGCGCATGTCTCGGCATGAGCGCAGGCGTCCTGGCAACAGGAGAGGTTTGCGCCTCGACCACCAACCGAAATTTTAATGGACGGATGGGCAAAGGTGGGATGGTACATCTCATGAGTCCATTTTCGGCTGCAGCCGCAGCTATAACCGGGGTTATTACCGATCCGCGAGACATATAGAATAGAGAGAGGTGAGGCAATGAAAGCATTTGGCGGTCCGGCAATTCGGCTGGACAGAAGCGATATAAACACCGACGAAATAATACCAGCAAAATATTTAACGGAGATTACCAAGACAGCACTGAAATCGCACCTGCTGGAGGATCTGTTGCTAGACGGCAAGCCCTTTTTCCTCCCGGCAGAAGAGATGCAGCAAACCAGGGTCGTTATAACACGTGCGAATTTCGGTTGCGGCTCCTCACGGGAACACGCTGTTTGGGTATTTGAGGTAAATGATATAAACGTGGTAATTGCCGAGAGTTTTGCCAGGATTTTCAGGCAGAACATGTTCAACTGCGGCATTTTGGCAGTGGAACTCAGTGAAGGTCAGATTGATGCCCTTTTTGCCATGCCGGGCAAGATCACCGTCAAGGTAGATTTAGAGCAAGGTCAGTTAACCGCAGCATCCGACAATAAAGATCAAGATGATCTTATATGCGATTTTCATCTCAATTCTTTTGATAAAGAGTTAGTCGCTGCCGGAGGATGGCTGTCCTATGCCGACCGGAAATACTGATTGAAAAAACATGCCTGACGGGGATCCTTTCGGGTCCCCGTCAGGCATGTTTTGATTTTCAGGAAAAATCCTATAATCCGCAGTCTCGCAGTCCTTGAAGCACCTTCTCCTGCTCTTCCGTCAATTCCTTGGGAACCTTGACGCCTATCTTGACATACAGGTCGCCCCGTTCGCCCAAGGGTCCTATCGGCAGACCGAACCCTTTCAACCGCAGCCGTGAGTCATGGGTAGTACCCGGAGCCACTTTCACACTGAGTTTTTTGCCTTCAAGGGTTTCCACCTCGATTGAAGTGCCAAAGCAGGCCTCGCTGAAGGTAATCAGTTTCTGTGTTACCAGATCGTCGCCATCCCTGGAGAATGAAGCGTTGCTGGCGATATCCACTTTAAGGTAGAGGTCGCCGGGGAGTCCGCCATTGTGCGAATTGCCCCCTTTTCCCTGTAATCGTAATTTTTTTCCGGCCTCTATCCCTTTAGGAATTTTCACTGACACATTTTGTGGGGTGCCGTTCTTGCGTAAAGTGATTGTCCGTTCAGCACCATGCAGCACCTCTTCAAGGCTGACGGTAATCTGATAGGTCATGTCCTGCCCCTTCTCCGCTGCGCTGTGACACCCACCACCACATCCGCCCGACTGGGCCTGGTTGAAAAACGAGGAAAAACCATTACCTCCGCCCATGTTGCTACGAAAATGAGCTGACTGCCCAGCTCCACCAACTCCAAACTGACGCAGTATGTCGTTGAGGTCGAAGCCTCGAAAGATATCCTCTTGGGAATAGCGCTTATGAAAATCGGTGGAGCCGTAAAGATCGTACTGCTTCTTTTTTTCAGGATCGGAGAGTACCGCGTAGGCTTCACTGATTTCTTTGAATTTCGCTTCAGCCTTTTTTTCCCCCTGATTCTTATCGGGGTGATATTTTAGCGCAAGTTTGCGGTAGGCCTTTTTAATATCAGACGGTGAAGAGTCCTTTTTCACCCCTAGGAGTTCATAATAATCCATTGCAACAAACCAGCTTTTAAACGTTAAGCGAAAATGTACCTATAGAAGATCGTGTACCAACAATACGAACGGTATGCCATACAGTCAACCATCTAATAAGCTAACAATGCCATTGAATAAAACGGAAAAAGGAGCTGATTCCAAAGGGAAATCAGGCTCCTTTTTCCGCAGGACGACACCGCATTTTCCGCATGCGGTAATGTTCCTTAAAACGGCACTTCCTCGCCGGTGCTGGCCCCACCCATCATTCCCCCGTAAGGTTCTTGCGGCATGGGCGGCTGTTCAAATCCTCCCCCCCCGCCACCATCACTGGCACGTGGTGTGAGATTTTGTACGGTTGCAGCAACAATCTGCGTTGTATAACGGTCAGCACCGGCCTGATCTTTCCACTTTTGGGTTTGCAGTCTGCCCTCGATGTAAACCTTGGAACCCTTTGAGAGGTAGTTCCCGCAGAATTCAGCACTTTTATCCCAGACAATGACCCGGTGCCATTCCGTTTCATCCTGTTTTTGGCCATCTTTGTCTTTCCATGTCCTGCTGGTGGCGACTCTGAGAGTAGCAACGGCTGTTCCGCTTGGAGTATAGCGAAGCTCAGGATCAGCACCAAGATTTCCAATAAGTATAACTTTGTTGACCATAATAGAATCCTCAGAGAGTAAAAGTGATTAGGAGCCGTTAAAAGTGTTTAGGAGCTTTTAATTCCTTAGAATTGAATACTGCCAATATACGCAAGAATAGAGAAAGAACAAGGCCAAAATTGTATCTTGCCGACCGTCGTCGAGAGGCAAGAAAACCCGGCGTCAACGAACGGAGCAATCGAGCATTTTAGCAAGGCCACCTCTGTCACCAGGTGTATACCCCATCACCTCCCGCCAGATTTCTTCGCTCTCCATACAGAAATAAATGCACGTCTTGTCGCTCACTTTTTCCTGCAGGAGAGTAAAAATATGCTGATAAAGGACCACCCTGTTTGGTCGAAAATACCTCGCTTTGCCATCAAGACCGGTGATGAATTCCTGATAATAAATTTTTGTCCTAGGGAAACGCCTAAGAGCGATTTCCTTTAAACTCGGGATATATCGCAGGGCTCCCATGGAAATCCAGGCAATGGCCGATGCCGGCACTTTTTTGAAAAGTCGATCAATGGTTTCCGCATACCCTGCCTGCCATCCCGGATAATCAATGATCGGATCAAAATGGAAAGCCAGACGATATCCCCACTCAGCACACCTTTGCGCCGCATCGAGTCTTTCCTCTAGGGTTGCCGAACGGAGTTCATACCCGGCCATGATCGGTGTACTGTTCAGCGACCAGGCAATGACGGTTCTGCCGTTGTGGGAAAGCCCTTGCAGATTGTCGATGGCCGCACTCTTTGTTTTCAGTTCAAGGATTGCGTTATCTTTGCCACCAATATACTCTACAAGGGGTCGACTGAGACAGGTCAGCCGGTCGATGGCGAGAGAGTCGGTAAACTCGCCGGTGCCTATCCGGAAAAATTGCTGTGGGTTTGCCGCCAAGGTTTGCGAGAGTTCGAGGAAAAGCCGGTCGGTGTTAACATGAAAAGTCAGCCAGGGTGCGTTGAGGTACGCCTGGAGAATACAATACACACAGTCGATGGGACAATTTGTGCCGGTGTTTAAAACCTGATATTCACAGCACTGGTATTCTCGGGTGCCCGGACAGGGTTTAAAAAAGAGGCCACGGTTATTACAGAGATAAAGTTGCTGCTTGCCGATTTTCAGGTTTTCAACAAAGTCATCGCCAAGGTCGTTCGGTTTTTGCCGTTCCGGGACAACCGTCCAGGGAAGCTTTGCACGAGCGAGAATATCCTGTGTATAATCAAGTTCGAGGCAGGATTCCTCGACAAACAGTCGGTTGATGTAACGGGAAGGATCCTTCCAGGTGGGATGCACAATCATTACAATCCTTTTATGAGTACGTGCAGATCTTGCGATCTCACTTTACTTATTGTTTTTTCTGAATAAATTAAATCTATATAGCTGTGGCATTATCCATTGTCTATGATGTATACTACAGAATTTAAAAAAATATATCCCTCCCTTATTTGGAAGTTACAAGTTTAGTAATAACGGTTAGAGAATGGCTACTGAAATACTCATCAACGCTACAAGCTATGAGGTGCGCCTTGCCCTGGTGGAAGACGGCAATCTCAGCGAATTCCACATGCAGAGACCGACCGAGAAAGGTCTGATGGGCAATGTTTATAAAGGCAAGGTAGTGCGGGTGTTACCCGGAATGCAGGCAGCGTTTGTCGACATTGGTCTGGAGCGCACCGGATTTCTCTATGTCGACGATGTGTGTGTATCATCCGATTCACCTGAACACAGCCCTTGTATTACCGATTGCACGCAAACCCACGTTCGTGCCCAGGGTATGCATATTGAAGACATTCTTCGTGATGGCCAGGACATTCTCGTCCAGGTCAGCAAGGATCCAATCGGCACCAAGGGAGCAAGACTGACGTGTCACATTACCTTACCTTGTCGTAATCTTGTTTTTATCCCACTCACCGATCACATCGGAGTTTCACGAAAAATTGAAGACGAGGTGATAAGGACGCAACTCAAGAACCTCATCGAGGAAATTCGGCCTCAAGGCTCCGGCTTTATTGTCCGGACCGTTGCCGAATACGCCACCGAGGATGAACTTGAAGCCGACATGGAATACCTCATGTTGCTCTGGGAGGCTATTGTCGACAGGTCATTGCATATGGAGGCACCGTGCTTGGTGCATGAAGATCTCGATATCACCCTCCGTTCGATTCGTGATTTTTTCACGAGAGATGTCGATGCGTTGATCATTGATGATCCTCAAGCGTATGAAAAACTCCTTGCCCATGTACGAACATTTGCCCCTCTGCTGGCCGACAAGATAACCCTCTATAAAGACAGCACGCCACTTTTTGAGGCAAACAATATCGAGGTTGAAATTTCAAGGGCCATAGAAAAAAAGGTCTGGCTGCGATCCGGGGGCTACATCATTATTGAAAGCACTGAAGCCCTATCGGTAATTGACGTGAATACGGGGAGATATGTTGGAAAAAACGATCTCAATGATACAATTTTCAAAACCAACATGGAGGCGGCCACCGAAATTGCCTACCAGCTGCGTCTGAGAAATATCGGCGGAATTATTATCATTGATTTCATCGATATGGAAGACGATCACCATCGTGAGGAACTCTATACCAGCTTTAAAGAGGCGGTAAAAAAGGATAAGAGCCGAATCAATATTCTTAAGCTTTCTGAATTTGGCCTTGTACAAATGACCCGTAAAAGAAACAGCGAAAATTTGCATCAGTTGATGTGCGAGCCCTGCCACTATTGTGCCGGCGAAGGGATGATAAAATCACGGCGAACCATCTGTTACGATATTTTCAGAAAGATTACCAGGCATTCACGAAAACATAAAGGCAACACCATCACCCTGCGAGTTCACCCTAAATTGGCGGATCTCCTCCACAATGAAGAAGAACAGACCAAGGCGCGGGTCGAAAATGAGATCGGGAAACGAATTATTGTTGCCCCTTCAAAAGATCTGCATATCGAAAAATACGAAATAATCTGGCAAAAATAGAGATTTTCTTTGACACTGAGTCAGCTCAGCATAAGGACATAGTATTAATAATGGCCCTGCACAGCACCAAATATCACAACAATTTCAGATTGATATCAATAATTCTCGGAGTTTTTCTTGGAGGTATCGGAATTGTCGTATTCCTTCTCTTTTTCGAAGGAGAAAGCCCGGTGGTCAACCTTGAGCAAACCAGAGACCACCTTGGGAAAAAAGGAGTAATTGGCTATTCGGTGACTGATGGAAAAAGCGGACTCCGCAGTATCACCATATCAGGTTCACAAGGAAATACTACGAAGGTTTTGCATTCAGTGACCTTTCCCCGATCTTCCTATACCGGCAAGATAGGTCCGGCCGAAACATCGCAAGCCGTTACCTTTGACACTAAAAAAGAAGGCTTCGTTGACGGCCCCATGAGCATCAAATTTGAAGCCTCCGATTATTCACTCAGGGGCTGGCTACAGGGGAATAAAACTATTATCAACAATGAAGTGACTGTTGATACCATTGCACCACAACTGCAGATTTTGCAGAGCGAAAAATATATTTCCCCTGGTGGCGCAGGAGTGGTTATTTACCGTCTTTCCGACAATACGTGCACCAGTGGTGTCACTGTTAATGGTCGCTTTCACCCTGGTTTTCTTGTGGGTGACGGCAGACAAGACATCTATATTGCCTATTTTGCACTGCCATACGACGCCCAGAAAATCGATCCATTGATTATCTCTGCCGTCGATTTAGCAGGCAACGAGACCAGCACGCCCTTTACCACAATTTTTAAAGGCATAGCCCAAAAGACTGACACCATTACTATAAGTGATAGTTTTATTGGCACCAAGATCCCAGAATTCCAACAATATTATCCGGAAATGAAGGGTGAACTCATTGACCAATATCTCTACACCAATACCACACTCAGGGACCAGAATAATAAAAAAATCAGCGAACTCTGCAACAATCCTTCACCAATCAGGCTCTGGCAGGGTCATTTTTCAAGATTTGCCGGCAGTCCAAAAGCAGGTTTTGCCGATCACAGAAGTTATATGTATGGTGGCAAAATAATCGACCATCAAGTACACCTTGGTGTGGATATTGCTTCCACCAATAGAGCCGAGGTTCGCGCCGCCAATAAAGGAAAGGTTATTTTTGCAGACTACTTAGGCATTTACGGCAACATGGTCCTTATTGATCACGGTCAGGGGATTTTTAGTCTCTATTCGCATCTGAGTCAGATGAATGTTTCTCCCGGCAACGAGGTTGATAAGAAGTCGGTCATCGGCTTAACCGGCACCACAGGGATGGCCGGGGGAGATCACCTGCACTTTTCCGTTCTCGTCAATGGAGTATTTGTAATGCCCAAGGAGTGGTGGGACGAGCATTGGATTAATGTAACGATTGAAATGCCGCTTACCCAGTCAAAATTTTAGGAACCGACAGAAACTCTTCGCAATGTTTCAGGAAGGAAAATACAGAAGACGGATATTCGGCCTATGCAGGCACTGCTAATCCTCAAACTCATAGTCGGATTGGCCACAAAGGGAACAGCGAAGGGTCTGATCATGTCGGTCAAAGATCCATTCCCAACCTTTCTCTTTAATCATCGTTTCTTCTTCGGCGCCACAGTTTATGCAGATCCATTTATCTCCGTCTTCTGTTTCAAATAAATGCATGTTATTTCTCCTTACAACCGATATGTTTCAGTGTTTAATGATGTCGTTGGTGAAGACTTTAGAGTCCATTTGCTTATTCCTTCACCTGTTAATTTCAAGGCTCGTTTCATGTACCTGAAAAAAACCAATCCTGCCCGAATAATTATGGCAATTCTCTTATAGATGGCAGCAATGAAGATATACTCCAAGGCACCGCAACTTCTCTACAGTTATCTTGCAACAGAAATGCTCGCACCATTTTTTGCAAGTTTCATAATTATGAACTGTGTTTTTTTCCTGGTCAAACTCATCCCCTTTCTCGATTTTGTCCTTGATCTTCACATAGGTTTTTCTGATTTTATTCGTCTTTTTTCCTACCTGTTCCCCAATATTTTTCTCTACTCACTTCCCATGGCGGCTATGATGGGGGTAACCATCGGATTTGCCAGATTGTCAAGTGATTCCGAGATACTTGCCCTCAAGGCAAGCGGTATCAGTATATATCAGATCCTGCCGCCTGTAATCATAGTGGCATCCCTGATCGCTCTCTTGACAAGCTACTTTTCGATCAAGCTCATCCCCTTAAGCGAAGTGGCGATGAAACAGCTGACCTATCAATTGCTCAAGGAAAAAATTAATGAAGGAATCAAGGAGCATGTCTTTACCGAGGCCTTGGGGGAAATTGTCGTCTATATTGATAAAATAGACAAATCCTCGGGCGAATGGCAAAATGTATGGGTTTCTGATACCCGAGGAGTTGCCAACCCCATTATCACTATGGCTTCCACCGGATCGATGACGAGCAATATTTCCGATATGATGGTATCGATTGTCCTTCGCAACGGCAGTCTCCATCGCCCGGGCAATGAAAGTGCCCAGATTGTCGAGTTTGACCAATACCAGATCAACATTCCGCTCAGGCCACCAAGCGGCAGTTCGACCACGTTGAAAAGGTCTGCCTTATCGATGAAGGAACTCCGGGAGGAAGCACAGCTTGCCGAGAAAGCTGTGACCAAAAGAAAATACCTCATCGAAGCCCACAAAAGGCTTGTGCTGCCTGTTGGCTGTCTCATCATTAGCTTGATCGGCCTCCCTCTGGGGCTGCAAGCCCGCCCCGGCAAAAAAGCAATCGGCATCCAAGCGGGATTGGCAATATTTGTTCTCTATTACATACTTTTTACCTTTGGCAAAAGTCTAGCCGAGAATGGCGTTTTGCCGGTAACCATCGCTATGTGGACACCTAATGTCTTTTTCTTTGTTCTTGCACTCTTTTGGATAATCAGAATCGCCAATGAAAAGCCTCTTATCCCCGAAATCATAACGCTATTTGTGAAATATTTATGGGAGAAAGGCACCGCACCGATCACCTTAATTTTACGAAACAAGTTGAAAAAGATCCGGAGAGTGCCGGAAGAAATCGAAGAAACCGCCTTAAAACACGATCCGGAAATGCACGAAAATGCCATTAAGGGCAATGCCAAAAGCCGGGTATTCCACGTGCCGTCTTGCGAATATTATAATTGTAAAAATTGTACACTGTATTTCAAGAATATTGACGTCGCCATTGACGCAGGATTCGAACCATGCCGCTTTTGCAAGGATCTGATCGAAGAGTACCAACAGCAAATCACAACTGACTTGCATCCGCCTAAGATTGCTTGACTATCTGTTGCAAGAAGTTGTTTCCTGGTCAAAAAGCTGGCGAAGATGGCATGAAGAGCTGTTACAAAATATTAAAATAAACAGCCCTTTAATAGCCGCTGAAAGGAGAAAAAATTGAAACTGCCCACCGCCCTTGAGATGCAAAAACTTGACCGCGCAGCTATCGAGGATTTCGGAATACCAAGCATCGTTTTGATGGAAAATGCCGGCCTCGGAACGGTTAACATGATCGAACGGGAGCTAGGTCCTTGTAAGAATACCTTTGCTCTCATATTTGTCGGCCCTGGAAACAATGGCGGTGACGGCTTGGTTATCGGTAGGCATCTCCATCAACGGGGTTGCCAGCCGGTGTTCTTTTTCCTCGTCAACCCCGACTCTTTTAAAAAGGATCCTGCAGTCAATCTAGCAATTATTAAAAAACTCCGACTGCCTTTCCATATTATTGATAACAGAAAACGGGTTGAAACCATTCCCATCCTTTTACAACAATTTGAAACACGGGGACTCCCGTGCTATGTGGTGGTAGACGCTATCTTCGGCATCGGTCTTGACCGTCAGGTTAGGGAGCATTTTGCCGATACCATCAACCTGATAAACAAGCCGGGGTTCGCTCATAAGATTCCAAGGGTATCGGTTGACACCCCTTCCGGAATCGATTCCGATACCGGAAAAGTTTTAGGCACCTGCATACGAGCCAACTACACCGCCACATATTGCTGTGCCAAACCTGGACATTTCATTCACGGCAGCTCCGAATGGACAGGTAAACTGGCTATTATCGATATCGGCATACCACCGGAGGCGATTGAACGAGCCGATATTGTAACAGAGCTTGCGACAATCGATACCTTTCGGCAAATATCGAACCCACTACAACGTCAAAAAGCATCACATAAAGGCACGCAAGGACATCTCCTGGTTCTTGGCGGGTCCCCGGGGAAGACAGGGGCTGCTATTCTGGCAGCCAAGGGTGCTTTACGAACAGGGGTTGGCCTGGTCAGTCTCTGTGTGCCAAGTAGCCTCA
Source organism: Deltaproteobacteria bacterium (assembly GCA_031441605.1). GTDB lineage: Bacteria > Desulfobacterota > Desulfobulbia > Desulfobulbales > Desulfocapsaceae > Desulforhopalus_A. The sequence continues at coordinate 14,597 of JANNQF010000047.1, forward strand.
ACCTGATTTATGAAACCAGCCTTGTCGAGGCTATGACTGTTCTCCTCACTGACAGTTCCGGCATCCTGTCCATAAATGACTGGGAAATTATTGCCAAAGCAATTGAGGGCAAACAAGCTGTGGTTATCGGACCTGGGATAGGACAGGACCGAAAAACCGCTGAACTGGTAAAGCGGGTTTATTTAGAGGTCAAATGCCCGGTTATCCTTGACGCTGATGCCTTGAACATTCTTGCTCAGCACCGGGACGACCTGCACACTCCGGCTGGGTCAAGAATTTTCACCCCACACCCTGGCGAACTCGCCAGATTACTTCAAAAAGACGTGGCCGAAATCCAGGATAGTAGGATTGATGCCGCTATGCTTGGCAGCAGTCTCTTCCGCAATGATGCTCACGAAACGGTCCTTGTCCTCAAAGGTGCCGGGACAATAATCTCCAATGGTGATGGCACAACCTTCATCAACACAACCGGTAATCCGGGAATGGCGACCGGTGGTATGGGGGATGTCTTAGGGGGGATGATCGCCGCACTTGTCTGCCAAGGCTTGTCGCCCATGCATGCAGCGGTCGCCGGCACGTTTTTGCACGGATCGGCGGCTGATATGTTATATAATAATCGCGGAGTCGGTTTTTTAGCATCCGAGGTTGCCGACATGATTCCTGCAGCGGTTACCAAACATCTCCTGGGAGAAAAAGCTCAGAGGGGGAATACTACCACGTGATCGGTGGCAGGCTATTTTCAATGAGGTACTGATTACATCGCAGAAATACCCCGGAACCAAGAAAGCCTTTGTGAGCCGATAATGGCGACGGGTGGCTGGTTGCCAGGATGAGATGTTTTCCCTGATCGATGAGGGCCATTTTCTTTTGGGCAAAGGCCCCCCAGAGCATAAAGACAATGTTGCTTTTTTCCTTGGAAATGGTGGTAATAATATCATCGGTTAATTGATGCCAACCCAAACCAGCGTGGGAATTCGGTTCCCCGGCGAGAACCGTTAGGCTGGCATTAAGCAGCAGAACACCTTGATCTGCCCACCGCGACAAATCACTTTCGACACTCACCGGTTTACCCGCATATACACTGGTATTGACCTCCAGCAGGATATTACGCAGGGATGGTGGGATCGGGATACCACTCTTGACGGAAAAGCATAATCCGTGCGCCTCCGGACCTTTCCCGGGATGTTCATTGAAATAGGGATCCTGGCCGATGATTACCACCCGGGTTGCCTTAAGGCTTGTCCGGCGCATTGCCGAAAAGACATTTACCCTGTTGGGAAAGACTTTTTTATAACTGGATGGGTTTTCGTATGCCAGTTTGACAAGCTTCTTGTGCAGGCCTTGCCGCATTGAGGGCACAGTCTCCTCCCAAAGCATTGATTCAGACTGTATTTGCTGTCCCATATTTTTCCTGTGCATATTCTCAGCATATGAACGCACTCATTCTGCAAGGGTTCCGTCTTTTGCTTGGTAGTGCAAGGTTTTGATCTCGTTCACAATATTCTTTGTTTGATAGGTTTTCGAAATGGCTGATTGGTTCTGAATATGTCGCCCCATGTTTTTACAATAACACTCAAGCCCATCAAGAATGATTGGAATTCCACCGTTTTTCATAAGAATGGACATCCCCTTGTCACCATCATTTTCATCGCCGGACAGTATAATCCCGCAAGCTCTTTTCTTGTAAATGGTACTTACAGAAGCGAAAAGAATATCAAGGGGCCCACAGTTTAAAGCTGCTTTCTGTAATCTTTGTAAAGTCAATTGGCCGTTGTAGGGTTTTAAGTGCATATAATCATAACCTGAAGCGATATAACAGTTTCCACCCTCAATGTTTATCCCTTCTCGTGCCCGAACAACCTTCATGGCCGAGATAGAATCAAGATATTCAGTGAAATGATTCAAATGCTCGGTTGGCTGATGGATGACTGCAATCAGCGCGCCGCCCATCTCCGGGTCAAGACGAGGAATTATTTCCAAAAGGTTAAAAAAGCTCCCTTCGCCACCGCCGATGATCGAGATAAAATTATTACGACGAAACTGGGAAGTCGCTACGCCACTCAGTTCTATTTGGTCACCGCACTGGGAACAAGTTATGTCGGATAAAGGTTGTGATACCTGGTAAGAGACAACTTCGCGCCCACCGCAATCTTCACAAAACACTACGCGGCGCACTTCTTCACTCCCATCTACCGACAATGGTGAAGAAGTGAAGAAAGGCTCACGGGCTTTGATCTTAAAGCATGCCGCTTTTCGCACTTTGTCAACAAGGATTTTTTTCTGGGTTTGCAGACTATTCTTTTGAAAAATAAAATCCTTATAAATGAAATCCACAGCACCGTTTTTCATGGTATCGAAGGATCGGGCAGTACCCTCTTCAGTAAGACTCGAGAACATGATTGTCGGAGTCGGACGGTGGATCATCAGATGTTGCAAGGCAGTCATCCCGTCCATAAGAGGCATTTCAAGATCAAGAAGGATTACCGATGGATTGGTTCTCAGTACCAAATCGAGGGCTTCAATACCGTTCTGAGCCTCACCGACAATAATGAAATCCTCATAATCTTCAAAAATATCTCGAAGAAATCTTCGAAATACCAAGGAGTCATCAACGATCAGGATGAAAATTTTCGAAGGAGCGGTACTTTGTTGAACATGATCCATAAATTGCATACCCCTTGACAACTCTCCTTAATCCACTGAAGCACAGCTCTTAGTCTCGGCTTTCCTTGGTTGATAAAGAGCATGTTCTTTGATGTATTCAATCACTCCGCCTGGGATCGCTTCTTTAGGAAAGATTCCTTTGCTGATCTGTTCTCTGATAGCGGTCGAGCTATATCCCTCCGGTATCGTTTGAAGCAAAATAATTTCTCGGAAGCCGTCTTCGCTCCGCCAGACCCGCCCATGATCGGCATACTGAAGGCTTCCGAGAAATTCGCTCAATCGATCCGCATCATAGCCTTTACGCCCAGCGACAATGAGAGTCACACGGTGTAAAATATCTTCATATGATTTCCAGGACAAAAGATCCAAAAAAGCATCAGCTCCGATGATAAAGAAAATATTGATTCCCACAGGAAACCTGTCGCCAATCGCTCGAAGGGTATCAATGGTATATGAAGGAGTGGGAAGTTCTCTCTCTATTGCCGTGCAGGACAACCGCTTATTTTTTGCCCCAACAATTTGCAGCATAGCAAGTCTATGGGAAAACGAGGTGATTGACGCCTCATCCTTATGCGGCGGTTGACGGGAGGGGATAAAAACGACTTGATCGAGTTTGCACTCTGCAATAGCTGCATCGGCTAATTGCAGATGGCCGAAATGCACAGGATTAAAAGTGCCGCCTAGGAATCCTATTCTCTTTGTGCTCACTCTCGCACCTGACCCTGACCATAAATAATAAATTTACGGGTCGTCAGTTCTTCCAGCCCCATGGGACCATAGGCGTGCAATTTTGTTGTGCTGATCCCTATCTCGGCACCCAAACCGAGTTGACCGCCGTCATTAAATCGGGTGGAGGCATTCACCATTACCGCCGAAGCGTCTATCTCAGCGAGAAACCTTTGCGCTGTAGTGTAATTTTCCGTTACAATTGTCTCGGTATGCTTTGATCCGTACTGTTGGATATAGGTTTTGGCCTCATCAAAATCCTTGACGACCTTGACACAAAGGATGAGATCGAGAAATTCCGTACCCCAGTCGCTGTCGGTGGCGGTGTGGATTTGCGATGATATCGCCGTACTCATCGGACACCCTCGTAATTCCACCTCTTTTTCGATCAGTGCGGCAACGAGCACAGGAAGATACTCGGCAGCAACATCTTGATGGATAAGTAATCCCTCCAAGGCGTTACATACTCCTGGCCGGTGCGTTTTTGAGTTAATGACAAGAGGCACCGCCTTAACGAGATCGGCATCCTTGTCAACAAAGAGATGACAAACGCCCTTGTAGTGCTTGAGGACAGGAATTCGCGAATTCTGAGCAACAAACCGAACCAAACCTTCTCCGCCGCGCGGAATGACAAGGTCGATCAGTTCATCCTGGGTGAGGAGTATATCGATTGCCCGTCGATCGGTCACCGGTACCACCTGCACAGCATCTTCACTGACACCTTGAGAAATCAGTGCTTTTTTCAGAATCGCGGCGAGGGCAAGGTTGGAATGAATCGCCTCCGAGCCGCCGCGCAGGATAACTGCATTGCCGGTCTTCAGACAAAGGGCCGCGGCATCGACCGTAACATTGGGGCGGGATTCATAGATCATAGCAATGACCCCAAGAGGAACCCGCATTCTGCCGACCAACATACCGTTTGGCCGTTTGACAAAATCTTCTATTTTTCCAATTGGATCAGGCAAAGCACAGAGCTCATGCAGCGCAGTGACCATGGAGGTGATGACTGCATCGGTCACGCGCAACCTGTCCAACATCGCCGACGAAAGGCCCATTTCCACCCCAATCTGCAGATCCTTGCTGTTGGCACCTTGCAAAGCCTCTTTCTCTTCGAGCAGCAACTCGGCAACTGTAACAAGCACACGGTTTTTAGTTACCGTTGACAGGGACAAGAGAGATGATGACGCACTCTTGGCGCGCCGGCTTATATTGAAAATGGTTTGATCAAGCGTCATGGAGCAACCTTTATCTTCTGATATCTTGCGCAGGCGCGGTTACAGGATCACCAGATTATCACGATGCAACACCTCGTCACTTTCTTTAAAACCGAGCACAAGTTCAATCTTATCGGAGCGTAACCCTTTGATTTTTCTAAGATCATCGGAACAAAAATTAACGAGACCAACGGCAATAGGATGATTTTTCCCATCAACACAGCGGACACTGTCCCCCTGTTCGAACTGTCCTTCTATACCGAGTATGCCGGAAGGAAGAAGACTTTTGCCCTTAGTCGTTATAGCCAGACATGCGCCCTGATCAAGGACGAGAGTGCCTTGTGGTTTGAGAACATAGGCAATCCACCTTTTCCGGCTTTGCATCTTTTCCACACGCGGCAGAAAAAAGGTGCCAATCATCTCCCCGGAAAAAAGGTGTTGCAAGATATCCTTCCGTCGCCCTGGACCAATAAAAGAACTGCCGCCTCCGGCCGAGACCATTTTGGCGGCATGTATCTTGCTCCGCATTCCACCTGTGCCTAAGGAACTTTTGCTATTCCCGGCCATAGCTTCAATCTCCTCGGTCACTTCCGTAACCGTAGAGATGGCTCTTGCTTGCGGGTCGGTTAAGGGGTTTTTATCATATAGAGCATCGACATCGGTGAGGCAGATAAACATATCGGCCTCAATGAGGTTGGCTACCAAGGCGCCGAGGTTATCATTGTCGCTGAATTTTAACTCTTCGGTGGAGACGGTATCATTCTCATTAATGACCGGAATGACACCGAAATTGAACAAGGTCAGAATGGTATTGCGGACATTGAGGTAGCGCTTGCGATCCGCCAGATCGGAATGGGTCAGTAATATTTGGGCGATATTTTTACCGTGTTTACCGAAGGCCTCATCATAATCATGCATGAGACGCGATTGGCCTATTGCGGCAAGGGCCTGTTTTTCGCGCATTGTCACTTCCTGATCATCAGGAAAATTAACTTTACGCTTTCCAGCGGCAACAGCGCCGGAGGTAACTAATATCACTTCCCGGCCACTATTGTGAAGGAAAGCAATTTCTCGGACGAGATTGTCGATGACTTCATGATTGAGGCCGTTTTTTTCTGTGAGAATAGCACTTCCGACCTTAACGACGACTCGTTTGGCCTTATTAAAAAGAGTCTGTCGGCTGTACAGCCCTTCTTCAAGGGCAACCTGATTCTTCATGTCTATCCCGAGCAGTTTCAGTTTTTTTTCTCTTCCAAAGTCCTCGCAATCGTTTCTTTGAGGTCATCAATTCCCTCACCGGTTTCACCTGAGGTTATCATAACATTGCGGCTAAACTTGTGAAAATAACTGGTGAGATCTTCTATGTCGCCATCACCGATAAGGTCTCTCTTATTCAATACCAGAATTTGGGTGCGATGGGCAAGATCCTCTTTATATAATGCCAGTTCTTTAGAAATTATTTCATAATTTTCTTTGACATTTTCATCGGCAGCGTCTAACACGTGCAGCAGGACACTGGTTCTTTCAATATGTCGCAAAAATTTGTGTCCAAGGCCGATACCCTCGTGAGCACCGGCAATAAGCCCAGGAATATCTGCAATTATACAAGGTTCATAGTATTTATGTTGCAGGATTCCCAGTTGAGGTTCGAGGGTGGTGAATGGATAAGCGGCAATTTTCGGATGGGCGGCGGAAAGTTTGGAGAGAAGTGTTGATTTTCCGGCGTTGGGTAAGCCGACGAGTCCTACATCGGCAAGCAACTTCAGTTCTATTTTCAGCCAGAACTCTTCTCCAACTTTGCCACTCGTGGCAATTCTCGGCGTTCGATTGGTGCCGCTGGCGAACCGGGGATTACCCAATCCGCCCTCACCGCCGGCAGCAACAACGAAAGTTGCTCCTTCTGTGGTGAGATCGGCGAGAATTTGATCAGTTTCCACACTTCGCACAACAGATCCCACCGGCACATCAACAATACAGTCCTTACCGCCTCGACCATGCATATCTTTGCCCTGACCATGTTCGCCGCGTTCGGCCTTAAAATGGGAACGGTATTGAAAATCAATCAAAGAATGTAAACCTTTCTTGGCATGGAGAATGACGTTGCCACCTTTGCCTCCGTCACCACCATTAGGACCACCCTTCGGGACGTATTTTTCTCTTCGGAAACTGACACAGCCGTTGCCGCCATCTCCGGCTTTCACAAAAAACTTTGCTTCGTCAATGAATGCCATGGCTCGACCCTATCGGTTTGCAATACGTTGAACTCAATAAGCCGCTGTCAAAAAAAATGACATGGCTGGATCAGGAAAAAAAAACTCGACCATCAATAGAAAATTGAGGTCGAGTTAGTCCCACGCGAACCACTCTCGGAGTGGCTCCGGAAAAGCTACAATAAAAACTAATCAGGCTTGCGAATAGACACTGACTCGTTTTCTATCTTTCCCAAAATCTTCATAAGTTACCACACCATCAACCTTGGCGAAAAGGGTATAATCCCGACCACAACCAACGTTGGTTCCTGGGTGGATTTTTGTGCCGAGTTGGCGAACCAGTATATTACCGGCCTTCACAACTTGGCCACCGAATCGTTTGACACCTCGTCTCTGTCCTCCACTGTCTCGACCGTTACGAGAACTACCACCTGCTTTCTTATGAGCCATTTCCTACTCCTTCATTTCAACGGGCGGCAAATCCCGTTGTCTTTAAATAATACTGTCAATAAAAAATGCGCCCATCATGCGGATATAGCTTCTATTTTTAAGGCGGTGTATGATTGCCTGTGACCTCTTTTAAGACGATACCCTTGGCGACGTTTTTTCTTAAAAACGATTATCTTTTTTGCCCTGCCCTGTTCTGCAATTTTGGCGGTGACTTTGGCATTTTCAAGAACCGGCTGACCAACTTTGACGCTATCGCCGTCAACGATCATCAATACATCACTGAGGTCAATGCTCTCTCCGATATTGCCGTCAAGTTTCTCAACCCGAACCTGATCTCCACACGCAACCTGATACTGTTTTCCGCCGGTACGAACTATCGCATACATATGATAAACCTCTTTGAGTGAACCTTCTCTATCTATAAGTAGTAACTGCAAAACATTGCAAGAACATGACATTAAACCCATTTGTGCAGATTTTGTCAATACATTTTCTCCCGATCAATTATAAAAATCTTGATCGGGAGGCTGTGTTCACAATGATGGAGATCGGCCGAATACAAGGTCCGTCAGAAATAATCATCCGGCTCCATTAATGGCGTATTTGCAGAGATATCCTCGAAAGATATTATCCAGCGAATTCCAGTCTGGCCTTTTCTTTTTCTGAACGAATAACACAAGCTCTCGTAAAAGCGGCCTTTTTCCCATGCTTGGCAATAGAAACCGAAGTCTTGCCCTGCTTCCCTTGATGGGTGACCCAGCTCACTTCGTACCTATTGAGTTTGTCATTAAGACGAACACCAACAACACCGGTGCTGGAATTACTCACAGTAACCATATGCTTATTGGTACGAATCTTACCAAGCTTCTTCTCAGTTTTGTCGCGCCAGGAGATTGCCGAAAGCAAACTGGAATATCTTCCGCCACATTTTCTGTCAGAGAAAAACTTGGAATGAGTTCTGCCAAGAAATCTGACTCTGACATACCACCCGTGGGTTCTCTTCGACTCCTGATCGATCCTTGCTATATCTTTATGCTTTTCAAGGAGCAATTTTTGCTTTTTGTCGTCTTCCATAAACATACCTCAAAATGATTTTTTTACTCTTGCCCACCAAACCGTGAACACCCTCATGCTAATGATGCTTCTTTACATATGAACTTTTCAATGAATCGTGGTATTGTGTTCAGGCATATGCACAAATCCTGACAACGTACTCCAGCACAGCTAATTAGTTGGCCAAGGGCTCAATGTCAACTGTTTTTTGAGCCGCATGTGAAAATATATTCCTGATTTTCAGTGCCCTCTGTGAATTTCTGTTAAATTCTAACAGATTGCTATTCCTAACATAATCATTTTATGGCCGACAACAACATAAAACTTCAAAACCTCTTGGATACCATTGATATTCTTCGCGGTGAGCAAGGATGTCCATGGGATAGAAAGCAAACATGCGCCAGCATGAGGGAATATCTCCAGTCTGAATGCGATGAACTGCTGGCGGCAATCAGCAATGACGACCACGATAATATCTGCGAAGAACTTGGTGATGTCCTCTACATCCTCATCATGATCACCGCTATCAATAAAGACCTTGGGACGTTCGGGCTTCAAGATGTTCTCGAATCGATCAATGCGAAACTCATTCGTCGTCACCCCCACGTGTTTGCCGGCCAAACATACGAAAACGAAGATCAACTTACCGCCCAATGGCAGGCAATCAAGGCCAAGGAGAAGAAATAAAATAGTATTTGACACTCTAAGGTATGGTTTGTAATATATTGAGCTTTTATCTAGCAAACCGAAACAAGTGTTCGGCTGCTAATTGTAGTTTTTTAACCTTCTCGCTCTCTGCAAAAAGCAAAGTGTGAGGGCCGAAACATGCGAAGGCATTGTTCTTCGTAAAAAACGTGAGTCCATGAGGAGGAACCACATGCGTAGGTATGAAACGATCTTTATTCTTCGTCCCAGTGCTGGTGAAGAAGAGATCAACAAGGTCATTGGAAGTACCACACAAATCATTCTCGATGAACAAGGTAGTATTATCGAATTGAACAGATGGGGTATGAAAAAACTGGCTTACCTTATTAAAAAGGAAAGCTTGGGTTATTATGTTTTTTGCGACTTTGCCGGAACTCCCGATGCTGTTGCGGAAATCGAGCGAAAGTTTAGAATTGATGACTTGGTATTGAAGTACATGACCATCAAGACTGCCGGATCAATAAACGAAGAAGAGATCCAGCTGGCGATCACTGCAGTATCCGAAAAAGCGACTGCCGTGGTGGATGGAGATGCCGATGACTCTGAATCTGAGCTTTTAGTCGAAGAGGAACAGGAAGAGGTTACTGACGAGGAATAACGTCAGTCTATTCTCAAGATTTTTTATTTACCAGGGAGACATATCATGGCACAAAGACCACAAAAAAAGCTTTTTACTCGCAAGAAAACCTGTCGATTTTGCGGTGACAAAGAACTTGCGATTAACTATAAGGATGTTAAGACATTGAGAAATTTTGTCTCCGAGAGGGGCAAGATAATTCCCCGAAGGATCATTGGCACCTGCGCCACCCATCAACGTCAGTTGTGTGAAGCAATTAAGCAGGCCAGACAAATTGCCTTTTTGCCCTATTCAGGATCGACTCAGGGTTAATTTAAGAGAAGAGAAAGAGGATTGCACGTGGCCAGCCTGGGTTACCAACAGCCCGAAATCAAAAGTATTTTAATTATTATCCTGGTGGTTTCGCTGGCCCTGGTTCTCCCTGGCTTGCAATGGTCTCTATTCGGGTGGCTCTACATATTTCTGCCTTTGGTCGCATTTTTTTTACTTGGCAGATACGGTAGTTACACTGGAAAGAAATTGTTGCTGACAGCTGCAACAATTTCACTTACAGCCAATTTGTTGTTTGGAAGTTTTGATCTTTTTCTCTTCTCCAGCGCCATGCTTCTTCCCGGATTTGTGCTGCACCGTTCGGTGGAACATGGTGAACTACCCTCCTTGAGCGGGCTTAAAGGAGCCCTGTCGCTTGCGGGGGGCTGGTTGATTGCAGTAGCTATTGCCGCAGCCGGTTCTGAGATATCGGTATACGGCCAAATGTTGCTTACTTTGGACCGTGCCTTAACGGAAGCATTGCAGCAATATCGGCAATACGAAGGAATTTCTTCTGAAGCACTTGTCGTCATTGAAGAAACAATTTCTCAGATGAAAGTTGTCATCCCAGCGATTATGCCTGGGATTCTCGGTAGCATTGTCCTTTTTGTCACTTGGGCAACTATGGTTTTTGGTAATATACTCCTTGAAAGAACCAACGGTTTAAAAGCATGGCCAACCTTTCGTCAATGGTCATTGCCGGAAAAACTCATATGGGCCGTCATTGCCATGGGAGCTTGTATCTTGGTCCCCGTGGAGCCGTTACCGAAAATCGGAATTAACTGTGTTTTATTATTGATTATTATCTACTGTTTTCAAGGTTTGTCGATAACTGTCTTTTTTATGAACAAATGGAAAGTTCCCGTTCTGCTGCGATCTTTTTTTTATGTTATGATCGTTTTTCAGTCTTTGGGAACCTTGATTCTCTTGTTTTTTGGAATCGCTGATATCTGGCTGGATTTTCGCAAACTGAAAACTCAGGCACCAAGCGAAAACGAATAAATCGTTATTTGAGACCCTACTGAAAATGCTGAAGTTGCGTTTTACGGTATATAAGAAATAGAGGAAAAGGAGTTAAAAAATGGAACTCATTCTAAAAGAAACAATCAGTTCTCTTGGCCAGGAAGGCGAGGTGGTGAAAGTAAAACCTGGGTATGGTCGAAATTACCTTTTGCCCCAGGGCAAGGCGGTTCTTGCTACTGCCAACAACTTGGCTGCTCTTGAGAAAAACAGAGCGATTATTGCTGCTCGCCTTGCAAAGGAACTACAACTTGCCGAGGGTATTGCTAAAAAGATTTCCGGACTGGCAATAGTGATTGAGCAACTGGCCGGCGATGACGAGCGTCTTTTCGGCTCTGTTACCAGTGCTGACATCTGTGCCAAACTTGCCGCTTTTGATGTCCAGATCGACAAAAAACAAATCGTTCTTGCAGAACCGATAAAAACCCTCGGGGTAACGAAGGTTCAAGTCAAGGTTGGCTATAATGTGACTGCCGAAATCAATATCAATGTAGTGCCGATGAAAGCTCTGTAAACAACCTCTTCTCGGTCATAAGGGTGACCGAGACTGTTGTGTGCATTCTCACGGCCGATCCATAGGCATGCTCTTGAATCCCATTAACACACCTTGAGGCTTGGCCTTACTGGTGTGTTTTTGTTTAGGGATTGTTATGGAAGAGCTCATCAGTCTTATTATTATTTCGTCTCGCAATGAATGATCACACGCCTATGAATGAATCAAGCAAATCGGCGTTTCCTGCCAGGATACCGCCGCAAAACATCGAGGCTGAGCAGGCGGTTCTTGGTTCAATCCTGCTCAAGGCTGATGTGTTCGGCACGGTTTTGGAAATTCTTAAAGGCGCGGATTTTTACAAAGACGGTCACAAACTGATATTTGAGGCAATGATCGATCTCTTTGAAAAAAATGAGCCCCTCGATCTTTTAACTGTTTCCAACCAACTCCGGGATATCAATAAGATTGATCAGGTCGGTGGCCCAACCTATCTCGCCTCCCTCACCTCTATTGTGCCGGTTACGGCGAATATCGTAAGCTACGCAAAAATCATTCGCGAAAAATCGATTCTTAGACGACTGATATCAGTGAATACTGATATCGCCGCCCGCTGTTTTGAGGAGCAGAACGATATCGATCTTCTCGTCGACAGAGCTGAACAGGCCATCTTCGATATCGCAGGTACCAAGGGCGACCAGAATTTCACTCCGGTAAAGTCCATTGTCCCCAAGGCCTTTGCCCTGGTCGAGCAGCTCTATAAAAGAAAAGAGTTGATCACCGGCGTCCCGACGGGCTATATGGAAATTGACAGGATGACAGCAGGGTTACAACCGTCGGACCTCATTATCATCGCCGCCAGGCCTTCCATGGGTAAGACCTCCTTTGCCATGAACATCGCCCAGCATGCCGCCCTTGTCGAGAAAATCGGAGTAGCCATTTTCAGCCTGGAAATGTCGAAAGAACAATTGGTGATGCGCCTATTAAGTTCCGTTGGCAGAATCGACTCCCAACGAATCCGTACCGGTAAATTACGCAGCGAAGATTGGCCTAAACTTACACGAGCAGTAGGGATGCTCTCCGAAGCCCCTATGTTTATCGATGATACCCCTGCCGTCTCCGTCCTGGAAATGCGCGCCAAGATCAGGCGCCTGGCATCGCAGCACCAAATTGGACTCGTCATTGTTGATTATCTGCAGCTTATGCGCGGTAGAAACGATAGTGAAAACCGGACCCAGGAAATTAGTGAAATATCCAGATCACTGAAGGCTCTCGCCAAGGAACATCATCTTCCTGTCATTGCTCTTTCCCAGTTAAACCGAGGTCTTGAGAGTCGTACTGATAAACGCCCTATGATGGCCGACCTCCGCGAATCCGGAGCGATCGAGCAGGATGCCGATGTAATCTGTTTTATTTATCGCGATGAAGTTTATAATAAAGCCGAGGATAATCCTGAAAAGGGCATAGCCGAAGTGATTATCGGAAAACAGCGAAATGGGCCAACCGGGCTTACCAGGTTGACTTTTATTAAAGAGTTCACGATGTTCGAAAACATGAGCAACTTCGATGATCAAGATGGTTTCAACTAACCCTGAGAAGCGGTTTGATATTTTTGAGGTAAGAGTATGACCAACGACAGCAGTAGTGCCAATAAGTACAATTTTAAATCCATTGAAAAAAAATGGCAGGCGCTGTGGGATGACGGTCAAGTGTATCGAGTAACGGAAGATGACTCGAAAGAGAAATACTATGTCCTGGAGATGTTTCCCTACCCTTCCGGTCGCATTCACATGGGGCATGTCCGTAACTATTCAATCGGCGATGTGGTAGCCCGCTACAAGAGGATGCGAGGCTTCAATGTTCTCCATCCCATGGGCTGGGATGCCTTCGGTCTGCCGGCGGAGAATGCTGCTCAGAAGAATAACAGCCATCCCGCGACCTGGACATATGCCAATATCGACTACATGCGCAACCAGTTGCGGCAGCTTGGTCTTTCTTACGATTGGAGCCGTGAGATCGCTACCTGCAATCCCAAATATTATCGTTGGGAACAACTCCTGTTTATCGAAATGTTTCATAAAGGACTTGTGTATCAGAAGACTACAACCGTCAACTGGTGTGAGTCCTGCAAGACGGTTCTGGCCAACGAACAGGTTATTGACGGAGCCTGCTGGCGTTGTGATGAGCCGGTATATCCCAGAAAAATGAACGGCTGGTTTTTTAAGATTACCCACTATGCCGAGGAATTGTTGCAAGGTCTTGACAACTTACCGGGATGGCCGGAAAAGGTCGTCACAATGCAGCGTAATTGGATAGGTAAATCCACGGGTCTTACCTGCGATTTCGTCGTTGAGGGTACAGAGTGTAAAATTTCCATTTTCACCACCCGGCCCGATACAATTTTTGGAGTGACCTTTATGTCGATTGCCGCTGAACATCCGCTGCTCGACACCCTCATTGCCGGGACAGCAAGAGAAGAAGAAGTGCGGGCCTTTGCGGCGGAGATTCAAATAGAAAAACAACGCAGGTCTCTGAACGAAGAGCCGGAGAAACGTGGTGTTTTTACCGGACGGTATTGCATCAACCCCTTCAACGGGGTGAAGCTTCCTGTTTTCGTTGCCAATTTTGTTCTCATGGAGTATGGCACCGGCGCGGTTATGGCGGTACCAGCCCATGACGAAAGAGACTTTCAGTTTGCAAGAAAATATCACCTGCCTATCCTTCCTGTGGTCATACCCTCTGGGGTCAACCTTGACCCGGATGCCATGGAACAGGCCTCGACGGTCCATGGCACCCTCGTCGAATCGGGAATATTTAGCGGCATGGATTCCCTGCAAGCGCAGGCGGCAATTATTTCTTATGCCGAACAACACGCCTTTGGTTCAGCCTATGTTACTTACAGGTTAAGGGATTGGGGGATTTCTCGGCAACGATACTGGGGTGCCCCGATTCCAATGATCCATTGTGACGGTTGCGGCGTGCAGCCGGTTGCAGAATCGGAACTGCCCGTCATCCTGCCGGAAGATCCGGAGGCAGGCAGTGCTTGTCTTCCTTTGCACCAACGACCATCCTTTATTACCACCACCTGCCCGAAGTGTGGTGAAGCGGCTCGGCGGGAAACCGACACCATGGATACTTTCATGGAGTCATCTTGGTATTTTGCCAGATTTGCCTGTCCAAGACACACCGAACAGCCCCTTTCTCAAGCCAAGACAGCGTATTGGCTTCCGGTCGACCAGTACATCGGAGGAGTTGAACATGCTATCCTGCATCTCCTTTATTCGCGATTTTTCACCAAAGTGCTGAGAGACCTTGGTCATCTTGCAGTCGATGAACCTTTTACCAACCTCCTAACCCAGGGGATGGTTATTAAGGACGGGTCGAAGATGTCCAAATCAAAGGGCAATGTTGTCGACCCAAACGATCTTATCCAGGAATTCGGCGCCGATACTGTGCGGCTCTTCAGCCTTTTCGCCGCCCCGCCGGAGAGAGATCTTGAATGGAGTGCCCAAGGTGTCGAAGGTTCTTCCCGATTCCTTAATCGGGTGTACAGACTGATTATGTCCAATAAGGCGCAATTTCTGAGTTCTGCACCTTTATCAAACGAGTTCAATGAATCCGGGAAAAAACTGCACCGAAAAATTCATCAAACTATTAGACGAGTAACTGAAAGCATAGAACAAAACTTTCATTTTAATACCGCCATTAGCGCTATGATGGAATTGTTCAACGTACTTTCCACCACGACCGGTGAAAATAGCGTTGAAAAAGCCGACAGCCCGGTAGCCTGCCAGGCCGTATCCGTGCTCCTTCTGTTGTTGTCCCCCATGGTTCCTCATTTTGCCGCTGAAATGTGGGAACAGATTGGTAACAGTGAGCCTATCGAAAATCAGCTTTGGCCAAAATTCGATGCCGAGGCGGCGAAAGAAGACCTCTTGACCATTGTCCTACAGATAAACGGCAAAGTACGCTCACGACTCCAGGTTCCCGAAGATACAAGCGATGCAGATCTTCTGCAATTAGCCCTTGCCGATGACAATATGATGAAATTTATCGAAGGCAAAACGCCTAAAAAGACGATCGTCGTAAAGAAGAAACTTGTGAATATTGTCGTTTAATACTAGTATATTTGGTTAAAGAATTTGGCACCAACCGAAAAACTATAAAAAATTTAAGGAGATGGCAAGTGAGAATCGTTTGTCGACTATTTCCGTTGATCGTTATTGCCTGCATAGTTGCCGCTTGCGGGTATCGAAATCCCAATATTTATAATGGACCGCCCAAAAGCATCTATATTACCGAATGGAAAAACCGAACCAGCGAATTGGGACTGGATTCGAAACTTTATCGGTCTCTCACCAAATGGTTCCAGAAATCCGGCTCGATTTCCACAGTCCGACAGAAAGAAGGTGCCGACCTGATACTGGCCGGAGAGGTGGTTTCTCTTGAATTACCGAGTCTTTCCTATGGGGCAAACAATATAACCTCCGAGGTAAAGGTACGCCTGAGAGTGCGCTATATTGTCAAAGAGATAGCAAGCAATAAAATTTTGCTTGAAATAGCTGATCAGACCTGGGAGGAGAGTTATATAGCTTCAACCAACAGTTCGGTGAACATGGATAATGAAACCAAGGCCCTGAATAAAATCATCGAGGATATGTCACAAAAAATCTACCAAAAAACTATATCCGGAATTACTAAGCTTTAGGCATATCAACCTCTGCAATTTTTCGGGCGGAACAGTTGACCGTTCTGCCCTTTTTTGTGACCAACCCCTCCTTTTCATGCTGCAAATCGCCCATCTTTCTTTTGCCTCGCCATTTGTTTTAGCCCCGCTGGCCGGCTATTCAGACCTGCCCTTCCGCCTTCTCTGCCGGCGTTACGGTGCGGGATACTGCGTTTCCGAAATGATCAGCTGCCACGGACTTGTCTATGGCCAGGAAAACACCTTGAAATTACTTGCCTCAGTGCCGAAAGAACGCCCAGTTGCTTTTCAGCTTTTTGGTGCCGATCCTGAGATAATGGCCGACGCTGCAGAAATTCTCGCCGCTCATTCGCCGGAAATGATTGATATCAACATGGGATGTCCCGTAAAAAAGGTAACCAAGCGGGGAGCTGGAGCAGCTCTTATGACAGACCGCAAACTCGCGGAAAATATCTTGAAGAAGATCGTTGCCAGAGTGTCCTTACCTGTCACCGTGAAGATCAGATCCGGAAAAGACGCGCAGTGCATAAACGCCCCTGATTTTGCTAAAATGGCTGAGGACAATGGTGCTTCGGCTATCACAGTGCATGCCAGGACTTGGTCTCAGGGCTTTTCCGGACACATTGACCCGACTGTTATCGCCAATGTCAAAAAAGCCGTGAACATCCCGGTACTCGGTAATGGCGATGTGCTGTCGTATCAGGCAGGGCAGAAAATGATGGCGGAAACCGGTTGTGACGGCGTAATGATAGGCCGTGGGGCACTTGGTAATCCCTGGATCTTTCAAGAGTCGGGAAGGCCGAAGAATCTGCCGGAAATAGTCGCCGGAGCTCGCGAACATCTCCAGCTTTTAGAGGATTTCCTTCCGGCTGAGCGGCTTCTTGGCTATATTAAAAGCCAAATATCGCGGCATTTCAAAGGATTACCGGGCAGCTCGACTTTAAGATTAAAAGTATTTGCTGCTGAAAATTTGCAGGGTTTACGGGAAATTATCAACTCCTGTGCAGGCCATATGTAATTCGCTATTTTTTTAGCAGCTCTATTTTCTTTAAAAGTGCTCTCGCCTCAGTCTTACTCTTTTCAGCTAGGGTTTTGTCACGCAGGGCATTTCGTAAATTTTCCTCCGCCAGTTTCATCTTCCCCCCATACAGGTCGAACTTCCCAAGATAGAGGGAAGCAAGCCCGGCTTGTTTGTTATGTGTAGCTATTTGTCCTAGCTCAAAATAGACTTGGGAGTATTCAGGTATTTGAAAGCTGATTGTTTGCAGATACTGTTCCGCCTCGGCCCACCTGTCTGTCCTGCTCAACAGCTTTGCTAAAGTGAAGGCCGCATATAAGTCCGAACCGTCGGTCCGCAAAGCTGTACGTAGAGTCATCTCGGATGCCGCCAATTTGCCGGACGCAAATTCGATGACGCCCTTATCAACTTTTAAAATATTTTTATCAGGAAAAAAAGCAATAACCTGGGCTAGCTGTTCCATGCTTCTGACGTAGTCGTTCTCGTTTTTTGCCAGTTGGGAAAACCCGTAGGTGGCCATGGTCTTGGAAAACGATGTTGCCTTGGCATCAGCCAAAACTGTGGCAAGATAGTTTCTAAAAAGCTCGGTGTCCTGTGCATCGGCGAGAATTCGATACTTACAACGAAAGAATTCAAAATCCAGCAATTCACCGGAGTTTCCGGCAATACTTTCATTATCAATATCGAGCAAGGATTGGATATAATTCAGTCGCGCATCCGGGTCGGGATGGGTGAGGAGGTATTGTGGTAATTTCTCACTTCGGTAGCGGGAAATTCGCCGCATCGATTCGAGCATCTTCACTTGGCCGTATGGGTTTCGGCCTAGTTTTTTCATCCATCCATAGGCCAGCAGGTCCGCTTCTTCCTCGTTTTGTCGACTGAAATGCAGGTTAACGCTTTGACCTGCAGCCAGCGCTCCGGTAAGAAGCACCGGCGCTGTTGATCCGCCGAAAGCTATAGCCGCCAATGCTAATCCAAGCGAAGCTATTCCTGAGTAGGTACCTTTTTCAACCCTCGATGCCAGATGCCGGTTGTATATATGACCGATTTCATGAGCCAAGACGGAAACCAATTCATCTTCCGAGTTCATTTTCCCAATAAGGCCTAAATAAAAGAAAATCAGGCCGGATGGTGCTGCAAATGCATTAAATTCTTTATCGTCGATGACAAAGAAGTGATAGTCAAAATATTGAATTCCGGCAACATCAAGCACACTTTGGCCGAGTTTGGTGATGTACTGAGTGATATCCAGATCATCTTTCAGGATAAATGCAGAACGTACGGAATAAAGCAATTTTTCTCCTACTTCCCGCTCATCGCCGATCGAAAACGGCAAAACCGGAGAGGCGAGGCTGAACTGCAAGAAGACAACAGCAACGATCCACACCAATTTTTTCAAATATGAGGTTTTTATTGTCTCTTCAACCATTGTACGGTCCTCTGCAATCCTTCTTCAATTGAAACTATCGGTTCATAGCCAAGGTCTTTCCGCGCATTGGCTGTGGAAAAATAATGGGATTTCGCCAACTGTTCGGCAAGGAATCGGGTCATTCTCGGTTCACTGTTGACGTGGCCGACGGTATAAAGGAGCTCAAGGACTCCACCCAGTGCATACGCAGCAGTTTCAGAGAGCGATGATTGTATCGCAGGGATTGTCATACTAGCGAACAACTCATTTATCCAACTCCACAGATTAACAGGTGTGCCCTGACTGATGAAATAGGCTTTGCCACCAGCCGTTGCTTTTCCAGCAAGATTTTTAGCCGCTAGAATATGGGCATGCACCACATTATCAATATAGGATATATCCACGAGATTGGCACCATTCCCAACTTTTTTCAGCTGTTTTTTTCTGCCGCTGGCAAGGAGGCGCGGCAGCAGATGGGGGTCACCCGGACCCCAGATAAGATGTGGACGAAGGGCGCAGGTTCTTAGGTCACTGGCATTCGCAGCAAGAACCATCCTCTCGGCGATGACCTTACTTGTAGCGTAATGGCAGAGAGATTTTTCAGCATAGTCCAGCCCCTCATCGCCACCTCGAATGTCCCTGCCATTGAAAACTACTGAAGGCGTCGAGGTATAGACAAGCATAGCCACCTTTGCCGCCCGACAGCTTTCAATGACTTTTTCGGTGCCTATAACATTGGTGGTAAAATAGTCCTTCCAGGGTCCCCATATGCCGGCCAAGGCAGCAGCATGAAAAACGATATCCACCCCATTGACAGCTTCAGTCATGGCCTCCGGCCGGCTGATGTCGCCGACAAAACATTCTGCCCCCGCCTCTTCAACTTCCGGGTATCGGTGCCGACCGATGACTCGGGTCTCAATGCCCAATTGGAGCAGCCTATTGACAATGGCTTTACCGACAAATCCACCGCCGCCGGTTACCAAAGCCTTTTTTATTATCGAGGGAAAATCTTTTTTTGTGCCCATAGGGCCAATTTTTCACGAAATATTTTGGCGTTATGTCGAATATCGACGGGGAAGCTTTTATGGACGAGGAAATAGTTGATGCCTTTGGTGAGTTCGCTCGTAGCGCTCAAATTTCGCACTTCCTCAAGTACCTGTTGTTTATTGATATTTTCCTCCTTATGCAATTCAATAACCATCACCGGCTGCGTACAGTCGTTATCCGTGCCCCGTATACCGACCAGAGCCGACCGATACACGCCAGGGTGTTCATTGATAATAGCTTCACAGGGAATAGTGTAGAGCGGTCCGGTCTCTGTTTCCAGGCGATGCGCCCGCCTGCCGCAAAACCACAGACGGCCGCTCGCATCAAGATAGCCGACATCACCCATCCTGTGCCAGAAAGAATCGCCGTCTTCGATTTTTGCCAGCAATGTCTCTTCAGGGTTATTCTGGTAGGCCTTGGTCACCACATCGCCACGAACAATGATCTCACCAATCTCCCCCGCCGCAAGGAGCATATCACCCTTCAGCATCGGTACCGGGTTATCCGATATGACCATAATTCGCAGATCGATACCTGGTAAAGCGCCCCCGACACAAGTACCCATGCCCTTCCGACTGAGTTCCCAAGTGTCGGCGAGAATTTCCCGGCCGGAGATAGAGGCAACAGGCAGGCTTTCGGTGGCACCGTAGGGCGTAAAGATATTGGCTTCCGCCGGCAGGATGGCAGTGACCCTTTGCAGTAAATCGTAGGGCACGGGCGCGCCGGCCATCAGCACCTTGCGAACCGATTGTAAGACAATCCGATTTTCCCGACAATATCTGCTCACTACGTTCCAGATAGCCGGGGACCCAAAAGAATAGGTAATCTGATAGCGGTTGATCGAGGCAACGAACTTTTCCGCATCAACCTTGGCAGGCCTTGTAGCATCCATATCGGGAATAACTGCACAGGCGCCAAGAGCCGCTGAAAACAGTGCAAAAAGTGGAAATGCCGGTTGGTCAACATCCATTGGACTTATGCCATAATATTCCCGAATGAGGTGCAATTGGGCACTGAAAACCCCATGTGTATAGCGAACCCCTTTTGGTGGACCGGTGGAACCGGTGGTGAAGATAATGGCCGCCAGTTCATCTTTGCCTGGCTCATATACGCTTACCCGATCATGGTTTGCTATCACATTGGCAGTGATATCCGGCCCAAACATTCCAAATGAATTGCCGCAGCAAAAACTCCTTTCCACCGTATGAAACGGTTTGGCAAATATTTTCGAAAAGGCTATGGCTTTGGGGATTCCTATGAGTATCTTCGGTTCGACCCGTTGAATACAGCGCAGCAGGTTTTTATAGCCCATACCGGGATCGATCAGGACAATCGGGGCGCCGAGCTTAAAAAGAGCCAGAGTCAGGCAGATGAATTCAACAGAAGGTGTGACCATGAGGATCACCACATCGCCCGGCCCTACCCC
This sequence comes from Deltaproteobacteria bacterium, assembly GCA_031441605.1. Taxonomy (GTDB): domain Bacteria; phylum Desulfobacterota; class Desulfobulbia; order Desulfobulbales; family Desulfocapsaceae; genus Desulforhopalus_A. The sequence continues at coordinate 35,619 of JANNQF010000047.1, forward strand.
TTCTTCTGAAAAATAGGCACAATAGCCGTCAGACCTACTATTTAGTTCAGCAAAGGTCATGGTCTTTCCGGTCTTTGCCTCAATGATTCCGGGACGATCACCAAACTGCTCAGCAATCAGTACAAAGGATTCGGCAATATTCACCGCCACCGGCCCTCTCCTCTCATTTTACCGCTTAAAAAATTGCGTGAGGATGGGGAGAATCTCGACGATTTTATCCTCCAAAACATAATGTCCTCCGTCGCTAAAATAGTGACTCTCGGCCTCCGGAAATCGTCGTTGCCACTCATGATAAAAATGATCGTTAAAGCAAAAATCCTTGCCACCCCACAGTATAAGAACAGGCGTCTTCTGGTCCCGCAGGAGTGGCAGGCGGTTTTCTATTTCGACCAATGGGGCATAACTTAAATGGCCTTTATGCATAGGAATATCTTGAACGAATCTGGCAATAGCCACTCGATTATGCCAGCTGTTGTAAGGTGCCAGGTAACACCTGGCGGTTTCCGCTGCAAGCTTTTTTTCAACTGCCATATAACGCGCCGGGCCAGCAAAACCATTGAATAGTCGGACTATGATTTCGCCTATTACCGGCAGACGGCAAAGGCGAATACGCAGGGGAAGTCTGGTTGAGCGAAAAGCTGCCGTATTCATGAGAGCTATCCGATCCACCTGGTCAAGGCGTTGTACAGCACAGCCGAAGCCTATTGCCCCCCCCCAGTCATGGACTATAAGGGAAAATCTCCCAATCTCTAGATGAGTTAGCAAAATATCTATATTTTCAACATGTTGAGCAAGGCAATAGGGGTAATCGGATGGTTTGTCGGATAGACCGCAACCCAGGTGATCGACAGCGATCACCCGATGGCTCAGCCTAAAATGGGCAATGAGATGTCGATAATAATACGACCAAGTGGGATTGCCATGCACCATGACAATGACCGGACCGGTACCCTCATCAATGTAATGGAGTCGGCCACCTCGGACACTGAGATAGTTACTTTCGAAAGGATAGTCTTTATACACCGGTTTTTCACATCGCTACGAGTGGGAGATACTCCGGTTCCCATCTCATCCGATCAATCAGTTTCTTCATTCTCGCCTCGTCGTTGTCATGCTGAAAGTCCGAATAGACGCAAGGCCTGCTGACTCCCTGTTTGACCGCCGTCATAGCCACCGCTAGGGCCACCTTTTTACCAACCTGGCGAATCATATGAATCGGCGGCATCAATCGGCCATGGGCGATATCTTCCGGGGTCATCATCGCCGAGATTGCATATGCGGCGGCGGTGAAGAACTCGGGGAGTACTTCCCGGGCGCCTGAGGCAAGAACTCCCAGTCCTACGCCGGGGAAAACCAGGGCATTATTGCACTGGCTGGTGAAAAACGACTCCTCAAGGGCATCCATGGCAGCACAAGGATTGCTGGTAGCCACCATAACCCCTTCCTCGTTCCATTTGCGAATATTCTGGCAAAATATTTCAGGAGTCGAAATATGATGGAACAAAGGAAGAATCAGGGGATGAGGGGTATTACGTTTCACTGCCTCTATGGCTTCTCTGCGAAAAAAGAAATCCTGACCGGTAGTTCCTATCAGAACGGTAACGCCGGCATGACGAATAATCTCCGGAATATCAACTTTATTTATTGGCGTGATCCAGGGATAATTCTTCTTCTCTTTGGCAAATTTCCTTTTATATAATGATATATCACGAGGACTGGTGACAAGACCCTTGGAATCGACCAGAAAGATGCATTCCAAAGCTTGCTTTTCAGATAATCCTTCAACGATCAGTGCGTTACGGATTTGTTCGCCTATCCCCACCCCTCCTGCTCCGGCACCATTGATGAGAAAGCGCTGATCGGTCAGTTTCTCTTTTTTTACCTTCATTGCCGAAAGAATTGCCGCCAGCGCGACTGCGCCCGTGCCCTGGATATCATCATTGAAGGATATCACTTCATCGACAAAGGCATCGCGAATGCTGAAGGCGTTGTGTCGCGAGAAATCCTCCCACTGACAAAGAGCATTGGGAAATACGTTGCGAAAGGCGCGCACAAATCTGCCGACAAAGGACAGATACTCCTCTCCGTCTAATCTCCGGTGCCGCCAACCGAGATACTGATCGTCGGTCAGCAACTTCTCATTATTGGTGCCGACATCGAGCGAGATCGGCAGGCAATGCCAGGGGGCAATCCCCGCACCCTGGGTGTAAAGCATCAATTTCCCAAGACACACCGCAATCCCGCCTGCACCCTGATCACCAATCCCAAGCACACCCTGGTTATCGGTTACTACGGCCACCCGGATATCGCGTTGGACAAACCTTCGCAGAATATCCTCCGCTCTATCTATATTACCGGGGTAAAAATGCAGACCGTTGGCCTGGCGAAACATCGATGAGTATTTCTGCACCGCCAGCCCGATGGTGGGGGTGTAGATGATTTTTATGTATTTTTCAATATCGCTTTTTATGAGCGCATGCGCCAGGGTGACATTTCTGTCAAACATCGCCCGGATAAAGATAAATTTCTCTATATCGTCAGCCTTTTCATTGACCTTCATCAGGGCGCTTTGCACTTGACCTTCGAGATTTCGCACCCCTGGAGGAAGCGTTGCCTCAAGATTGAGGAGCTTTCTCTCCTCTGGACTGAAGGCCGTCCCTTTATTTATATAACTGCTGGACCTGGCCGACGCACCGCTGGCATAAACAATAATTTCCCTGGTGTTGCCGTATTCATCATATTTAAACCTGTAAAGATTTGCTGCCATTCTCAACCCCCTCCATGATAGCTCAATGAATTGTGCAATTGACAAGTGTCTTTCTTTGCCGCATAATGCCCGGCCATGGAAACCTGGCAACTCATTTTGCAAAACAGCATAACGACACTTGATGGTCTGAAAAGACATTTGGATTGTGATGATAACGCATTAGGGCAAGTAATAGCAAACTTTCCCATGCGAATAAATCCCTATTTTGCAAAATTGATACAATATCCCGGCGACCCGATCTGGAAACAGGCGGTTCCCGATGTAGCGGAAATCGGTGATACAGTCTGCATGGTTGACCCCTTGGAAGAAGAAAATCTCAGTCCGGTTGCCAATCTCGTGCATAAATATCCGGATCGGGTGTTGTTTCTGGTATCCAACCAATGTGCCATGTACTGTCGGTTCTGTACAAGAAAACGAAAAGTCGGTACTGCCGGAATGCGCATTGACGATGCTACTCTTGCCGCCGGATATGCCTATCTTCGAGACCACCCGGAGGTGCGAGAGGTCTTGTTATCCGGGGGCGACCCACTCCTCCTGGCGGATGCGGAAATTGCCGACATCCTCGCAAGACTCCGGGCAATTCCTTCAATAGAGATCATTCGCATCGGCACCCGGGTTCCGTCGGTATTGCCCATGCGAATTACCCGCCGACTTGTCAAAATCCTCAAAGCGCACCATCCGCTTTATATCAACACCCACTTCAATCATCCGTTTGAAATAACAAAAGAATCTTCTCTTGCCTGCACTATGCTTGCAGATGCCGGCATTCCCCTCGGTTGTCAAACGGTTTTATTGAAAGGGGTAAATGACGATGCCCAGACCATCAAAAAATTGATGCTGGCCCTGCTCCGTATCCGGGTCAAGCCCTATTATTTATTTCAGGCCGACCTGACCCGTGGAACCAATCATTTTCGCACCCCGACCGAAACCGGCATAGCAATAATGCGTAAGCTGTACGGCCATATTTCCGGGATGGCCATCCCGACCCTAGCACTTGATGCCCCCGGCGGAAAAGGTAAAATCCCCCTGACACCGCAGTACATTTTGCAAAAAGGCAAAGATTTTCTTTTTGAAAATTACCTGGGAGAGATCTGCACCTACCCTGAGGCCGGCGAAGGAATCTGATACCTTACGCCGAAGGTGCGGCCCCGACATCTCTTGTTTCTCCAGTCGGATCTCCCCTTTTTATCTCTTTCTTGTGTTGTCATTTGCTTCTTTTCCCGCAATCGGTATAATTTAGAAACCATTACCCAATATGTTTCTTCTCCTCACCTTCACCCATCAGGATTGCAAAAAATGACACAAGACGAACTCTTGGATAAAATTCTCAGCTCCGCCGAGTTGCCCACTTTGCCTACCGTTGCTTCAAAACTCATTTCCCTGACGGCCAAGGAAGATGCCACCCTCGCCGACATAGGCGAACTTGTGTCCCGTGATATCTCCCTGTCGGCCAAAATTTTAAAGGTGTCGAACTCGGCATTCTACAGTTTCCCGCAACAGATCGGCTCGATCCAACAGGCAGTGAGTATTCTCGGCATGAACGCCGTCCGCAGTCTCGTTTTATCATTCTCCTTTTTGAATATTAAAGGCGGGAAAGTCGCCAACCGCTTTGATTTCGAAAAATTCTGGGAAAAATCCCTGGCATCGGCAGTAGCCGCAAGGCTCATCCTCGAAAAGGTCAAAGGCATCGATGCCGAGGAAGGATTTGTTACCGGCTTATTGCAAAACCTTGGGGAATTGATCTTGGCGAGGACCTTTCCCGAGGAATACGAAAAAGTGTTGCAAGAGGTAGGCGACAGTCAAACTGACAGCTGTGTGGCCGAGCAAAGGGTATTTGGTGCCGATCACACCCTTGTGGGCACCAGCGTCGCAAAGAATTGGGGATTCCCCGAATCGCTGGTTGCTCCCCTGGAATTTCATCATGATCCGGAAAAATACTCCGGCAGCAATGCGACCATCCGTACCACAATTAAAGCTGTGTATCTCTCCGATCATCTTACCAATATCCTGTTTTCCGACAAGCCTGAGGCCGCCCATAAAAAATTCCAAAAGGAGGCAACGAAACTCCTCGGCCTTACCGGGGAAGCCATCGAATCGATTCTTGATTTGCTGCATATTCGGGTGAAGGAAGCGGGGACCTATTTTAATTTGAAGGTTAAAACCAGCAAATCGGTCCAGGAAATCCTTCAGGAAGCCAATATTCGCCTGAGTCTCATCAATCTCGACTACGAACAAATGAACAAACAATTGATCCTGGCAAAGATCAATCTGGAAAATCTCACCAAAGCCTTAGAGGAAAAAAACAAAATACTCGACAATCTTGCCAATATTGACGGTCTTACCGGCATAAATAATCATCGCTTTTTTCAAAATGCCCTCGACCAGGAGATCAGTCGCTCAATTCGTAACGGTACCTCCATTTCTTTACTTTTTATTGATATAGATTTCTTCAAGAAGTTCAATGACACCTATGGCCATCAGGTCGGAGATTTCGTTCTCGCCCAATTCGCCAAGACCATCCACGAAAATATTCGCCAATATGATGTGTTGGCCAGATATGGTGGAGAGGAGTTTGTGGTTATCCTGCCGGAGACCAATACCGAAGAAGCAATGGCTGTCGGTGAAAAGCTCCGGGTTGCCATAGAAGACACAATTTTCAGAGACGCACGTGAAGAATATCGTGTGACCGCAAGTTTTGGGCAGGCATGCGGCAAACCATCCGTTGAAGATAATTTCAGCAAAGATACTCTGATAAGCCAGGCCGACCTGGCGCTGTATGAGGCCAAGGAAAAGGGGCGCAATCGGGTGGTAGCCTTTTCCCCGAAGAAGAAATGGTTTTCTTTCTAATGATTCGCAGCAGCTGTAAGCATTTTTCGAATGGATAATGAAATAGCAGCTGATGTTAGAATGCTCACATCATGTTTTCCGGATCGACATCAATCACCAGATCGCAATCGCCTTTAAGTAAAGTTTTCCGCTCACCGCCAAGAGCTGAGCACAAAGCGTGAAGTTCATCTGTATCAACGCCCTTGAGGAGAACCTGCCAACGATAATTATCTTTGATTTTATCCAAGGGTGACGGGGCCGGGCCAAGCACTTCGATGCGGTATTTTTCTTTTTCCACAGATTTCCGGCAAAACCGAGCAATGGTCAGTGCCGTTGCCTGCACGTCGGTTTCCACCCGGCCTCCCGCTCGCAGAACGGTAAGTCGGACGAAGGGCGGAAAAACGGGGTGCTTCCGCAAACGCATTTCATGGTCAAACATTTTTCGGTATTCATGATGCCGGGCATAAACAATTGCATAGTGGTTCGGTCGCATGGTTTGGATGATCACTTCTCCCGGTTCCTCACCTCGACCGGCTCTGCCGGTAACCTGGGTGAGAAGCTGAAATGTTTTCTCCGCCGCGCGAAAATCCGGCATGCTCATGCCGCCGTCGGCCCACACCACTCCCACCAGGGTAACGTTTGGAAAATGGTGGCCCTTGGCAATCATCTGGGTGCCGATGAGGATATCGATTTTTCCGCTATGCATATCGGCGAGGGTGGCAAGGAACTTTTTGCGGTCTGAGGCGGTATCGGAATCGAGTCTTACGATTCGTGCCTCCGGCAGTAGCTCCCGGACCTCCTCCTCGACCCGCTCTGTGCCAAAGCCTGCCGGTACCAAATCCGTCGAGCGACATTGCAGGCAGATGGTTTTGCCGGGCATGGTGAAGCCGCAGTAATGGCAGACCAATTGGTCCTTGCCTTTATGCAGGGTCAGGGATACATGGCAATGACTGCACTGCACGGGCGTACCGCAATCCCGACAAAGAACAACAGCGGAAAAGCCTCGCCGGTTAAGGAGCAAAATGCTTTGACGTCGATCCTTAAGATTCCGGCGAAGCTTGCCAAGGAGTTCCGGTTGGATAACGCCCTTAGTGGCTTTTGCCGTTTTGCGGTTGAGATCAACCAAGGTTACCACGGGCAACGACCGATCTCCTACCCGCTCAGTCATATTGAGTAAGATGTATTTGCCAGACTGCGCATGGGCATAGCTGGTAATTGAAGGTGTCGCCGATCCGAGGATGACCACACTGCCGTGGTGTCGTGCCCGCAGCACTGCGAGATCTCTGCCATGGTAGCGAAAGCTGTCATCCTGCTTATAGCTTGCGTCATGTTCTTCATCGACGACAATCAGCCCCGGATCTTTTAAGGGCGCAAAAATTGCCGATCGGGCACCGATAACCACCCGGGCCTTCCCTACCAGGGCCAGGGAAAACTGGTCAAATCTTTCGGCCCCTGAAAGTCCCGAGTGAAGAAGAACCACCTGATCGCCAAAGCGAGACAAAAGGTGCGATTCCAATTGGGTCGCCAGGGCAATTTCCGGTACGAGAATGAGTACATCCCGGCCCAAGGCCAAGGTTTCTTCGGCTGCCTGGAGATACACCTCGGTTTTACCGCAGCCGGTTATCCCGTGCAGAAGAAAGGGAGTGAAACTGCGTTGCCGTACCGCTGGAAGGATGCAGCTCAGTACCTCGGTTTGTTGCGGAGAAAGGTGTTCCGGCCGGGGATAATAGTGCAGCTGCTCTCCAAAAGGGGTACGAAAAACCCGTTCTTCCGTGGCCACAACAAGTCCTTTTGCCTGCAGATTTGTGAGTGCCTTTGACGCCCCGGTATAACAGCTTCGTAAATCCCTGAGGGCGACGGCTTTGCCTTGATATTCCTGGGTAAGACAATGGAGACTGTAAAGAGCTCTGGCCTCGGAGAGGCTCACCTCGACGCTGTTCTCTATGCTGATGCTTTGTCGGTATTTTTTGATTTTTTCAGGGCTGGCATCAATATCTATGGGAGGTGCCAAATGGTCATGGGTGAAGGCGTAACAGGTTTCGCGCTTTTCCCCGACAGTATCCTTGGACAGCGTAACTTCAAGGGAAAGCATTTGTGTTTTCAGGAGTTTGCCGGCCAATTTTTTGCTGCTCTTATCGGCGAGAACCTTAGTCGTTTCCCGCGCACCAAGCTGGCCTTGCGCGGCAATTTGGGTAATCCATTCGGGGTGCTTGCTGGTAAAGAAGGAGATCAGAGAGGCTGGATCCGTTTTCAAAACCAGCTTTTTCTGACTTTTTTGAGTGAGTCCGCCGGGCAAAGCAGTTTTCATTACCAATCCAAGGGGATAATGGTAATAATTGGCTACCCAGCGGAAAAACGGCACGAGGTTCTCGTGAAAGATCGGAGCATCGCCGAGAAATTCGAGTATCTCTTTTATCTTGTATGCGGTTTCCAGGGGAGTGGGCTGAAAACCGACGACATAACCGGTTACCTTGCGGTTCCCAAGTGATACCAATACTCTGCGGCCGATAAGATGACCTGTTTCGACATCCTCGTGCTGTTCAGACACACTGTAGGTTAAGGTATGCTCAAGGGGGGCGGTAACAGCGACCTCCAAAAACGTCATTTGCCTGCGACAACCTCTTTCAGGTGCTCAAGCAACTGCTTGCCGAGGCCGGGGTGCCTGAGACCATAGGCGATGATGGCTTTCAGGTAGCCCATTTTATCGCCGGCATCAAAGCGTGTGCCTTGAAATTCATAGGCATACATGGCCCGTTTTTTGGTAAGGGCGAGAAGTGCATCGGTGAGTTGAATCTCGCCGCCGTGGCCGGGGGTGGTGGTATCGAGAATGTTAAATATTTCCGGCATGAGAATGTACCTGCCGATGATCGCCATATCCGAATCGGTGGTTCCCGGCGCCGGCTTTTCGACCATACGTGAAACTTTGAAGGTATGATCGTGGACGTCTTTTTCGCCTTCGACAATGCCATATTGGAAGGTTTCACTCTGCGGCACTCGCTGAATGGCGACAATAGACTCCCCCACCTCATCAAAGAGATCGAGCATCTGCTTGGCACAGGGGACCTTACTCAACACCAGATCATCGCCAAGACAGACCATAAACGGTTCGTTGCCAACCACGTGGCGGGCGGTCCAAATGGCGTGGCCCAGTCCCAGGGGTTTCTTCTGCCTGACCGAGACGATATCGATCAGATTAGAGATGTTGTTAAGCTCTTCGCCGAGAACTATCTTATTCTTTTCTTTCAATACCGCATCAAGATGAAAATTATAATCGAAGTGGTTTTCGATTGCCGATTTACCTTCACTGGTAACAAATATCACCTGATCGATTCCTGACGCCACAACCTCTTCGACGATATATTGGATGGTCGGGCGATCGACAATGGTCAGCAATTCTTTAGGGATAGATTTGGTCGCCGGTAGAAATCTGGTGCCTAGGCCGGCAACGGGAATAACAGCTTTGCGTACTTTCATGAAAACCTCTTTTTTGATAACAGGAAGTCAGGTGGTATGGTATGTATCCGGCAAACATTTGCGGGAAACTGAGGAGCCGTTCCCGACAGAGTATCTGAACAGGTGATTATTCGACAACAGCTAACATACTTGAGACAGCTATTTTTTTCATGAACATTTTTTACCCCGACAATCTGCCGATAAGCGCCCACAAGGATGCCATTATCGCAGCCTTACAAACAAACCAGGTTATTGTTGTTGCCGGAGAAACAGGATCCGGCAAAACTACCCAGTTGGCAAAAATGGGCCTTGAGGCTTTTCCTGACAGCGACCTGCTTATCGGCTGTACCCAGCCGCGTCGTATCGCCGCTTCCACCGTTTCCGCCAGGGTTGCCGAAGAATTGGGGCCCCTCGCTGATTTGGTCGGCTATAAAATCCGTTTTCACGATGGCACGACAGGGTCAACCAGGATCAAATTCATGACCGATGGCGTGCTCCTTGCCGAAACCCGCCAGGATCGACACCTCAAAAAATACGGTATATTGATCATTGATGAGGCCCATGAGCGCAGCCTCAACATCGATTTTCTTCTCGGCTATATCAAACAGCTCCTGCCCCGGCGTCCCGAACTGAAGGTCATCATCACTTCAGCGACCATTGACACCCAGGCCTTTGCCGATCATTTCGGCGGCGCCCCGATCATTACCGTTGCCGGCCGTTCCTATCCGGTGGCCGTGCGCTATTGTCCTCCTGCAGATGAGGCATCAGGTGAAAAGGACGAAGAGCTCGATCATTGCCTGCAAACCGTGTGCGAGCTACATGCCAATGAGTCAAAGGGCGATATTCTCGTTTTCCTGCCGACCGAAAAAGATATTCGTGAGGCTTGCCTGGTCCTGGAAAAAAAAATTCCTGATGCCGTAATCCTCCCTCTTTTTGGGCGCTTGCCGGCTGTTGACCAGAAGAAAATCTTCCAGAGGTTCAACCAGGTGAAGATTGTCCTGGCGACCAATGTCGCCGAAACCTCAATTACCGTTCCCGGCATCCGCTATGTCGTGGACAGCGGGCTGGCGCGGATCTCCCACTACAATGTCCGGGCAAAGACCACCAGCCTGCCGATAACGAGAATTTCCAGGGCCGGTTGTGACCAACGCAAAGGCCGATGCGGCCGGATAGGTCCGGGCATCTGTATCCGCTTGTATTCAGAAGAGGATTATAACGATCGTCCGGAATACACCCTGCCGGAGCTGCAACGATCAAACCTGGCCGATGTCATTCTCCAGATGATCTCGCTCGAACTTGGCCATCCCGAGAATTTTCCATTTCTGGACCCGCCCCATAAAAGCGCCATCAAAGAGGGATATCAGCTGCTCAGCGAACTCGGGGCGATAAACGACGGGAGGCACCTGACCGACCGCGGGCGGATTATGGCCGATCTGCCTATTGATCCGTGTATTTCGAGGATCATCATTGAGGCAAAGGATAATAATTGTCTCAGAGAAATCAAAATCATTGCCGCCGTCCTGGCCATCCAGGATCCGCGTATCCGCCCGGTTGACCATGAAAAAGAGGCCGATGAAGTGCATAAAGCATTTCTGCATCCCCAATCCGACTTCATGACCCTGTTGAATATCTGGAATTCGTTCCACGACCTGCAGGATACAGTGAAGTCCTGGTCGCGACTGAAAAAGTATTGCAAGGGCAAGTATCTTTCCTTCCAGCGGATGCGCGAATGGATTGACCTGCATGATCAGCTCCAGCGCATTCTTCTGCGCCGGGAAGGGTTCACGGATAATAGTGTCAATGCCTCCTATGAGCAGATTCACAGGGCGCTCCTCGCCGGTTTTTTGCGCAACCTGGCACGGAAAAAACTCGGTAATCTGTATCAGGGCGCCCATAACCGGGAACTGACGATCTTTCCCGGTTCACACCAATTCATGAAGGGCGGGCAATGGATCGTTGCCGCATCGTTTATCGAGACTACCAGGCTGTATGCCTTGACGGTTGCAACCATTGAGCCGGAATGGATCGAATCGATAGCTGGCCATTTATGTAAATATTCCTGGACCAATCCGCACTGGCAGAAAAAGACCGGACAAGTGATTGCCGATGAAACGGTTACTCTTTTTGGTCTGGTACTCAGTTCCGGAAATAAAGTGAATTTTGGCAAACGCCATAAAAAAAATGTCGCCGAGGCCCGCGATATCTTTATCCAATCGGCACTTGTTCAGGGGGAAATGACCGGTAACTATGCTTTTCTGCAAAACAATCTGGGACTCATCGCCAAATGGCAGGAGGTGGAAGAGAAGTTGCGGGTCCGTTCCATAGTCGCCGATGAACTGTCCTTTTATCGCTTCTATGCGGAAAAAATCCCTGCCGACGTCTACGACCAGGGAACTTTAAACCGTTTCCTGAAAATGAAAAAGAACAGGATTTTACTCCTGATGGGCGATGCGGAGGTCCTCAAGCGAAGACCGGATGAACTGGAACTCATCGATTATCCACCGACAATGCACATCGGCGCCTTGCAGATTCGCCTGGAATATCATTTCGAGCCGGGTGCCGATAACGATGGCGTCACCTTCCGGCTTCCCATCGATTTTGCCGTCACCGTCTCCCCAGCCATCTTTGACTGGTTGGTACCCGGACTGCTGCAGGAAAAGCTGACTGTTTTGTTAAAAGCCCTGCCGAAATCTCTTCGAAAAAAATTAGTGCCGATAAACGACACTGTAACCTGGTTGCTGGATGATATGCCCAGGGGAACGGGTTCACTCCATGCCGCACTTGAAGCCGCCATCCTCAAACGCTTTAAGATTTTGCTGCAACGAAGCGATTGGTCAGAAGAATTACCTGTTCACCTCCAACCTCGCTTTCTACTTTTCGGCGATGACGGCAAGGAAATATGTGCCGGCCGCAACCTCAGGAGCCTGCTAAATTCAGGGGTCAAACCTCAGGATATGCCGCAAGAGCCGATGCTGCAGAAAGATGGTGAGGCAATAGTTACAAGATGGAGGGGAAGCGAACATAGAAATTGGAGTTTTCATGGGCTCCCAGCCGCTATCCCAACGTTTACCCAGCAAGGGGAGGTCTCAGGGTTTCTCTATCCGATTCTTATGCCTCAAGTTGACAAGGGCTGTGTAGTAATCGGCTTTGAAAAAAATATGCGGGTGGCGGAAATAAAAAATTGGGCTGGAACGCTCTTTCTCTACAGACTGCAATTCCCCGACCAATTCAAAGCCCTCAAAAAAATGTGTGCAACGTCATTTTCGGGACCATCGGCAGTCTTTCTCTTTGACTTAGAGATGACACACAAAGTGGCTTTTGAGGCACTGCTCGACTTCCTCCTGCACCTCATCTTCGGCCCTTTGCCTTCTGGAATTATTAAAGAAAATGAATTTATCGAGAAGGTGGCGGAGGTTAGAATGCAGGGGCTATACGCTTTAGGAAAGAAAATGTGCGAGGAGTTTTTACGTCTTTTACGCAAGCGACGTATGGTATTTGATGCTCTTCGAAAAATATTTATCCCGGACAAAACGAATCTTTATCACCCGGAGAAAGAAGCCGAATTTTATGCCCATCTGCGCGACATTTTCCCTAAAGATCTTATGCTGCAACGGCACGGGCTGTCTTTTCCCGACCTTGATCGACAGTTGCAATGCCTGCTTATCCGCATCGAAAGATTTTACGCCAATCCGGCCAAAGACAGTCAGAAGGCGGCACCTCTCAGTAAACATCTCTGTAACCTGACACAAATTGCTGCTCAAAGGGATGGATTGTCGAAGGAAGCCTTCGAGCTTGCCGCCATCTATAAAATGATGGTGAACGAATATAGAATCGCCCTATTTTCTCCGGAAATAAAGACACGTATATCAATTTCCGAGAAAAAACTTGAGGATCAATGGCGGGCAACCCTGGCAAGGTGCTAATGCCACGATCAGATGTTTAAAACCATGCCGGTAACATGTTTCAGACTATCCATGGAATAGGGTTTGGGCAGGGTGTTGACAAAGCCGTATTTCCGACAGTCATCCATGACCGGATCAAGGATGGTACCGCTCATGGCGATAACTTGCACAGTATCATCCATCTCATGCAGCAACCGACAAGTCTCCACCGCCGATTCACCGTTGGCAGCTGACAGGTCGAGAATAATAAGCGGCCGAGGTAGAAGTGGGTCGTTGACGAATCGCTGCATTTTCTTGAGGACATCGGCCCGGTTTGCCGCCTTGGCGACCACGTATCCCAAATGTTCCAACATTATTCTGCCGATTTCCCGCATTTGCTCATCTGGATCAATCAACAATACATATCGTTCCCTGACAATTGCTGTTTTCGAAACAATGCTTTGCCCGCTCCTGTCCTGCATAATCGGCAGATACAAGGAAACAGTCGTTCCTTTCCCCGCTTCGGAATCGACAACGACATGTCCGCCATGGTTACGAAGGGTTGCATATACCACGGTCAGACCAAGCCCCATACCCTTAAGGGCACCCCGCTCTTTCGTTGAATAATAGGGATCAAAAATTCGAAAGAGCTGCTCACGGTCTATACCCTTGCCGAAATCACGAATTTCCACTACGCCATAGGTTCCTGCCGAGACATATTGACCGGAAAGTAACCGTGGGGTATCAAAGGTACTCTTATCGAGACGTATCTCAATCCTCCCGTCGTCGGCCGCCTCAAGTCCGTTTTTCAGCACATTGTAAATTGCCTGGCTGATTTCTTCCCGGTCGACATACACGGGGCAATCCTCACAATCCACATAAATATTGTAGTCTCCCGGCTCATCTTGATAAAAACCGTCCACTGCAATGCGAACCAGTTGACCAATACCAACGGTTTCCCTGCTGACGATACCAAAGTTGGAAAAGCACGAAATCTGTCTGGTCAGATCGACGGCGACCAGCGCCGCCTTTCTCGCCTGTTTGATAAGTTTGAGACGTTCGTCGCTGCTCTGATTTTTCCCGTAATGGGCGAGAATATCAAGATTGCCACATATGACTGTTAGAAGGTTATTGAAATCGTGGGCAACACCTCCGGCCATGCAGCTCATTGCATCCATTTTTTTCACAAGCTTTATGGCGTTATCAAGCTCCTTGTTATGCTGCTCTGCCTGATATTGGCGGGTAATGTCACGAAGGATGCAGAGACCAAAGACATCATAAGCCTCGGCAACAGGCATAAACCATCCGATAATCACCCGGCCTTCAAGCAGTAAGGGCGATTCCTCGGAAATCTCATATCCGCCCATCCCTCGGGCGATGAGCTGGTCATTGGTCCATTGTCTGATGGGCTCGTGCAAGTGTTTCCAGTCTATTACCTCGACAAAGGCCTTGCCAATAAGCAGTTCTTCCCGATTGGCAAGAATGTCAAGGGCGGCCCGGTTGGCGGTAATTATTTTTCCGGTGTTGCTCAACTCAAGAATGCCTTCGGCGAGATTGGCCAACATCATGGCCGAATGGTGCTTTTCCGAAAGGAGCTCACTCGTGACCATTGACGGTTTCAGTCCGAATGGAATGCGGGTATCTCTTTTGTTTTCCATCAATAGAGACGCTTTCTTCCTCTCGCCAAAGGCGTGCAGTGCTTCGCGGATGTGTTGCCGCATCTCTTTCAGATTACCCTTGGCAATACAGAGATCGCAGTCGATATCCTGGGTGATTCTTTCCAGATCCTCAACAATAATGGCCGAGAGAACGACGATGAAGACATCCTGGTGTTTTTTAGTGTGTCGCAAAATCCGGCAAAGCTGTTCGCCACTGACAAGCGGCATAATCAGGTCGGTAAAAACCATGTCAGGCTGATAATCCTGAAGTATTTCCAAAGCTTCAAGACCTGTCCCGGCAGTTTTAACAGCACACCCTTCCTGGATAAGAAGAGTAGAAACTGCTTTGAGGAGAACTGGATTATTATCGACTACCAGAGTTTTTATCATTTATTGTCTAAAAATTACATCTTTGAAAAAACTGACCATCTTTCGCCTTCTGCCGGCCATTTTCAACTGCTCTGGAATGAGATCGGTCTGATTTATCTTCATTACCGACATCTTGTATTCAATATGACTTGCCAGACGGTTGTCTATGTACCAGGCATACATTAGCCCCATCAAAAGCCCCGGTGGCGTGAACCCCTCGCCTTTATTGATCAGACGGGTATAATGGTTTTCATCCTCCGTGCAGCACATCCGGGCAAGAGCTAGAAACGACCTTACCTCTTCACGGGTCAAAAAACAGCTGCGATGCTCATCATCCTGCAGATACAGGTGATACACCCGACCAAGAGACAGTGCATCAATCTGCACCTCACTCATCACCTTTTTTTTGGCGTAATTGCCAAGAAGTGATTCACCCAGAGCGATCATCAAGGCGATCTCAAGTTTTTGTCTGATTTCGATCTGATCTCCTCTAATTTTAATAGATCTGTCGTCCGGGTCAAAAAAAGAAAAAACATTATCCCACTGCTGGTCTCTGTTCCAGTGTTGTCGGTCTATGCAGTAGATGGCATCGAAATAGTTGAGGTGATGCAGGGGGATAACCGGATGATTCCAAATGATATCAGCGATATCGGCCCTTAAGCCTTGGGCGTAAATCTTCGGATCATTTCCGAGGCAATGGATCGGTACTTTTTCCAGTTTTTCTTTGATGCCGACAAACCTTCGGCATGGCAGAATGCGTGCTCCGTCCGGCGGTTCATAGCGGTTCGATTGGCTAATTTTTTCTTGGACATTTGGTCCCTGGCTAGGAAGAAAACAGCTGCGCCCATTATACAGTCCTTGTATTGCCAGGGCTAAAATATCCGGATCGTGCTGGATTACGCCTCTTTCCACCAGAGCTTCCCGTGAATACACCCCGCATTCGATGGGAATATAACCCTCATTAAAGAGCTTGTCTCGGTCGACAAAGATGGGAACCTTGCCCTCTACTGCATAGCTTTGCAGCACCGAGGCCGGAATGTCATTTAACGAGATGCAGAGCACCTCGTTAAAGAGCCCCCTGGTACCTCCTGGAATATTTTTTTCATAGGCACGGATCATGTCCGAAACATGAAATTTTCTCTCAGGATCGGCAATACTCAGATCAGTTTCTCCCGCCTGGACCCAAAGGTTTGATACCAATATCTTTAGGGCTTTCCGGTTGTTGCGAACAGCATCGGCTAAACCAGGCACTTTGAAAACCGGAATAATTGACGAATACAAGCTGCCCGGTGCAAGGATCAAAATATCGGCATCTTCGATATCCGCCAGTACTTCATCGTATATTCGAACGGTATCGCAATAGTCAACCTGGACACTGTCAACGGGGAAGCCCCTGCGTGACTCACTCAGTTTATGTTCACCAACTATCTCCACCCCGTTGGTATAGAGTACCCGCAACTGGGCCGGTGTAGATGTGCAGGGAAGTACCGCCCGTTCACATGCACCTATCACCCTGGCCAGAGCGTTGATGCCTTTAAAAATGGCCCTATGCAGCAACTCCTGCTGCTGAGCAAGCAAGTCATTTGCTATGCTCTGATCGATTTCTCGGTACACGGCGGCAACAAACAGCAAGTTGCCGAGACAGTGCGGGCGCTTCAGTGTTTCTGTCAGCCTTTGGTCAGAAAAGAGATATTCCAACAGATATTTCAGATACTGTTCCAAAGCCCGGGGCAACTCACTGATTCGGCCGGCAACATCATAGAACTGCTGAGTCGCTTTGACAAAGGGCTGGGTAAAGCGCAGGTTGAAAATTTCGGCAAGGATCGTGGCAATTTTGCCTGCCTCGAAGCTGTTAACAGTATATCTTTTCTGTAAATTGCTGCTTTCGATGGACGACAGCAAGACATGCCGCATATCGCCAACGGCAACAAGAGGGAGATCCTTGAGCAACTCTCCTGTTGAGCCGCCATTGTCAGTGACACAGACAATTGATCGTGTCTGGGGAAAAATCTCTTTCAGCCCGACAAAAGGCTTTTTTGCCCAGTTGTCCCTTCGTGAATCGCCGCCGACAATATTCGACAGCCCGGTTCCTCCGCCGAACACAACGACCTTAACCTCTTCAACACTCATCTCAAGGAGCTCATTGCGCAGAGCGAGAAGATGCATTCTGGCGGTCGAATGGACGTTGTCGGGAACTCCGCGGAGAACCAGATCGACAATTTTTTCCCGAAGATCAAGCTGCGGCAGGAGGTCCAGCGGTGAGAGCTGAACGTGTTGAATTTCCCTGAGTTTATCAAGTATCAAGCCTGACCTCATACGATTGGAACTGGATACATTCCACCTATTGTCGGTAATTTTTCAAAAACAGTCAAAATGATTTTCTGTTTGCCAGCAGATATCGCTCGACTCGCAGCAGTTCCTCTTGCGTGTCTACTTCTATGGAATCATGTTGGGTTACGACCAGTTTTATCTTATAGCCATGTTCCAAGGCGCGTAATTGTTCAAGTTTTTCAAATCGCTCCCACTCACCCTCGGGTAATGCTACAAAGGACAAAAGAAAGCTTTTGCGATACGCATAAAAACCGAGATGTTTATAATACGTCGGTTTTGTTTTGTCGTTTGGGTTGCGTTGAAATGGAATGGGCAACCGGGAAAAATAGAGCGCATAGAAATCACGGTCGAACACTGTTTTCACATGATTCGGATCGTTTATCTCTTCCGGACGAATAATTTTATAAATCAGGGTAGACATCGGCAAAGCCGGATCATCAAGAAGGGGTTGGGCAACCTGTTGCACTACCTCGGCTGGAAAAAGCGGTTGATCTCCCTGAATGTTCACCACCACATCATCCTCTGAAATATTAAGGATTTGGGCGGCCTCGGCGAGCCGGTCGGAGCCGGAGACGTGATCGTTGCGGGTCATGACATATTCGCCGCCAAAACCTTCAACACAGCGGGCGATACGTTCATCATCTGTTGCGACAACGACCCGGGAAAGCATTGCCACCGCCCGGGCTCTTTCCACAACATGTTGAATCATCGGTTTGCCGGCAATCGGCGCCAACGGCTTGCCGGGGAAACGGTTCGACTGGTAACGTGCAGGAATAATTGCTACAACTTCAGGTTTTTGTATAGGCATAGTAAAGGTGCTGGTTATTTCAAGATGGGTCGGGTACTGTGCTGCTCTACCCGTGAACAAATTTTCAATATGACGGAGGGAATGGCGATGCATCCTCCCCAATCAATATCCGTTTCATCTACAATACATTCAGTGATTTTTCTACAAAAAGCGGTTGACCTGGCGAAGAATCTCGAACTCCCCTTCGCAGATCAGATGTCTCCATGTTTATCTGATCTGCTCCTCGCCTATACCCCGGAAGGCTTGAAACTTCTGCAAATATTACCTGGCTCAAAGAAGCCTCGCTGCCTGCTTTTTGTCGATTTTGTGCACGGCAAAAATGGCTACCGATTAGCAAAAGATTGTACGGTTAAACAACCGCTTGCCCGGGCTAACGGCATAAAACCGGGGTATCGCCCAAACATCTTGGACGGCACCGGTGGACTCGGCGGCGATGCCTTTGTTCTGGCAAGTCTTGGGTGTCGGGTGACAATGTGTGAAAGGTCGCCGATCATCGCCGCTCTTCTCAACGACGGATTACAACGAGCGGAGGAGGAGGCAAGGACGGCGGCTATCATAAAAGAAAGGTTGCAGTTGGTGGTCACCGACACGCAAACCTATTTGCAGCAATGTCAGGAAATCTATACAACCGTGTATCTCGATCCGATGTACCCGCATCGTCACGATTCCGCACTTAATCGCCAATCAATGCGGATTATCAGAACTCTTGTCGGTGACGATCAGGATTGTGGTTTATTGCTGGAAACTGCCATTAAACGGGCAGGAAACCGAGTGGTGGTTAAACGTCCCCGCTCCGCGCCAACACTCACCGAGCTGGTCCCTTCGCATAGTATTACTATGAAAAACAGTCGCTTCGATATTTATCTCACCTTCAACAGCCAGCCACGCTAGATCACTTATGATATTTTTCTCCGGCCTTGATAGTGTATGCTCGATAGAGCTGCTCGACTAGGAGCATTCGGGTCATGTCATGGGTAAAAGTCATCTGAGACAGAGAGAGGAGAAGATGCGCCGCTTGCAAAACACTGGCTGAATGGCCTTCAGGACCGCCGATAAGATAACACACCTGTTTAATCCCCTGCATCTCCCACTCGTCAAGCTGTCGGGATAGTCCCTCGGAGGAAAATTGCTTGCCCCGAGGGTCGAGAACGACAACCAGCGCTCCAGGAGGTACTGCCTGCAACAGCTGTATACCCTCTGCTTCGGCGGCCGATTGGGGGCCCCGCATCCGCCCTTTTTCTCTCAACAGTGTTATGGATAAAGATGTATAGTGACGCAACCGCGATGCATATTCTTCCACACCTTCTGCGAGAAACCTGTCTTTAATTTTCCCTAAAAACAGCAGTTCATGTTTCATGGTTGGCTGAAGAGTGGCAAGCGCAGCCGGAAAAATCGACGTTTTTCAGAATTTCTTGCAGAATTTCGCAGAATTGCTGGTACGAAATACTTTTATTAACACCAGGACATGAATCAGCGATAGTCAGAAAATTGTTTTCATCTGTGAGAATTGAGGGATGCAGGGGCCATTGGGCGCATCGCCAAGGCCTGCCTTCATGAACCTTACAGCCCTGGTCATAAAAAATACAATGGCCGTCGACCGTCTGCATCTGCACCGTAATGCCGGTGCTTCGCCAGAATTTCCTGCTAATTTCCTCTTTCGACATCTTCAGGGTGCACTCCATCCTTTTCCTGTCATCTTCATTGAGAGATACTGTTGTATGACCGTGACAGCAAGCACCGCAACGTTGGCAGGAAAAAATCCTGGAAATTGAAGACATTTAAAAAACCTCGTTACAAAGATCGGGGGAAGGAAATACAACCTAGGCATTGCCAATGACGTCTTCGTAGGTGGCGATATCTATACCGTATTGCATTGCCGCCGCCTTCCATTTGAATTCATCGGGACTGTTAAAGATAATCTCATCGTTTGCTGGGACGCTCAACCATCCATTGGAAATCAATTCATGTTCAAGCTGTCCAGGCCCCCAGCCGGTATAACCAAGGAGAAATAGGTAACTCTTCGGTCCACGCCCTAGGGCAATGTCCTCGAGAACCCTGGTTTCTCGGGTGAGCGACACGGTGTCACTGATATCCAACCGGTGTTCAGCAATATATTCCGAGGAATAGAGAATAAATGCCGACTCCAGCTCAACCGGACCACCGATATACACCGGTGGCAAATCACCATGGGGAACAGGCAGATTGGCGCCACGAATAATTTCAGCCAGAGAAAAGATGCGGTTTGGTTGATTAATAGCCACTCCCATCGCTCCTTCATCGTTATGCGCACAAATATAGATCACATGCTCCTCAAACCGGGAATCGGGCATCTGTGGGGTCGAGACCAAAAAGGTGCCGATGAGAGAATTGAGTCGGGATGATGATTGTTCTTTCATAACCGATCCTTTTTTGAGAATTTTCTTTTTTAATTGATACATAAGAAAGAGATGGGAGGTACACTCCCGATGGATCTCTTGACCCATAATGTATCATATTGGAGATTCTAGCAGACTCCTGTTCGCCCCGTCAAGGCCTTCACCCGGCAATTCATCGAATGACACATAACATTACCGACCAGAAAAGAGATTGGCCATGACAAATCTGCCTGCATGACATAGTATGAGTGAGTAAGATACTAAAGTATGAATGTCAATATCCGTAGCCATATGCCCTCGGGGACTGCAATGAAGAGTGATTTAGAAAGAATATTAACCTGCGATCATTATGACCCATTCCGTTACCTCGGTGCTCATTTTGATGTGCCGGAGGCAGGCTTGGTAACGCTCCGGACCTTTCAACCGCATGCCCGGGAAGTCAAGCTGTTGCTCTCTGAGATAACCATCATCATGACCAAAAGGGCTGAGGGTCTGTTCGAGACTGTTCTCGCCACAGATGAATTAGCCGCCCCCCTTCTCGACCCCTATGCCTACCGTTATGAAATACATTTTCACAGCGGTGTGGTGATCATCACCAATGATCCCTACCGCTTCCCGGTACTTCTCGGGGAACAAGATCGCTTTCTCTTTAACGCTGGGAGAAACTACAAACTCTATGAGCATATGGGCGCTCATGTGGCCAACTGCCATAATATCGCTGGAACGGTTTTCAGGACCTGGGCACCCAATGCCCGGGCGGTTTCAGTAATCGGCAATTTTAATGGCTGGGACGGTCGGGTGCATCCGATGCGGTCTCTCGGAGCATCGGGAATCTGGGAGCTTTTCCTGCCCCACCTGCCGCAGGAGGAAATTTATAAATTCCACATAAAAAGCCAACATGGCGATATTCTCGAAAAATCAGACCCCTTTCAATTCTATGGGGAAATTCGACCAAAATCCGGATCTGTCGTCAGGTCGATCAATAATTACACCTGGCACGATAACGAGTGGCAAGAGGCGCAAAGGACAACCGCGCCCTATGACCTGCCCATGTCAATCTATGAGGTCCATCCAGGTTCCTGGCAGAGAGATCCAAGCAATCCAGAGAGATTTCTAACCTTCAGGGAGCTTGCCGGCACCCTTATTCCCTATGCAAAACAGCTGGGATTCACCCATATTGAATTGATGCCGATTATGGAGCATCCTTTGGATGAATCGTGGGGATACCAGGTTACCGCACCCTATTCCATTACCAGCAGATACGGCACTCCGGAAGACTTCATGTTCTTTGTCGACACCTGCCACCAGAACTCATTGGCGGTCATTCTCGACTGGGTCCCGGCCCATTTCCCAAAAGATGTGCATAGTCTCGGTAAATTCGATGGATCAGCTCTGTACGAGCACGAAGATCAACGGCGCGGATCACACCCCGAATGGGGGACATATATTTACAACTACGGCCGCAATGAGGTGAGCAATTATCTTATTGCCAACGCACTGTTTTGGCTTGACAAATACCACATTGACGGACTGCGGGTTGATGCGGTGGCATCAATGATCTATCTTGATTATTCAAGAAAAGATGGGGAATGGCTGCCCAATTGCTACGGTGGCCGGGAGAACCTTGAAGCCATCGAATTTCTGCGCCACCTTACTTCAATCGTCTACGAGTTTTTTCCCAACACCCTGTTGATTGCCGAAGAATCGACCAGCTTCTACGGGGTTTCCAAACCGACCAATCATGGCGGACTTGGGTTCGGATTCAAGTGGAACATGGGCTGGATGAACGATATCCTGAATTATTTTTCCAAAGATCCGTTGTATCGCAAGCATCACCACAACAGCCTCACCTTCTCAATCATGTACGCCTTTTCGGAAAACTTCGTCCTGCCGCTTTCCCACGACGAGGTCGTGCACGGCAAAAAATCCTTGATTGAGAAAATGCCCGGTGATATTTGGCAGAAATTCGCCAACCTCCGTTTACTGCTCTTGACCATGTGGATGCATCCCGGCAAAAAACTGCTTTTTATGGGCGGGGAATTTGCCCAATGGTCGGAATGGTATTGCAAGCAGAGCCTTGACTGGCACCTGCTGGAAGAAAATGATGGATATCACCGCAAATTACAGACCTTTGTAGGTGAATTGAACCGACTTTACACAACTCACCGGGCGTTGTGGGAGCAGGATTTCAGCGGAGCAGGTTTTTCCTGGCTTGATCTTAAAGATAGAAACAATTCCATCATCTCCTTTGCCAGATTCGGTAAAAATCGCCGGGATCAGCTGGTGGGTGTCTTCAACTACACCCCGCAGATCCTCACCGACTATAAGATAGGTTTACCGGATGCTTGCAGGTACCAGGAGATTTTTTGTTCAGATTACGCCCGCTATGGCGGCACGGAGGGGAGTGACCAACAAATCTATCAATCGATTGCCGAGCCCTACGCTCAGGCACCATACCACACAAGAATATCAATACCGCCGCTTGCCGGCGTTATTTTAGCACCGATCAACGAGTAGGAGCTTGCCATGCCAAAAAATACTATTCACCCACCGGGGGATAAAATGAAAAAAGCCATCCTGGAATTGTCGGAGCTTCTCACCAATGAACCGGAGAAGAAACGTCATCAGTTACTCCAGCAAGTGGCCATGAAGTTCGATCTCTCTCCCAATGAATGTGCTTTTCTTGAACGTCACTTCAACGCGGAATGCGGCGTGGTCACACCACCATCTTGAGCAGACGATACGCCGCCTGCCGAAAGTACGTCTCTTCCATGAATAAGTTCATAATAAAAGGCTAAGGTCTGTTCACACATTGCCTGCGCAGTGAAGTTTTCTGAAACTCGGCGCCGACCGTTCTCGCCGAATTTGCGTAGTTGCTCTCCATCCATTTTCAATGCCTCGTCAATTGCCGAAGCCAATGCCCGGGGATCGGAGGGTTGCACCAACCATCCGTTTTCCCCCGGCACCACTGTCTCAAGGCTTCCACCATGAGCCGTAGCAATAACCGGTTTGCCCATCGCCATAGCTTCAACGGTTGTCCGGCCGAAGGCTTCAGGCTCAAGGGAAGATGTTGATAATACTATATCCGCCAAGATAAATGCCGCGGGCATATCGTTGCAATGGCCCACCAATTGCACTTTTCCAAGTAGATGGTTTTTTAAAATAAAATCATTAAGTTCGGCAGTATATCCAGGATTGTCCCCGGAGTCACCGACAAGCACCGCCTGGAAGTCGGTATTTTTGACATGAAGCAGACTTTGTAAGAAAAGCTCCTGACCTTTCAACCTGGTCAGTCGCCCAGGAAGCATCAGCACCGGCTTTTCCCTGTCTATCTGCCAAGCATCTTTTAATGCTTCAACCCGCGCCTTTGCCACCAGCGCCGGAGCAAAACATTCTGCATCGACGCCGCGAAATACCAGTCGCACTTTGTGATTACGCCGATATTTCTCAAAAATGTGTCTTTTAATGCTTTCCGAAACGGCAATAACTCCATCGCCCTTGGTCATAATCGCGCTGTAGGCATTTACCGAGTAAAATCCATGAAAGGTAGTCACCAGTATTGGCCGCTCATTCTTTGGCAGGGTCAGCCAGGCCACATAGCCTATCCATGCCGGCATTCTTGAACGAAGGTGCAAAACAGTCACCCGATTCTTTTTAATCAACCGGCGCAAGGGCCAGATATGCAAGAGGGAAATAGGGCTTTTTGAACCTATGTTTTTTTGAAAATGATAGCTGCCTTCCTGCTCTAATTGTTCAACCAACCTCCCCCCTCCGGAGGCGACAATTGACTTGTGACCATTTCTTACAAGATAGCGGCCCATTTCCACAGTTCCCCGCTCTACCCCGCCGCTGTTCAGCTCGGGGAGTAACTGCAGAACCGTCAGAGTTTCAAGCCGCCGTTCCTTTTGGCGGGCGCTATATACCTGATGGTAGAGAGCCAGAGTCTTTTCACACATGGCTTTAGCTGTGAATCGTTCATTAACCCATATTCGCCCCTGCATGCCAAGTTGCCGAGCATGATCGAGATTTTCGAGAGCCTCCATAATGGCGTTCGCCATGGATACCGGGTCAAGCGGCGGCACCAGCCAGCCGGTTTTCCCGGGAAGAACGGTTTCAAGACTGCCGCCATGAGCCGTGGCAATGACCGGCTTACCCATCGCCATAGCCTCAATAGCTACTTTGCCAAAGGCCTCAGGCTGGGTGGAAGAAGCTGAAACGACCACATCTGCAAGGAGGAGTGCCGCCGGCATATCGGTACAATGGCCTACGAGAAGAATTTTATCTTGCAGCCCATGGTAACGAATTTGTTCCAACAATTTCCGAGTAAATGAGGGATTCTCTTCGGTTTCGCCTATCAATAACCCGACAAAATGTTGATCTTTTATGCGAGCAAGGCTTTCAATCAGCAGATCCTGGCCTTTCCACTGGGTGAGCCTTCCAGGAAGAATGATGATCGGTGCGCCGTCGTGGCGGGGAAGCCACTTTTTCCGTAGCACGCCAATGCGTTCCGATGAAACAACGTCCGGCGAAAAATCCCGAACATCAAAACCGCCGTGGATAAGACTTATCCGCTTTTCATCAATCTTATAATTATCGATGATATGTTGCTTGATGGTCTCGGAAACCGCAGCGACCTTCTCACCCTTGGTCATTATCCGCGAGTAGGAATTGACCGAATAAAATCCATGGAAGGTAGTAATAAGCGAAGGTCTTTGCTTTTCCGGCACAAGCTTCCAGGCAAGATACCCGATCCAGGCGGGCAAGCGAGAGCGGAGATGGAGAATATCTACCCCCTCATCTTGCAGATATTTCCGCAGTTTTGAAACATACTGCAGGCAGCGCAGACTCTTTTCACCGATATGCGGCCAGAGCACATGGATACAGCCGTTTTTTTCCAGCTGCGGCACCAGACGCCCGCCCCCGGAAATAACCACGGAGCGATATCCATTGCGCGCCAAATATATCGCCAGATCAAGTGTTTCTCCCTCAACCCCGCCCTCATCAAGCTCAGGAAGAACCTGAACAACAGTCAGTTTTTCGGCCACCATAACTGTAAAATCCGCTCCGCGCAGCGATGCGCTTCATTGAGTTCAATTCTCTCACGCCAGGACGCCTTACCCTTTTCCCAGGAAGAAAAAGAGACGACGAGTCCTTTCTTCAGTAAGAGATCCTCGTTTTTTTTGAATTTGCTGTTTTCTCTTCGCCATTGCAGAGGGAGGATACCCACCTTGCAACCGGCGGTCAGCGCTTCGTAGATCATCGAGATCGAATCGGACGTCACCCACACCACATGGTTTTTATCATATTGGCTCTCAATCCAGCCTGTCGGTGTCTCTTTAAAGTCAAAAAAAGTGGCGTTGGCGAAATCGTTGTCAATTCCCTGCATCATTTGCACGGTCTCCTGTGGGGTCCGTGGGGAGGAAGAAATGGTCCAATGTTTTTCAGGTGCCCTCTGGATGATCTGCCTGACCATGCCGGCAATCTTCCTTGATTCCCATCGGTGGCTTTTAAAATCGACTCCGCCAAGCAGGATCATACCGCAATCTTCTTTATGTTGGCCTTTGTTACGGCAGAGGTTCGGCGCACCGGTAGTATTCATGATGTTGTACCGTTCTAAGAGCCCATCATGCTCAGGAACACAACAAAGATCAAAGCGATTGCGGATAAAAAAAGCTGGTGACATACAGGTAACAGCAGGAATGGCGTATCTTTTCTTTAAAAGCAATAGAGGGAGATGGGTTCGACTGCCGGTTCCCAACAAAAGGTCGGCATCGTCAATTCGATGATCGGTCCGCCCCTTTCCCGGCAGGTAAAGAAGCACTAGTTGCCAAAGGAAGGCAAGTGGCGACACCGGAACAACAACAATTTCCCTTGTCTCTATTGCGACTTGGGCCTGCAACGCTTGAATTAAACCCTTGGTTTGTTTTTCATGACCGGGTCTTCCATCCAACAGCGCAACAACGCAAAGCCCGTGCTTGTTAGAAGGATTCACAGATGGTTGAGAGGAAGCTGCCGGATAGCCTAACACGTTACAAGCGTTCTGGGACAACAGGTGGCCTTGCGTGAGGAACGCCTGGCGGTGGAGGTTTACGCACACCGCCGCCGGCCAGTTTGACAATGATCTGATTCGATTTCTGCAGGCGTTGCGTCATGGTTTTAAAGAGATGCCGTGAGACATCAGGGTACTTGTCGATAATTTCTTCGAGTTTATCACCAGGGAAGCGTTTTATTGTTGATCTCCCCTGGGAGATGATCGACGCTGTGCGCTGTTCCCCGGTTATCGACGCCATCTCCCCGAAATATTCACCGGGTTCGGTAAGTTCGGCAATTTTCTTACCACCTTTCACAACCGTCAGGGCACCGCGAATGAGTTTAAAAAAATCGATATCCTTGTTGCCTTCCCTGATGATCACATCACCATCTTCATAGTCTTCCTGATCCGGGTTGACCAGATAGGCAGGAAGACTTTCCCGGTGTGCCACGGTGCGGCGCAGGGCTTCTTCAACACTCGTTATCCCTACACGAACCTTCTGCAGAGCTGCATCACGCAAGGGGGTCATGCCTTCCAGGACCGCGATCTTGCGCAATTGATCTTCGGGAACCTCAGCACTTATCGCCTTGGCAACCTCATCGGTAATTTCCATCAGTTCGAAGAAACCGACCCGTCCTCTATATCCAAGACCGTTGCACTCCTGGCAGCCGTTTGGCCCGTAGATTGTCAGGTCATTAACTTCATCTTCATGAAAACCAATCTTGATCAGTTCCGCCGGCTCATATTTAATAATTTTTTTACAGTTATTACAGAGTTTTCGCCCCAATCTTTGCGAAAGCACCATGGTAACCGAAGAGGCAAGCATGTATGGCGGAATACCAATATCGACAAGACGACCAATGGTCGCCGCACTGTCGTTGGTGTGCAATGTCGAAAAAACCAGATGCCCGGTCATGGCCGCCTTGATGGCAATTTCCGCCGTATCGATATCGCGGATCTCACCCACCATGATTATGTCGGGATCCTGCCGGAGAAAGGCTTTGAGCGCCGCAGCAAATGTCATGCCGATCTCTTTATGAACGTTGACCTGATTAATCCCCTTGAAATTGAATTCCACCGGATCTTCGGCTGTAAGGATTTTAATATCCTCGCTGTTCATCGAGTTCAAGGCGGAATAGAGGGTGACCGTCTTCCCGGAACCGGTCGGGCCGGTTACCAGCAACAATCCCTGTGGCCGACTGAGACATCTCTTAAGCATCTCGAAGGTTTGTTGTTCGAATCCAAGCTTGGTTAAGTCAACGTCCAATGACGCTTTGTCAAGAATACGTAAAACCACCGATTCGCCGAACAAGGTCGGCAATGAAGAAACACGGAAATCAACCGAGCGGTTTTTTCCCATACGCATCTTGATACGTCCATCCTGAGGGACACGTCGTTCGGTAATATCGAGTCCTGAGAGAATTTTCAGCCTGGCGACCAGGGCGTTTTTGATAGTCAGCGGCAGATTCATTGATTTAAATAGCGAACCGTCTTTGCGGTAGCGAACCTGCATGGTTTTTTCATATGGCTCGACATGAATATCGGAAATCCCGTCCTGGACGGCTTTTATCAGAATACCGTTGACCAGCTTAATGATTGGGGCATCGGAGGCGGCAAACTGCTCGCCCATATCATCGGCAGAATCCCCTTCAATCTCAAAATCATCGGCTGCCTCGGCAACGATTGATCCGAAGTCATCGACCTGGGTGACATCCATCTCGCCGGAAGTCTCCTCAACCGCCCCAAGAAAGGATTTCGCCTCTTCGTCATTGATGCCGTAATATTTACGATAGGCCTCGACAATGTCGGCTTCGGTGGAGACACAAACGGAAAGTTCCTTGTTTAACAGATTTTGCAGTTCCTCCACCGAAGTCACATCGCAGGGCTCGGACATGGTGATCTGCAGGGTGTTTGCAGCCATTCGCAAGGGAAAGGCTAAGTATTTTTTTGCCTCACTGTAGGGCAAAAGTTTAAGGACATCCTTTGATGGCGGCTCGTTTTTAATAACGACCGCCGGATAGTTGTGCTGCCGACTGAGGAAATTAATGACGGTATTCTCGTCGATGTATTCGAGCTGCCGCAAGATCGAGCTCAAGCGGCCACCATTTTTTTGCAGGATTTTTTTAGCGGTTTCCAGTTGACTCGGGGTTATGTATCCGGCCTTACTCAATAATTCCCCAATCTTGACTTTTCCTGCGCCGGATTGATCCTTAATAGTCTTCTTCATCGAAGATTTGCGCTGCGAATCGTCACTTCTTAAGGCCATATCTGTTAACCATTGTAAAGGTGCTTTGAGGATACCGGCATATCAGGTCGTCTGTTTGAGACATTACATTCTTCAGCAAAACAAGTCATATAAATAATTTATTTGAGAGATTATTCGTAGGCCAATAGAAAAGATAAGAGATGCTGGATTACAAGTTTGAATGAGTCAGGATGATAACCCACAAAAGAGAGGATTCCTGTCGTTCGAGACAAAAAAACAAGCTAGCAAAGCATGTACCGTTTCTGCATTTCTTTTTGCAGAGGGATCATTATTTCCCGCATGGACGGTTCCGCTGCCGGCGATGTCCTTAAGACAAAAATATGTTGCCACTCTATGAGGTTACAAAAAACAATGATCTCAGTCTTACATGAATTGGGCAATACAGTTCTCGCAGCTTGGGGCGTGGACGTCTCCAGAAGCTTGAAGTAGGTGGCTTCGGCCTGCTCCATGGCCTCTTTCCAAAGTTGATATTCTTTGCTTTCCTCCACAAAAAACATCGGCTTGATAAAGGTTACCTGATTGTCAAACTTGTCCTCACTGTAGCGGCAGTAGCGCTGGCTTTCCTGGAGAAAAGAACAGAGTCGATGTCGCACCAACTCATGGGTTACAGCACGGTTGACGACAAATTTGACACCGACAAACCTGTGGCGCATGCGAAGTTCGAAGGGCAGCTGGTCAACCTCGGAAAGATGCATTTTGGTTATGCTGATGCTCCTATCCCTTGTCGGAATTTTGTTCACATCTATTATTTTTTCAAACAAATAGGGAACGAGCCCAACAAGCACAAGTATCAGGTTATTTGCCAGCTGATTTTCTGGATGCAGAAGGTAGAGTTCTTTAAAGGCGCGCATCGATCCTGTGAGCAGCATCCCCTCCGGAAGTTTGTCAATGACCAGAAATTTCGGCTGGCAAAGAAGCAACTCATCAACATGGCTTTGCTGACATATTACACGAAATGTTAAAACAGCCATCTCCAGAACGGAATTATGTCCATGTGCCGCAATTTTGCTGACAAAGGGGATTGCTGAATCCTCGGTGATTTTATCTTCACTTTTATAACATACCCGCCCACATGCCTCCAACCGCACGGCTACAGAAGAGCTATCCAGATCATCTTGAATTTGAAAGAAGGGCTCAATTGTCTTCATACGGTTATCCTTTCCAGAAAGGCGACAGTTTTCGTAAGGATTCAATAATTGCCGGCATCTTGGCGATCACCAGATCGACCTCCTCGACGGTGTTGTAGACACTCAACGAAAAGCGGATCGATCCATGGGCCGCGGTAAATGGTACTCCCATTGCTCTGAGGACATGGGACGGCTCCAGGGATCCTGAGGTACAGGCTGATCCGGAAGATGCACAAATTCCGTGCTGATTCATATGCAGCAAAATGGCTTCTCCCTCAACAAACTCAAAACTGATATTGGCGGTGTTGGGCAATCGCTCCGTTTTGTGACCATTGAGCATGGATTTTGGAATAGCAGCCAGCAATCTTTCCTCCAACCTGTCCCGCAATTGCTTCACCCGGCTGTTTTCTTCGATCATCTTTTCCCCAGCCAATTCGCAGGCACGGCCAAGCGCGACGATCGATGCGACATTTTCGGTCCCGCCACGGCGTCCGTGTTCCTGATGCCCGCCCATCATAAAAGGGACAAAGAGTGTGCCTCTTTTGATGTACAGGACGCCTACACCCTTGGGTGCATGCAGTTTATGGCCGGATAACGAGAGAAAATCAACATCCAAGCTCTTCAAATCAATGTCTATTTTTCCGATTGCCTGCACTGCGTCAGTATGAAACAGAATACCTCTTTCTTTGGCCAGCCTGGCCATCTCGGCAACTGGAAAAATAACCCCAGTCTCGTTATTGGCCCACATGACACTGACGATGGCGGTGTCTTCGGTGAGCGCCGCCTGGTATTCCGCCATATCCAGCATACCCTCGGCATCGACTTTCAAGCGTGTCACCCGGTATTTATGGCCGGTCACCGTTTCAAGATTTTCACAAAGATTTTTAACCGCTGGATGCTCAACCCTGGTGGTGATAATGTGTCTTTTTTCCGGGTCGGTCCTGAGAGCAGACAGAATAGCGGTGGAATCACTCTCCGTGCCACAACTGGTAAAGGTGATTTCTCCAGGTTCCGCACCTAACAGAGCCGCCACCTTGACTCTGGCATCTTTGATGGATTGTCCCACCAAACCACCGAAGGTGTGCATGCTCGATGGGTTGCCGTAGGATTCAGTTAAGAATGGCATCATTGCCTCAACTACCTCGGGTGCAACCTGAGTAGTGGCGTTATTATCCATATATATGACGTTAGGGTTTCCAGCGGTCATGAGTTGTTCTCCTCGACGATCAGGCTGGCTAAGACAAGTTCCCGCAGCTTCTTTTCAACATATTCCTTGATGGTCGTCTGCGATTTATTACAGCTCTTACAGGCACCACGGAGAGAGACGATAACAAAGTTACCATCGACATCAATGAGTTCGATATCACCGCCGTCTTTTTTCAACCCCGGCCTGATTTCTCGCTCAAGGACCTCTTCGATTTTCTTGATCTTCTGCAGGGCTGTCATTCTTTTTGGGGTGGCTTGGGGAATGGATATTTCCGACTTGCCGCTGACTGTATCGTGCAGGATATTTCGCAGTTTCTCTTCACACTTGCCGCAGCCGCCGCCAGCCTTGGTGAAGTTGGTGATTTCTTCAATCGACCGCAGGCTGGACTCCTTAATTGCTCTGATAATTTCTAAATCTGTAACCCCAAAGCATTCACAGACAACCTCGCCTTCGGCCATCGGTAATTTCAGCCCGCGATAATCGGCAATCGCCGCCTCCAGTGCCTCCCGTCCCATGACCGAGCAGTGCATTTTTTCCTTCGGTAAGCCGCCAAGGGCCTGAGCGATATCTTCATTGGTAATTTTGGCCGCTTCATCGACCGCCAAGCCCTTGACCATTTCGGTCAAAACGGAGGAGGATGCAATGGCGCTTGCACACCCAAAGGTCTTGAATTTGGCATCTGTTATAATGTCGTTTGCATCTATCTTGAGAGTCAGCTTCAAAGCATCACCACAGGCGAGCGAACCAACATCCCCCGTCCCGCTCGGCTTGTCAATTTCCCCAACATTTTGAGGGGTCAGAAAATGCTGTTGAACCTTATCGGTATATTCCCACATGGTGTACTCCTGAAAAGAATGATATTAAACCGCTGTCAGCTAGATAACCAGCGGCTCCTAAGAGTTTTTTCGTTACATGCTGATAATAATACCAGAATGGTAAAATGCAACCGCCAACAGCCCCGAAACCGCTACTTTGCTTCATCTTCAAAGAGAAATGGCAAACGGAACAGATCTCATAAAATACCTGTCTCGACCAGCATGTTTTTCGCAGCGATTACCAGGTCGCGGGTCCCGGAAGGAGTCCTGGCTTCAACATAAAATCGCACCTTGGGCTCCGTCCCCGAGGGGCGTATCATAAGCCAGGAACCATCTTCGAAAACCATTTTCCGGCCGTCTATGGTTATGACCTCGGTAATCCGTTTGTAAATGTCGCCAACCCTAACGATGCTTCCTTGGCGATATTTTGCCAGTCCTGCTAAAAGACGCAGGAGTTCCTCGCCCTTGACGCTTACCACCACTCCGTCTCGTTCCGGATAATAGGCACCGTACTGACCTTCGATATTTTTCAGATAGTCGCCAAGATTCATATTGGTTGCCAGCATCATCTCAAGGGCCAACAGCAAACCAATATATGCATCCTTTTCCGGGGTATGGCCGATGATCGATATACCATCCGATTCTTCAAAGTAGACGAGCGCCCGACCGATTACCGGTTTAAAATTTTTGAATCCCACACTTGGTTCATAAAGATCTTCGCCAAAGGCTGCAGCGATGCTGTTGGCAAGATTGGACGTGGCCACGGTTTTTGCTACCATCCCCTTTTTACCTTTGTATTCATGGAGAAAATGATAGGCCATGGCACCGAACTGATTCATGGTGATTTCCGTTGTCCCGTCGGTAAAACGGATTCTGTCACCATCGGGGTCGATTATTGCCCCAAGCTTCAGAGCTGCGGTGCTTTTCCGGAGGGTCTCAACAACGCTCATCATATTGATAGTAGATGGTTCAGGGGCAACACCGCCAAAGGTCACATCGGCAGTATCACGGAGGATAACAAGGGACGGTTTCATGGTGTGGTTAAACAGCTCCCGTATATGCAACCGACTTGCCCCATGGACACAGTCAACAACAACGATCATGTCGTCACGTTTGAGGAAAGCCGCCACTGCCCCAGCAAGGTCAAGTCCATGCACCGGCTTATTTCCCTGCACCAAACTTTTCCATGTGGCTAAAGAATCAAAGGGTTGGACCATAGAGTATGAGTTCATGACTTCTTCTATAGTCCCGGCAACCTTAACCGGAGCATAGCCCTGCCCCACAAGTTTTCGGGCATTGGCGGTTATTGTTTCGGTTATCTGAGAAGCAGCAGGACCGGCGTCCGCTGCATTGAATTTGTATCCACCATAGTCGAGGGGATTGTGCGAGGGGGTGAGATTGATTGAAAAGGCGGCTTGCAGTTTGAGAACCGCGGCGGAAAGCACACCTGTGGTTGACTCGCCGGCATAATGGACACGAAAGCCTTTGCCCGCCAAAACACAGGCGACACTTGCGGCAAGAAGGGGACCGGCGAACCTGTTGTCAAAGCCAAGAACGCAGCCTCTTTTCTGAGCTTCAGTCAAACTCTCAATCCCCAGCAGTCCTCTGAATTCCGCATTTGCCTCCAGGTTTTCATACATCTGCACGATTGCCGTGGTCACCAACGCCACTGAAGAGACAAAAATGTCCTTACCAAGTTTGCCGCGCCATCCTGAAGTACCAAAAGAGATGGCATCGACAGGCTCCCGGCGATTATCTCTGACTTCCTCAAAAAGCTGGTGATATGCAGCCGCCAAGGGTTCCTGCCAGATGGCACCTTCTTTTTTTTGCCGAGCAACGATTTCTTTAATAAGCCCGAGATAGTCACTACGAAGAGGATCACCAGGGACGGTAAACCGCTCAAACAGCTGTCTGGAATTTTCAGAAATGATCATATATTTTCCTCAATGTCGCGGTGATAAAGTTTGTAAGCACTTGGCGGACAGGCAGGAAAACCTTACCTAACTGATTTCTCCACTTTCTGCGCTTGATCAATGAGCATAATCGGGATGTCATCTCGAATCTCATACAGGAGAGAACATTTTTCACAAAGCAGCCCTTCCTCACCTTGCAACTGGAGGGCACCCTTACATTGGGGGCAGGCAAGAATTTCCAGCAAATCTTTACTTATCATGGTGTTCCACCTTATTTCCAAAAGAATTTTTGTTAAATATTGGACGTTAATAATAATGCTATTAGCAACAATCGAAATTGATATTTACCTGAAACCGATTATGATTGCATGGATTAATTCCACCATGATTTTTTCCAATTCCTTCACGCTTTGAGCATAAAATGAAACAACAAATCGGTTTTATCGGCGGCGGTCAGATGGCAGAAGCACTCATCAGAGGCATCCTTGCTTCAGGCTTGTATCTTAAAGGCAATATTCTTGTTTCCGAACCCAATGATTTCCGGCGCGAGCATCTGGAAGACACCTACAAGGTCAAGACCTTCCAGAATAATCATGCCATCTTTGAGAAAAGCAAAGTGGTCATTCTGGCGGTCAAACCGCAAACCATGAAGGCAGTGCTGGAAAATTGCCGGCAATGCATCCAGCCGCATCATATCCTCATAACCATCGCCGCCGGCCTGCCGATCTCATTTTATATCAACACCATCGGCAAAGAAGAAACAAAAATTATCCGCGTTATGCCCAACACTCCGGCCTTGGTGCTGGAGGGCGCATCGGCTCTCAGTAAAAATGAAAATGTCAGCGATAAAGAACTGTCGGTAGCCGAGGAAATCTTTCTTGCCGTAGGAGAAGTGGTCATTCTTGATGAAGTTCATCTCGATGCCGTTACCGGCCTCAGCGGCTCCGGCCCGGCATATGTATTTTCTTTTGTAGAAGCACTGGTTGACGCCGGGGTTAAATCGGGACTGACTCGGGTCATCTCAGAAAAACTGGCACTCCAGACAATTTCCGGATCAATAAAACTGCTCAGGGAAAGCGGCGAGCATCCTGCCGCCCTGCGAGGAAAGGTGACATCGCCGGGTGGAACCGCCATCACCGCCCTCCATGTTCTGGAAAAGGTCGGTTTTCACGGCATCGTCATGGATATAGTTGAAGCCGCCGTCAATCGCTCGAAAGAACTGGGCAAACTTGAATGACCTACAATTCAACCCCGTTCAGGACCGCGAGAAGACTTGCGATCCGCAGTGCCGGCCTGATCACCAAGAAAGATGACAACCGGCCGGATGAATATGCAGCAATGCTTGCACATTGGCTGCAGGAAAGAGGCATCGGCGTTAGCCTCAATACCATCGTCCCCGACCTCGACATAATCATTGTCCTGGGAGGAGACGGCACTCTCCTGCACATTGCCGAAACCGCCGCCCGCTATTCCATCCCAGTCCTCGGCATTAACATGGGTAATCTCGGATTTCTCACGGAACTCACCGAAAACGAGACCTTTCGCGCCTTGGAAAAAATTCTCACATGTGACGTGACCATTGAAAACCGGTTAATGCTTCGCGCCCGTCTTCTTTCCGAGGAGCAGCAGACGGCTTACAGGTATGCCCTCAATGACGTCGTCATCACAAAAAATGTGCTCGACCGACTGCTGAACCTCCGCACGGTCGCCGACGGCCAATACATCACCACCTACCGGGCTGACGGCCTCATTTTTTCATCACCTACCGGATCGACGGCCTACAACCTATCGGCAGGCGGTCCCTTGGTCTATCCTGGTCTCGCGACAATCACGGTGACACCCATCTGTCCGTTCATGCTCAGCAGCAGACCGATCATCCTCCCGGCCGACAAGCGGATAAAAACATGCTACGAGACCGGCAGCACGAGCGAGCGGGCCCAGGTAATCATTGATGGCCAACCCTTCTGGGAGATGAAAAACGGTGATGTGCTGGAAATACAAACAGCCAAGCATTTTCTCCAACTGGTAGTCTCCTCAACTCGCGATTATTTCACCATCCTGCGTAACAAGCTGCACTGGGGATACCAGGAAAAGGATGCCGATATATCAAGTTGATACAAGGCATTATACCCTTCATCTTCTTTTTTTTATCTGGTATTTTTTCATTTTATATTGCAGAAGACTCTTGGTAATTCCTAATTTTTCGGCGGCTCTGGCTTGCACATACTCGGTGTCGAGGAGGGCCTGGGTGAGCATTTTTTTTTCTATGACGTAGAGCACGTCGTTCAATCCGGCATCCTCTGGAAACATCAACCGCAGGTCGACATCCTGGCCCAGCGGACTCGGTTCTTCGGCGTATTGAATATCCGGATGCACATCATCCGCTTCAATAAGATCGTTGCTGCAGAGTATGGCCGCTCGCTCAATGGTGTTTTCAAGTTCTCTGATATTTCCCTCCCAGGGAAGTTTCATCAAAAGCTTCAGGGCGTCCGCCGATAACTGCAGTTTCGGTTTTACCAGTTCCTTGCGGTATTTTTCGACGAAATATTCTGCCAGCGGCTGCATATCGTCCATTCGATCTCGCAGTGCCGGCAAGGTGATGGGAATGACATTGAGTCGATAAAACAGATCTTCCCTGAATCTCCCGGCAGCCACCTCCTCGCGAAGATCTTTATTTGAGGCGCTGATGATACGTACATCCACCTCGATGGTCTTTCCCCCTCCGACCCGCTCGAAGGTCTTTTCCTGAAGGACACGGAGCAGTTTTGATTGCAGGGCTAAAGGAATTTCACCAACCTCATCGAGAAATATCGTTCCGGTATCGGCAAGCTCAAACCGCCCTTTACGCATCGCGACCGCCCCGGTAAACGCCCCTTTCTCGTGGCCAAACAGCTCACTTTCCAGGAGGCTTTCCGAGAGTGCCGCACAGTTGACGGCGATAAACGGTCGGGATTCGCGTGGGCTGTTCACATGAATGGCCTTGGCCACCAACTCTTTTCCGGTGCCGCTTTCTCCGGTGATCAGTACGGAGGCATAGGTCGGAGCGACCTTTTCGATGAGCTGATACACCTGGAGCATTTTCGGGTTTTTCCCGACCATGCCGCCAAAGCCGTTCTTGCCCTTGATCTCATCTCGCAACCGACTGTTTTCACGAATAAGAGAATAATGTTGGGCAGCTTTTTTCAGGGTGATAATCAATTCATCATTGGAAAAGGGTTTGGCAAGATAATTGAACGCACCGGCCTGCATCGCCTGAACTGCTTTGTCAACTTCGGCAAAGGCGGTAATGACGACAACCGGCAGATCGGGATTCTTTTCTTTGACTTTGTAGAGGAGTTGCAGGCCATTCATGCCGGGCATCTGCATATCGGTTACTACTATATCAAGGTCGACTGCCTCAACAATCGTAAGACCCGCCGGACCGTCGGCGGCGGTAAAAACCTCAAACCCTTCATCTTTCAAGAGTTCAGACAATACAACGAGATAATTGGGTTCGTCGTCGACGACAAGGATCGAATACATAGTCATAATTTTTTCCTTCAAGCACGTTGTTCTGGTCGCACAAGCGAATGGTTCCTTTCCAAATTTCCCTTCATCTCTTCGAGCAGCTTCCTGGGAACCGAACAATTCTTACCTCCGGCTAGGGTCGTACCAGGCCGAATAGTGCCATGATAATCACTTCCTCCGGTTATAAGAAGATCAAGTTTTTTTGCTATGGTCAGGAGTTTTTTCTTGAATTGACGCGAATGCGTTGGGTAATATACCTCAATGCCGTCAAGACCTGCCTCCTGCAGTCTGCTGATCACCGCGCCTACATCTTTTCCCGACTTCTCAAGTTGCTGTGGATGGGCGAGAACCGCCAACCCTCCTGCATTCTTAATCATTTTAATGGCATCTTCAGCCTGCAACACAGTCCGAGGAGCATAGGCTAAGCCCCCTTTTGCAAGATACCTGTCAAAAGCTTCATCCATGTTTTTTACAACGTGTTTTTGCATCAAGATCTGGGCAATATGCGGTCTGCCGCTTTGTCCGTGACCGGACATTTTTGCCAATTCCTGCATCTCTATGGCCACTCCTAGACGATTGAGGTTGGCGAGGATGATCTCGTTTCGCTCCAAACGAGCAGCCTGAAGGCGGTGCAAAGCCAGAAGCAGCGCTTTGTCAGAGGGTTCAAATAAGTATCCCAGCAGATGTACTGCATTGTCTCCATGTTTTATACTCAGTTCTAGTCCCGGAATAACTTCAACACCCAACGAATCACCTATGTACATTGCTTCTTCAACGCCTTCTATAGTATCGTGGTCGGTGATAGCTAGAGCCGAGAGTCCTTGCCTGTGTGCATAGTGTACCAGCTCGGTTGGACTCATGCTGCCGTCTGAAAATGTCGAATGAACGTGCAGATCGATTATCATTGTTGAGAATACACCCGATTAAGAATACGGGTCGACCAACACCAGATTGGTCGGTAAAGCCCGATCACCATTACCTCTAATTTCTCATAGTATAACAACTATCGTCCTTCAATAACAATATAGCTATGCAGAATCACATATTTTCCTTTACTTATTTTCAATCTTGTCCGATAAAGTTTTGATAATCAGCCGTTCAACCCCAGCGGAGAACCTTTATGCCTTCCTCTCTTCCTTATGTCTTGGCCCTCCTCCTTGTCGGCGGTTGTGCCGGCCGGATCCCTGAACCAATTGCTTACCCCTACTCGCAGCAGCAAAAAATGGAAGCCTCACATCATTGGCAGGTTTTGGCAGATGATCTTGCCAATCGTATCAATAATGAGCTTATCATTACCGACAATGCAAGCAAAACTGTTTTCGTCAAGGAAACCTGCGGAAACGAGGCAAAGCCCTGTAGCCCCACGGAGACCAGCAGTTTTAATGAGGCCTTTCGCGATTTGCTTATTACCAACTTGGTTGGCTATGGCATTCCGACCCAAAAACAGAACGACGAAGAGACCTTGGAAATTCATTACAAAGTGCAAATCGTCCGCCATGCCGGTGAGCGTATGCGCACCCTGCAACCCGGTTTATTGACCGGCCTTTCTGCGGCAATCGTGGTTCTTCGCAATGCCCCGGCGGATCTGGTTACCCTCGCCGTAGGGGCAGCCAGCGACGTAGCCAACGCCAATATGACGATTAATGGCCAGTACGAAATTATTATAACCACCTCTATGCTGGCCGGCGGAAAATATCTCTTCAGAGCTTCGGATATCTATTACATTAATGATAAAGATTTCTGGCACTATCAAGAAAATTTGTCGCAGGCGAAAACCATGAAGCTCACCGGTCCGGAAAATCTGAAACTCCAGGAAAAGGGCAAACCCTTGCCGAATACATTCAAACCTGCTCCAGAGAGCACCGAAAAATCGGCACCAGCCGACAAAAAAGAGATATAAAGGCGAAGCAAATCATGAAATCCACGCGCAACACATTTCTGGTCAACCCCACTTTCCCCTTGCTTCAGATACCATCAGGCCTTCTTTTTTGCTTGCTCCTGCTGCTTGAAACCGGCTGCTCAGACCTCAACGGCACCAGGTTGGAAAGGGTCCTTGGCAAAGATACCGATCTTATCAGCTTTTCCTATCAAATAGCTGAGAACTTGGTTGATCGCTCCATGCCTCCACTGGTGCCCCTCCACCCTGACATGCCGGTCATGGTTACAACCTTTGTCGATAACAACGACCTCACCAAAACCTCACGCTTCGGTAGATTGCTCCAGGAGCACATCACTTCCAGGATGGTGCAACTCGGCTATAGTGTCCGTGAAATAAAGCTTACCCGAACGATCAACATAGACCCGAAATCCGGGGAAACCGTTCTCTCAAGGGATCTCACAAAAGTCAGTGGTGAACTCCAGGCCCAGGCAATTCTCGCCGGAACTGTTTCCCGTTCCGAACGGATGCTGTATATTTCAGCAAGGCTTATTGCTCCGGAAAACAGCAATATCATCGCCTCATACGATCATCAACTGTACATGGATGACAATCTTTTGGCCCTGTATGGTTTGCGGCACCAGGACGGGATAGATAATCCGATATCGGAACCGATGCAACCCGGCCTTATCAACAACCCATTGAGCTGGTAAAGAAAGCATGCCATTGCAAGGAAAGATAGCTCTCATCCCCGGTGCTTCTCGGCCCATCGGGAGAGCGATTGCCCGAAAATTTGCAAGCCGAGGCGCTACCCTGGTCCTGCCGGTTTATGACTGGCCGGAATCGATCGCCGAGATGGAAAACGAATTTCAAACTGCCGCCGTTAAATATTTTTGCAGTGCGGTCGACCTGCGACAGGAAGAAGAGGTTGTGTTATTTGCAGAAAGTGTCAGAAAACGCTTCGGCTCCCTTGATTTTCTTATCAACAATATTGAACGAGGCGGTATGCCTGCCGTCCATGGAAGCTATGACCTGCCCCACAACAAGGACCAATGGGACTTGGAAATAGCCACAACTATGAAAGCCAAATGGCTACTTTATCACCATTTTTTTCCACTCATGCAAGGCCGAACCGGAGGCGCGGTCGTAAACATTTCATCAATCGCCGCGATAACCGGCCGTAGCGGTCCGGCGGCTGTTTTTTTTAGCGACGGATACAGTGCGGCCAACCGAGCAATTCAATCTTTTACCGAAACCTGGGCTAAAGAAGCAGCACCCGCTCTTCGCGTCAATGAATTGATGCTCGGGTTTATCCAGCATAGACATGGCGAGGGTACTCGCGGCTGGGAAAATCTGGCGGACCGGGAAAGAAAGGATCTGTTGGCGGCAGTCCCCCTACAACGTACCGGTTTACCGGAAGAGGTTGCTGCTGCCGTATACTATTTGGCGGTGGAAGCCGGATATATTACCGGGGCTATCCTGCGAATGGACGGTGGAGCAAGCCTTGGCAACTCCAGGGTGCCACCCATCCCCTCGGGAATTCTTGGGTAACGGTTTGGGACGAAAAAGACGCAGTTTTAAGGTCATGGCAACACCATATAACTGCACAGTTTGAGGCGGTTTTCAATTGCAACGGTCATTTTTGCAAGGGGGAAAATTGTCCCAACACAGCCGAGAGCCGCATAGGGTGTGAGAAGCTGCTCATCGTTGGTATTTTGTTTTTGGCACTCGTTTTCAGGAAGCTCTGCGGCAACCACCAGATGATCACCCTGCTGCCTTACGCACTCAAGCACATCAACCGCCGCAGCAAAGGAACCTTTTACGTCGATCCGGATAAAGATCACCCGCTGACCAACGCTGCTTCTTTTTTCGGCATCCTCGGCGCAGGCTTCAGGGGTACTGATCTTCACCTGCGCCGACAAAGGAAATGGTGCTTCGGCAAATGATCTGAATTGCCTTTGCGCCTCTTCTTTCAGTGACCATTGCATTATCACTACCTCGGCAGCCGCGCCAGTACCCGCTTCGCACAGCACTTTTCCGTCGGGAGCAATTATCAGGGAATGACCGCCGAGGTCAAAGTCGCCATTCTTGCCCACCCCGTTGCAAACTGCCACATACGTTTGATTTTCAATAGCCCGGGAGATGGCTAGCGCCCGAAGATGTTCAATTCTCTTTGCCGGCCATTCGGCCACACAGAGAAGCATGTCCGCACCCTGCTGGCACTGGGATCGAGCAATTTGCGGAAATCGAATATCATAGCAGACCATGCAGCCAAAAGACCCGAGTGGTGTCTGCACCGGTGGGGAATAAAAAGGCCAGCCGCAAAACGCTGCCTCTTCCCCGGGAAAGAGATGGTTTTTTCGATATACTCCATAGCATCCGTCAACGCCGATGACCTTGAGGGTATTATAAAAAAAACCTTCCAATTGTGGATTTTTTTCCGGCAACGAGCCGACGAGAAGAATATCAAACCGGGCAGCTAAACTCCGCAGTTCTTCATCCAGTCTGTTTACTGAGTCCTGCAGCTGCGGCAATTTTTGGTAGGCAAACCCCGTTCCCCAGAGTTCGGGAAGAACCAAGAGTGAATGTTTTGGCGGTTGCAGATCCTGCAAAGCCTGCTGCAGGGCGGCCAGATTGGCGGCTACCGCACCCGCTACGACCGGAAGCTGAACAAAGCCCGCATATTCAATGAGGGTTTGATTTACCATTTATGCAACGACTTCGGCAGTCTTTATGATTTTTTTGTCATTTCGTTTTGGCCCGGTTATCATCGGCGCCTTCCCCAGCCGCATAGGTGCATGAGACCCTCCTCAGCAAGTTTTGCCACCGTTACAGTCTTCAAGGTATTGTCAAGAAACAAGCGCACTTCTCCGGGATGGTTGAGAAATGTGGAAATTTTCGAAGCTGCCGGATTTTCCCCCAGCATTCCCAGGCACCAGATTGCTAGGCCTATAACCTGGTGATCCGGAGAAGACAGGTAGGCGATAAGATCACCGGCAATTTGTCTTGCCACCATCTCCGATCTGTGCCCTTGACATAATCTGCCAATTCCCCAGAGCAATCCCCGCTGCAGGAGCGGCAATTCCAGGTAGTTACCCTCCTGATAATTCCCCTCGCCATCCTCACGCATATAGGAAACGAGCATGTGCAGATACTCTCGACGCAGCAGAGTACAATGGAACATGATCTCGGCCATGGCTTCCGGGGCTCCCCAGCCGATCCCCCCTGACTCATCATTGAGGGACCAAAGAAAACGACGCATGACGATCCTCGCCGACTCCGGATCCTTGTCGGCCATGGGGGGAACTATCCGTCCAAAACCATATACCGCATGCCAGCGCACCTGCTCCAATGGATGGCAGAGGGCAGAAAAAAGTGGGTTAAGGAGCAGATGTGGCGGATGACCTTCAAGGAAACGAACAACTCCTCCTACATCTGCCGCTTCCAAGGTTGTCAGAAGTCCTTGTTTCACTACTCTTCGGCTCATTTCGCGCCGCCGCATC
The DNA here is from genome assembly GCA_031441605.1 of Deltaproteobacteria bacterium. Taxonomy (GTDB): domain Bacteria; phylum Desulfobacterota; class Desulfobulbia; order Desulfobulbales; family Desulfocapsaceae; genus Desulforhopalus_A. The sequence goes on from JANNQF010000047.1 coordinate 78,332, forward strand.
CATTGTTTTTTTCAGTCAAGCGGCCACAGTCGGAATTATAACAACCCTTCCGAGAAGATATTCGACGAGATAATTCCTTTGCAAACGGATCAGGAGCTTCGATCATCAAGACGTTTCATTCCTTCCATAAGCATCCCCATGAAACCACCAATGACATCGCGTCGTTTTTCATTATCCGTCAACCCTTGGGTGAACTTAAAACGTCCACCGTTCAAGGCTAAGATCTGGTAAAATGCCTCTTTGCCGAGTGCTCCATTGAAGTCGGCGTAGACCAGTTCTCCTTCGTTAAACATGATCACAGCTCTATTTTCTTCATACTCGATATTGAGTTTACCGGTTTTCTGGTTGACATTGATCATCTGGCACAGTTCGACCAGTGAAATATCCGCCAATTGCCCGACCATTCCGGAGGCCAACTCTTCAGCCCGTTGGACATTCATCTTGGTGATTCTACTGACCAGAAGCTTGTAAAAAAAGACCTGCAGTGTCGGAAAGCGAATGAGGATATGGCGAAAATTTTTGTGGTTCATAACTGCTACCTGACATGTTTCTGCTGCCATAATAGTAGTCGACACTCGTTCGCCGGAGAGCAGACTCATTTCACCGAAGACCTCTCCCCGATCAAGTTCAACCAGGGTTACCCCATGATCATCTATGACCTCGGCCTTACCGGAGAGAAGAATGTAGAGCCGATTACCCGGGTCGCCTTTCTGGGTTATGGGAAACTGCCAAGGATATTCCAAAAGTTCAAGAAGTGTTGCCAGATCAAGCAAGTCCTCATCGGATAAAGGTGAAAAAATGTCTATTGCCCGCAGCAGTCCGGCAAAACCAGCGGTTTCCTGTATTTTTTCGCGTCGTTCGGCGGCTGCCAGCAATTTCATCTGCAGGGTAGCAAATTCCTTCTCTTTTTTATATTCAAAGCGGATCAGGCCAACGCAACCGCCACATTCAAATTTGGCTTTTTGTGTACTCCCCAGGGAATAGTTTTCATAGCTGCTGTCTGCAGATGCCAAGGCGATCAGTTCCCGGGCGAGGACGAGGCAGGTAGGTTTACCGGCAGTCAGGGTGAGAATACCCTCACTGACCCGCAACTCCTCCCGAACATTGTAAAGCGGACAATGATCTTCCTCGGTAATTATGAATATTCCATTACGAAACCGCATACTCTTCCCCGTTCAATCGGATCGGCCGAAAAGGAGATAAATCACGACTCCAACGGCACCAGCGCCGCCAAAGATCACCGGCAAGATTTTTTCGATCTGTATTTCACCTTTAACCAGCAGGGTATCCATGTAGGGGGTTCCGGATACCCACCATACGCCGACAAAAATGGCGATAATGATTATATCTCGCCATTTTTGTTTGAAAACCATGTAACCAATCATCAGCCCAAAAGGGACAATGAACCATGGGTTACTAAATAATGCGATATAATCGACATCTCTGATTTGTTCATGCAAATGCGTCGAAGCAAACCAGGCACTCAGTTTTGTCCAAAATTCCATATCATTTTCCTCTTGAAAACCAGTTGTCAATCCTTCAATACATTCTGTGGTGCTACAGTCGAACCACTTTACCCTAAGTTACATTCGGTGACATTATTTTTCACCTCCTCTCTTTATAGACGCGTCGGCCAAAACCAGAATGCGTTACATAAACTCTTTGCCAAAACCTGCAGCTGCGGTTTAAAAGGGAGAATGAAGTTAGAAAGCATTCATCACTTGACAAGTCGGTAGCGAATGAGGCTTATTCCTCATGACTTCACCAATTGAAGGTGGCTATTTGAAATACCCATAAAGATATTGCTTAATCACCACTTGTTATCGGCTGGTAAAAAAGCCCTGCCAATACCGAACGGACAATAAGGAGAATAACAATGGCTGTTTCTGAAAAAATGCAACTCTTCGCCACAAAATCTTCCTGGATACGCAAAATGTTCGAAGAAGGCGCGAGAATGAAAGCAACCCATGGAGCCGCAAATGTTTGTGACTTCAGCCTGGGTAATCCCGATGCCCCGCCCCCACCACTCTATAACGAAGTCATTCAGGAAATTGTTCGGGACACCAGCCCCGGAGTACATGCCTATATGCCCAACGGCGGCTATCCCTGGGTAAGGGAGGCCATCGCCGGGCGGATGTCCGCCGAGCAGGGGATGGCCATCGGCCATGGCGACATGCTCATGACCTGCGGTGCTGCCGGGGGCTTAAACATCGTCATGAAGGCGCTCCTTAACCCCGGGGACGAGGTCATCATCCTCGCCCCGTATTTTGTCGAGTATGGTTTTTATATCGACAATCATGGCGGCGTCGCCAAGGTCGTCAACACCGACGAGGAGTTCAACCTTGATCTGCAGGCAATTGAGGCCGCCATCTCGGAAAAGACCAAGGCGATTATCATCAATTCACCGAACAACCCATGCGGCCAGATCTACTCCGCCGATGCTCTCTGGGCACTCGGTGAACTGCTTACCCACGCCGAAGATCGATTTGACAGTACTCTCTACCTTATTGCCGACGAACCCTACCGGAAGATCGTTTTTGATGGGTACCAGGTACCGAGCATCTTTGCCGCTTACAAGAACAGTATTGTCGTTTCTTCTTATTCAAAGGATCTTTCCCTGCCGGGAGAGCGGATAGGTTACCTGGCGGTACATCCGAACATTGAAGAGAAAGCCGGTCTACTGGATGCCCTGACGCTGGCCAACAGGATTCTCGGCTTTGTCAACGCCCCGGCGCTTATGCAGCGAGTGGTGGCTGAACTGCAGGATGTCAGCGTCGACACTTCCATCTATGCCAGACGCAAGGAACTGCTGTGCACCATTCTCAGCGATGCCGGATTCACCTTCACCCCGCCGAAAGGGGCATTCTATGTCTTTCCAAAGACCCCCCTTGCCGATGATGTAAAATTTGTCGCTCTGCTTCTCGAAGAAAAGATTCTCACCGTCCCCGGCAGCGGTTTCGGTTCACCCGGCCATATGCGCATCGCCTTCTGCGTCCCCGATGAGGTTGTCGTAAGATCGGCGGAAGGGTTTAAACGGGCTTTTGCCAAGGCCGGCGCGATGTAATTTATGTACAAAAAAAATGGGGAGGCATGCGCCTCCCCAAAATTCCTCACCCATCGTCACCCCAATCCCCTAACCCTTTTTCCCCTCACCACCTGCTTTCGCTCGTTGTTCTGTTTTATCTTTAAATATCAGCTTGATAGAAACCTTATCAAGGCCGAGCCCCTCACGAAACTTGTTGACCAGATAGCGTTCGTAGGAGAAATGCACCCCTTTGGAGCTATTGGTCATAACCACAAATTTCGGCGGTCGGGTGCCGATCTGTGAGGTGTAATAAAACTTCAACCGTTTGTTTTTGTAGATGGGTGGCGAATGGGCATCGACCGCATCCTGCAACAATCTGTTCAGGGCGGCAGTCGGGAAGTTGGCGGTATACTGGCGAAATACCGAACCGATAACCGGAAAAAGTCGCTTAATGCCATAGCCGGTGAGGGCTGAGACGTTGAGTATCGGGGCATAGCCGACGAACGGCAGGGCCCTGCCCACCTCGGCCATAACCTCTGCCTGACGTTTTTTATCATTTTCGACGAGATCCCATTTATTGACGAGGACGATAAGGCCCCTGCCCTCGTCGAGGATATAGCCGATAACCTTGGTGTCCTGCTCGGTAATGCCCTCTTCGGCATCAATGAGAACCGCGGCGACATCACACCGGCCCATTGCCGCCAGCGACTTGAGAATACTGAATTTTTCCAGCTTTTCCGTGGTCTTGCCCTTGCGACGGATTCCGGCTGTGTCAATGAACAGATAGCTGTATTTGCCGTGTGTCACCAAGCTGTCAACGGAATCCCGGGTGGTTCCGGAAATATCGGATACCACCATCCGGTCTTCTCCGAGGATGGTGTTGATCATCAACGATTTTCCGACATTCGGCCGACCAAAAAAGGCTACCTTGACCGTCCCCTCCGGCAGGGTGATATCATCACCCTCATCACTTGGAAGAGCCTCGCACAGGCCATCCATCAATGCTGCAAAGCCATAGGTATGTTCCGCCGACAGGGGCCACAATACCTCCACCCCCATCTCATAAAACGGCGCCAGCAACTGCAGTTCCTTATCCGGCCCGTCTATCTTGTTGACCACATGGAAAATGGTCTTCTTCGAGCGCCGGAGAATATCGATAACCTCCCAATCGGCTGGGGTTATTCCCTCTTTGCCATCCAGGAGAAAGAGGATAATATCGGCCTCTTCTATGGCGAGCATCGCCTGATCGCGAATATGTTGCACCATGGCGTCTTCGGGATTGTCGTCAATGCCGCCGGTATCAACGAGAATAAAACCCTTATTCTCCCAAACCACGCGATCATAATGACGATCGCGGGTAACACCTGGGGTCGGATCGACAATAGCCTTTCGCGACCTGGTGATCCTGTTGAACAAGGTCGATTTTCCCACATTGGGGCGGCCGATAAGGGCAACGATGGACGAATGGGTGGTAGATGACATGTTTTAGCCTTTTGAAAACTGATCCTGCTCTAAATCTGACAGGCAGAGGTATGGATCAATCTGTTAATTGGTGTGATTGAGCAGACTCGTCCGAAAAATCAAGCGCCCACAAGCGCCACTCCCCGATCGACAAGAGTGCGAATTCGGTGATAGTCTGCAAAACTGCTGTCCGCCAGCCGATTCCGAAGAGCAAGAAGGGCCGGATGAATAAAAGCTGTAAAAAAATCCTTGCCCCGCACCTTCGATAAAAAGGCAAAGGCACCGACAATCTGCAGGTTTCTTTGCAGTGCCAAGAAGCTGTAGTATTTAAAAAAATCTTCCTCACTTCCCGGATAGTGGGCGGCAAGGACTGAACCATAAAAAGCCAGCAGTTCTTCCTGAAACTGGGGTGTCAAGGCAGCATAGGGATCAATGAGCAGGGATGCCACATCATAACCGAGGGGGCCGAGACGCCCTGCCTGGAAGTCGATAAACCGGACGCTGCCATCTTTCACCATGATGTTTCGCGACTGAAAATCCCGGTGCAGGAAAAAGTCCGCTGAAGCCCTGCCGGCAACCTCGGCAATGTCCCTGAACTCTTCCTCCACCCCGCCATTCTCCTCCTGGCCGAGAAGCCCCTGCCAAAAGGCGCGGAGGAAATAGCCGGATTCCCGTTCGAGCATCAGCGGCACGTCGTAGCGCGGACTGTCCCAGCACCAGTCCGTATCAAAACCGTCAGCTCCGGCCACCTGCATGTTGGCCAGCTGACCCAGGGCTACTCGGTAATAGTCGCCAACGGCTTCTTCATCCGAACGTTCAATGCTCGCCTGCTGGACAATGAGATCATGCAACCGCACATCCCCCAGGTCCTCAAAGAGAAGAACCCCGCTGCCTGCGTCCCAGCCGTACAGCTCCGGTACCGGCACACCTTTATCCCGCAGATGCTGGCCGATTTTCCAGGCGGATCCGGCCTCCGCCAGTTCGGCATGGCTTCTGCCGGCCGGGGCGGCAATGACACACAAGGCTTTGCCGTCTTGCAACAGCCGCCAGAATCTCCTAGTCGAACCGTCGCTGCCGATATTCTGACAGTGATTTTCAGCCAGAAGCGCCCGGGCTTCAGTGGCTGAAAGCATCCCGCAGTCAAGCAGCAACCGCTGAGCGTATTGCAGTATTTCAAGGTCGGACAGTTCGCTCATGAATACCAAGTGTACAGGTTAATTATATTTTTCCGTTTGCCGAGACAATACAATCGACCAATCTGCTGCCGCCCGGCACCGTGACATCATCCCACACCACCACCCGTTGTAAATGACTGCCTTCGCCAATACGGGCATTGCCGATACAGGCCCAGCCATGCATTGTCACCCGGGCTCCGAGGTCCGCTCTCCCGGCAAGACAATACGGCGTGTCCACCACCCCAATTTCCTGCCAGCAGGGGATGGTTTCTGACAACAGGCCATGGTGGAGGGCGAGATAATCCGCAGGCGTTCCCATATCCGTCCAGTAGCAGCCATCGGTGCGGTAACAGTCAATCTTCACCCCTTTTTCAAGAAGCCTTCGGTAATGGTCAATGATGCAGGAAAAACCATCCTCGCATATCTCCTGCAGGATAGCCGGTTCAATGACATGCAGCCCGGTAAACGCCAATCTCTCGGATGCCGCGGAATTGGAAAACTCGGTAATTTTTCCGTCCTCAACCGTTACCGAATTAAAGCGCGGGTAGTCATGCATCGCCAAGGTTACCGCTTGGCCGGTTCGTTCATGACTCCGATAAAAATCAAGAAAATCGATTGAATGGTAAATATCCCCGTTGCTCACCAGCAGCGGTTCGTCCCTTAACAGTCGGAGTGCCCGGCGAAGTCCTCCCCCGGTTCCGAGAATGATCTCTTCCTCCTGGACAACAACCCCGGAAAGCCCATGCAATACCTCGACGATCTGCTGCCGCAAGTGGTGACAATTCACCACGATATGGTCAAACCCCAGATTCTGCAGGCGTTTGATGGTGAGAAGAAGCAGCGGTTGGTTGAGAATGGGAAAAAGGGGTTTGGGACGAATCAGCGTATGTGGCAACAGCCTGGTGCCAAAGCCCGCCGCCAGTATCATTGCTTGCATGCTCTCTCTTCTTAAAAGTTGAGATTATTTTGGTCCCGACGGGGGATCTAGAGCGTGCGACCTGTTATTCCATAAGGAGAGAACCGTCCTCGCATTCAGTTACGCCGACCACGACAATTCCCGCTTTATTTGCTTCATCAAGCATGCGTTCCCGGTCAAAGAGCAGGGATTGCCCTGCTTCCACCGCCAGCACCGCACCCTTTACCTGCTGCAGGGTTTTGATCGTGGTAAGTCCGGTTGCCGGCAGATCAAAACGAAAATCCTGCCCGGGCTTTTTCACCTTTACCACCACTGCCTTTTCCTTGGCTAACATGCCGCCGCGGAGGATGGCCGCATCGGTACCCTCAATAGCTTCAACTGCCAGTACCGTGCAATCCCTGACGACAACGCACTGGCCGATATCGAGTTTACCGATAGCCCGGGCGTTGTGCCAGCCAAAAACGATGTCCTGCCGCTGCGCCGCGGAAGGTTTCTTCTTGGTCAGGATACCCGTCGGAAAAAGAAGGTGCCGGAGGTAAATGGTCGATTCGAGTACTTTGATACCTTCCTTCTCCAGAGCAATGGCAAAGGCCCGGAGAATGGCATCATCTTGCTTTCGGTCGATTTTATTCCACAGGGACAGGGCCTTGAAATCCGGCAGGACATCGCGAAAGATCTGCGTCTTGGTGATGCTGCCGAGAAAGACCGTTTCTCCGGCCCCTTCCTTGTGCAAAAAAGAGATTACCTTGCCGAGCTGCCCAAGCTTTACCCATATGACAGCATCAGCCGCTGCCGCGACCTGTTCATCGGTCTCGCCCTTGTGGGCAACGACGACTACCCGTCGCCCCTCTGCATGCGCCGCCTCGATAAACAGCCGGGGGAATTGTCCACCACCGGCGATAATGCCGATCGTCTGTGAATCTTTTGACATCAACTTGACCGTTAATCCTCATCCGTCTGCTTGACGACACCGCGCTTGGAATCCAGGAAAAACTTAACCAGCGTCTGAACTTCCGGACAATCAGGATATTCGTTGCGTGCCACCTCAATGGCATCTTTCATCAGCAGATGCGGCGTCCTGAAGATTATCCGAAAGGCCTCGTCGAGGTTTTTAATGGTCTCCCGACTGAAACCATTGCGTTTCAGACCGACTTTGTTGACCCCGGAAATTCTTGTGCGGTTTCTCGTTCCGGCGATAATGACATAGGGTGGCACATCAAGACTGATTCCCGATACTCCACCGATATAACTAAAGGTACCGATACGGCAATACTGATGAATGGCGACCAGCCCACCAATAGATGCCCGGTCGCCCACCTCGACGTGCCCGGCCAGGGTTGCGACATTGGCCATGATGACGTGGTTGCCTATCACACAGTCATGGGCCACGTGGGTGTAGGCCATGAGCAGATTATTGTTGCCGATGATTGTTTTCCCGTGGCCACCGGGGGTACCGCGATGAATTGAAGCAAATTCACGGATCTGATTGTCGCAGCCGATGATCAGTTCGGTCGGCTCGCCTTTATAACCGAGATCCTGCGGTGCACCGCCAACCACCGAAAAGGAACCGATCAAATTCCTCTCACCGATACTGGTCGGACCGGAGACCACCGCATGGGCCTCCACCTTGGTGTCGGCGTCGATGCGAACCTGCGCCCCAATTACCGCGTAGGGTCCGACGGAAACAGTGGAATGGAGTTCGGCCTTGGGATCTACTACTGCTGTTGGATGTATAGACATATCGTGGTTCTTCTTATCTTATAAGGGAGGAGAATTCTCCATTTTGTCGTAATAAAATGGTTGTCACGGCCTTGGAAGCTGCTTTCCTTACCTGCTCTTGCCGAGGATTGCAAGGGTTTTCCGATTTCCCCGCCCCGAGAGGCTAACAGTACCGTCGTAAAGTCGGGCTATACTACACCAGTTACGAAAAGGATGCCATGAGTTCGGCCTCGGCGACAAGTTGGCCGTCTACGGAAGCAGTCGCCCCCATCACCATGATCGACCGTTTTTCCTTTAGGAGCTGCAGGTTAAAGATCAGTTGATCTCCAGGCACCACCGGTTTTCTGAATCTCGCCTTATCTATCCCGGCGAAAAACAGTAACTTATTGCCGATGGCCTCGGGATGGCTGTAATAGGCCATGATCCCGCCTACCTGGGCCATCCCTTCGAGAATCAGCACCCCCGGCATGACCGGCTTGGCCGGGAAGTGCCCTTGAAAAAACGGTTCATTGATCGTCACATTTTTCAAGCCGACAATTTCCTTTCCCAGCTGCAGGGAAAGAATTCTGTCGACCATTACAAAGGGATAACGATGCGGCAAAATCTTTAGGATTTCCACTATATCGATTTTTTCAGGTATAACAAACTCACTCATGATCCTCTCTCCTTGGCTGTTCTTCCTGCCCGGCCCGCCCGGTCAATGCGGCAATGGCCTTGGTATTATTTCGCACCTGACTCTGCAACTCCGGCAATTTTGCGTATACCGCACAGCATTTTGCCCACTGCCGAACAGGAATGGCCGGTGTGCCGCCGACTATCGCACCTTTTGGCTGATCGTTATGGAGGCCGCCCCGGGCGGCAACCATGACCTGATCGCCGATAACCAGATGGCCGGCAATGCCTGCCTGCCCCCCCATAACCACGTTTCGGCCAAGGGTGGTCGAGCCGGAAATGCCCACCTGCGATACCAGGAGGCTGTTTTCACCGACAACGACATTATGGCCGATCTGCACCAGATTATCTATTTTCGCCCCGGATTTGATCCAGGTGGTACCGAAGGCCGCCCGATCGATACAACAGTTGGCACCGATCTCCACATCGTCGTCTATCCTGACGATACCGACCTGCGGCCGTTTGATATGTTGTCCGCGTTCATTTGCCGCGTAGCCGAAGCCGTCGGCGCCTATAACCGTGCCGGAATGGATGATCACCCGGTTGCCGATCACCGAACCATTATAGACGGTGACATTGGCGTTGATGGTCGTATAGTCGCCGATTTGTACATCGTCGCCAATGACCGCTCCCGCTTCGATACTGACCCTCTCGCCGAGCCGCACTCGGTGGCCGAGATAAGCCAGAGGGGCAATGGAAATCTCTTGCCCGAGTGTACAATCAAGGCCGACAAAGGCCCGGGGGTGTACACCTGTCGCTACAAAGGGTTCGGCGAGAAAATGGCTGTGGATGATCGCCACCGCCAGATAGGGATCTTTTACCTGAATCACCGGCAGAGTATCTCTTCCGCTAACCCCAAAAGGAACAAGCACCGCACCGGCACCGGTGTTTTCCAGTAACCCGGTCTGATTGGCCTTGGCCAGGAAGGAAATATCGCCCGGGCCGGCGTTTTCGAGGGGGGCGACGCCGCGAACGCGTATCGTTTTATCTCCTACCACCAAACCCTGCACCATCAGGGCAAGGGTCTCCAAAGTGAGTTGTTTGTCGGTCATACTGTTGCCTGATTAATAGAGAAAATAGTTTTTCCTGGCGTTATCGAAGGCTCGCAGTTCCTGCTGCCAGCCGGCTTCCAACGCCGGGATCTCTTGCCCCTGCATGAGCTGCTCACGCACCGCCCGGTCGCCTAAAATCAAATCCAGCGGCAGTCGTTCAAATTCGTATTCATAGGGTGGTTCTTTATAGCGAAATTGTTCGGGATAAAGTTGCATTGTCGCCCGCAGGAGAGCCAGGCTGGTGCGATAGGGCAGATAGGCCTGCGGGTCCGTAACATGGATCTGCAAGCCGTGGCAGGATTCTCCCATCCATTTGCCGGAGGTCGGTTGAAAGATAATCGGCCGGAGAAAACAGCCCGGAAGATCGGTTTTTTTAAGCCAGTCCAGCATCGCCTCATGGCGCCAGTAAGGGGCGCCGACCACTTCGAAGGGAAGGGTCGTACCCCTGCCCTCGGAGACATTAGTGCCTTCCCAGATCACCTGTCCCGGATACACCAAAGCGGTTTCCGGGGTGGGCATATTGGGGGATGGGGCAACCCAGGGAAAGCCGGTATCACGAAAGAACATGTCCCGTCGCCAGCCCTGCATCTTCACCACCGATACCTCAGTGCCGATGGCGAATTCATTGTTTATAAGGAGAGCCAGCTCACCAAAGGTCAGACCATGGCGCATGGGCAGCGGAAAAAGACCGACAAAGGAACTGCAATCGGGATGCAGTAGATTGCCCTCGATTTTTTCACCGCCGATCGGATTGGGCCGATCAAGAACAATCACCTCTTTGCCGTATTCGGTGGCCATCTCCAGACAATAGGCCATGGTATATAAAAAGGTGTAGACCCGGGTGCCAACGTCAAGCAGATCGATGAGCAACACATCGAAGCGCTCAAACATCTCGGCGGTCGGCCGCCGATGCTCGCCATAAAGGCTGAAGATCGGCAGGCCGGTAACCTGGTCGAGCAAATGGTCCGACTCGACCATATTGTCCTGTTTTTCTGAAAAAAAGCCGTGCTGCGGCGAAAACAGGCAGGTCAACTGCCGACCGAATTTTTCCTGCAGGAGAATTCTGCCATGCACCAAACCCCTAACGGTGGAGGCCTGATTGCAGAGATAGCCGAGCCTTTTGCCGGCAAAGGAGGGCGGTGGATCGTTAAGCAAGACTTCAAGTCCTATCTTTAGCATAGTTGGCCACAGCAAAAGCAAAAAAACTTAAGGGAGAGTTCATAAACGAGGTGCTATCTTAATGGCGGAAGCAAGAAAAGTCAAAATGTAGATGGCGGAAAAGGCCGGAAGCCGGAATTATCACCAGAGAGGCGATAATTCCGATGGGCTTTACAAAGAAATCTGTATCTATTCAACACTATTGGCAAAGGTCCCCCCTCCCCCTTGCGGGAGGGGGTTAGGGGGTGGGGGAAGTTACAACATGCGACTTCGTAGTAAACTCACCCTCCCCTCAATCCCCTCCCGTCAAGGGAGGGGAGGCTAAAACACCAATCAGACAAAGTGTCTGATGGTTGCAATAAACTGAATTGTTTACAGAAATCTTTGGCTGAAGAAACCAGGGGATGAGGGATGGCTGGCGCCCCCTCAACGCACTGGAAAACGATCATAGTGGACAAAGTCCTGCACCTCGCGGCGTTTCGGCACCGGCGGCTCGTGGTCCGGGTAGCCGAGAGCGATGATTGCCGCCAGTTCATATCCGGGCGGCACCGCAAGGAGTGTTTCGGCGGCCTTGTGGTCAAAGGAGCCGATGATCACCGACCCCAGCCCCTGTTCCCAGGCCTTCAGGCACAGGGTCTGGCTGATGATCCCGAGATCATAGAGAAACCAGTGCTGGTACCTGGTGACCTGCACTCCTTTGTAGTATCCCGATCTTTGCGGATCACCGCAAATCGCCAGGAGGATGGGCGCAGTTTCCGTGCATTTTGTCGCGGGATTTTTGGCGGAAAGCAGGTCGGCAAGCTTCTTTTTATCCTCCGCTGCCTGCACTACGACAAGCTCCCAGCATTGCAGATTGCCCCAGGAGGGCGAATATCTTGCCGTCTCAAAAAGTTCCGCCAGCGTTTCCGCAGCAATGGGCCGATCCTGAAAACGCCTGATGCTTCGCCGTGTTTTAATGATCTCATCCATAGGATTCTTCCTGCTCCTTCCTGTGAATTTTTCAGGAAAATTCATGCAATATTTCTCTGGCGATAATTAACCGCTGGATCTCGCTGGTGCCCTCATAGATTGAGGTGACCCGGGCATCACGGGCATAGCGCTCGATGGGAAATTCGCGGGTATAGCCGTAGCCCCCGAAGATCTGCATCGCTTCATAACAGGCTCTGTTAGCTGCTTCGCTGGCGAAAAGTTTGGCCATCGAGGCGGCTTTAGCGAAGGGTCGCCCCTGTTCTTTTTTAAAGGCGGCGTGCATGAGAAGCAGCCGGGCCGCCTCAAGGTCAGTGTACATGTCGGCAACTTTCCACTGAATGGCTTGAAAATTACTGATTTTTTTGCCGAATTGCGCTCGTTCCAGAGAATATTTGGTAGCTTTGTCCATTGCCGCAAGCCCAATCCCCAGGGCCAGGGAACCGATGCCGATGCGTCCGCCGGCAAGTTCGCCGACCGCGCCGCGAAAACCGTCGTTTTCTTTACCCATCAAAGCATTGGCGGGAATGCGGCAGTCCTGAAACAGTATTTCGTTGGTGGGCGAGGCGTGTTGTCCCATTTTGTCTTCTTTTTTACCGATGATCAGCCCCGGGGTATCGGCTTCAACCAAAAACATGCTGATTCCCTTGCCCTTTGCAGCTTTCGGATCAGTCACCGCCCAAACCACGAAAACCCCGGCAAAGGAGCCGCTGGTAATGAAGATCTTCGAGCCGTTCAGCACCCACTCCTCGCCATCGCGAACCGCCGTAGTCGTCATCCCGGCCGGATCGGAGCCGGCCCCAGGTTCGGTAAGGGCAAAGGCGCCGGCCGGATACTCACCGCTGCAGATTCGGGGAATGTATTTTTTCTTCTGCTCCTCATTGCCAAGGGCCTGGATGACCTCGCAGACCATGTTGTTCACGGAAACGGTTACCGCCGTAGAGGCACAGGCCCTGGCTATCTCGGTCATGGCAAGGCTGAAGGCGATTACTCCGGCCTCCGAACCACCGTAGGCATCATTGATATTTAAGCCCATGAAGCCGAGTTCGGCAAGCTTTGCCAGATTTTCTAAAAATATCCCGTCGTCCTCGCCGCGGTCAAGGCCGGCGGCGGCCGGTTCCAGTTCGGCAATGGCAAAGTCTCTGGCGGTGTCCTGGATCAGCTTCTGTTCCTCGGTCAAATCAAAATTCATAGATATCCCCCATCTACCCTGCTATTTATCCTGGAAATTCGGGGCGCGCTTTTCAAGAAAGGCACTCATCCCCTCTTTCTGGTCGGCGCTGCTGAAGCACTGGGCAAAAAGATCCGCTTCATAAACACAGGCACGGTTCAGATCCATCTCCAGACCGTTATTCACCGCTTCCTTGCACAGCCGCACTGCTCCCGGCCCACGGGTGGCAATTTTCAGAGCCAAGGAGCGGCATTCAATCATCAGGTTTTCCGGGGCGAAGATCCGGTTGACAAGACCGATGCGGCATGCCTCTTCGGCATCGATAATATTGCCGGAAAAAATCAGTTCATTGGCCATTCCCTTGCCGACTGTCCGGGGCAACCGCTGGGTGCCGCCGAAACCGGGGATTATACCGAGATTCACCTCGGGCTGACCAAACTTGGCGTTACTTGCAGCCATCCTGATATCACAGGCAAGCGCCAGTTCACAGCCGCCGCCGAGGGCAAAGCCGTTGACCGCGGCAATCACCGGTTGCGGCAGATTTTCGATGGTCCGCAATACCTCGTGGCCAAGCTTGCCGAAGGCCTTGCCGGCGGCTGGATCAAGGCCCTGCATAAAGGCGATATCGGCACCGGCGACAAAGGCCTTTTCGCCGGCACCGGTGATGATAACCACCCGTATGCTTCGGTCCTCGGCTATATCTTTAAAGCAATGCCGCAACTCAAGCAGGGTGTCGCGATTCAGGGCATTCAGGGCCTTCGGCCGGTTAATGGTAACGGTCGCAATGGCCTCTTCTTTTACTAGCAATATAGTATTGAACTCCATTTTATCACTCCAGGTTGTCATCAGCTGTTTTGTTGGTTTTCTTCGGAACACTCCAAGGAAAATTTCCAGGCGCAGTACCATTCTTCGGGGTGGCTGTCCGGTGGGCAACCCAGACATTCGGTGCGAATTCTTGTATCTATCGCCCTGGCAAAATACGAATATTCAACAAGCCCCCCGGATTTACAAGGGTAATCTTCAAGTCCTTTGCGTTTCCTGGCTTCCTGCACGCGACAATGGTTCATCTGAAATACAAAGCTCGTGGCGGTTTCTTCGACAATCGACTGGACGTTGATGCTTTCATACATCCGAAAACCAAGCGCCCTTTTCAGTCCGGCAAGGCCGGGACTTGCCGATAATCCAAGAAATTCAACAATCATGTGGGCCTCGACGGGGGAAAATTGGCCCCAGCAGGAATCATTGCAACGCTTGGCCTCGTTCATCCCGCCGGCCTTCTCAACGGTCTGGAACCATACGCCGTCGTTAGCCAGCCAGTTCTTCGCCATGCGGTCTTTGAGTGTCTGCAGCTTTGCGGGCTCCATCTCTAAGAGAAACGACGGTACGCCGTCAACCATGGTGAAACCAAAAAGCTCCGCCATGTGGCGCAGCTGGATGGCCATGCTCTTGCCGGCAGCCGCCGTCAGTAGTGGCAAGGCATGTTCCATGCCCATCTGGTGTTTTACCTCGGAAAACCACAGACCATGGTGCAAAATGGTACGATGAAACATGTCAACGATAAAGCGGGCAGTGTCCTGGTGACTGAGTTCACTGGCTTTGCTGGCAGGTTCGGTCATATCCTTCTCCATTGCTGTTACACACTTTGCACTTCTGATAGGACAGTTATCTGATCGGAAAATAGGGTCAAGGGTTCCAGACCATGGTCGGTTACCAGATGGGTGTTTTCGATACCGACGACACCCACGCCTGGAAAAATGGTTTTCGGTTCAAGGGCAATAATCATCCCGGCCTGCAAGGGGAGCTTCTGCCCTTTGGCGATAAAGGGATATTCGTCGAGTTCCAGGCCAACGCCATGGCCGGTAAAGCGAATCCTCCTGTCCCCTACCCCCATGAAGTTTTCCTGGTAGCCTTTTTTTTTGGCGAGGGCAATCATCAGGTCATAGAGCTCGCCGGTGATAACCCCGGGCCTTGCCTGCACCTTGATCTCTTCCTGGATGGCAAGCATCGCTGCATGGGCTTGTTGCAAGGCGTCGGACACCGGGCCGATGGAAAATATCCGGGCATGATCGGAAATATAGCCGTCGAGGGCAAAGACATAATCGACAAGAACCGGCTCCCCGGCCCCGATTTTCCGAAAACCGGCACCCTGGCCGATAACACTGCTGACCCCGGCCCCGCCGGTGGGAGAAGCGAGATAGCTGGGCACCGCCGCCGCATCACCTGCCATCAGGTGCCCGTAAAAAAGTTCACTGCCCCACATGCGCATGCGGACAATGCCCTGATGGCCGAGACTGCGTGCATAACTCTCAAGCTCGCCCGCCAGAGCCACCTCGCTCTTGCCTACTTGCAGCAGTTCCGGCACCCGCGCCGCGACCTTGTCGGAAAGCTCCGCCGAGGCCCGCATTTTAGCGATCTCGAACTCCGACTTCACCGCCCGGATCAGCCGAATTTCATGGGAAATGTCGACTATTTTGGCCTTCCCGAAGATCTGTTGATACTGAAAATAGAGGTTGGTCGGCAGGACATCCAGTTCCATGCCGAGGGCGGCCGGCGACGGATACCCGTAGCGGGCGAGTATCTCGGGTATCTTTTTAAGGCCGACAAGCGATACTATTTCTTCCAAAGCCGATTCCGCCTGCGCCCGTTCATACTCCTTAAAGACCATGAGAATCGGCTTGCCCTGGACGGGCACATACAGCCAACCCTGCTGCGAGGTGCCGGAGAAATAAAAAAGATCGGTTTTCTGCAGAATCAGGGCGCCATCCTGGCCTTTTCCGGCGATAGCCTGCTGCAATTTGCCAATTCTTGCAGCAAGCTCAGGGGCTGCAACGTTTTTCTGGGTAAGTCGCATACTTCCTCCGTAGCCTGTTTGGTCGGTTTGCACCCCGATCTAGTTCTTCTCAGTACTGATAAAAACCCTTGCCGGTCTTCTTTCCCAGCCAACCGGCCTCAACATATTTGCGGAGCAGCGGACAGGGTCGATACTTGGAATCCTTGAAACCGTCATAGAGGGTCTCCATGATCGCCAGACAGGTATCGAGTCCAATCAGGTCGGCCAGGGCCAGCGGCCCCATCGGATGGTTCATACCGAGCTTCATGACCGTATCGATATCCTCGACCTTGCCGACGCCGTGGTACAGGCAGAAAATCGCCTCATTGATCATCGGCAGAAGAATTCTATTGGCGATAAAACCAGGAAAATCATTGGCTTCAGCAGGAGTCTTGCCAAACTTCTTGCAAAGTTCCCAGGTGATATCAAAAGTCTCTTTGCTGGTTGCCAGCGCCTTGATAACCTCAACCAGCTTCATCACCGGCACCGGATTCATGAAATGCATACCGATAACCTTGTCCGGCCTTTTGGTCTGGGCAGCTATCCGGCCGATGGGGATCGACGAGGTATTGGTGGAGAGAATTGTGTGCGCCGGACAAAATTTGTCAAGATCCTGAAAGATTTTGAATTTCAGATCCTGCCGTTCAACCGCCGCCTCAACAACAAAGTCAACCCCGGCCATATCGGCAAGATTGGTGGTGGTGCTGATCCGCCCGAGAATCGCATCGCGCTCGGCAGCGCTGATTTTTTCCTTTTCAACACTCCGGGCAAGATTTTTGGCAATACCCGCCATGCCTTTTTGGGTGAACTCCTCTTTGATGTCACTCATCAAAACCTTAAGCCCGCTGGTGGCCGCAACCTGAACGATGCCCGCACCCATCTGGCCGGCGCCGATTACCCCGAATGTTTCTATTGCCTTTGCCATTGCTTTGTCCTTATCCGTTTGTATTGCCTTATCGTTTAACAACCATTGCCACCGCCTCACCACCACCAAGGCAGAGTGAGACCAGCCCTCGTTTCGCATCCCTTTTCGCCATCGCATAAAGGAGCGTGGTCAGCAGCCGGGCGCCGCTTGCGCCAATCGGATGGCCGATGGCAACACTGCCGCCGTTGACGTTGACCATGGCGGAATCGAGTTCCAATACCCGGTTGATGGCCACGGAGGTTCCGCTGAAGGCCTCATTTATCTCGAAAAGATCGATATCGGCAAGGGATATTCCTTCTTTTTTCAAAACCTTAGGGACGGCCAGGATGGGTGCCATAAGCACGTAGCGCAATTCAATCCCTGCTGAGGCCTGGGCTCCGACCTCGGCCATGATATGACAACCGAGCTCCACCGCCTTTTCCCGGCTCATCAATACCAGCGCTGCCGCCCCGTCACTGATGATCGAGGCATTGCCGGCCGTTCCCACCCCGTCTTTTTTAAAGGCCGGCCGCATCTTCTGTAGGCTTTCATAGCTGGTCTCGGTTGGACATTCGTCGTCGGCAAAAAGCTTTACCTCGCCATTTTTCTGGGGGATGGGCACCGGCAGTATCTCGTCTTTAAACACGCCGTCGCGAACGGCTTTAAGCGCCCGGCTGTATGATTGCTCGGCAAACCTGTCTTGATCGACTCTATTCACCTGCCACTTTTCACAGATAAGCTCGTTGGACATGCCCATATGAAAATCGTTGACGATATCCCACAGACCGTCATGGACCATATGATCTTCGATCTTGCCCGGCCCCATGCGGTGTCCAAATCTTGCTTTCTCAAGATAATACGGGGCCATACTCATATTTTCCATGCCGCCGGCAACAACCACATCGGCGTCGCCGCACTGGATTGCCTGGGCGGCCAGCATGACGGCTTTCAGCGACGAGCCGCACACCTTGTTGACTGTTATCGCCTCAACCTCCTGCGGCAGCTCGGCCTTGATGGCCGCCTGCTTCGCCGGATTCTGGCCATAGCCGCAGGGCAGCACCATACCCATGATACACTCGTTAACCTGTTTTTTGTCGATCCCGGCGCGGATCACCGCTTCTTTGATAACCATGGCCCCAAGTTCTGTTGCGCCTATTTTACTGAGGGTTCCGCCGAAACTGCCGAAAGGAGTCCGTACCGCACTGACAATTACCGCTGTTTTCATTATTATAATCCTCAATTTTTCGGTGGCCGTTAGCCCAAGAAACCTTTTTCCTGCTTTGCTGGATGTTGGAGTATTCGCCACACAGTTGCTGTTTGGTTACGATACGATTCTACACGACAATCGGAAATATATTGCTGGCCAAAATTCCGACCAAGCGCTCAATCGTTTTTTTATCGTGACCCAACCAACTGCGTTTGTCAATCATTTTTCGTTTGTCGAGCATACTTCATGAAAAGGCTGGAGGCAGCGAAATGACTATCTGTTTACAAATTCAGCAAAGCTTCATTGATTTTTACCGTGAAATGTCAGAAAGTTATTTGTTGCTCGAAGTTCTACTGCCTACTAACATCCCGTGTGATACGCCCAAAAAGACTTAAATAGAACGTTTTCTCCAACTTTTTTTACCAACAACAAAATATCAACTTGCAACAAGGCAGACGGTCTTTAACTGGAAAGTGATCATTCTTCTCTCCAGGATTGAGGGAGGCATAGTCAGGTTTTGAAACACCTATTCTTTATATTTCAAGACCCTTGTTTCGTGTACTGGAAGGTGGGAGGTTCTCCAACTTTTCCAATAATTAAATGGGGAACGAGAGATGGTGAATGAGGAAAAAATTGAAAAATTGCAAGAGAATGGAAATTCGGGCAGTGTCCCTTAATTTATCTAAATTTACCCCTAATTTTACCTTTCTCATTTCGTTCTTTGCATCGCTCGGGCCTAATGCTCCTACCACACTCGAATTCTAAAATGGTTTTCTGCCTGTAACCGACCGTTATGCCCGGTCCATTCTATAGCCCCAAATCTCTCGACTTCGCTTCAAGAACTCTTCAGAAGTAGTTGTAGCCTGATTCCTTGAAAGTCCCCCTCGTCTTATCCTCTTGCGAATCGCCTTTAGCAATATGTCGTCCCAGTTCCGCAATTTGGTCACTGGGTTTACCTCAACCAAGATCTTCGGCTTGTCAATTCCTTCCGATACCTTCTTCCCAGATTCCACAGGCTGAAGATACACGCCGCAAGATTGCACGATACCATCAGCCAGTTCCCCCTGACGCGACAAGTCAAACTGGAGCCCGACGCGAAGCGTCAATGGGCGATGGAATTCTAGTATTAGAAATACAAAATTTGGAGCAAATCTCTTAACTACCCAGTTGCAAGTCACATCACCGGGCGGCGAGCTCTCGTGAAGGTAGATTAGATTCAGAAATTCCTTGTGGTTGTCGCAGTTCAGAATCAGAACTGGAATAGTCCTGCCGTCAGCCGTCGAATGCGACGCGATCGCACCATCGCCGATGATCGGCACCAAAATGCGCTCTTCAAAGGCTATGCTCTTCATCCGTCACGTGCCTCAACAGAAATGCCTCGATGTCGGTTTCTCTGCCGTCCGAGGTCCTCCCTTTGACTCTATATGAATTGACGCGGAACTTGCGGTTTGAGCTGCTGGGAATCTTGAAAACTATCCAACCAGAGTCGGTCGCCCTCGGACCTAAATTCAGAGGCACATTTAGCTTCTTGAAGTCGGGGGTCATATGCGGTGGGGAGACCTCGCCTGTGGCCGGGGTGATCGCCTTCCCTGATATCTCCTCCTGGTCAACAAATTCGACCTCAAGTTCAATGGTGGCAAGAGACTGGGGAGCCGATGATTGGTTTGTGTACGAAACAACAAACGCACAGTATCTCGCACGATGGCACACAAAAGTGAATGCGTCTATAAGGTATGGTTTAACGGGTAGCCTCTTCTCCGCGTGGTCTTCCGCAGCTAATGCAAAAGCACGCCCAGACTGCCGGTAGCTTCTCCAGGCAATGACCAGCGCACAGAACGAAATGACAACGGCTGCGGCAGCTGTTATGTCTCGCGGTTCCAATAAATGCTCCTATTTTGCATAACGTGCTGCTCACCGGACCCGTGCTGTTACGGGATCCGTGTGTAGCAGGTTGTTAGGTATTTATTTTATTGATAGTTTATTCCTTTTCACTATTTGTTTTTCCTTCCTTTATTGTTGCTTTTTCAACGGTATCTTTTTCCTCAATTTCTACTTGCACTAAATCACCAACTCTAACTGGAAACTCCGATTTTGCTTTCCAAGGTTTAAGATCCTTTTCATCGACAAAAAGTTCACCTTCGTCAATTTCTGTTCTTTCAAATCCTTCGTTCAATCTATTAAATACTTTACTGAAAAGTTGGTTTTTGACCTCTACCCATTGAGTGGTTGCGATAGTAAATTTATCTGCAACTTCTTTAGCTTTTACTCTTGATTTTACAATTTTAACTTCCCCTAGAACATATTTAGAATCAGGGTCAATAATTTGTTCTGGCTCTCCCATTATAGAAAATATTGCATCATACTTAACTCCATGCTCTTTTCCTAAATTGATAATTACTGTTCTTTTATCAACAATTCTTATGATTTTTCCTTTAATAGTTTTCATAACATTTTCTCGCCATTTGATTCAGTAATATTTTTAAAGACAGCAGAAACATAGGGAAGTTTGAACGATAATATTATTGTCAAACAAAGAAGAAATATTACCCATCCTATGCCGCTAGACCAATTTGAGGTTAGCATATTAATAGCGAAGCCACCAAGAAAACTAATAAATATACTGGCAATATCGATGCCAATGCTATTTCCTGTACTGGCCAATCTTATTCTTAGCTCTTCTCTCGTTTCTTTCAAAATTTCAATTTGTTTTTTGCAATCAGCAAGATCCCGTTTTGCTGATTTTAGTTCATGCAAATTTAGGACATGCTGATATAACAGCATTTTTACAGATTGCTCATTTGTCATTTCGGCAACATCAATGTCTTCCAACCCTACCTTGCCGTATGAATTCAATTGCAGATCTGTGGGATCAAAAACGATATCTTCTTTTTCCATATAAAATTCCGATTTATTTTATCATTACCTAACTTCTGGATTCAGTGGCGCGCCCGATGAGTAACCTTTTTAGCTCTCCGAATCTCTTCGCGTCCACTGCAACCCATGGTTAACTGCTTTCGGAGAAGTTAAAAAAGTGTCTAAGGCTTGGGTGAAGCTTTCCGAGAATTATATGTTCTGCTACTCTTTCTCTTGAGCGTTCGTCCACCTGACTTAAGTACGCTGCCAGTGCTATTTCTTCACCCGCTATTTTGGGTGCAGAAATCAAATCTGTAAAAATCCCAAGAACATGCCACCTATTATGGTAAATACCTACTTCCATAGCACAAATTACTAATGATGCTTTTATGTCAAAATCTTGGATTGCCTGATGTAACCCTTTGCACTTATTTCCAATTTTATCTGTGTAAGAAAAAGCCCATCCTTGACTAGTTACATATTCAATAAAACTATCAATTATGTGTTTTGTTTCAGACACATTTTGCCTGCACATTTCACCTACAACAGCAGGATCAATTTGCATTATTGTCTCATGCAATAAATCGGGATCTTCTTGATATTTAATAATTAATTCCAGTAACCGGCTAACATCAGCGTCAGTAAACCTTGCCGGGGGAGTAAGTTCAGTTCTCAGAGTCATTAGCTCATCGAGTTCTGTTTGTCTGTATGATGAGTCAAATAATGACTGCCACGCATGTTTAAGGTCGGCAACAGTTTGGAATCTATTTTGAGGAATATGCTGTGTACATTTGTTTACAAAGAAAGTTATACCTGGCGGCAAAGATGATGTATCTTGAGCAAAGGATGTTATTGGTCCGCTATATAATTCATAAAGCATACGACCAAGGCTATAGACGTCTGATCTTTCGTCAGCATTTTTTGCATCTGCTAGCTGTTCAGGAGCCATATAAAGGATTGTTCCCATTCCATATCCTGTCATAGTTTGGCGTGTAGAATCAGAGTCTAAGCTTCTCCCAAGACCAAAGTCTGATAACACAACATCTGAGTCAGAATTTAACAGGACATTTTCTGGTTTTAAATCTCTATGTATTACTCCTTGGGAATGAGCATATTCAATACCATCCAAGATAGCTGAATAAATTGGAATGATTCGCCCATCATTTCCAACAATTGTTGCCAGCTCTTTTTTAAGAGATGTTGAGTACAGTGGCATGATATAAAAATAAATTTTTTTTTGGAGCCTTTTGCCTACAACTTTGACAATATTGGGATGGTCAAGGCTTGACAGAATACGAACTTCACGAATGAATCTTTTGACTCCATCTTCGTCAACATTATTATGTAACTTCTTTTTTGCAAAAATCTGATTGTCATCATCTCGTTCACATTTCCAGACTTCTCCAAAACCACCACTACCAATTTTTTTGATGTCTTTATAATTTGACATATTATTGTCTCTATTTGACAGTTAACAAGTAATTCTGCTGACCTGCATATCACCCCAAATTGCAGAGTGTTCTGCATGTTTCCTTATGCCGAAGAACCTCTTCCTTTCAGGTTTCATCCAGGTATTCTCGGTAATGTACCAATATTTATTAGAAAATTTGACAATCCGGTTACGAGTTTAATTATTGCTTTTCTGTATATCATTCCAAATGGAAGGATGATCCATTTCTGGAGATCTTTCTTTGATTTACGGCCTTGCCGTATTACAGGCACGTTTCATCAGGGTCGGAAACGGGTGTCTTAACCAGGATAACTGATCGACCTATCCAATTCAAAACCAAGTCTTGTTTGCTGTACGTGTTAACAGTATGGAATTCTCTCTTCGCTATATTTTGTAACATGCCACTGCAGTAATGCCAAGCGCAAATTATCTTTAATCCAAGGTCGTTATTTTATATGGCAGCGGGGTCTTCGTAAAGCTGTTTCGCAATCTTACCCTTTTCCCGACTCAAGTTTTCAACCCTTATGTTTGTGCGAAGAGAGCATACTTTTACTCGAATATTTCAAATCCTCCGTAGCAGTGACTGCCGCCAATGACAACGATATCGCATCCTCTACAATAGCAGTGCCACGCTCAGGTGCAGGGAACCCTCCGGAACCGACTCCCCGGAGCGAAGTCTGCCCCTCTTTCATTTTTAATCGGCAAATCAGCGATAGTTGCATGAGCATCAATTTGAAAAGCTTTTAAACTTTATCCGTACCACGCTGACGTAATGGAGAAAAGCCAGCAATCCACCTTCATTTTCACTACATCTTTCCAACGAACTCCGCAAATATTCATGGCAATTTGCCATTAATCGACCATCAATTGAAAAAATACTTTGACAAACATCACTAATTATTATCTAGTTCTTCAAGAAATCCGACCGAGCGCTCAGTTGTATCGCCGGGAGAGTAGAAAAGGGTCCTCAGCAGCCGGGACAATCATTTTCAAATCTAACTGTAAGGAGTCACTGATGGGTATGGAAAATCTCTACAGAGAAGTAATGAACCTTAACATGATGGATGATAATGACCTGAAAAAGGATACAGCAAAGGCCTTTTTCGAGAAGCTCAACTTCATGAAACTCCCGGAATATTTCAACTGGGCCGCAGAAATCTTTGAAGGTCTCCATGTTAAGGAGAGAGGCAGCAAAACTGCCTTGGTCTGGTGCGATATCGTAACAACTGAAAGCAAAACCTTCACCTATCAGGAATTCGCCTTCCGCGGCAATCAGTGTTTGAACAAGTTGCGCAAGGCTGGTGTTGAAAAGGGCGACAATATGTACCAGATGGTGCCGATCGTCCCGGAAACCTGGTTTGCCAGCTATGCCTGCATCAAGGGTGGCCTGGTTGCCGTACCGACCGCCACGACAATGACCCAACGCGAGCTGGAATTCCGATTTGAAGCATATCCGCCAAAGGTAATTATCGCCGACCTCATCTATACCGACGTTATTGATCTCGCCCTGCAAACCACGAAAATGACCCCGAAACTGAAGTTGGTGCTAGGGAAGAAAGAAGGCTGGACCAGCTATGCCGATCTGGCAAGCGAAGCAGTTGAAGCCGAAGCGGCGAAAACCCGCGCCAGCGACCTTCTCTTCTGCTTTTTCACCTCTGGAACCACCGGCTTGCCCAAGCGCGTCGGCCATACCGCTGTTTCCTATCCACTCGGCCATCTTTCTACTTCGGTAATGACCGGGATTCGCACCAGTGACATTCATCACAACCTGAGCGCCCCGGGGTGGGCAAAGTGGGCATGGTCGAGCTTTTTTGGCCCCCTCAACGTCGGCGCCACCGCCTCCGGTTTTAACTTTACCGTCCTTGACGGCAATAAATACCTGACCGCCCTCACTACCCATAAAATTTCCGTCTTTTGTGCGCCGCCAACCGCCTGGCGCATGTTCATCAACCTTGACACCTCAAAATTCGATTTTTCCGCTCTCAGGCAATCTATCGGTGCCGGCGAACCACTCAATCCGGAAGTCATCACCAAGTGGAAAAAACTCACCAACACCGAGATTCGCGATTTCTACGGCCAGACCGAATCCACCGCCATGATCGGCAACCATCCGTGGATGAACGGCAAGATGCGCGCCGGCTCCTTCGGCCAGCCGTCCTTCATGTATGATGTCGCCCTGATGGACGACGACGGCAAGGAAATCACCGTGCCCAATGAACCCGGCCACATCGCGGTTAAACTCGACAAATGGCGGGCAATCGGCCTCTTTACCGAGTATATCGGCAGTCCGGAAAAAATGGCCGGCGTCTTCATCAACAATGCCTACTATACCGGCGATCGGGCGACCTTTGATGAAAATGGTTACTGGTGGTTTGTCGGCCGCGCCGACGATGTAATCAAATCCTCCGATTACCGCATCGGCCCCTTTGAGGTGGAAAGTGCCCTTATCGAGCACCCGTCAGTTGCCGAATCGGCAATCGTTGGTGTACCTGATCCGAAACGGCATCAATTGGTCAAGGCCTTCATCATCTTAAAACAGGGCTATCAACCTTCACGAGAACTGGCACTGGAACTTTTTCAGCACTCCATTAAGATCCTTGCCAAATTCAAGATTCCTCGCATCATCGAGTTCGTGCCGATGGTTCCCAAGACCTTGAGCGGTAAAATCCGTAGGGTTGAGCTGCGTCAGCAGGAAACCGACCGTCAAGATAAAAACACCAAAGGCAGCAACCTGGAATTCTTTTACGAGGATTTCCCAGAACTCAGCTCCAAGAAAAAGTAGTCAATATGCAGCAACGGGAAGAAGGCCCCTGCTTCTTCCCGGTTTTTTTACTAGCCCGGAATGAAAGGACTGGCACCCTACTGGAATAAGAATCGTATTTAATCAGCACTATTGGCAAAGTCCCCCCACCCCCTTGCGGGAGGGGGTTAGGGGGTGGGGAAGTTACAACGTGCGACTTCGTAGCAAACTCACCCTCCCCTCAATCCCCTGCCGTCAAGGGAGGGGAGGCTAAAACACCAATCAGACAAAGTGCATATGGTTGCAATAAACTGAATTGTTATTAAGAATCTAACATGCCCCGCCGCATTTTCTGCAGGAGATAAACCGATGAACTTTGAGTTGACAGAAGAACAGAACCTCATCCGCGACATGGTTCGCGAATTTGCCGAGACCGAAGTTGCCCCGACGGCGAGAATTCGTGACGAGGAAGAACGCTTTGATCGCGCACTGATGTTTGACCGCCTCGCCGAACTGGGCCTTACCGGCATAGTCTTTCCTGAAGAATATGGCGGCGCCGGTGCCGATTACATCAGCTATGCCATTGCCGTCGAGGAACTTTCCCGGGTCTGCGCCTCGACCGGCGTAACATTATCGGCGCACCTTTCACTTTGCGCCAATCCTATCTACCTTTTCGGCAATGAAGAGCAAAAACAGCAATTTCTTGCGCCTTTGGCCCGCGGCGAGAAAATGGGCGCCTTCGGCCTCACCGAACCATCCGCCGGTACCGATGCCGGTGGCACCCGGACGACCGCCGTTAAAGACGGCAATAGCTATGTCCTCAATGGTACAAAGATTTTCATCACCAATGCAGGCGATGCAGAGACCTATGTGGTGTTCGCCAGAAGCGACAAAACTGCGCAAAAACATCACGGCATAAGTGCCTTTATCGTCGAAAAGAACACCCCCGGTTTTACCTTTGGCAAAAAAGAGCAAAAGATGGGGATTCGCAGCTCACCGACCATGGAGCTGATTTTTGACAATTGCCGGATTCCCGCCTCGCAGCTTCTCGGCGAAGAGGGCCAGGGCTTCAAGGTGGCGATGAAAACCCTTGACGGCGGCCGGATCGGTATTGCCTCACAGGCCTTAGGTATTGCGCAAGGGGCTCTTGAGGCAGCGGTCAACTACGCCAAGGAGCGCAAGCAATTCGATACGCCGATCGGCAAATTCCAGGGTGTACAGTTCCAACTCGCCGACATGGCCACCCAGATCGAGGCGTCGCGACTCCTGGTATACAGTGCCGCCTACAAGGCGAGCCACGGCATCTCCTATTCGCAGGCCTCGGCCATGGCCAAACTCATGGCCAGTGAAACCGCCATGCGGGTTACCACTCAGGCGGTGCAGGTTCTCGGCGGTTACGGTTATACCCGGGAATTCCCGGTCGAGCGGATGATGCGGGACGCCAAGATCACGGAAATTTACGAAGGGACCAGCGAGGTACAACGGCTGGTGATCGGTTCGGCTCTGACCAAATGACAATGCTGCAAAGAATATCGCGGCAAGAAGCCGTTCTGTAAACGGCATTAATTCGAGGAAATTTGCAAGGGTGGTATTAGCGACACCTTGCCTGTAATACAGATTTTTCTTTTGTTCTGGTGGTTTTTTGTTTACGTTTTTACGTTTAAATCTGGCAAACATTGAAAAACGAAAGAAAAGACAATTCCGGAGACAAAATGATGGATTCCGACACCTATTCAGGCGAGGTCACTACTAATATTAAAAACCAGGATCTGGTAAGAGAGCGAAGGCGGCAGATCGCCGACGGTGCGGTGAAGCTCTTTATCAAACATGGGTACCATAAAACGACTACCCGCGCCCTGGCCAAAGAAACCGGACTGTCGATCGGCTCCCTGTATGAATATGTATCAACCAAAGATGATGTTCTCTACCTGGTATGCATTGCCATCCACTCGGAGGTTGAACAAGGGGTTAAAGATGCGCTGGCCCGACCGACCATCGGCAGAGAAGCTTTGGCGGAGGTGATCCGGGAATATTTCCTGGCCTGCAATAGAATGAGTGACCACGTCCTCCTTATGTACCAGGTCACCCACTTTCTCCCCTTGAAATGGCAGGAAAAGGTGTTGGAGGCGGAACTGCGCATCACCAACCTTTTCATAGAGGCCATGCGGGAGTTGCGGGCAATTGGCAAACTGCCGATGCTTGCGGATGATACAATCAACCTCATCGGCCACAATATTTCAGTACTCGGACATACCTGGGCCTATCGGCGCTGGTATTTCGGCAAACATTTCACTATCGAACAGTACATTGAAAAGCAGACGGAATTTATCATGAGTTTTCTTGAGAAAACCAACAGCGCAGGCTATCTTTAAGAATCCGCACTCTCGACTTGAAACCTCGGTAACTTCCGTGTGCTCTACCTGTTAACAACGATCACCTCATCCCCAGTCATTTACAACGACAGAAGGAGAAACCATGCACGCGGATGTCGCAGTCTACCGGCCCAAAAACGTAGTTCGAGTTATCACCGCCACCTCCCTTTTCGACGGCCATGATGCCTCAACCAATATCATGCGCCGGATTATGCAGGATTCCGGGGTGGAAGTCATCCATCTGGCGCACAATCGCTCGGTCCAGGAGTTGGTGGACACGGCCATCGCCGAGGATGCCCAGGGTATTGCCATGTCCAGCTACCAAGGCGGGCACATGGAAGCCTTTAAGTATATGATCGACCTGTTGAAAGAGAAAAACGCCTCGCATATCAAGGTGTTCGGCGGCGGCGGCGGGGTTATTGTCGCCGACGAGATTAAAGAACTGGAAGCGTATGGGATAGCGAAAATCTATTCCCCCGAAGACGGCGCCTCCATGGGACTGCAGGGGATGATCAACCACATGGTGGAACTACTCGATTTCCCCACCCTGCCCTGCCACGATCTGCGCCCTGAGCAATTGCTGTGGAACAATCCGAAGACCATCGCCGGTTTCATCACCGCCGCCCAGCAGGCAAAGGCCGGCAGCAACGGCAAGCTCGTTGAACTGATGGCCTTAATCGGCCCGCTTGCAAAGAAAAACAACCCGCCGGTTATCGGCATTACCGGCACCGGCGGGGCCGGCAAGTCGTCGCTCACCGATGAAATAATTGTCAGATTTCTCCATGACATCAAGGATATCAAGATTGCCGTCATCTGCTGCGATCCGTCGCGGAAGAAGACCGGCGGCGCTCTCCTCGGCGACCGGATTCGTATGAACTCCCTCGGCCAATCCGACAATATTTTCATGCGCAGCCTAGCCACCCGCGATTCAGCCAGCGAGATCTCCGAAGCGCTGCCGGAGGCCATCCAGGTGGCGAAAGCGGCGGGCTTTGATCTGATTATCGCCGAAACCGCCGGCATCGGTCAGGGCGACTCGAAGATCACCGATATCGCCGATATCTCCATCTATGTCATGACCTCCGAATACGGGGCGCCGTCGCAGCTGGAAAAAATCGACATGCTCGATTATGCCGATATCATCGTCGTCAACAAATTCGAGAAAAAGGGCAGTGACGACGCCATCCGCGATATTCGTAAGCAGGTCCAGAGAAACCGTAAACAGTGGGACATGGCACCCGGCGACTTTCCGGTGTACGGCACCATCGCCTCGAAATTCAACGACGATGGCATCACCGCCCTCTACCATGGAATTATTGAAGAACTGAAGAAGAAGAGTGACCTCGTCCTCCACCCCAGTCTGCCTAAACCGGCGGAAAAGATGTCCTCTTCGAAAACCATCGTCATCCCTTCGCCGCGGATCCGTTATCTCTCGGAAATAGCCGGCACCGTCCGCGAATACCACCACAAGACCAGGCTTCAGGCAAAGGCAGTGCGCCGCCATCACCACCTGCAACAGGCAATGGACATTTTGCAGGCCGACGACCACGGTGATTATGCCAAGGTCGTCGACCAGCTGAAAAGTAAGGTCACCGCCCTGCATCAGGCTGTAAGCCCCGAGACGGCCGAGCTTCTGCAAGGCTGGGAAAAAACCAGATCCGACTACTCCGGGGATGAACTGGTATATACGGTGCGGGATCGTGAGATTTGCGTTCCTCTTTATACCAAATCCCTGTCGCATTCAAAAATCCGCAAGGTCGCCTTGCCGAAATTCAACGATCCCGCGGATATCTACGTTTGGCTGCGCAAGGAAAACCTGCCCGGCTACTTCCCCTATACCGGCGGTGTGTTCCCGATGAAACGCACCGGCGAGGATCCGACCCGGATGTTTGCCGGGGAAGGCGGTCCGGCCCAGACCAATAGACGGTTCAGGTTACTGTCGGAAAATTACCCGGCCAAGAGGTTGTCAACCGCCTTTGATTCGGTCACCCTGTACGGTTGGGACCCAGCTATTCGCCCGGATATCTATGGGAAAATCGGCACCTCGGGCGTGAGTATCTGCACCCTTGATGACCTCAAGCTGCTTTATAGTGGTTTTGATCTCTGCTCGCCGACAACCTCGGTGTCGATGACCATCAACGGCCCGGCCCCGATCATCCTAGCGATGTTCATGAACACCGCCATCGACCAGCAGGTGGAAAAATTCGTTGCCGACAACAACCGCGGGCCGGACAATGCCGAATATGAAGAGATCAAGGCCGTAGTCCTCACCAATGTCCGCGGCACCGTCCAGGCCGACATTCTCAAAGAAGACCAGGGGCAGAATACCTGTATCTTCTCCATCGAATTCGCCTTGAAGATGATGGGCGATATCCAGGAATACTTTATCGCCCAGAAGGTGAAAAACTTCTATTCGGTGTCGGTGTCCGGCTACCATATCGCCGAGGCCGGGGCCAACCCCCTGACCCAATTGGCGCTCACCCTTTCCAATGGTTTTACCTACGTCGAATACTACCTGTCGCGCGGCATGGCCATCGATGAGATCGCTCCGAACCTGTCATTCTTCTTCTCGAACGGCATGGATCCGGAATATACGGTTATCGGCCGGGTGGCGAGGCGTATCTGGGCCATCGCCATGCGGGAAAAATACGGTGCCTCGGTTACCTCACAGCGCCTTAAATATCATATCCAGACCTCCGGCCGATCATTGCACAGTCAAGAGATTCAATTCAACGACACAAGGACGACCTTGCAGGCCCTCTGTGCCATCTATGACAACTGTAACAGCCTGCACACCAATGCCTACGACGAGGCCATCACCACCCCGTCATCGGAATCGGTGCGCCGGGCCCTGGCCATTCAACTGATTATCAACCGGGAGTGGGGCCTTGCCAAAAACGAAAACCCAAACCAGGGCAGCTTTATTGTCGAGGATCTTACCGACCTGGTAGAAGAGGCGGTGATGGCGGAATTTGACCGGCTCACCGAACGGGGCGGGGTACTGGGTGCCATGGAAACCGGCTATCAGCGCAGTAAAATCCAGGAAGAATCAATGTATTACGAGCGACAGAAACATTCAGGAGAATTGCCGATCATCGGCGTCAACACCTTCCGCAACCCGGATGCAGATTTTGATGCCCTGAACGCCTCCGTCGAATTGGCCCGTTCTACCGATGATGAGAAAGACGAACAGATCAAGCGGCTTGCCGCCTTCCATGAGCGTCACAAAAATGACAGTTCGGCGGCGTTGCAGAAATTACAGGAAGTCGCTCTTGCCGGTGGCAATGTCTTTGCCGAAATGCTCGACACGGTAAAATATTGCAGCCTGGGGCAAATCTCCAACGCACTGT
Organism: Deltaproteobacteria bacterium; assembly: GCA_031441605.1. Classification (GTDB taxonomy): domain Bacteria; phylum Desulfobacterota; class Desulfobulbia; order Desulfobulbales; family Desulfocapsaceae; genus Desulforhopalus_A. The sequence continues at coordinate 109,350 of JANNQF010000047.1, forward strand.
ATGCGGTGGGCGGGAAGTATCGCCGCAATATGTAAGATACTGATGATACAAGATATTACTGCGAAACTGTATTCCGATATCCCACAGGAACGACTGTACCATTATACCAGCTTCACCGGTCTTCTTGGTATTGTTGCCAGCAGAGCCTTGTGGGCCACTGATATCAGATACATGAACGATTCCGCCGAACTGCGACATACGGCTGATCTCATTCGCACTGAGATCAGCCGGCGCATCGGTGCCGGACACCCAAGGCCCGACCTCCTCAACCAATTTTTAGATTGGGTTACGCACCGCATCACCAACGGTCATATGCTTTTTGCCTCCTCCTTTCGCTCGAACGGCAATCTTCTCAGCCAGTGGCGAGGCTACAGCCGACTCGGCAAGGGAGTGAGCCTCGGTTTCAATCCGGACTATATTCTCCGTTGCGCAAAGCGCCAATCCTTCCAAGTCGGCAAGTGCATCTACGACTGCGAACATCAGGAAAGGCTGATCAGCCAAGTGGTCGATGCGGTTGAGGTGCTCGCCAAGGCGCATGACCTGAAAACAAATGAAGAAAAAATCGCCGGCGATACCTCCTATCAAGGGGTTTTTCAACTGATTGAAAGCGACCTGCTGCGTATCGCCGCCATCCTCAAACATCCGTCGTTTCGGGAGGAAGAGGAATGGCGGATCATCTCCCCGGTTGTCACCGACTTTGTCACGGCCCCGGTCCTGTTCCGCGAAGGGACATCAATGCTGGTGCCCTATATTCACTTTGATTTTCTTGATGAGCTGAACTCACCGATCGCCCTTGAACATATATTTCTCGGGCCAACACCGAATATTACCATCTCGATGAATTCCCTGACTATGTTTCTGGCAAAAAGCGGTATTCAGCCAACCAAAGGCATCTCCTACTGCCAGATTCCTTTCAGGGCCAGGTAGCTCTTTCATTCAAATCAGCATCTTACCGCCAGGCAAAGGAGGGTTGTTGGTAATGACCGACCCTTACTTCCCGGCCAAGTAGTGCAACCTCGCGAAACTGCAGGAGCATGGCAGCTGTTGGGGCGGCAATAAAGGTTTCGCCGACCGGCATAAAAAGGATTGGATGTTCACTGCTGCCGGTGGTTTCAAGGAGCGGTGCGTCGCGGCGCAGTAACTCGGAGCAGGGAATGCGGTGAATTGATGCTACTTCCAGGTCATTTTTTACAAGCGCAACACCCGTTCCTCCCCAAACAACCACCGGAGTTATAATAAACCCTGATCTGGTGATACAATCATCAAGACAGCCAACTACCCGGTCAGCCGACAGTGCCAGCCCCACTTCTTCACTGAGCTCGCGAAGAGCCGCCTGTTGCGGATCTTCGCCATCCTCCATGCGCCCGCCCGGCAAGGCCCACTGGCCTGGATGATTTTTCATTTTTTTCGATCTTCTGGTAAGAATCAGCGCCGCATTCTCAGACGGTACAGCGCCTAAACCGTCCAAACCACCTTCCCCTCGATAATCGACGAGACAAATGGCCACGGCCGCCCGCTGCAGTTTGGCAACAGGCAGGGATATTCTTTGGTAGCCGACCATATTCTTGGTAATAAGTCGCCGAAGTTCCGGACTACAGGTAAGATCAAGCATAGGTATTTCTCTCCAATCTGCTCATTATTTATCAGCTGGAAATAACAGAGAACTTTGCCATTTCTCTAATCTGTGCTAGTGTTGCTTTGAAAAAAACCAACACCGTGAGGACCATATGCAACAATACACCTTTTATCTCGTTGAGAAGCAAGCCCCCATAGCCTGGGTATTTCTCAATCATCCGGAAAAGAAAAACGCCATGGGACCTGCGGCATGGCTTGAGCCAATTCAAATCTTTGCCGATCTCGACGCCGATCCGGAAATCCGCGTGGTTATAGTCGCCGGCAAAGGTCCTTGTTTCTCGGCCGGGATTGACCTCCAGGGTATGGTACCGTATCTGCCGGAACTGATGGATAAGAATCAGACCGGTGCCACCAAGTGGCGTTTCCTGCCGAAGATCAAGCAGCTGCAGGACGGCATCTCGGCAATCGAAAAATGCCGCAAACCGGTCATTGCCGCAATTCATGGCCATTGCTTGGGAGCGGGTCTTGATATGGCCACCGCCTGCGACATCCGTATTTGCTCCGAAGATGCCCAGTTCTCTCTGAAAGAGGCCGCGGTCGGATTTGTCGCCGATGTCGGCGTCCTCCAGCGCCTTCCTTTGATCGTCGGCCAGGGTCATGCCCGGGAATTGGCCTTTACCGCCAAAACCATTACCGCCGCCAAGGCTAAAGAGATGCTTCTGGTAAGTGAGGTCTGCCCGGATTATCGGTCTCTCATGGACAGTGCCTTGAAACTTGCCAATGAAATTGCCGATAACTCGCCCCTTGCAGTCCAGGCCTCAAAAGACGTCCTTAACTATGGTGTCGGCAAATCGGTGGACGACGGCTTGAAATATGTCGCCTCAATCAGCGCCAACATCATTCCCTCGAAAGATCTGCTGGAGGCGGTCACCGCCTTTGCCGAGAAACGCAAACCCAAATTTACTGGAACTTGATAACCATGTTGGAAGACCTCAGCCAGTACCTGCAACCCACCTTTTTCCTCGATTTTGACCACGCCGAGGTGGCAGGTTTTGCCGACATCGTTTGCAAGAATGCGATGACGGCGACAGAAAAGGCCGTTGCCCTTTATTATGCGGTTCGCGACCAAATCAGATACGATCCTTACGATCTGCGCTACTCGCAACCGGCCATGAAGGCCAGTGCAGTGCTCAATAAGCAGTCCGGCTATTGTGTCGCCAAAGCCGTATTGCTGGCCGCAGTCGGACGACAGCAAGGCATCCCTTGCCGCCTCGGTTTCGCCGATGTCACCAACCATCTGTCGACCGCCAGATTACGGGCAATGATGGGAACTGATCTCTTTATCTATCACGGCTATACGGAAATGTACTTAAGCAACCAGTGGGTCAAGGCAACGCCTGCCTTCAACCTGTCGCTCTGCTCGAAATTTGCTGTTTTGCCCCTTGAATTTGACGGCATCCATGACTCGGTGTTCCATGCCTATGACGCGCATGGCCAGAAGCATATGGAATATGTACGCGACCACGGTCACTTCGCCGACCTGCCCTTTGCACGAATATTCGCGGCTTACGGCAGCACCTATCCGCGGTTTTTTGAGCACTTCGGCGGCGGACAAATTTTTGATTTTGCAGTCGATGCACAACAGGAGAGAGAAAAACGTTAGGAAAGCAATACGCTACACGGATTATCAGGCCCATCCTCAAGAAGATGCACTTGACTCTTTTTACACCACTCCAGCGGCGACAAAAGCCGCTATCTGATCGTCCGTGTATCCCGCTTCCAACAAAACATCCCTGGTGCCCTCGCCAAACAGACCGGGCTTTGTCCGGATGCTCCCAGGGGTTTGGCTCATTTTTACCGGAATACCAAAACCGTGGCGTTGCACCCCATTCATGTCGGTGTAGGTATGGACCATCTCTCTTTCCTTAAAAAGCGGATCGACTAACACCTCGGCCATTGTTTTTACTGCGCTGCAACAGATGTCCAGATGCGCCAAGTCCCTTTCCCATACGGCCAGCGTCTTGGTCAAAAATTGCTGACGAAGGAAAACGATAATTTCTTCCCGACGCACTTCGTCATACTGCAACGGGGTATATTCCGGACGGCCGAGATGCTCGCAGAGTCCACGCCAGAAACGGTTTTCAACCGCGCCGAGTGCAAGATATCGCCCATCGGCAGTCTGATAGGTGTTATAGCAACCGTATCTATGGGACAAAAGGGTGTCGGCGGGTTGTGGCGGCCGGCCGTTGCGCTCGGCAAAGAAATACGGCAGGGAGAGAAAACCGACCATGCCGTCGGTCATCGAGATATCGATATACTGGCCCTGCCCGGTTTTTTCCCGGGCGAAAAGAGCCAGGAGGATGCCGACGGCGGCGTTCATGCCGCCACCGGCGATATCAGCGATCTGCACCCCGGGAATGGCCGGTGGCCGATCTTTTTCACCGATCAGGCTAAGAACACCGGCGGTACTGAGGTAATTGACATCATGCCCGGCCCGATCGCGTAAGCGGCCGGTCTGGCCGTAACCGCTTATGGAACAATAAATTATGCGGGGATTTATTTTCTGCACTGCCTGGTAGTCGACGCCGAGGCGCTGAACCACTCCGGGACGAAAGCCTTCAAGAATCACATCGGCATTTTCCGCTAGACGGAAAAAAATCTCCAGGCCGTCAGGACTTTTCAAATTAAGCGACATATGACGCTTATTGCGATTCAGGTCACTAAAGAAGAGGCCGTCGGCCTGAAATTTTTTGTCTTCAATGGCAATGACCTGGGCGCCATGATCGGCAAGAATCATCGAACAATAAGGGCCGGGGAGCATCCGTGAAAGATCAAGAACCCGTATGCCGTTTAATGCACCGTGCTGTTTCATGCCGCCTCCTCAAAATTTTCCATGCCGTTTTTAAAAATAACCTATCCGAAGGCTTGCCTGGAACGGCATAAAGAACCGTAAGGAAATGGTTATAAATGGTCTAGTTATTTCCTAACGGCTCCTAAGTATTCCTTGCCCCCGACACTCAGAACTCAATGCCCTTTTGTGCCTTGATGCCTTGTTCGTAACCGTGTTTCAGCGATTCGACAACGGAAACGGTATCGGCAAGGTCGATGAGTTTCGGGTCGGCATTCCTGCCGGTCATAATGACGGACAGGCGCTTCGGTTTGGTTTGCAGCAGCTCGACAATACGCTCTACCTCAAGAAAATCGTAATGCGGCAGGTAGGTGATTTCATCAAGAATCACCAAGTCATAGAGATCGCTGGCAATCTTTTCCTGCGCCAGAACAAATCCAAGCCGGGCCACCTCTCGGTCTTCCTCAATGTTTTCCTTATTGAAAACAAAACCCTTGCCGCAAATGAACCAATGGAGATTCTCAATCTTTCCGGCCATGAGCCGTTCCCCGTATTTGCCCTGCCCCTTGAGAAACTGAATAACGCAGACCTTCTGCCCGTGACCAAGTGCCCGAAAGGCGGTACCAAGAGCCGCAGTAGTCTTTCCCTTACCGTTGCCGGTAATTACAATAATTCGCCCGCCATCAGCCATAAAAACTCCTGCGTGTCGATTTTCAACAATATGTTTCCCTTATGTATGAAAAAAATTGTCACAATAATACCATAGAATATCCCCAAAACAAAATAAGACTGAGCGACCAGCTAATTATCAATGAAGAATTCTCAACCTTCGGCGCCCCTTCCTCAAGCCGTGGAGTTTTCGGCGAGACTCTGTTTTCCGACAAATTATCCGGTTGTTATCTCTTTTAAACCGGAGTATTGATAGAGCCCACACATTGATGTCAAAAAGGAAGGGTGACGGTGTGCAAACCCCGTCACGCTCGCCTTGGGCGAGGAGTTTACTGGAACCATATATTGCCAGGATTTTTAAAAGGAGCGGTCGCAGGCGGATGACTTACCAAGTTGCCATCAATGGATACGGGCGGATAGGCCAAAGCGTGCTGCGGGCGATCTATTCAACTCCCTTTCGGTCAAAATTCAAAATCGTTGCCATCAATGAATTGGCCGATATTGAAACCCTGACCTATCTCACCCGTTACGATACTACCCACGGCCGCTTCCCCTATCCCTTACGCTTTGATGGCAACGACCTGTTTATCGGCAACGACCGGATACGGATAATCAATGAACTCGAGCCGGCGAAACTGCCTTGGCGAGATCTGGACATCGATCTGCTCTTTGAGTGCTCCGGTTCTTTTTCCGATAGAGCGTCTGCCGAGTTGCATCTCGCTTCCGGTGCCGGGCGCCTGCTCCTGTCGCACCCTGCCATACCGCAGATCGATGCGACTATCGTTTACGGATACAACCATGCCATGTTGCAAAGGACCCACCGCATCGTTTCCAATGCCTCGTGTACAACCAACTGCATCGTCCCGGTACTCGATATCCTGCACCGGGAATTCGGTATTATAAACGGAGTAACCACTACCATCCATTCGGCGATGAACGATCAGCCGGTGATCGACAGCTACCACCACACCAATCTGCGCCTCACCCGCAGTGCACTGCATTCGATCATCCCCGTCGACACCGGTCTGGCTAAAGGAATCAACCGCTTAATGCCGCATTTGGCTGGTCGTTTTGAGTGTCTCCATGTTCGGGTTCCGACTATCAACGTTTCGCTCATGGATCTTTCCATCAACGTGCAAAAGGATACCAGTGTTGCCGAAATCAACTCCGTCATGGCCAGGGAATCCTGCGGCGGGCTGCAAGGTCTTCTCGGATATACCGAAGAACCGCATGCCTCCGTCGATTTTAACACCGATCCACGGTCGGTGGTTGTTGATGGCACCCAGACGAGGGTCTGCGGCGGGCGACTGATCAAAATGCTTTGCTGGTTTGATAACGAGTGGGGTTTTGCCAATCGAATGCTCGATGTTGCCAATCACTGGCTTTCCCTGGCGTAAGTAACTTAAAAAAGAGACGCCGATGATTCTTTACAAAAGAGGTAAAAACATGCAATGGAAATTAGACCATATCCGTTTTCTTTACCCTCCCGACGATTTTACCGGAACCTTTGCCAACGCCAGGATGCAGGAACGGCACAAGGCCAATCAAGACCAGAAAATCAAAGTATTGCTTGAACATTTGGAGAGCAACAATAATCCCCTGGAGGCCATGCAGGGCCTCAACCCTCTCGACCATCTACAATTTCTACACAACAACCTGGAAAAATTCAGGCAAGCCGGGTGTCTGGAGAAGACAGTTTTGCTGCTCTATTACCGGAAGAATACACCCTTTGCGGCGGTCGGAGACTATAGTGAATGGAAATCCCTCCTGGCCCAGTGTGATCCTGCCCGCCTATACCAAGAGGGTAAACCTTTTCCTTTTGATAAGACCACCGCCTTCCGAGGCTCGGTGATCGGAAATCCCAAAGGGTTAAGCTGGACTGTCAGTCGAGACGAGGCCTTCTGGTTTCTCGAGCGCTGGAAAGACAAAAACCAGGGCGGTGGAAGTGTTTTTGCCATGGAAATAACCAGACAGGACGTCCTGGTATACATTGAAGATGAGCATCGACGAGAGGTTATTCTGGTCCCGGAGGTTGCCGAAAACTCAGTTGGCAGGGAAATCGACCATCTTTAATCCCGTTACTTATTTCCTGACTCCTCTTACACCAAGCAGAGGATGGTTGATTCCTCCGCCCGGCTCGGCAACTTATTCACAATTCCTGCCTATTCGACCGTGACACTCTTTGCCAGATTGCGGGGTTGATCGACATCACAGCCGCGTTTGCTGGCGATCTCATAGGCCAGCAACTGGGCTGGAATGGTATATAGTATTGGATTCATAGCGGAATGCACCTTGGGCAGATAAATCACGTCATCGGTGATGGTCCGCAGATGGCTGTCCCCTTCAGTACCGATAAGAATGATACGGCCCTGACGAGCCTTGATTTCCTCGACGTTGGAAATCGATTTCTGATAGACCTCATCCTGCGGCACCAAGGCGAGCACCGGCATATCCTTGTCGATCAGGGCAATGGGACCATGTTTCAGTTCCCCGGAGGCGTACCCTTCGGCATGGATATAGGATATTTCCTTCAGCTTTAAAGCGCCCTCAAGGGCAATGGGGTAATTGAGACTGCGCCCGACAAAGAGAAAATCACGACTGTCATAATACCTCTCAATGAGGTGCTCAATTTCCTTCTGAATACGGGGCAATTCTCGTTCCACCACGCCGGCGATACCGATCAGTTCCAGGCCGAGTTCGAGCCCGAGTTCACGGCTGATAGTTTGCTTCTTTTGGGCAAGGTACAGGGTAAAGAGAAAAAGAGCCGCTAACTGGGACACAAAGGCCTTGGTGGATGCGACCCCGATCTCCGGGCCGGCATGGGTGTAGATCGTGCCATGTGCCTCACGGGTCATGGTCGAACCGACAACATTACAAATGGTAATGATTTTCGACCCCATCTCCTTGGCGATACGAATCCCTGCCAGGGTATCGGCGGTTTCCCCCGATTGCGAAATAGAGATGGTCAGCACCCGCTTGTTGATCAGCAGATGCCGATATCTGAATTCCGAGGCGATATCTACCTCCACAGGGATATTGGCGTATTTTTCTATCCAGTATTTGGCAACCAGCGCCGCATGCCAGGAAGTTCCGCAGGCAACCAGAAAGATGCGATCGATATCGACCAGATCGGCGGCGGTAAGACCTATCTCCGGGAGAACCACCTCCCCTGTTTCCGGATTGATTCGGCCGCTGACGGTATTGGTGATCGCCTGCGGCTCCTCAAAGATCTCCTTCAGCATAAAATGTTTAAATCCGGCCTTTTCGGCCATGGCCGGGTTCCAATCGATGGTCGTCGGTGCTTTTTCGACGGGCAGACCGGTGACAAGAGAAAAAATCTGGTGGCCGTCGGCTCTCAAGATGGCCAACTCCATGTCATCCATGAAAACCACCTGCTTGGTATACGGCAAGAGGGCCGGAATATCGGAAGCCAGGAAAGTGCCCTCGTGTTCGCTTATCCCGAGCACCAGGGGGCTCTGATTGCGGACGGCCACCAGGGCATCGGGCATGCCGGTCCATAGCACTCCAATGGCGTATGATCCCTCAACCCTGGCTATGGCCTTTTTCACCGCTGCCACCAGATCATCTTCCAGATAGTCCTCAATGAGGTGGGCAAGAACCTCGGTATCGGTCTGGGAGGTGAAGACGTGACCTTTGCCTTTCAGTTCTTCCCGCAGGGAATGGTAGTTTTCGATAATGCCGTTATGGATAACCACCAGATTTCCGGTGCAGTCGCTGTGCGGATGGGCATTGGCGGTAGTCGGTGCGCCATGGGTGGCCCAGCGGGTGTGACCGAGGCCGATATGTGACGGGGCGATAATTGCGTCGTCGATAATGGCCTCAAGCCGCGACAGTTTGCCTTCCGACCGATGTTTGATCAGCTTGCCGTCTTGCAGATAGACAATGCCTGCCGAATCGTAACCGCGATATTCCAGCCGCCGCAAACCTTCAAGGATAACCGGAACGACCCGTCGCGACCCGCAATAGCCCACAATACCACACATAATATTCCCCTCGTAAGAAAGTTCTTTTCAATAACTTGAAGATAATCAACCGGGACACAGGTGGTCTCCAGCCGGTCATGATATGATTTTTTTTCTTCCTTGCCAATATTTAAGATATTGCCCTTCACCCACATCTATCTTCAAATCCTCCAATATTTCATATTGTAGTTTCTCATAGAATTTTTTTGACGTTATCGAAACACTTAAAGTTACTTCAGAAAAGCCCGTTGTCTGTGCTCGCTTTTCAAGCTCAAACATTATCTGACTTCCAAGGCCAAGACCCTGATTTTCTGGCGCAACAAAGACACCTGAAATTTCATTATCCACAATGGATCCAGTTGCCAGAAGATTTCCATCGTTTTCAACAACTAGAACGGCTCCTTTCAGATTACGTTCGAGAATATTGCTTTCAGAGTGGTATTTTTTGAAAAAAAGAACAGCACGTTCCGGATAAATACCAGAATAAGAATATTCAATCGTTTTGTGTATCATCTGATTGAGTTGAGCCAAATCAGAATAGTTAAACAATCTCATATTGTTTAACACCTCTTCTATTTCGGATTTTCCTCTTGTTTTGTCACCCGACATCCACTGCCACTCTTCGAAGAATTAGGTTTTCCCGTCCGCGGTAAGGGCAGCAGTAGATAAGCGCTTAGAATACTTTAAGCAAGAATCGTTCCGTGCAACCGACAGAACTCCCAGGGCGACGAGCCGACACCCTAACACCGCTTTTCCCGTCATTGCCAGTTTTTTCTTTCAACCTGACGAAAAAAAAGGTAGTATCGCCTGCTATTCGGCTAAGACATGCACTTCCACGGACTTTTTCTCGAACACTCACACATTCCGCCATGAACGAAAAACAACGACTGAAGGAAATTTTACTAGAAAAATCCTACCGCCAGGGCACCTTTACCCTCACCTCCGGTAAGACTTCCGACTTTTACATCGACGGCAAGCAGACGACTCTTGCCGCCGAAGGGGCTTATCTTTGTGGGAAACTGCTGTTTGAACTGTTGCAAAAATCACCCACCCCGATTCAGGCCGTCGGTGGCATGACCCTTGGGGCAGATCCTCTGGTCACCGCCGTATCCATTGCCAGCTATCTGGCGGATCGACCGATCCCTGCTTTCATTGTCCGCAAAGAAGCAAAAGGACACGGAACCGGCAATTATATAGAAGGGCTGAAAAATATGCCGAAAGGATGCACCGTGGCCCTCCTCGAAGACGTGGTAACAACAGGGGGTACGCTTTTAAAAGTCATCGAAAGAGTCGAGGCGGCGGGCTTTAAGGTTGGTTTGGTCGCCACTATAGTCGAGCGCCAGGAAGGTGGCACCGAGGCACTGGCCAAGGCCGGATATGCACTCGAAGCGATTTTCACCCGTGCCCAGCTTCTCCAGTGATCCCCCATGAAGTGCAAAAAATGTTCAGGCAAGCTTGAAGTCCATCGCCAGTGCCGACGGGTGCGCATGCGCTGCACCGTCTGCGGCCAGGAATACCAGATTCATGAAGTGGCCAGCGACCTTGACCGCGAAACCGAAGAAATACTCGAACGCTACACTGCCATAATCTACGATTGAGACCCTGGTGACCCTGCATTTCCAGGATCCTTTTCCCCACCGTCGCTTTTTTCTCAAAAAAACGTCATACTGCTATGTTTTTTGATAAATGATATGTGTATAATAGAACTCTGTTACTTAACTTTTTCATTTATCACGTGTACAACAACACATGACAAATCAAACACCTTCCCAAAAGTCTTTTGTCAAATCCGGAGACGAAGCGACGATAAGCTGCCCGCAGTGTAATAGTACCAAAATTATTGCTGTTCGGCAGTTTCGCCAACACTTGCATATGTTGAATGTTAAATGCCGCTGCGGTTATTCCTTCAAAGTGCAACTCGAATTTCGTCGGCATTATCGGAAAAAAACCGAGCTTCAGGGCATTTACAATTCTGTGCCGCCGGCTATCAGCGGCGGAAAAGCCAAAATCATCAATCTTTCTCTCAGCGGCGCATGTTTTGAGTTACGCGGTGTTCATGACCTTAAAATCGGCCAGAAAGGCGTTCTCATCTTTACCCTCGATAATCGAAAGGAGGCGATCCTCACCAAAAATATCCTTATCAGGACCGTCACCGGCAACCGCATCGGCGGTGAATTCATCGAAGACCGTGCTTTTGACAAGGAGCTAGGGTTCTACCTGCGGCCGTAAGACTGGGTTCAGGAACTTGCCGATTGCCTGCTCCGCGTGATAAAGAAATCCCCTCAGGGTTTCAGCGTTTATGGCGCTGATGGCAAAACCTTCATTCCCTATACTCTGCAGAACCTGATGCCGGTCTTCCAGGCTCAGTAAATCGATCTTATTGAAAAGAGTCATCCTCGGAAGGTCTCCCAACTCCAGTTTTTTCAGCAACCGCTCCACCACCGCCATCTTTTCGCGATAGGAAGGGCTTGAGGCGTCGACAACATGGATGAGAAGATCGGCCTCCAGCAATTCTTCGAGAGTCGCCATAAATGCCTGGAGAAGGTCGGCCGGCAGATTATCGATAAAGCCAACGGTATCGGTGATGATTACCTCAAGATCGGTGGGAAAACGCAACCTTCTGCTGGTTGGATCAAGTGTGGCAAAAAGCTTGTCTTCGGCGATGATATTGCTGTTAGTCAGGGTGTTAAGCAGGGTCGATTTACCGGCGTTGGTATAACCCACGAGAGAGAGCACCGGCAGCTCTTTTTTGCGCCGTTTGGCCCGGCGTCGATACCTCTCCATGCTTACCTGCTGCAACTCCTTGGCGAGGCGAGTCAGCCGGTCGTTGATCCGCCGCCGGTCGATCTCAAGTTTTGTTTCCCCCGGTCCCCGGGCGCCAATGCCCCCGGTCAGCCGTGATAAGGCGTCATCTCTTGAGGAAAGTCTTGGGAGCATGTATTTCAACTGCGCCATCTCGACCTGGAGTTTGCCTTCCCGGCTCATTGCCCGGTTGGCGAAGATATCGAGAATCAGCTGAGTACGATCAATGACCCGCAGATCGGTGAAATCGGTGATCGAGCGGATCTGTGACGGATTGAGCTCCTGATTAAAAATAAGCAGATTGGCATCCAGTTGCAGGGCGCGGATCATGATGTCGGCCAACTTGCCCTTGCCGAGGATGAGCCGGGGATTTATCTTGCCGCGTCGCTGTAAAACCGTCTCAAGTACCGTTATATTGTCTGACCGGGCAAGCTCAGCGAGTTCGGCCAGGGAATCCTCCGCCCGGGCTTTTACCTCCGTGGTAACACTGACGAGAATGGCCCGATCACCTTTCTCATCGACCACGCTCGCTTGCCGTCCGGCACTGAGCTCTCCTTCAATGGCAGCGATCAAATTTTCAACTGATTCCCTCTGGTTGGAGGGATGTACCGGTTCGAGAAAGGCCCAGTTTTTGCCATCCGTCGCACCTGGCAGCAGATGCGTTGAATACATCTTGTCCGGCAAACCATCCCCTGCAACTTTAATTACCGAAAGGAGATCAAGACGGAGGAAAAGCAGATCCATAAGGTCCTCGTCGCTGATATCTTCCCCTGCCAGATGGGTGTGAATGAGCCGCAGGCCGCGTAGCCTGCCGCCGGATGCCCGAACATTGCCGAGCGGCGGAATAACAATCTGGGAATGGGTGCCGACAATGACATTTTCAACCTTGCCGGAGCGCTGGATCAGCAGGCCGATCTGCCGATTCAACTCAAAGGACAGCTGGCAGAGTGCCTTGGCCATCTCCGGGTTGATAATCATATCCCTTTGCACCCGCTTGGCGCCCAGACGTTCCAGGACCTTCAGTTGATTGGTTTTTAGCCCTTCCGTATTTCCTGTAACTATGCCGATGGTGCCCTCTCTTTAGTTATTTTACTTCCTTGATGATGACCCACCGTCACCCCTGGTAATTCTGCACATTCGGGTAGCGACGACCATAACCGAAGGCCTTGGTCGTCACCTTCAATCCCATTGGCGCCTGTTTACGCTTATATTCATTGATGCGCACCCGCCGCAGAATGTCGCGGACCATCTCCTCGGCAAAACCCAGGGCGACGATCTCCGCCTGGCCTTTACCTTGTTCGAGGTAGAGTTCGAGGATTTGGTCAAGGATCTCGTAGGGCGGCAGGTCGTCCTGATCTTTTTGGCCGGGCTTCAACTCGGCGGTCGGGGCCTTCCGGATTGTTCTGGCCGGGATGATCGCACGGGTCCTGTTGACATGGGCGGCCAGTTCATAAACCAGCTGCTTAGGGACATCGGAGATGACTGCCAGCCCACCGCTCATGTCGCCGTAGAGGGTGCAATAGCCGACCGCCATTTCACTTTTATTGCCGGTTGTCAGGAGCAGATGACCGAATTTATTGGAAAGTGCCATGAGCAGATTGCCGCGGATTCGGGCCTGAAGGTTCTGCTCGGTGATATCTTCATCACGACCGGCAAAGAGACCGGCAAGGTTGTTGCGAAAGGTCTCAAACAATTCACCGATCGGCAGTACCGTAAAGCGGCAACCGAGATTGGCGGCGAGCAGTTGTGCATCTTCGAAGGAATCGGGTGAGCTGTATGGCGATGGCAAAGCGACGCCTAAGATATTCTCCGGCCCCAGCGCCTCAACGGCAATGGCAGCGGTGAGTGCGGAATCGATACCCCCGGACAGACCAAGGACCGCCGAAGAAAAGCCGCACTTATGTACATAATCGCTTACCCCCATGACCAGCCCCTGATACACCGCCTCCTGCTCTCTAAGCTGCGGGACCCCGTGTTTGTCGCCCCGCCAGGTGCCGCTGTCGACGATTATCATGTCCTCACGAAAACCATGTGCCTGGGCGACCACAGTGCCACTGCGATCCATGACCAGGCTGCGTCCGTCAAAGAGCAGGGAATCCTGGCCGCCGATCTGGTTGCAGTAGAGAAAGGGAATCTGATGGTCGCGACAAATGCTTGCGAAAATTCCCTTGCGAACCTTCTCTTTGTCGCGCTGAAAGGGCGAAGCGGAAATATTGATGATGCCATCAACCCTCTGCCCTTTTGCGGCGGCCCCAGCCATGATGGCTGCCACCGGCTCTACCTGATAATCCCTTACCGCATCGCTCCACACGTCTTCGCAAACGGTGACGCCGAAGGTCATACCTTGCACCTGATACAACTCGGAGGCCTCCCCCGGCTCAAAATATCGGGTTTCGTCGAAGACATCATAGGAAGGCAGCAACTGTTTACGCGCCCGGTAGACGATCTTCCCCTGGCGGGCGACCACAACCGAATTATACAGTCCCTTGCCCCTCTGTCCATGCCGTCGTTCCAGACAGCCGAACATGACGTCCAACTCCCTGGGAAGAGAGGTTAAAAGCGCCGTAACCGCTTGGTCATGGGCTGCAAGAAACGATTGTCGTTCGAGAAGATCCTGCGGCGGATACCCGGACACCACGAGTTCGGGAAAAATCGCCAGACGGCAACCCTGCGCTTCGGCTTGCCTGGCCCACCCTTCTATCTTTTCGCAATTTTGGGCAAAATCACCAATAACCGGGTTTATCTGGACAAGGGCAATCTTCACCTTATTCTCCCTATGCAACACTAAAAAAACCTTCCGCTCACCTCAACTTCTGAACCTATTTACCTTTTTCGCCGCCTTTTTTCCGCTGATATTTTTGCACGGCGCTATTATGTTCAGCAAGGCTTGCAGAAAAGTGGTGCGTACCGTCATTTTTCGAGACAAAGTACAGGTCCTTGGTATGGGTTGGTGCCAGCACCGCCAGCAAGGCCTCTTTGCCGGGGCTGCAGATGGGCCCGGCCGGCAGGCCGGCGACCGTATAGGTGTTATAGGGGGTGGGGTTTTGCAGATCGCTTCGGGTAATTGTCCCGGAATGTTTCGAAAGACTATACACCACCGTCGGGTCGGATTGCAGACGCATACCCAGTTGCAACCGATTATGGAAAACTCCGGCAATCAATGGTCGCTCGGCCGGAGCCCCGGTCTCTTTTTCAACCATCGAGGCAAGAATGACCGTTTTCTGTCGATCAGGCTTTTCCTCAAGCTTTGCGGTTATCTCCGCCCAAACTCTGTTAAATTTGCCGACCATCAGCCCCATAATTTTTTCCGCACCCCGCACATCCCGCGTTAAAATATAGGTGTCGGGATACAGGTAGCCTTCCAGGCTGTCAAGTCCGGCCAAGCCCTGTTTTGCCATGAACTCCTTATCAACCAAAAGGTTGGCAAAACTTCGCGGATCAAACCAGCCGCCTTCCGCAAAGATGGCGGCAATCTCGGTGGCTCGGAGCCCCTCGGGGATGGTAATCGAATACTGGATCGCCTTGGCGATTACCAGGGTCTTCAACACCTCCAGGGGCTTTTTACCGGTTTCGAGGCGAAATTCACCGGCCTGAAGCATGCCGGAATACCCGGAGATCTTTGCCAGGAAAAGGAAACGTACATCCTCGTAAATAATACCCTTGGCGGCGAGGAGGGTGGCGATGCTCTGCAGGGACGCGCCGCGGGAAATGTTTACCACAACACTTTTAGCCGCGGCTTCCGGGCCGGGACGAAGCGCGTAGCTCGCCACCCAACCGGCCAAAAACAGCGTCGGCAATAATAGAAAGAGGATTGTCGCGAGGACAATCCTCTTTAACAGAAGGCGTGTAGCAGGATTACTGAGCCAACCGGAAACAGACACCACAGGCGCACTATTTAAGAAGGCCCTTTTTGGCCTTCTTCACAGGTGGACCGGCAAAGGCTATGCGCACCACCTCATCCATATCCTTAACCGGGAAAAATTCCATCTTTGCTTGAATATCCTTAGGTATTTCCTCAAGATCTTTTTTATTCTGCTCGGGAATGATGACCTTGTCGATGCCGGCTCGGAGGGCCGCCAGGGCCTTTTCCTTGAGCCCGCCGATCGGCAGGACGCGGCCGCGCAGGGTTACCTCGCCGGTCATCGCCAGCTTGCTGATCACGGTCTTGCCGGTAATTGCCGAGTAGAGCGCGGTCGCCATGGTGATGCCGGCGGAAGGACCATCTTTCGGGGTGGCCCCGGCCGGGACGTGGATATGAATATCAATCTTGTCAAAATGATCTTCCGCCAAACCCAGGTCGAGGGACCGACTGCGACAGTAGGTCAAGGCGGCCTGGGCTGATTCCTTCATGACGTCGCCCAACTGTCCGGTAAGGGTCAGCTTGCCTTTACCCGGCATGAGATTGACCTCGATCTGGAGGATCTCCCCGCCCACCTCGGTCCAGGCAAGCCCGGTGACGAGACCCGGCTGTTCCAGCCGCTCAATCTCCGACTCGGGGATGGTCTTCGGTGGCCCAAGATAACGGCTGATGTTACGTTCGGAAATGACATACGGACCCTTGCCGCCTTCGGCAATCTTCCGCGCCGTCTTGCGGCATACCTTGCCGATCTCCCGTTCGAGATTCCTGAGGCCGGCTTCATAGGTATAGTGGGTAACGATATACTCCAGCGTCTCATCTTCCATCTTCAATTGGCTAGCCTTCACCCCGCTATCCTTAAGTTGCCGCGGAAACAGGTATTTCCGGGCAATAACCACCTTCTCTTCCAGGGTATAGCCGGACAGGCGAATCATCTCCATCCTGTCGAGCAGTGGACTGGGGATGGTATCACTCATATTGGCGGTGGTGATGAACATGACCTTCGACAGATCGATGGGCAGGTTCATATAGTGATCGGAGAACTCGAAATTCTGTTCCGGATCAAGGACCTCAAGGAGGGCAGATGAAGGATCGCCACGGTAATCGGAGCCGATCTTGTCGATCTCGTCCATCATGAAGATCGGATTGTTGGAGGCAACGGTCTTCAGGCCTTGAACGATGCGTCCGGGCATCGCGCCGATATAGGTGCGTCGATGGCCCCTGATCTCCGCCTCGTCGCGCATGCCGCCGAGCGACATGCGGAAAAACTTGCGCCCCATGGCCCGGGCAATACTTTGCCCAAGCGAGGTCTTGCCGACGCCGGGCGGACCAACGAAACAGAGGATCGGCCCCTTGCTCGACGGGTTGAGCTTACGCACCGCCAGATATTCGAGAATCCGTTCTTTGACCTTTTCCAGCCCGTGGTGATCTTCGTCCAGCACCTGCCTGGCTTTGACCAGATCGAGGATGTCGACCGTGCTCTTTTTCCAGGGTACATCAAGAATCCAGTCGATATAGGTGCGAATGATGGTCGCCTCGGAGGAATCAGGGTGCATCATCTCCATCCGGCTAAGCTGCTTCTGCGCCTCTTTGCGGATACTCTTCGGCATTTTGGTTTTTTTGATCTTGCGCTCCAGTTCGTCGATCTCCTGGGTGCGATCGTCAACATCGCCCAGCTCTTTTTGCAGGGCATGCAGCTGCTCACGGAGGAAATATTCGCGCTGCGACTTGCTCATCTCCTCCTTGGCGTCATTCTGGATCTTCGCCTGCACCGTCGACACCTCGAGTTCCTTGCTGAGCAAATCACTGACCAGCTTGAGACGTTTTTCCGGATTGGTTTCCTCAAGAATGAGCTGCGATTCGGCAATCTTCAACCGCAGATTCGAACCCACCAGGTCGGCCAGCCGGCCCGGCTCCTCGATATTGTTGATAATCATCATCAGATCGGCGGAGAGAATGCCGCGCAGCGACATGATTTTCTCCGTCTGTTCGCGCACCGCCCGCATCAGGGCCTCGACCGCAACGGTAACCTCTTTGGCCTCGACCTCTTCAATGACCTCCACCGAAACCTGATACGACGGCTCGGTCCTGATGAACTCCTTGATCCTGGCCTTGGACATGGCCTGCACCAGTACCTTGAGCCGCCCATCCGGCAGCTTCAGGGTGCGCATAACCATACAGACCATTCCCACCTGATACAGGTCTTCTTTCTCGGGATTATCCTTGGTGGCATCCTTCTGGGTGACAAGCATCAGCAGTTTATTGGCCCCCAGGGCCTCGTTAACAGCTTCTACCGAATTGGGACGACCAACAAACAGCGGAATAATCATGTAGTTGAAGATTACTACGTCCCGAACCGCCATCATCGGCAGAACTTCCGGTATTTCCATATCTTCGTTATTGGAAAAATCGTCCATGCCGATGCTTAATGAATCATTAAATTCCACTCAATCCTCCTGCTAACCCCCCACAAGGGGGGATAAGTACCTTCACCTAATTCATTTAAAAAACAAGAAATGAATTTCTAAGGTACTAAAATCACTTTAAAGGGCTTCGGGCAGATTACCCGCCCCACATTCCAACCCGTTCCCTCAATTGTACCGTAATTATCTCTCTATTCAAATAGATAGCAAACAAAACCGCTACACAACCGATAAAAGGCTCGGAAATACTAAACATCCGAACAACTTAAGTCAAGCCGGGTTTCGCCCGCCCGCCCCTATCTTTTCCGCTTTTCTCTTGAACTCTTGCCAAGATTTTCGCATAGTGCAAGGGTCATAGCAGCTTTCAGTCCCAACCCTTTCCCTTCCGATGAGGACAACATGTTGACAGTGCAATCTTTTTTTGACCTGAGCGATTTCCCCCACAGCGACCTCTTCGAGCCCACCGCCTACGTCTGGCAACCGCTTTGTGCGCTGAAGAACTATATGGACGGCTTCACCTACCCGAAATACGACCGCATCCTGGTCGGCGACGGCATTCCGCTGACCGGCCATGTCATCATCCACGAGGGTCGGGCCCTGGCCGGGACGGAAGTGGAGATTACCTATGGCGATGCCACCAAGGGCCGGTTGCTGATACGCTTTGCCGGTAAGGTATTGGAGGGTGCGTCGCTGCTCATGGCTGGTGCCACCCTGCTGGGTAACAAGATCGCCATCGGCCGGGGTGTATTGGTGGAAAGCGGTGCGATGATCAAATCCCCGGCAATCATCGGCGACATGACGGAAGTCCGCCAGGGAGCCTATCTGCGCGGCTATTGTCTGGCGGGCAAGAGATGCGTCCTCGGCCATACCACCGAGATCAAACACTCAATTTTTATGAACGATGCTAAGGCCGGCCACTTCGCCTATCTCGGCGATTCCATCCTCGGCAACGACACCAACCTCGGTGCCGGGACCAAATTTGCCAACCTCCGCTTCCTGCCGGGAACCATCACCATTTTCCAAAAAGAAGGCGGACGCATCGATACCGGCCTGAAAAAATTCGGCGCCATCCTCGGCGACACCAGCCAAACCGGCTGCAACTCGGTGACCAGCCCAGGCACCTTGCTGGGTAAAGGGGCAATCCTTATGCCGAACGCCACCGCCAAGAGCGGTTATCATGGGGAAAAAACGGTTTTGCGATAAATCGTCGGGAGTTAAAAGTCGAGGGGGCTACGCGCTTTTTTCCTGGTGACGCTTGACCATGTTCGTGTCGATCATAATGGGCAGTACATCGCCATGCTTCAGTATTTCATGAATCCCGCTAATATTTCATGAATCCCGCTAATTAATGGGTTGTTGTTTGAAATGAGAAGCAGCATAATTAGTTCTGTCACCTTTTTATTTTAGAATTTCAGTATTTATTTTGGTACAACAGAATAAGCCTGAAACATTTTATCGGTGGATGATGTAGATTGGTAGGTGAATCACGCTGATGTTTTAGATGCATATATCAGATAAGATTTACAAATACCAATATGATTCTCGAAAACAGGAAATTGTCGTGGGGTGATTATGGACTATATAGGACATTTTTCATTTAAGCAAAATAATGGTGAGGAATATGGATATTTTGATTTGTTTGTTTCCGCATTGGATTTTGCTGAAGCATTGAATAAATTTACTGACGAGATACATTGGATTAAAAAGTATGGAATTGATGATGATAAAATATTTGAAAATACTAAATCTATCATTTTAGAGAATTTAATTCAGATAGAAAATACTCCTCATAGACCAGCTGTAATCAGGTGGGAGAAGTATCTTAAAAAAAAATTTATATGTAAAACTTGGCTCCTATCATCTGATCAAAATCTTTCCTCTATAAAGGTAATCAGAAATGATGAGGAGGAGTCTGATTCAAATCCGTTGTTTATGGAATTCGAGGAGTAGAAGATCTCAAAATTTAACCTAGGGGAATCAAGTAAATGGAAGCGGGAGGAGTTGTAATGATTAAATCACGTGGGACGGCAAACGGTGATAGACTTGCTGAAGAGCTAGGTCGTTGCCTGTTTCACATCAAAAAAATAGAACCAAGTCCAAGTTGTGGTGGTAGCATTATGTATTTTTTAGAGTCAAGTGGTAGAAATGGAAAAGGTACAAGTATTTGTGAAAATGATATAGATATTAAAATTGTAGAGCTAAAAGAATCTATTAACAATGAATAGAGTTGCATTGCGGCTGCTAAAGCTAACTTGCATTTGCGGCCAGTAGGCATAAAATCGCCCGATTTTGCTCTAGCTGAAATATTTTTCTCTGTAAAAACATATTATGGAAAACTAGGGACGCTTCCTATATTCTAAGAAGATTGGAAAACTAGGGACGCTTCCTATATTCTAAGAAGATGACAGATTGTCCCAACCTCCAGCTCAGTAAAGTGTTGGAACAGTTCCGAAATCTCTGAGCCGGGGAAAACCTCAGCACCTTCCCCAATATTCGATTTTTTTTGCCATGCCTTGTAATTGTGTGATTTTTGTAAGATCCCGATGGCAAAAATAAAGCAATGAAACGGCTTATGGTGATGCCCCCATATCATTGCCATAACACCAGGTAGGCGAGCAGCTCAGAGAACGTCCAGTATGATATGCCACAATTGCCGCCATGGCCGAGGTCTTGAATCGAATAATCATAGCCTGGTTTCAAAGTATAACTAACTAATATTGGAAGATTTGTTCCTAGTTGCGATACCTCTGATCACTCTTCACTTTTTGAGTGTCAGCTCACAGATCATTCCATCAATAACTCAACCAGGAGGAGCCTCGATTATGCATCTACAACGCCTTTTCTTGATCGGCATCTTCATCGTACTGCTCATTGAGGTAGCCAGTGGTCGTGCAGCGGCCGCGGTGCCGCCGGTGCCGCCACACCAACCCGGTACGGTGTGTTACACACCAAAGTTTTGGTGTTGGGCGCAGCCATCCGGCCAACCTGGTACTCCCTGTGCGTGTTCGACACCCTATGGTTGGGTTGCAGGTTTTCGTGGATAGCTTCCGATCCAAACGCTATTAAACCTGAGACTTACGATTGACATTGAATAACAATGGAGACGACGCCTTATGAATGATAAAGATATTGACACTGATGCCATTATCAAGCTGCTTCTCGACGACGCACGTCTGGTAATTGGTTATGCAGTTCGCATAGGTGTAATCAGCGGCGAGAAAACCAGCCAAAACCAACGAATAGAAACCGGCCAAAACTGAGGCAGGACGGAGAAGTGCGTGTCGGAAGGGTTTAAAAGCAACACTTCCTCATTGATTCTCGATAATTTTGAAAAAACAGCTC
>JANNQF010000048.1:0-78310 GCA_031441605.1 Deltaproteobacteria bacterium
ATTTGCTCATAGTACTGCCTCCTTGGTGAATTACGGTTTGTGAAGCTCAACGGTCACGACTCAACCTCCTAGGCTGACTTCACATGGAAATCACACTTCGATGCATGGTCGCCTAAAAATAATGGAACAATATATCATAATGAATTGATATTTAAAGTCATTCAAGACAGTATACCACCGAGCCAATTATTGATGTTGGTTATCTATTTAAAAATGCGAGATATTTCGTGAAAAAATAAACGAGCCGCCACTTTTGTGGACCGCTCTAAGTGACGGAAACGGAGTCTTGATCGAACATTCTCATAATGTTCATTTATGATGAACGATTATTCCAAGTTAAAAAACTTTCATGCGGAATTTTGAGGAGACCTTTTTGTGCGGGAGAAGATCATTTGCTATGAGAAAGAGGTTTATTGAGGAAAGATGAGAAATTTTTGCCTTGATAATAATTCGATTGTTAGTTAAATGAAATCGATATAGATAGCTGAGTGTCTTCGGTACTTTTCCAGACCAATTCATTGTGGCTATGATTGATGCGTTAGATCTCCACTCTCCCTGAAGAAAGTAATTCATTATTATCATCTTACAGGAGGTTCAATGGACGCCGCACAAGCAAGCAGTACTCCCACCAACAAAAGTTATACTCTTGTCTCTGAAGTAGATCCACCCAAAGGTGTCAATCTCAACGCTTTTCTTCATACGGCCCTGCAGGTTCGGGGGCGTGTTGATGGCGTTCGGGTAACTGACTGCGAACATGCGATAATGCGTATGTCGCCGGTTGCCCCCTGTCTGGCACTCATGGAAAAAGGTTTTGATCCGGAAATGATCATAACCGGCCGTGATCGCAATCGCATTTCCTTTCAGGCTGATCTGCTCTCTGCTGCCGCCCTCGGGATAAAGAAAATTGTTATCAAAGAGGGGCATGATCCGGCCGAGGGAGATCAACCGGTGGCCAGAACGAGTGGTGATCTGGACCTTGAGTCGATGCTGCAATGCGTCGCTGCACTCAACAGCGGCAAGGATCTTGCGGGAGAGGCCCTTGATGGGGCTACAGGCTTTCATGTCGGTGTGGGAATCGATCTTTCCGATGACGTGAATTTCAACCGGGAGAGAGCAGAATCATTGAAGAAATTCCAGTCCTATGGTGTGAAGTCGGTTACCTTGGGGCCGACCTATGATGTAAATATCATCGAACAGTTTCTCCCTTTTGCCGAGGAAACCGGAATTCAGCTGTTCACCTCGGTGATGTTTTTAAAATCTGTGACAATGGTGCGCTATCTCAATAACCTGCCGGGAGTACCTTCGATTCCCCATGAATTCTTGAAAAAGATGATGCAGGCCCCGGTCAAGAAAGACGCGGGCATGCAGGTAGCGGCAGATCTCTTCCGGGAACTGGCCCCGCTGGGAGATGGAATTGTATTACTTGCCATAGGATGGAAGGATAGATTGCCTGAATTTCTCGATCTTGTCGGTCGTTAGTGATTCGTTATGGCGGGTGCCGTTCAGTCGAAAACAGACAAGAATCAGGGAACAATGGTCCAGGCCTTCAGCCCGTATCATTTTCTCAACACCATACTCCAGGAAACGCCTAATGGGGTGCTGGTAGTAGGGTTAGACCACCGGGTAATCCATGCCAACCCGGCGGCCGGTCACTTCTGCGGGGTACCCTACGGAAATCTTGATAGGAACACGGTCGGAAAAATCCTGGGCGAGAAGAACTGTGCTCTCTTCGACCTAATCGAGAACCAATTCCAGGCGGAACATCAGGAAAACGGCTGGAAGATCAAGCAGGAGATTGACTTTTCTCGGGACGACGTGAAAAGATTCCTCTTTGGGGTTGTTGTTTACCCACCGGCATTGCCTGACTATTACCTGCTCTACCTCATCGATATCACCCAGCAGAAAATGCTTGAAAGCCGGCTTCGGCGTCGCAATGCCTTTTTCCACAATCTCATCGATAGTTCCGTGGACGGGATCATCGCCTCGGACATGAGGGGGCATATAGTCCTCTTTAACTCAGGAGCCCAGGCTCTTCTCGGATATGATGAGACCGATACCATGACCCTGCACGTCACCAAATTGTATAATAATGGCGTGGCCTACGAGCTGATCAAACGGATGCGCAGCGATGGTTTTGGTGGCAAAGGCAAGCTTCTACGCCAACAAATGATCGTCAAACACAAAAACGGTCAGGATATTCCAGTGAGCTTCTCAGGCGGCATCATCTATGATCATGACCAGGAATTCGCCACCTTCGGGCTTTTTACCGATCTGCGAGCCCTGCAAAAGATCGAGGAAAATCTCGAACAGACCCATAAAATGCTGATGCATTCGGAAAAGATGGCAGGTCTCGGTCGCCTTGCTGCCGGGGTGGCGCATGAAATCAACAACCCGATGTCGGGAATCATGCTGTATGCCAATTTGGTGCAGGAAGAACTGGGCGATAATCATCCTCTGGGGCCGGATTTGCAGACAATCATCCACGAAGCGGAGCGATGCAAGGTGATTGTCGCCGACCTGCTGGAGTTTTCGCACCAGAATACCTACGAAATGGAACTGGTCGATCTCAACGATGTGATTGTCAAAACCCTGACTATTCTGCAGCATCAGCCGCTTTTTCAAAACGTGGCTATCATTCGCCAACTGGACCCGGAATTGCCTCCGATTTACGGCAATGCAACTCGACTTAACCAGGTGATTATGAACATTGTCGTCAATGCCGCGCAGGCGATGGACGGCAAAGGTCAGTTGCGGATTACCAGCAGGACTCGGTCCAATAAGGACATCAATGAAATTTCGATAGAAGATACCGGGCCGGGGATTGAGGATGATCTGCTGGAGAAGATTTTTGAACCCTTTTTTACCACCAAGGAGACCGGGGAAGGCACCGGCCTCGGATTGTCGGTCTCCTATGCGATTATCAAGGAACATAAAGGGTCGATCAGGGTGACTTCCACCTCGAAAACAGGAACCACCTTTACCCTGAAATTTCCTGTGGTCATGGAAAACTTGATTGGAGAGAATCATGGATAAAACCTGCATTTCACCCGATGATCGGAATGAAAAATTCCTCAGGAAATTGAAGGCCAGGAATATTGATGTGCAGGCCTGTTATCAGTGTGGCCGCTGTTCCTCTGGGTGTCCGATCGGCGATTTTTTTGACCTGAATGTCATGGAGGTTGTACGGCTTGCCGGCTACGGCCAGGAAGATAAGCTGCTGCACAGCCATACCATCTGGTTGTGTGCGGCGTGCGAGACCTGTGCCACCAGATGCCCGAACGAGATTGAAATCGCCGGTCTCATGGATGTGCTGCGGGAGCTTGCCCTGCGAAGGGGCATTGCCCCGGCCGAACCGCGAATTCCTCTTTTCCATCAATCATTTCTCGGGTCGATACGCAGCTGGGGACGGGTCTGGGAGATAGGCATGATCGCCGACTACAAGGTGCGGTCCGGGGATCTGGCCGGCGATATGAAACTCGGCCTCAGCATGTTTTTGAAAGGCAAATTGAAACTTGCGCCGCATTCGATCAAAGGTACGTCGGCTATCAAAGAAATATTTTCCGGCAAGGGAAAGGAGTATGACCGATGAAACTATCCTATTACCCTGGCTGTTCCCTCGAAGGAACAGCGCTTGATTATGACAAATCGGTTCGAGCAATCTGCCGGAAACTGGAAATCGACCTGGTCGAAATTCCTGACTGGAACTGCTGTGGTGCATCATCAGCGCATATGACCGACCACGAGACGGGAATGCGTTTGCCGATACGCAATCTCCTTTTGGCTAACCCGGCCGGACACGATATTCTGGTTCCCTGCGCCGCCTGTTTTCAGCGGCTCAAGGCCGCCGATAAGGCGTTGCGGGAAGATCCCGGTTTCTGGGATGTCAGCGATTATAACCCCGACTTTAAAATCCTGCATATCAGCTCTTTTCTTTCTCAGCCGGAGATTCTCGCTGCCATGGAGGCTAAGGTTACAAGGAATCTGCGAGGTCTGCCGATTGCCTGTTACTACGGCTGTCTGTCGCTGCGCAATCCACGTATAACCGACGCTGCCAACTGGGAACGGCCGGAGACCCTTGAACGGATCATGACTGTATTGGGGGCGAAACCGGTAGCCTGGTCGCATAAGACTGAATGCTGCTCCGGCAGCCTCACCATGGCACGACCCGATATTGCCGAAAAACTGGTCGGCGATATCGTCAATGCCGCAGTAAGGGCAGGGGCCACGGCCATGGTAACCGATTGTCCGATGTGCCAGGCCAATGTTGAAAGCCGGCAGTCCGGCGAAACCTACACACCGGCCATGCCGGTCTTTTTCGTTACTGAACTGCTTCTGGCGGCGATGACCGGAACCTATCCCTCGAAACAGCAAAAGCTGCATCTTGTCAACGCTGGTGTCCTTTCCGGAATTTTCAGCGATGCAGCTATGAAAAAGGAGGTGTCGGCATGACGGGGATACTTCATACAAGGTCAGGAAACAACCAGAATCCGACAGCCGCCGTGCTGGTCATTGGTGGGGGTATCAGCGGCATGCAGTCGGCGCTTGATCTCGCCAACGCCGGCATCATGGTGTATCTGGTGGAGAGTTCCCCGGCTATCGGCGGCAAGATGGCCCAGTTGGATAAGACCTTTCCCACCAATGACTGCTCCATGTGTATCGTGTCACCCAAGCTGGTCGAAGTGGGGCGGCATCGAAATATCAAGCTTTTTACCCACAGTGAGGTGAAGAGTTTGACCGGTGATGCCGGAAATTTTACTGCGACCCTGGTCCGCCATGCCCGTTATGTTGATGTAGGTGCCTGTACCGGCTGTGGGCTTTGCGAGATTGTCTGTCCGGTGACGCAGATTTCCCACTTCCCGGCCTTGCCGGCGGAGGGGGAGAAAAAGACCCGGGCGCGGGCCAAGGAAAAAAGACTCATTCGCGGACCCGGGTTGCCGCAACCAACCAGATCGAACAAATGGAATTTCTCCGTCGATAATTCCCTGTGCAGTATGTGTGGCGGCTGTTTCAAGGCCTGCCTGCACGGCGCGGTCAGTTGGGAAAAGAAACAGATAGCGGTCATTGACCAGGACAGATGCACCGGTTGCGGAGCCTGTTTGGTCGCCTGTCCGGAAAAGTTCAAGGCCATCACCGTCGACCAGGCAGCCGATTTTGACAAAAGTGTCGGGGCGGCGGTTCATGCCAGATCGCAACTCTTGAAAAAGGAATATAAGGGGACCGAACAACGGGACTGTATTCGTTGCGGCCTTTGTGTCATCACCTGTGACAAGGTGATGAATATAAGTGCCCTGAAAATGGTTGAAGAAGGTATTGAAGCGGGTGTTGATATCTGCCAGGTCTGTGGGGCCTGTGTGTCGGTCTGTCCGGTGAATTTCCTGGCTATTGATCAAGTCACCAACAAGGTTCCGCGGCCGCTTCTCAATAGCTTTAATGAGGGGCTCAACGGCAGAAAACCGGTGAACATCTTTTATCCGCAAGCCGTGCCCAGGGTTCCGGTAATTGATGAAGAAAGTTGTGTCCGGCTGAACTCCGGGGCCTGCGGTACCTGCGCCTCGATCTGCGGGGTGGGGGCAATCCATTACGACCACCGGGAAGAAGAGACCGAGGTCGCCATCGGCTCAGTGATTTTTTCGCCGGGCATTGAGGTCTTTGATGCCAGATTGCGCGGTGAATTCGGCTACGGGTTGTATAAAAATGTCGTGACCAGTATTGAATTTGAGCGATTGCTCTCCGCTTCCGGACCGACTTCCGGGACGGTGACCAGGCCAGGTGACGCCAAACACCCAAAAAAAATCGCCTGGATTCAGTGTGTCGGTTCCCGCGACCATTCCTGCGATCGTGATTATTGCTCGTCGGTCTGCTGCATGTATGCAACCAAAGAGGCCTTCATCGCCCGGGAACATGATTCGAATATCGAGCCGACTATCTTTTATATCGACATGCGTTCCTTCGGCAAGAATTTTGACGACTATGTGACGAGGGCCAAAGATCATAAGGTCCGCTTTGTGCGGGCCATGGTCAGCAGGATCTTCGAGGATCCGATAAGCGGTAATCTCGAACTCCGATATGTCGATGATTCCGGATCGAGAAAGTCCGAAGAGTTCGACATGGTCGTGCTCTCGGTTGGTATTCAGGTGCCACGCGCAACCAAAGAGCTGGCCGGTAAACTCGACATCGACCTCGATCGTTACGGCTTTGTCGTCACCGACTGTTACCAGCCGCTGGCAACGTCCAGGGCGGGGATCTTTGTCAGTGGTGCCGTCAAGGGGCCAAAGGACATCCCGGAGACGGTCTGTGAGGCGTCGGCCGCGGCAGAAGCAGCATCAGCCAGCCTCGCCGAGGCTCGGGGCAGTTTGATCACCGCCGATGTTCTACCGGCGGAACGGGTTATTGAAGTCGACGAGGGCTTGCGCATCGGGGTTTTTATCTGCCATTGCGGTACCAATATCGCCTCGGTAGTCGATGTCGAAGCGGTGACCGAATATGCTAAAACCTTGCCCGGCGTGGTCTATGCCGAACATCCACTGTATACCTGTTCCCAGGATTCCCAGGAGAGGATGCGGGAAATTATTAAAGACAACCGGCTGAACCGGGTGGTTACCTCCGCCTGTTCACCGACCACCCATGAACCCCTGTTCATGTCGACCCTGCAGCAGGCTGGGTTAAATAAATATTTCTTTGATATGGCCAATATCCGTGATCAGTGCAGCTGGGTGCATCCCGATGATCCGGTATTGGCCACCGAGAAGGCGAAACGCTTAACGCGTATGGCAGTCGCCAATGCCACCGCCGGACAACCGCTGCCGGAGCAGGAGTTCGCCGTCGATGCACGACTTCTGGTGGTAGGCGGTGGGGTGGCCGGAATGACCGCTGCCCTTGAAGCTGCCCGTCAGGGTTTTGGTGTGTTTCTGGTCGAGAGGGAGCCGCTTCTCGGCGGACAGCTACTGCATCTGCAGCGGAGTTCCGATGGTCGAAAATTTGCCGACTTTCTCGGAGGGTTGAAGGAAAAGGTACTGAACAACGAGCGTATCAAAGTCTTTACCAGCAGCGAAGTGGTGGAGCAATCGGGCTTTGTCGGCTCCTTCGAAACGGAGATCGTCATGCCCTCGGGAGGAACTAGAACATTAAAGCACGGGGCTATCCTCGTTGCCACCGGGGCCGAGGAGCATCGCCCGGAAATTCATGGGCTGGGGACACTCAATACGGTTATGACCCAGACCGATTTTGAGGCGGCTCTTGAAAATAGCGAAGGCAAGGATTGGCATCATCTTCGGGTAGTCATGCTGCAATGCGCCGGTTCCCGTGATGCTGATCACCTGCCGTATTGCTCACGGGTCTGCTGCAACCATGCGGTAAAGAATGCTCGGCGGCTGAAAGGTATGTATCCGGAGGCGCGGGTCGATGTGCTTTACCGGGATATGCGCTGTTACGGCCTGGCAGAGCTTGAATATAGCCATGCCCGGCGGGAGGGAATCAACTTTATCCGCTATGACCCGGCGGAAAATCCTGTGCAGATCATCGCCGAGGACGCGGGGATTGAAATCACCGTTGTTGATCCTTCGGTTCGGCTGCCGGTAAGGTTCCATCCTGATCTACTGGTACTCTCAACCGGCATGAAACCAAGAGACGCCGAGGAATTGGCGCAGATGCTCCGGGTGCCGAGAAACAAGAACGGCTTCTTTATTGAGGCGCATGCCAAGCTGCGGCCGGTCGATCTGCCAAGCGAGGGGTTGTTCATGGCAGGAACAGCCCATGGGCCGAAGAGCAGCACCGAGAGTATCACCCAAGCTCAGGCTGCGGTTGCCAGGGTGGCGACACTGTTGTCCCGGGAGAGTATGAAAATGTCGGCAGTCGTGTCGGTGGTTGATCCGACCCATTGCGCGGTTTGTCTCACCTGCGTGCGGGCCTGCCCGTATGGGGTGCCGTTTATCAACGACCAACATAGCGCCGAGATCAACCCGGCTCTTTGCCAGGGTTGCGGCATCTGTGTGGCCGAGTGCCCGGCCAAGACCATTCATCTTGGGAGGTATGACGACAGAAATATCAGTGCAAAGATTGAGGCTTACAGCGCGTCTTGAGCCGTCGTTCAACAATAAGTAATCCATTTCAATGTCGTGAACGGCATAAGGGGCCGTAAAGAAATGGTGAAAATAGCATGAGTTATTTCTTAACGGCCCCTAAGTCGGAATGAAGAGCAATCTGCAGGAGGAGGAAAATAATGAGTGACTTTTCGCCCAGCGTCATCGTCTTTGCCTGTCGCCATTGAGCGTATTCTGCAGCGGACCTGGCAGGTTCGGAGAGAAGAAGGTATCCCCCGGCAATCAGTATTGTCATGCTGCCTTGTACCGGTCGCATTGATGAGTCGCTGCTCCTGAAGGCCTTTGAAAACGGGGCGGACGGCGTCATGGTGGTTGGTTGTCTGGAAGGAGATTGTCACTACGTGTCGGGAAATATCCGTGCCCGGGCACGGGTCAAGAGGGTTTATGGTATTCTTGATACGATAAAAATCGGACCCGATCGCATCAGAATGTACAATCTGAGTGCCGGAGAAGGGTCAAAATTTGCCGCTTATGCCAACGAGTTCGTCGAAAAAGTCCGCGAGCTCGGCCCAAGTCCCATCAATCTGGTGCGTGCCGGACAGGTTCACGCAGTATCTCAGAAGGAGGCTACATGATTACTGGTACACCGAAACCTATTGAAGAGATTTTGGAAATGGTCGAGCCATACGACAACATCATCCTGGCCGGTTGTCATGGCTGTGTAACCGTCTGCAGGGTTGGTGGGGAAAAGGAGGTGCAGGTACTGGCCTCGACACTGCGACTGGCGCGTGAGGCGAGCGGTAAAACCATCAAGATCCGGGAAATCAGCCTTGAGCGGCAATGTGATCCTGAATATGTCGAACAGATGCGGCCTTATGTCGGCGATTACCAGGCTGTGCTGTCGATCGCCTGTGGTGCCGGGATTCAGTTTCTGGCCGAAAAGTTTACCACAACGCCACTGCTTCCCGGTATCAACACCGGCTTTCTCGGCGTCACCGAAAGACAGGGTGAGTGGGCTGAGAGATGCCAGGGCTGTGGCGATTGCGTACTGCACCTGACCGGCGGTATCTGCCCGGTTACCCGCTGCGCCAAGTCGCTTTTCCATGGACCCTGCGGCGGTTCGGTACAGGGGATCTGCGAGGTGGACAAGTCGATCAAATGTGGCTGGCAGCTCATCATTGATCGTTTGAAGGCTCTGGACCAAATGGATAATTACACTAAATTCAAGCCGTTTAAGGGGTGGTCGAGCGCAAGAGATGGCGGTCCGCGCCGCATTATCAGGGAGGACATGATATAATGAAATCGGGAAGCAATCTGGAAAAGGTACTGGCGGCCGGGCACTTTTCAGTTACCGCGGAATGTGGTCCTCCCCGGGGCGCCGACCCGGATATTGTCACGAAAAAGGCGGCATTTGTAAAAGGCAATGTCGATGCCTGCAATGTTACCGACAATCAGACCTCGGTGGTGCGGATGAGCTCTCTTGCCGGTTGTATGCTGATCAAGGAGCAAGGAGTTGAACCCCTCATTCAGATGGTGGTTCGTGACCGCAACCGTATCGCCCTGCAGTCCGATCTGTTGGGTGCCTCGGCCCTGGGGGTGCGTAATATCCTCTGTCTGTCCGGTGATCATCAAAAATTCGGTGATGATCCACAGGCAAAAAATGTCTTTGATATCGATTCTATGCAGTTTATTCATCTGGTCAAAATGATGCGTGATGAGGGTATCTTCCCCTCGGGGAAAAAACTCGAAGGGGCACCGAAGTTTTTTATCGGCTGTGCCGTAAATCCCTTTGCCGATCCGTTTGAGATCAGGGTGCCGCGCTTGAAAATGAAGGCTACCGCCGGTGCTGATTTCGTTCAAACCCAGTGCATTTATAACATGAAAAAATTCAAGGAATATATGGAGCTGGCAAAAAAGGAAGGTTTGCATGAGAAGGTCAAGATACTCGCCGGGGTCACGCCCCTCAAATCGGCCGGGATGGCGAAATTCATGCGTAAGATGGTCGCCGGCATGGATATCCCGGAAGAGGTGATTGCCCGTATCTCCGCTGAACCAAAGGAAAAGCAGGCGGCAAAAGGCATTGAGATGTGCATCGAACAGATTCAGGAACTCAAAGAAATGGAAGGCATCTCCGGGGTGCATGTCATGGCCATCGAGTGGGAAGAGAAATTGGCAGAAATCATAGGTGGCGCGGGCCTGCTCCCTCGACCTGTGGTAGAATAAAAAAGATAGAATAATTTGAATCTCAAGAATGGAGGAGAGAAATGGCTGATAAAAAGAAAATTCTACTTGTAGATGATGACCCGGATTTTGTCGAAGCAGTGCGGGTTATCGTCGAGAGCGGTGGTTATGAAGTTCGCGTTGCCTACGATGGTCAGGAAGGTCTTGAGGCGGTTGCCGAGGAAAAACCGGATCTTATCGTTCTCGATGTGATGATGCCGGTTATGAACGGCCATGCTGCCTGTGCCCGTCTGAAAGCCGACAAGGCCACAGCATCAATCCCGATCATCCTGCTCACCGCTGTGGCCGACCGGGTCACCACCAGTACCTATACCCATCGGGATATGCTGGAAAGTGAGGCGGAAGACTATATGCCCAAACCAGTTGAGCCGGCGGAACTTCTCGCGCTTATTAAAAGCTGGTTGAAATAATGCGGTATCGCCTCTTGCCGGCACCGGACGAAGGGGTGGCGGTAAGAGGAATGGTCCTGCCCTGCATCCGTGTTTTGTCCTCAGGTTTCAAGGAATATTACTATGGATACTGTGCGCATTCTGGTCATCGACGATGAAAAGGTTATTCGTGAAGGGGTGGAACGCGCCCTGGCCAAAAGAGGCTATGAAATTGCCAAGGCCGAGGACGGCAACAAGGGCCTGGAGCTCCTCAAAGAGTACGACTTCGATATTGTTCTGACCGACCTCATGATGCCCGGGCTTGATGGTTTTGCCGTTCTTGATTGGATTCGCGAAAATCAACCGCATATCCAGGTGATCGTCATTACCGGCTTCGCCACAGTGACCAAAGCGGTGACCGCGATGAAACAAGGGGCCTTCGATTTTGTCGGCAAACCGTTTACTCCGGACTATATCCGAGTGGTGGTGGACCGGGCCATTGACAGGCTTACCATGCGCGCCGAAACGGAACGGCTGCGAGAAGAAAAAAATATGGGACTTCTGGCCATCGACAAATCGCAGAGTCGCCTGAAAACCGTCTTCAGCTGTATGGCCGAGGCGGTAGTTATAACCGATACGGAAGGAATAGTCGTTCTGCATAACCCGGCAGCTATTAAGATCCTTGAGATTCAGACCGATCCGTTCATCGGTAAACACTTGGCTGCCTCGATTCGTGATCAAACAGCGATCAACATGATCAACGAGGCCATGAGCAAGGCGATGGTGGTGACTCGGGAGTTTGCCCCTGGTGCTATTTCCCGAAAATTTCTTCGGGCCTACTGCTCTCCGGTAACCAACGAACAGGGTTCGGTCATCGGTTCGGTCACCACCTTTGAGGACATTAGTGCGCATAAACAAATCGATAAAATGAAGTCCGATTTTGTGGCCATGGTGGCGCACGAGCTGAAATCGCCCCTCGCCTCCGTCGAACAGATGATTTATGCCCTGCAGGTTGGTTGCGAGCATGAGGCGACCAGTTCCTGTAACGCCCTGCATAAAAGGATGACGACACGAACCAAGGATCTGCTCCGACTGATTGAAAATCTGCTCAATCTGTCAAAGCTTGAAAGCGGTACCGTGGTCTTTAATCTTGAACCAATCCGCGGGGAAGATATTATCCGCGATGTTATCGAAATCACTAAACTGCAAGCGGATAGCAAGGGTATAACGCTGAACTATACGCCGTGCAGCGAAGATTGGCTGTTCAACGTCGATTACGATCATATGCGCACGGCGATCATGAACATCGTTTCCAACAGCGTGAAATATACCCCTGATGGTGGACAGGTGTTGCTCAGCACCGAGGTTACCGGTGGGTTTATCAATTTCAGGGTGCAGGATACCGGCATTGGTATCAGTAAAGAGGATCTCCCGCATATCTTTGACCGGTTTTTCCGTGTCAAAGGCAAGGCCACCCGCCACATTACCGGTTCAGGTTTGGGGCTGGCTTTGGTTAAGGAAGTGGTTGAGGCCCATCAAGGATACATTGATGTGCAGTCCGTTCCGCAGATAGGCACGACTTTTATCCTGAGCTTTCCTCTGGTCGAGAAAAATGCTGCGTCGGTCTCCGAGCTGCAATCCATCACCTAAAAGCAGTTACTCAAGAAATCATTGCATATCACTCATCAAACAGGGATTTATGAAAACAATATGTTGTTCGATTGCTGCGCTTTGTCTTTTTGGTCTTTTATCGTGCACAAATGATCAGGAGTTGAAAAAGAAGGAAACCGTATCGCAACAAACTGAAAAAATCGGGCAGGAAGCCGTCAAGGTGATTAAAACCCCGTTGGATCAAGCGCGAAAGGCAGCTGAACAGGAGAATAGCCACAGCCAAAAGGTGGAAAAAGACGTGGAGAAATCGGCCAACTAATCAAAGAATGACTGCGGATTTCAGAGAACATTTTCGAATCTTGAGCAGACTTTTACCCCCACCTGAAACGGCAACTCAGGCGGCTCTGCGGTCGAGATATTCAGTCTCGCCACCCTGACCGGCCTCTTTGGCTGCCAGATATTCCTCAAAGCTCATCATAACATCAATAATGCCGTCAGGAGTAATTTCAACAATCCGATTGGCCACCGTTGCGACAAATTGGTGGTCATGCGAGGCAAAAAGCACAATCTCCGGAAAGGCGATCAGTCCGTTGTTGAGGGCGGTGATAGATTCAAGATCGAGATGGTTAGTAGGTTCGTCGAGGATAAGGGCATTGGCGTCGGCGAGCATCATTTTAGCGAGCATACAGCGGACCCGTTCCCCGCCGGAAAGGACCGAGGTCTTTTTCATGGCCTCGTCGCCGGAAAAAAGCATTTTTCCAAGAAAGCCTCGGATAAAGCTCTCTGTCTCCTTAACCGGCGCATATTGACGCAGCCAACCAACCAGATCGAGTTCCCCGCTGTTGAAAAAGTTGCTATTTTCCTTGGGGAAGTATGAATTCCTCATCGTTACTCCCCAGCGGAAGCTGCCTGTGTCGGCTTGCAACTCGCCGGCGAGAATCTGAAACAAGGTGGTCTTGGCCAGGCTGTTGGTCCCAATAAAGGCTATTTTATCGCCTTTATTGACGGTAAGATGAAGATCGCGAAACATCGAAACCCCATCGATGGTTTTGCTGAGTCCTTTGATCTCGAGAATGATATCGCCGCAGGGTCGTTCTGCCTTGAAGGTGATAAAAGGATATTTGCGGGAGGAACAGGGCATCTCTTCGATAGTGAGTTTTTCCAGCAGCTTTTTCCGGGAGGTTGCCTGTTTGGCCTTCGAAGCGTTGGAGCTGAAGCGTCGAATGAATTCCTTAAGATCCTCAGCCTTGGCCTTGGCCTTTTTGCTCTCGGTCTCTTTCTGGTTGAAATGCAGTTGGCTGGCCTCATACCAGAAGTCATAGTTACCGACGTAAACCGTGATTTTACCAAAATCGATATCGGCCATATGGGTACAGACCTGATTGAGAAAGTGGCGATCATGGGAGACGATGATGACTGTATTCTGAAAACGGGCAAGAAATTCCTCAAGCCAGTTTATGGTCGTCAGGTCGAGCTGATTGGTGGGTTCGTCGAGCAGGAGAATATCCGGATTACCGAAGAGGGCCTGGGCCAGCAGCACCCTTACCTTGTCGCTGCCTTCAAGCTCCTTCATTTTCTTCTCACGATTTTCTTCCGGGATGCCAAGGCCTTTCAAGAGCACTGCAGCCTCGGCTTCCGCCTCGTAGCCGTTCATATCGCCGAATTTAGCCTCAAGTTCTGCTGAACGGATGCCATCTTCTTCGGTAAAATCGGCTTTAGCATAGATTGCTTCGCGTTCGGCCATGATCTTGAAGAGCTTTTTATGGCCCATGAGCACGGTATTGATAATCGAGTGTTCGTCGAAGGCGAACTGGTCCTGGCTGAGTACCGCAATGCGTTCCCGGGGGCCTTTGCTGATCTCCCCTCGATCAGGGTCCAACTGGCCGGCAAGGATCTTCAGAAAAGTTGATTTGCCGGCACCGTTAGCACCGATCAGTCCGTAGCAGTTGCCATGGGTGAACTTGATATTGACGTCTTGAAAGATGATTCTCTTGCCATAGGAGAGAGCAACATTGGATGCGGTAATCATGGGTGTTTCCTCGAAATAAAGCCAGCAGGATATCCCCATGGCATAGAGTGATTTTAAAATGAATAACTTGTGGTTATGACTGCTCTACGGGAAGATCAAGGTTTTCTTTGTCTTCTCCGGTAATTTTTTTGTTTTCCTGCTTTTGCTGGCGCTTTTCTTCTTTTTTCTTTTTCTTTGCCAGTTCTTTCTGCCGCTTTTCAAATGAATAGTTGGGTTTTGCCAAGATGATCTCCTTCCGTTTGTCCGTGTTGGCTAACAACACGAGTACCTGAATCTCTCAGAAAAAAAATCCGTGATTTACCCCTCAGAGGGTATTTTAAAATAGCGGATTTCGGTGATCCCGCAGTGAGGGGAGATACCGAAATCCGCCGGAGGCTCATTGTTACTGCTGAACAACATTTGCAGCAGCCGGACCCTTGGGGCCGTCAACAACCTCGAAGGTCACACGAGCGCCTTCCTCCAGGGATTTAAAACCCTGGGCCTGAATTGCAGTATGGTGGACAAAGATATCCTTGCCGCCATCCTGCTCAATAAAACCAAAACCTTTCGCATCGTTAAACCACTTTACTGTACCTTGAGCCATCTTGTACTACTCCTTTGTTCGGGTCTTACCCCTTTGTCATGTAGTCGAAACATCACTTGACACTTCGACTGGAAGTCTGGGAATCCAGACAAAATTAATATGTTATCGTTGATAGGTCTTTCTGGTGCCGAAATCAAAGGCGCAGGCCTTATCACGTCGGCTTTTAGCTTGGCCGGTACTGTTACCTCCGGCTTTCTTTGCCCGCGGTGCCTGATGGCGGGGCAAATTCTCACGTCTTTCTTGGAAGCGCTCTTCTTCTGCCAGCGGGGCAAGTGTCGGGGTCGTCTCGCGGACCATTCTTTTACCGAGATTTCGCTCGATGAGGGCTATCATCTTGCTATCCTCATGGCCGGCAAAGGTTAAAGCCTCGCCGGTACGGGAGGCTCGACCGGTCCTTCCGGTGCGATGTGTATAGGTTTCGGCGGTGTCCGGCATGTCATAATTGATAACGTGGGAAATGCCGGTTACATCAATGCCGCGGGCGGCAATATCGGTTGCAACGAGGATGCCATACGTGCCGTCGCGAAAACCATCAAGCGCCTGTTGCCTCTTCTGTTGGGAAAGATTGCCCTGTATTGAGGCGGCGTTGAATCCGGACCGTTCAAGCTGCAGCGCCAGGCTTTTCGCCTTATGTTTGGTGCGGGTAAATACCAGGGTGCTGGTCATTTCCCGTTCTTTGATGATATTTTTCAACAAAGAGGTTTTTTGGTCTGTCGCCACATGAAAGAGGCCGTGGGAGATTGATGGGGCCGGCAGGGTATGGTTGATCTGCACGGTTACCGGATTGTTGAGTATCTCTTCTGCCAGATGGCGGATTTCTCCCGGCATGGTGGCGGAAAAAACCAGCGATTGACGGTTTCTTGGCAACAGCCTGATAATTCTACGAATATCCGGCAGAAAGCCCTTGTCGAACATATGATCCGCCTCATCCAGGACGAGTACCTCAACGGTGCTGAGGGTTAAGGCCTTTTCGTTCAGCAGGTCAAGCAGGCGACCGGGACAGGCGACAACAATTTCAACTCCGGCACGAAGGGTGCTAATCTGTTTGCCTTTACCCACGCCACCGTAAATAACGACACTGTGCAGGTCTGTTTGTCGACTCATTCTGCCGATATTCTCATGGATCTGTTCAGCCAGTTCTCTGGTGGGCGCAACAATCAGGGCCCGCACTTTCTTGCGGGGTCCGGTCAGAAGTCGCTCAAGAAGCGGGAGGACAAAGGCTGCCGTCTTGCCGGTGCCGGTCTGGGCCAGACCAAGGATGTCGCGGCCTGCCAGAATCGGCGGAATAGCCTCTATTTGAATGGGTGTGGGTATTGTGTAGCCGCAGGCAGTGATGCCGGCATCTATCGTCGGATGAAACTGGAACTCTTTAAAACTCATTTATACTCCAAAGTACTTCGTGGTGAGTTGCCGGGTCATTGCCAGGCCTCTCAAGAATGCGGATACCATAGGGGTCCGCTGGTATTAGGCATTATTTCTGTGCAAGTCTAGGCAAGTGACTGACCGTAGCCTCGCTGTCGGATATCGCTTGATATCCCAAAAAAATGCAATTGATTGATAAGATAATTGTGGGTAAAGTTTACGAATATGCCCAGGAGGTAGAGACGGAAAACGGATACAGCTGTTTAGTAATAGTCTGACAGGGGGTATCCATCAACAGGGTCTCATGCTGTTCCTCCAGCTTAAGTAAACAGCATGAACTTCAACAGCAACGAACAACGCTAGGAAAAGAAAGAGACTAACGAGGAGAACCTGAAGGAATTGCGCTTCTACTTAAGAAGAATAACACGTCTATTATATATCTTTTTCTGGGATATACAAGGGAAATATTAACTATGGCCAGAATTGGGTGGGCGTTTCACTCCTGTTTGTGCTTCCACGGTTCGGTCATACTTCTCAAGTGCATGCCGTATGCTGTGATCTTGGGAAATGTCGGAGATTTTTTTGATGCCCTATGGTAAGATAGGGGAGTGCCTGAATAATCGGGGGATATTCCCTGACGTATTGATTTTTTATTGAGCATCAGCAGCACAAGGTTTAAAAGAGGGAAGTCTTAGAAAAAAACTCAACCAGGAGAATGCCCATGACTGAGAGTGTTTACAAAATCATTGAGTTGGTCGGATCGAGCCCCGTATCGTGGGAAGAGGCTACGAAAAATGCTGTTAATTCAGCAGGACTCAGCCTTCGTGATCTGCGTATAGCAGAAGTCGTGACCCTTGATATGAAGATTGACAATAATCAACCGGCAGTCTTTCGGGCGCGAGTCAAACTTTCTTTCAAGCTCCTCGCGGATTAGGCGTTTTTTGCCAAGGAATAAGCTTTTTCCATCAAACCAGCAGGGCTTGAGCTATGGCAGGGTAAGTATGGATCCATAACTCAAGCCCAAGCTTCATGCGCCAACTCTTTTTGACAGCAGTCTCAGAAATTATCTCAGCTTTTCGCCGATTGCTTTGCCGTAGTCCTGGCAGGCTTTTGCGCCTTCATTGCTGCTTACCATGGCCTCGGTAAGTTTTAAAGGTCCGAGGTCCGTCATATCCATTTTAAAAACGTGCATCATGGTATCAAAGAGCATCGGGGCACTTTCGCCGCTGTGGGTGTGAGATCCGAAAGCACCGCCAATTTTTCCCATTAAGTTGGCAAGTTCCGCCTTAAACAGGAATTGTTTCATCCCTCCCGTCATATCCTTATGATAGGTGGGGCACCCGAAGATATAGGCGTCGTATCCGACGATGTCCAGTTCGTTGTCAATCTCTGATATTTTTTTGAGAACCACTTCAATAGCACAAAACCGCAGACCCTCAGCAATAAAATTGGCCATGGCCTCGGTTTTCCCGGTGCGACTGTGATAGATGATGAGCGCTTTTTTCATGAAACCTCCTCTGATCGTATTTGGGGGGTGGTTAATGCTGTTGGGCATTAAACATTGGTTACTCCGATAGAATTGGCATGGTTTGGTTTTTGTCAACATTTGTCGGTAGCTTAGCTTCGTAGGTAGTGCACATATAAAGTGAGGCTCGGTAGAAAAATCGTGTCCGCTCTTATCGCTTTGCTGCCAGTATCCTTGTGCGGATATGGCAAGCGGCACCAGGGCACTTTGAAGAAAAAGTCCTGAAAGAAGAAGGGCGCTGGACATATCAGGAGGAAAGCTTTAATTTGCAAAGAGAAAAATTGTTCGGCGGGAGTTATCGAGCACCGGCAAGCCGTTCCGTAATCATAATCGGCACGCCTCCAGTCCCTCGATGACCAATATCAATTAAGCAGGAGGAATCATGCTCAAAGCCAAAGAAATAATGACAGTTGATGTGGTAACTGTAGCTCCGGAGACATCAGTAACAGATCTTGCCCGGCTGTTGGCATCACATAATATCGGTGGGGCGCCTGTGGTTGATGTGTCCGGACGTCTCCTCGGGGTGGTTACTGAAAATGATCTCATCGATCAAACAAAAAAAATACATATTCCCACTGTCATAGCCATCCTCGATTCCCTCATCTTTCTTGAACGGCCCGACAAAATGGAAAAAGATATCAGGAAATTTGCCGGTTCGACGGTTGCCGATATCTATACGAAAAATCCACTGACGGTAGATGAGGATACCCCGCTCGACGAATTGGCGACCATCATGGCAGAAAAGAATGTCCATACCCTGCCGGTTATGAGGGGGGAGCAGCTGGTAGGGGTAATTGGTAAAGGCGATATCATCAAGACCTTGATTTCCTAGGTCTGTTCTGGGATCCTCTTGCCGTCAAGAGATGCATCGATTGCCTTGGTCAATTCGCCGAGGATATAGGGTTTGGCCACCGCTGCGGCGAAGCCGTATTGCCGGTAGGACGCCATCACCGGATCATTGGAGTAGCCACTGGAAACGATGACTCGCGCGTGCCTGTCGATCTTCTGTAACTCCGCCAATGTCTCTTTGCCGCCCAGGCCACCCGGAATAGTCAGGTCGACAATGACCAAATCAAAGGGGGCCGGCGAATCAAACCGCTGTCGATAGAGAGTGATTGCTTCACTGCCTTCGCTGGTGAGCTCGACGTGGTGTCCGAGAATCATAAGCATCGCCTGCAACACCAGCCGGACCGTCTCCTCGTCATCCATTACCAATACTCGGAGGGGCCTGCCCTGGGTGGCCATTTGCGGATTTTCCGCCCTTTGTCCCGGAGGTTTGTCTGCGGCCGGGAGGTAAATTGCGAACTCCGTACCCTTCCCGGGTTCAGAATCCACAAGAATGTGGCCATGGTGTTTATTGACGATGGACAGGGTTATGGCCAAACCCAAACCGCTGCCTTCCTGCTTGGTGGAAAAATACGGATCGAAGATTTTATCAAGGACAGTGGCGGGAATGCCGATGCCGGTATCCTTGATCAGTATTTTTACGTACTTGTTCTCGGGGTCGAGGAGGGCAAAGGAGTCTTCTGCGGGCAGTACGTTGGTACAGACAATTTCCACCGTTCCGCCATTCGGCATGGCGTGCCGGGAATTGAGGACGATGTTTTGAATAACCTGGCTTATTTGGCCACGATCAACAAGGGCATGCCAGAGATTCTCCGGCATGCGGCAGGTGCAGGATACCTTGCCGCCGTGCAGGACGAAGGTGGCGGAATCCTCAATGACCTCGGCGAGCGAGGTCGATTCCTTGATTGGTTCGCCTCCTTTGGCGAAGGTGAGTAACTGCTGGGTAAGAGCCTTGGCCCTGAGAGAGGCACTCTCGGCGGCAGCAAGGAGTTTACGGGTTCCTTGCGAAAGTGTCTGATCAAAGAGAGAAAGGTTAATATTGCCGAGAATTGCCGTAAGAATATTATTGAAATCATGGGCCAGTCCTCCCGCTAGAATGCCGGTCGACTCAAGTTTCTGTATTTTCACAAGTTCTTTCTCGGTGCGGAGTCGTTCTGTTACATCTTCAACCAGAGACAGCGCGCCGATAAGTGTGCCGGAGGCATCGGTAATAGGAGAGTTAAACCAATCACATTGGATAAGCTGCCCATTTTTGCAAATATTATCGTTGTGACTGTGAATTCCGTCCTTTGCGGAGATGAGTTTCTGCCAGATTTTCTTGATATGCGGCAACATGTTTTCCGGTATTAAACGCTGTGCCGACATCCCTAGCGTTTCTTCGGCGCGATAGCCGAAGATCTTTTCCGCTGCATGATTCCATTGCATAACCCGGAAACCGGTATCCCACACGATTATACCCATGGGCGACTGCTCAATGATAGTCCGTAATCGTTCCTCTCCGGCACGCAAGGCCTGCTCGGCAGTCCGGCGCTCTGCCACCTCCTTTTGCAGGTCAAGGGTGCGTTTTGCCACCAGCTCCTCAAGATGCTCTTGATACTGGTGGATATCTTCAAAGCTTTTCCGCAACTTGATGGTCATCTCGTTGAAGACGGATCCCAGCTGGCCGATTTCGTCGTGGCTTCTAAGAGTTACAATAGTGGTCAGGTCGCCTTTGAGGATAGCCGTGGCGGAATTTTTTAGCTGCTTCAGGGGACGAGTGATCCACGTTGCAGCCACGATGGCGATGATAAAGGCTAGGGCGATGGCGCTCAGGGATACTGCAATGGTTAACCTTTTCAATAAATTGATCTGATTTTGCGCTTCGGCCTGTTCGAGACCGACAAAACTTCGCACCTCACCGGCCAACGCCTCTCTGGAAGAGTGCATTTCGGCAATCATCGCTTGAAGATTATATTGTTCCTTCAGATACTCGGCAAAAATAACCTGATAGATTGCCGCGGCCCTAGAAATCCGAAAGGCTTTCAGCCGCTCGGTATCGCCATTTGCCTGATGCATCGCCTGTTTTGTCACGAGTTCAATTGTCGTGACGATCTCGGTAACTGCATTCGAGGTGGTGGTTGAACCAAACAGCATATAGTTTTTTTCCGCCTGCAGCATTCGGCCAATCTGTTGCAGGATATCGGTGGCCAGAGGACTGCCTTCATCGGCGAGATTTCGGGTATGCGACAGCAATCGGTCGGATTCCTGAATCATCCGGCTCTTCATGGTTTCCATGCCGATCATCTGACTGGAAAAAAGAGTGAAGCCTTGGCGATATTGGCCAAGATCCTCAAGGAGCTTGGCAACCAGCTGCTGTTGGCCTTGCTTTGGCTGCTGTTGGACTGCTTCGATGGCAGCAGTAAGCTGCTTGAGAATGTCGGTCACGGCAATGGCATCGACCATGTCCTGGGTACTGCTGAAGGTATGCTCTTGATGACTGAGGGTGGTCAAGAACCGGTCAACATCGAGACTGAAAGCAAAAATAGTGTCCTGCCGCCGCAAGGCGGTCTCCATACCCCACCAGGAAGTTAAAGCCACGGCGATGGTAAGGATGAGCACAGAGCAAAAAGCGATCCCGAGTTTCAATCGGAAGGTCATGGTTTCTTACCTCTTTTACTTTTTCGGGCGAATCTTCCGCACTTCAGTCTGCAGATGTTCGAGGATCTGGATACTTTGATCGGGGAAGGCAATCAGTTCATTGAAGCTATCCATGCCTTTTTCGGCAATCTCCGAGGCAGTGGCCAGGTCGTAATTAAAGGCCCATTGCGCCGAAGATTCACTCTCGGCAAGGATTCGCCGACGCAGCGATGAGTAGATTGTTTTGGGAACCTGACTGCTCGGGGCAAAGCCTCCGGAACCGAGGCTCAATGTCTGCTGCGGTTCAATTTCTGAGAAGTAGCTGAGAATGGTTTTGGCGAAGCTGTGGTTGGCGGAGTCTTTAGTGAGGACGAGCCCATCCACCGGGCCGAGCGCTACCTTGGGGACGCCTGGGGAAATCATCGGGAAGGCAAAAAAGTCAAATCCGCTTTCCTCGGCGAGGCCGCATTTCGAAGCGCTCAAGGCCTGGATAGCCCATGAACCCATCAGGGTCATGGCCGCTTCACCGGAACAGACCGTCTGGGTGGCCTCGGCCCAATCAAGATCATTGGCATTTGCATTGAAATAGCCTTTTTGCAGGAGCGAACCCCACATCGCGTATACTTTTTGAACCTCTGGGTCAGTGTAGGCGGCTTTACCCTCCATGAGACTCTGACGATAGATGGGTCCGGCCGTTCTTAGTAACAGGTAATCAAACCAAAATTGGGCCGGCCACCGTTCTTTTGCCCCGAGAGCAAACGGCGTGAGTTGGCGATTTTTAAGCTCTTCGGCCAGATAGACCAATTTCTCCCAGGAGCCTGGGGCGGTCAATCCCTCGCGGTTAAAAAGCTGTTTGTTATAAAAGAAGACGACTACGGACTGAGAGATTGGCAGCAGATATTTTCTTCCGTTATATGTGCTTGCCGCCTCTGTCACCGGGGTCGTAAAGCGGCTGGAAAGCGGCACGGACTGCCAGATATCGTCGAGTGGCTCGAGTTTTCCCTGATCAACCAGTTCCTGGGTTTTCGCTCCGGCCCAGTAGGTGAAAAGTTCCGGCGGGTTGCCCTTGGCGAGAGTCA
The DNA here is from genome assembly GCA_031441605.1 of Deltaproteobacteria bacterium. GTDB lineage: Bacteria > Desulfobacterota > Desulfobulbia > Desulfobulbales > Desulfocapsaceae > Desulforhopalus_A. The sequence continues at coordinate 22,300 of JANNQF010000048.1, forward strand.
GATGGATCATGCTTTTAAACGCCTCATGATTCAAAGGCTGCGCAAGAACCTGCTGGTTGGGGTTGCGGCCGTTGACTGTGTTGATCATCTCTGTCAGACCACCGCTGAGTGCCCCTGAAAAGTAGTGGAAGAGGCTTATTTGGTTGACCTTGTGAATGGCAGGTCCAGCTTCCTCATCCTTCTTTGTGTTGAAGACAAAAAAGATTGCAATTGCAACGATAGAGATGGAGATGGAGATGACTGACAGGGCTGGTCTTTTCATTGGTATCTCCAGTTTTATAGATAGGTGGCGGGTGCTTGCCAGCATCGGACATTGAGGTTGTGAAGGGGGCAAAGTGCTTTGCAAATCATTTTTCAATGGTAGCAAAATAACCAGGCGAAGTACAATACATGCAGCCAAAATAATGCTGGGGCGCTGGCCGTTTATCGAAGCATTGAGGCAAGAAGCGCAAATAATGTCGTTTCCTGTAAATCATGGGGCGGTGTGGAAACTTGTCAGAACAAAGTAATTTTAGAAGGACACCAGATGCGACGAGCTGTTTAAGATGTATTTTCGATTGACTCAAAGCTCTTATGTAACATAAGATAGAAAAATAATTATCCAGGCATTCGGAGATACAAATGGTCCTAACCAAACAAGAAATAAATCGCAAGCTGCTGCATGTGTTCTCGGGAACACTTATTCCGGCAGGAATTTTTTATATCCCGATGATTGAGGGGCACTCTTCCCTTACCCCGGTCATTGTTCTTGGTTTGCTGACCCTAGGTTCAATAGTCTTAGAGTACCTGCGTTTTCACAATGCCGCCGTGCAAAGAATCTTCATTGGTCTCGGGTCGGGAGTGCTCAGGAAGTCTGAGAAAAATTCATTTACTGGGTCCACTTATATCTTCATTTCGGCATTTTTATGTTCAGTTCTATTTTTTAATAACCCGCATATTGCCTTCATAGTACTCTCTCTCTTTATACTCGGAGATGCCATTGCGGCTGTTGTCGGGATCAGCATGGGGCGCATTAAAATCGGCAAAAAATCCCTGGAGGGTTCGGCGGCCTGTTTTATCCTGGGTCTTCTGCTTTTCTTTTTTGTCTATCCGCAGGTACCCATGCTGCTGGACCGATGGCATGGTGCAGTGCCCCTGCCCCTCATTTTTATTGCCTCTTTCGCGAATACCATCTTCGAGCTTTTTCCCGTCAGTTTTGGCAAAAATATCAGCATCAACGACAATCTTTCCGTGCCGCTTATTACCGGCATGATCCTCCTTGTCCTGTATCCGGTTTTTGCCTGAGCTGGGGCAGAACGCTCTTCAAGCACCAACTGCCCATAGCCGCTCTCCACTCAAGGATATATGGTACAATCTATGATTGTTCGACTCCCGGTTTCCAGCATTCCAGCAATTTGATGAGCTCCACCATGGTGCGGTGGGTGGGAACGCTGATGCCCTGGGTCTCGGCATAGCGACAGATCGCCCCGTTCTGGGCGTCGATCTCGGTGGCCACTTCATTGAGGATATCCTGCAACATGGAAGAAAGGTTGCTGGCGCTTTTTTCGCAGGAGTCAAAGAGCACTTCATAGAGATCGGGGTGAATAAGTTCGACCCCCTGGGCCTTGGCTACCGTAAGTCCTTCGTCGAGAAGACGCTTCATCAAAGTTATCGATTCCGTTCTGGAAACCAGCGAGCCGTTCGGTACCTGGAGAATCGCCGAAACCGGGTTGATTGCCGCATAGATTATCACCTTGGACCAAAGCCTACCGATAATTCTTTTCACCATCTGGGTTTCCAGGCCGCTGCGGCAAAAGAGCTCTTTGATAATCTCTAATCGCTGAGAGAACGAGCCGTCCAGTTCGCCGATAAAGGTTGTGGCGTGGGAACCCTTTCGCACCCGGGCATCGCTTAAGGCGATTCCCGACATATAGGTGATCCCGAGGAGAATGTTTTTTTCCGGTACGATTTCCCGGGTGACCTCCAGATTACCGAGTCCGGTCTGGATGCACAGCAAGGGACATTTGTCGGTGATCAGATGGGCGACGTCTAGCACTGCTGCCTTGGTGGCCTGGGATTTGACGAGGAGGAGGACAAGGTCGGCCTCGGTGATGGATGTCGCCGAATGGAGTGCCTGTACAGGAAATGTTTCTGCGTTATCGGGATGTTCCCCATCGCCTTCGAGGATGCCGATACCCTTTTCCCGCAGTGCACCTAGGACACCATGGTCGATATCGATCAGAGTGATTTCGCTACCGCCCCGGATTAAAAAGGAGCCAAAAAGTCTGCCAATGGCGCCGCTGCCGACAATCACTATTCGCATAAAGAGCCTCCGATAAAAGGAGTTCCGGCAAAAATGGTCAGCCGGAACAGTGCAGATACCTGCAGGGGGTGCAAGGGACTGTTAAGAAAGGGGGTTTTTCGATCTTTCTTTTGGCGCTTTGCGCCCTGCCGAAAATCTATTCCTCTTTCTATTGTATTGTCGAGTTGCTGGGAATGCAATCAATCAGTACCTTGGAAATTCATTTCTTGTTTTTATAGCTTGATACAGGGAAAGCGGGCGGGAATCCCACCATCAGTACCCATATGTATACAGTATCTGCCCCGGTTTTTACTTGACAAGAGTCATTTAAACCGGTGATCCTGTAAACCTCAGGCACCCATGGGGGATCGGCTAAACTGCTACCCCGATGGACTCTTCAACTTGCCTTGACAGGATGTATCCAAACGATTACATATAAGGCATGCATATTATAAAAACCACCCCAGTTTTTGACGAATGGCTGGCCGGTTTAAAGGACCGTCTTGTCAGACAAAGACTGAATGGCCGTTTGCGTAAGGCGATGCTGGGCAACTTGGGCGATGTGAAAGCCGTGGGTGAAGGGGTGTTCGAAATGCGTGAACATTTTGGGCCGGGCTGGCGGATGTACTACACACAACGAGGGACGGTATTGATTGTAATGCTTGGTGGCGGTGACAAATCAACCCAATCCACTGATATTGCCAAGGCTGTGAAACTCGCGGCCTTGATAGAGGAGTGAATCATGACTAAAAAAATAAACGCAGCCGATCTGCCTGATTTCGATCCTGCCGAATACCTCAAGGACGAAGAGGATGTAGCCGCTTACCTCACCGTAATTATGGCGGAAAACGATCCATCCTTACTGTCTGCCGCTCTCGGCGATATTGCCCGCGCCCGCGGCATGAGCGAGATTGCCAAAGGTTCCGGAATAACCCGTGAAGCGTTGTATAAGGCATTGCGGCCCAATTCCAGACCCCGCTTCGATACCATCATCCGGGTGTGCGCTGCCCTCGGGGTGCGTCTTGAGGCCAAGCCCATACATGGACAATAAAATAAGCCGTTGTTAAAAATCTCTTGGCTGGATCACCTGGATTTCGCAGGCAGGCACGAAAGTTCTTCACAATAAATAGGGAGATGTCCCTGCCTTACCTGCCTTATAAATTTATAGGAGCTATGTGGACTTTGATAACGAGGTCTTAAACAGTTGTAGTCTCTTATGCTCTAGGCGTGGCTGAAAAAACCATCAATGTGTGCCAAAAACTCTCCTAAATGTGGAAGTTTTGGGGGAATATCAAAATAAAGACGTTCGTAGTCAAGTTCACTTACAGTTCGTTCAACTTGCGAGCGTTTTTTCTTGTAGGCCTTGCCAACAGACGAATAGATTTCGTTGAGAAGTGCAGCCGGAGCAACAACCATCTCTGCGCTATCAGTCATTGGATCAAAACCGAAATCTCTTTTGAAACTTGCAGGGTCGAGCTTATCATCGATTTTTTGGAAATGAGTGTACTCCTGAAGGAACCACGCTTCAATTTCCGTTACAGCTAACAATATGAATATGGGGACGCCATTTGTTGGTATGCCATACTTAAGATCATTTTTGGTCTTCTCTAGATCAGGAAGTTGGAGTGGATAGAGGTCACGTAGCCCCAGCACAAGCGAGTATCCGTTTTTAGTTAGCGAGGCACGTTGATCAAGAACGACCGATTTCACTTTTTCGTCATTTTGACAATTCACTATGAGGATATAGTAACTAATCGGATTCACTGGGTCAATGATCTCAGTACTACGGAGAGTTGTGAAGCTACCTCCACTGAGTACCCGGACTTCAAAAGTTATGTTCCGTTCACCACCAATCTCGGCCAAGAAGCGTTGGACAAAAATCTGCTCGGTTTGTCCTTCTACAAATATGGCAAGTTTCCTCAACTCTGATCCCTTCCCTCTTCGAAAAAATTAGTCGAAAAGAAATCGAAGTTATTCAGACCGAGACTGCTGAAGTCATCAAATATCTCCCTAGAGTTTCTTTCATTAAGCACATGTACTTTGTTGGCATGCCGTCGAACGATCCCCCAATAGCATAGAGGGACGCCATTCATAATGAAGCGGTCATTGGTGGTCATTATCATCTGTAGCTTGTTTCCCTTGGCACGTTCAATCAGCAATGAAATAAAGGCCTGAGCCCGAGAAAAATCGAGCCCTTCTCCAATATCATCTATCAGCATGGTTCTCGGAATTCCTTTAAAAATGCAATAGTTCAAATGTATTACTAGTGATAACGCCCGAAACATGCCTTGTGACATGTTCACCTGGGTTGTTTTCGATTTGAGGTCACGTTCTTGGACAAAAAGCCACAGAAGCGGCATGTGAACCTGAATGACAGCAGGATCTACTCCTTCTGTTCCGACATCGGTGCAGTCGTATCCTAAAATTCCGAGATCACAAAGAATGCTTTGGTCGAAGGCGTCTCCGAACTCATTGAAAGCACTAACATAGAGCTTAACCACGTGGCTTGAGTCGCTAACTTGCGAAGCGTCTTGCACTTTTCCAGTGAGGAGATCACTTGCCATACCTAGAACATCTTTTCCACATGGCGACCCAAATTGAAAATGTCTCGACAGAGATGCCCAAGAATGAAGATCTTCAAAAAACGGATGCTGAATTTTGTCACGTCGAACTTTGGCTGCCAGTTGGTCTTGGGGGGCCTCAAAGTCGATTTCTTGGTTAATACCTTCCGCCCATATGCGCCCGATTCCTTTTTCGGCACGATCAAGTAGTATTTTGCCGTTCATGAAGAATTTTTCATGTTGAACTTGACTATTACTTATGGACAGATCGTATGTGTACTTATGGGCATTAGTCGAGAACTGAAGGATAAAATTACCGCTAGGGAACAACTTCGGTAAGTCTCCTCGTAGCAGTTGTGCTAAGCCCGCTATGACGTTCAAAACACGAGATTTGCCTGAGGAGTTTTTGCCAACCAACAGGTTAATGTCACTTAATGTAATTTCATCGAAGCTCCACTCGGTATCTTCACCTAAGTTTTCGACGAAGGCGATTGAGTCCAGCCTTATGAATTGTTCCTTGTCGATAACCTCGGGAGCAGTTTGAACTTCCGGTCTAGAAGATTTTATTGATGATGTCATAGCTCACCTATAGGATTATTTTTCTGTGTTCTGGGGTCACTATGGCAGTGGAAGGGAAAGTGTCTGAATCAGATTAGAATTTCAGCATAAAAATCCAACATAAGAACTATACTGGATTACAGCATCATTTCAAATAACCTTTATCGAGATCATTCAATAGTCCACATATTTCCAAAAGACCTTAACCGAAGGGACAAATAACAGGTAGAAGAAAATTCCTGAATATCTAGATAAGTAGCCATATTTAAGCATAGTTTGATGCACGATTGCTATCTAGCCTCGGGTTTTTGACTCATTGAATATTTTGAATGTACCTTCCTGGATAAAATATTCCTCAAAAATCGCTTGTAACTCCTCGGTATCGTTTTTCCTTTGAGAAAGGTTTCTGGCTGGCTACGACGGCCTGCAGTCCGGCGCTTTGTATCGGATGTACCGCAATATCTAGCAGTGTTGCCTGGGAGGATGGTGGTTCGGAGGGACCGTCATCGGGCGGAGTCTCCGGGGAAAATCTCCATCGTCTCACCTTCGGTTTCGGCAAGAGTCGGGAAGGGGTGAAGAACCAGTGCCAGATCCTCGGCCAGGGCGCCCATCTCGATGGCCAGAGCCGCTTCGCCGATAAAGCCTTCGGCCTTGCCGCCGACCATGCCGACGCCGAGGATGCGGCCGTCAGCGGGGTTGGTGATGAGCTTGGTAAAGCCGCCCGGATGACCCAGGGCTTGAAGCCGTTCGGTACCTTGTCGGGGAAAGCGCTGCACCGCATGGGCAATACCCTCCAGCCTGGCATCTTTTTCCGTCAACCCGCACCAGGCGATCTGCGGTTCGGTATAGACGACAGCCGGGATGGCCCGGACATCAAAGCCTGTCTTTTTGCCGCTTATCACCTCGGCCGCTATCCGGCCTTGCCTGGTGGCCTTATGCGCAAGCATGATCCCGCCTGCCACATCGCCTGCGGCAAAGATCCGCGCATCGGTGGTTCGCTGCTGTTCATCGATTTTGATACATCCCCGGTCGTCAAGAGTTACCTCGGTATATTCCAGGCCCAGGTCATCGCAGTTGGGGATTCGGCCAATGGCCAGAAGAACCCGGTCGGCGACCTGCTCGGCGGTTTTGCCATCCTGAGTGTAGCGGACAACAACGCCCGCCGCGGTTTCCGAAAGGCCTTCGACGCGCGTGCCGAGGTGAATGGCGGCAAAGTGTTCGGTAAGCCGCGTTTGCAGTGGAACTACCAGATCGGCATCGGCCTTGGCCAGCAGGCGGTCCTTCATTTCCATCAGAGTCACCCGGCTGCCGAGGGCGGCATAAATCGAGCCGATTTCCAGACCAACATAACCGCCGCCAACCACCACGAGGCTTTTGGGGATCTCGGCAAGCGAAAGCGCCGCAGTCGAACCCATGATTCTGCTGCCGGGAGAAAACACAAGGCCCGGCAGGGGGCGTGGCCGGGAGCCGGTGGCGATGATTGCCTGTTTGAACTTAATGCCGCTTATCTCAGCTTCTTCCAGGCGCACTGTGCCTGAGCCGGAAAAGCGCGCCCGGCCCTGGATTACCAAGATCCCGCGGCGTTTGCCGAGGTTCATGAGATTGTCGGCTATGCTGGTGATGACCTGCTGCTGCCAAGCCCGCATTGCCGCAAGATCGATGGCCGGTTCAGCAAATCGCAGCCCCATTTTCCCGGCTCGTCGGGTTTGGTCGAGGAGTTGGGTGAGATGCAGGAGGGACTTCGAGGGGATGCAGCCGGCATGCAGGCAGAGGCCGCCGAGGCGAGGCCTCTGGTCAACGAGGATGACGTCAAGACCGAGGTCGGCCGCCCGGAAGGCGGCGCTGTAGCCGCCGGGCCCGCCGCCGACCACCAGCAGGTCGGTGCTCATTTCCATATCGCCCATTACCATGATTGTTTCCTCCTTGTACACTTCTAGATCATGGTGATAAGCAGTTCATCCGGGTCTTCCAGGGCATTCATCACCAACCGCAGAAAGCGGATGGCATCGGCGCCGTCGACCACTCGGTGGTCAAAGCAGAGAACAATGGGCATGATCAACCGGGGGACGATCTCATGTTTGCCGTCCTCGTCGGTTATGACCACCGGCTGCATCCGCCCCTGGCCGAGTCCGAGGATGGCCACCTCGGGGTAATTGACGATCGCTGAAAATTGGTGCCCGCCGAGCGCCCCTGCGTTGGTGATGGTAAAGGTGCCGCCCTGCAGTTCATCGCGGTTGAATTTGCCGCTGCGGACGCGGGTGATGGCGCCGTGCAGTTCAATCGCCAGCTCCTTGATGCTTTTGCGGTCGACGTCGCGGATCACCGGCACCAGCAGGCCATTTTCGCTGTCTGCTGCAATACCGATATGAAAATAGTTTTTAACGATGATTTCCTGGGCTGCAAGATCGAGGCTGGCATTAAAGCTCGGATAGGTTTTGAGAGCGGTTGCCACCGCCTTCATGGCAAAGACGGTCATGGTCAGGCGGCCGCCGGCGGCGGCTATCTCGGCCTTATGTTTTTGCCGGAAGGCCTCAAGTCTTGTGATATCGATACTGTCCTGGCAGTGGACATGGGGAATCTGGGTCCAGGAGGCGGTCATCTGGGTGGCGGTTGCCCTGCGGATGGAGCGGAATGGTTGCCGCTCGACCGGACCCCATTTAGCAAAATCGGGAAGCGACATCGGTGATGGCGCGGCGGGCAGACGGGCAGGAACAAGCGGTGCCACGACGGCCACAGCCGCAGCCGGTGGCGACGGGGAAGGCTGCTCTTTTTGCCGGGCATGGGCCTCGACATCCTCCCTGGTAACGACGCCGCCTGAACCGGTGGCGGTCACCGCCCGCAGATCGACGCCCAGTTCGCGCGCCAGCCGCCTCGTAGACGGCGAGGCGGGGGTCGGTCCTTGCCCGTATTTTTTTACAGGCAGCACATTTTCCGCAAGCGGTGGGGTGTCGACTTGCTGCTGCGCCTTCAATTGCCCGGCGTCGGTTTCAAAGGTCATCAGCACATCGCCGACGATCGCCATGTCGCCGACCTTGACCAAAATGTCGCCCACGACCCCGGTAAAGGGCGAAGGGATTTCCACGGCGGCCTTGTCGGTTTCGATTTCCAGGATAAGCTGCCCCTCTTCGATAGCCTGGCCGGAAACAACCGGGATGGCAAGAATCTCCGCCTCGTGAACGCCTTCGCCGAGATCCGGCAGTCGAAACGATGTGGTCATAGGTGCTCCGTTATTAAATGGTGAGGGTCCTGCGCGCCGCTGCGACGATGCGCTGCACCCCGGGCAGGTAGCTTTTTTCCCTGCTGAAATAGGGGATGATAATATCAAAACCGGTGACCCTCTCTATCGGTGCCTCAAGGAAGTAGAAAGCGCCTTCCATAAGACGCGCGGCGATTTCCGCCCCGGCGCCAAAGCTCTGCGGCGCCTCATGGACGATCACTGCCCGCCCGGTTTTTTTCACCGAGGCCACCAGCAGGTCGCTGTCGAGAGGCGAGATGGTGAGGAGGTCAATGACCTCTGCTTCCACTCCGTCACTTTGCTGTAACTCATCGGCTGCTTCAAGGGTCGGGCGCAGCATGGCGCCGTAGCTGATCATGGTCAGGGCATTGCCTGGCCTGACGATGTTTGCGCGTCCGATGGGCAGGCACTCTTCTTCCTCCGGCACCTCTTCGCGGAAGGCGCGGTACAGGGCCTTGGCCTCGTAAAAGATCACCGGATCGGGGTCGCGGATGGCGCTGATAAGGAGGGCTCTGGCGTTGCGCGGCCCGGAGGGGATGACGACTTTCAGGCCGGGGGTGTGTGCCCAGTAAGCCTCGCGGCTTTCGGAGTGGTGTTCCAGCGCCCGTACTCCGCCGCCGTAGGGGGCGCGCATGACCATCGGTACACTGAGTCGGCCCTGGCTGCGCCAGCGCATGCGGGCGGCGTGGTTTTCCAGTTGGTGAAAGCCTTGGTAGGCAAAGCCCGAGAACTGCATCTCGCAAACCGGTCGCAGCCCATACACGGCCATGCCGATCGACATGCCGACGATCGCCGATTCGGCGAGCGGCGTATCAACGATCCGCTCCTCGCCGAATTCGCCAAAGAGACCATCGGTTACCCGGAACACCCCGCCGTCCCGGCCGATATCTTGGCCGAGAAGGACTACTGAATCATCTCGCCGCATTTCCTGGCGAAGCGCCAGATTGAGCGACTCGACCATGGTCATCTTAGCCATGCTGCACCTCCCCGGTAACAATTGCCAATTCTTTGGTCAGTTGTTCTTTTTGCAACTGCAAATGGGGCGGCAGTTCGGCATAAAGATGATCGAACATATCAAGGGGGGCGCCGAGATTTTTCATTTGTATCTCCGCTCGGTCGACGGCGGTGCGGATTTCTTCTTTTATCTCCTCCTCAAGCTGCGCAAGGAGTGGTTCCGAGAGGATATTATTGTTTATGAGATAGTTGCGGTAGCGGATCAGCGGCTCTTTTTTTCGCCAAAGCTCGACCTCCTCCTCGCTCCGATATTTTTTCGGATCATCGGAGGTGGTGTGCATCATGATCCGGTAGGTCACGCATTCAATCAAGGTTGGGCCACCGCCGCTTCTTGCCCTGGCTATTGCCTCGGCGGTTGCCGCATACACCGCCAGAATATCGTTGCCGTCAACCTGGATGCCCGGCATACCATAGGCCAAGGCCTTCTGCGCCAGGGTCTTCGAGTGGGTTTGTTTGGCGAGAGGGATGGAGATTGCCCACTGATTGTTCTGACAGACAAAGATCACCGGCGTCTGATACACCGCGGCGCAGTTAAGTGCTTCGTGAAAATCGCCTTCCGAGGTGGCTCCGTCGCCGAAAAAGACCATGACCACCTCGTCGGTGTGCCGGTATTTGGCCGCCCAACCGAGGCCGACCGCGTGGATAATCTGCGAGGCGACCGGTACCGACATGGGCAGATCCCTTTGGCCTGTGGGGATAAGGGTGCCCTCGTTAAAGCCGTTATAATAGAGCATGACACTCTCCATGGTGCGGCCGCGCATGATCTCCGCCGCCGTTTCGCGAAAAGAGGGGGCCAGCCAGTCGCTGTCGCGGAGAAGCGCCACACTGCCGATCTGCGCCGCCTCCTGGCCCTTGATCGGCGGGAAGGTACCGATCCGTCCCTGGCGCTGCAGGTCAAGCATCTTCTCATCAAAGCGGCGGCCAAGAAGCATCGCCCGAAACATCTTCAGGTGCATGTCGTTTGTGATGTCGGGCTGGAGAGCTGTGTCGAGCTTGCCGTTTTCGTCGAGGATAGAGAGATGATCGATAGGGGCTGGCGGATCGATGGGGCTACGTCCCATGGGGTGACTCCTTTGCCGGTTCAGAAGTGATACGTATGTCTGCATTGGCCGTTTCCTTTTTCTACTATAACCAAGGGGGAGGAAATATCAAAGATTATAGGGAGATTATGCGTAAACTGGAGCTGTTGTGGTCAGATATCCTTTTATAGCCGGAGCGCCGAGTACAGGAATAATTGTTTGTTTTGACTCAGGTCAATGGCATCATGGTAATTTTGACTATATGCTCTTTGAAATTGATCAATCTTCAGCAAGCACAACATACCTATGATTACGATCATCCTTACAATTCCAAGCCTGTTCTTTCTCGCCGCGCATGCCTTTCGGGCCGGCAGTCCCGGTGGTGCCATCTTCTGGCTTGTGGCAAGTATTCTGGCGGTCGCGCCGCTATCATGGAAGAGTTGGGCCTTGGCCGGTCTTCTCGGCTTTGGAACTTGGCTGTGGGGCGATATTACCTTTACCCTCGTGCAGCAGCGCATGGCCCTCGGCCTGCCATGGTTGCGATTGGCGGCGATACTTGGTGTTGTTACTGCCGTATGTCTGGTTGCAGCCCTGCTGCACTTCCGCAGGGCGTGCCGCCATTCCCGGCCCGGCAGCCTGGTTCAGGGGTTGGCCTTTCTTCTTACGACAGTCGGGCTGTCCATCGCCAAGCAAAAGACCTCACTTGACATTATCCTCCTCGATCGCTTTTTTCCAAGCGGCGGCTGGCTGGTGGTTATCCTGCTCGGTTGCTACGCCGCCTGGATCGCTGGAAAGATGCTCAGGCCGGAAGATTCACCACAATGGCGGCGAAGGGTCTGGGCAGTTTTTTCGGCGCTGTTTTTTCTTCAACTTTTTTTAGGAATCCTAGGCTTTGAGCGGTTTTTAATGACCGGCAAGCTGCATCTGCCTATACCGGCGCTGATTGCTGCCGGGCCATTGTACCGTGGCGATGGGTTTTTTATGCTCATTCTTTTTACTGTGACCTTGATACTCGTCGGCCCGGCCTGGTGCAGCCATCTTTGTTATATCGGCGCCTGGGACAACTGGGCGGCGATGGCTAGGAAGCGGGTCGGTACCCTGCCGGGATGGACAAAGGTGGCGCGGTGGCTGATATGTGTTGCGGTTCTTGCCGGGGCCTTTCTTCTTGGCAGAAGCGGTCAGCCACGTGGTCTTGCGGTCGCACTTGCCGCCGTATTTGGAGTTGTTGGTGTTGTTATCATGCTGGTCTGGTCGAAACGGACCGGGATCATGAGTCACTGTACCACCTATTGCCCCATGGGGCTCCTTGCCAATATCTTCGGCAAAATCAATCCCTGGCGTATCCGTATGGGTTCAGGGTGCTGTAAATGCGGGATCTGTACCCAGGTCTGCCGCTATGGGGCACTTGCCGCCCCGGACATTGAGGCCGGTCGGGCGGGACTCAGTTGCTCCTTGTGCGGTGACTGTATCGCCGGTTGCCCGCATGGACACCTGCACTACCGGTTTCCTGGAATAAGCCATGAAACCGCCCGCTCCGCCTTTATTGTCGTTATTGTCGCCTTGCATGCCATTTTTCTTGGCGTGGCCCGGCTTTGAAAAACAGCAGAATAGAGGAGTGAAAAAGAAAGGGGGGTGAATTGGCCTTGCCGGGTTTAGTACCTTACAGATTGGTTTCTTGTTTTTTTACAAGAAATCAATCTGTCTCAAGGTACTTATCCCCTCTGTTGTGGGAGGGGATTATAGCCTTTGGGTTGCGGGCGTCAGCCCGCTTTAGGAAAACCATTGGCGCAGGGCAAAATAGGCCAAGGGCAGGAAGATGGCGGGGAGCAGGTTGCCGACCCGTATAGTGGTAATCTTCAGCATATTGAAGCCGATAGCCATGATGAGCAGGCCACCGACCGAGGTCATTTGTGCTATTGTTTCAGGCACCAGGACGTCTTTCATGAAGCCGGCGGTAACAGTGAGTATGCCCTGGTAAAGGAACACGGCGATACTCGAAAACATCACCCCCAGCCCCATGGTTGAAGCAAAGATGACGGAGGTCACCCCATCGAGCACCGATTTGGCAAATAAGGTCTGATGGTTTCCCGTCAAGCCACTTTCCAGGGATCCGACAATCGCCATCGAGCCAACGCAGAAAACCAGACTGGCGGTGACAAAGCCTCTGGCAAACGACTTTCTGTCGCTGGATTTGGCTGCCACTTTGCTTTCGAGAAAGGCCCCGACCATCTGCAATTGTTTCTCGATCTGCAAAGCCTCGCCCAGTAAAGCGCCAAGGACAACGGAAAAAATAACCACCATCAGATCACCCGAAACCAGGGCGCTTTTTATACCAATGAGCACCACCGAAAGCCCGACGCCGCTGAGGATGATTTCTTTATAGTTGTCGGCGATGCCCCTGCTAAAGAGAAGCCCGAGGAGACTGCCGGCGATGATTGCTAAAGTATTTGCTATTGTTCCCAGCATAATCGTTGCCACGAGTCAAAAGAATGGAAGGTTTGAGAGGAAGATTTTAGCCACACAACTCTTGCGTGCAACCACCCTCGGTGCGAGGGTGCGAGGGGAGTTATACCACCAGGAAGAGATTTTGAAACGTCTCTTTTACCTTACAGATTGGTTTCTTGTTTTTTACAAGAAACCAATATCTCTTGAGTCTGCCGCCGGGACTGGTATAGTCCGATACTGTCAAAAATTCTCTCTGTCTTCATTCACAACGCCATGATCCATTCGGACACCATGCAAGCCCTTTTAGAAAAACCTGTTATGTCATTTCATTCACTTGGTCTTTCCGAATCTCTTCTTCGCACTGTAGGTGCGCTTGGCTATATCGACCCTACTCCGGTGCAGCTCCAGGCTATACCGGCGGTTCTTTCCGGCAAAGATGTCATGGCCGCGGCCCAAACCGGAACAGGGAAAACCGCCGCTTTTGCCCTGCCCTTGCTGCAGCGTCTTGTCGGTGGCCAGAAGGTAAAGCCCAATCACATTCGCGCCCTGGTGCTGGCACCGACTCGCGAGCTTGCGGTGCAGATTGGAGAGGCCATTGCCGCTTATGGCAAATATCTGCCGCTGACGGCCGGCGTTATCTATGGTGGAGTGAAGATCAATCCACAGATGATGAAACTGCGCAGCGGAATCGATATTCTGGTTGCCACCCCGGGGCGCTTGCTTGATCTTTACCAGCAGAACACCGTGAAGTTTTTGCAGGTGCAGGTGCTGGTGCTTGATGAGGCGGACCGGATGCTCGATCTGGGGTTTCTGGAGGATATTGGCAAGATACTTGATTTGTTACCCAGAAGGCGACAAAATCTGTTGTTTTCCGCCACTTTTCCGGATCCCATCCGGACACTTGCCGGCAGGTTGCTGCAAAATCCGCTGAGAATAGAGGTCGACCCCCGAAACTCCGCGGCTAAGAGCGTCAAACAGTGGGTCTACGAGGTGGACAAAAGTAAAAAGGCGGATTTGCTTTGTCACTTACTCCACAATAATGATTGGCAGCAGGTGCTGGTTTTCACCCGCACGAGGATCGATGCCGATCGTTTAGTACAAAAACTTGCCGATCAAGGTATCTCGGCGCTGGCGATTCATGGCGAAAAAAGTCAAGGCGTCCGTACCCGTGCACTTGCCGACTTTAAAGCAAACACCATTCGAGTCCTGGTTGCCACGGATATTGCCTCACGTGGTATCGACATCAGCGAACTTTCGCATGTGTTCAATTTTGACCTGCCGAAAGTCGCTGAAGATTATATTCATCGTATCGGCCGAACCGGTCGTGCCGGCCTGGAAGGTGCAGCAATTTCTCTGGTCAGTGCCGATGAGATCAGCCTGCTTTCGGCAATCGAGACGCTCCTGCAAAAGCTCCTGGTGCGCGAGGTTGTGGCTGGTTTTCTCCCAAAACATAGCGTACCGTTAAGCTGCCTCATGAAGGCGCGGCCGAAGAAGCCGAAGAAACCAAGGAATCCGAAGCAGGAGCAGGTGCAGGTGCCGACCCAGAGCGATTGCCGGAAACAGGCAGGCGTTGCTAAAAATGTCCACCGCAAACCAAGAAAAGGTGGTGAGGGGCAGGAGGGAGAAAAAGCTCAAGGGGCTGCCGATGGCAGGAGACATCAGAGAAGCGCAGGTAACGCTGCATCGACCACATCCAACCGGAACAAATCCCGAAAGAGCAGCACGGGCGGGAAGCGATAAATCATCGCCGGCTTTGTGGTTGACCTGTTTTAGGGCAGTTGATGGAAATTTTATTGGAAATGAGTGAAAGAACCGGTGTTTTTCGCTATTTTCGTTGTCCCAGCCATTGAATTTAAAATATATTTCCTTTATTATCAATGAGGTTGTACGCATAGATCGCAACTATTTAGAGGTTGAAGCAGAAAGGGCGCGGGGGGCCAATGGCTATCGGTACTAAAAGAACGTTCGCTGAAAAAACCAGGTGGCGGACATCCAGACCATTTGGCTTGTCTCAACTATTTGTAATCGCTGTTGTATTCTTTTTTCTACCGGGATGTGCGCCAAAGGTTCAGGTCTTGTACATGCCCCAGCAAAAGCGTATCTCCGTTGCCGAAAAATCCGTTGCCGGCAAAGAAAACGTGCTTCTTCTTAAACGTCATTACGAACAGTGGCGGGGTACCCCCTATGTGGATGGCGGGATGTCGGCTACTGGTATCGACTGTTCCGGCTTTACAGCCCTTGCCTACCGGGATGTGTTCAGGCTTGCATTGCCGAGAACAGCCGGAGAACAGGCCGAAAGCGGCCAGGAAATTGCAAGGGCTTCATTGAAAAGCGGAGACCTGGTCTTTTTCAACACCGGGAGATCGAAGAAACATGTGGGAATTTATCTTGCCGATGATCAATTTATACATGCATCCGTTTCGAAAGGGGTGACACTCTCCAGTCTTGATGATGCCTATTGGCAGGGTAGGTATTGGCAGTCGAGACGTGTGCATGCACCGGTCGGCCAAGACAGGGCCAACAATACCGCCGTGGCAACGTACCGCCGCTAGGGACGTGCGTACCGGTCAGGGCAAGGGGCGAGCCCATGCACCTATCTTTTTCCTGTAGTCCGCATCATTTTCTGCGAGGTGGCAAGTGAACAGAAGATCAGGATGTTTTCTCGTTGGACTTTTAACCCTCTGTCCATGGTGGCCCGGGGAGTGTGTCGGCGAATCAGTTGTTACGCAGGGAGATAAACTCCCCCTCTATGAATATGGAATTGTCGGTTTAGCTGCCCACTTTCCGCATTATCCCGGATCGAATGAATATCAAACCTATGCCTTTCCTCTGCCCTATTTCGTCTACCGGGGAGAAACAGTTAAGGCTAATCGTGAAGGGATTCGCGGCATATTTTTTCGCTACAAACAGCTTGAGACGGATATCTCCCTTGCCGGCAATACCCCGGTAGGTGATGATAAAGCCAGAGCGGGTATGGACGATCTCAGTGCCATAGGGGAAGTAGGTCCAGCACTGAACTATTATTTCTTCGATTATGGCGAGCGGGATTCCTTCTTTTTCCAGGCCACCCTCCGGGCGGCTCTTTCTTTTGACTTTGATGGTGGTCTTGACGTCGGCTATGAAGGATATGTGTCCGACTTGTCATTGATCTATAGGGATTCAAGGATATTCAAGGAGCAGGATGTTCGCTTTCATTTAAGCACCGGCGTAAGGTTTGCCGACGCTGCGATGCACCAGTATTTTTATGAGGTTCCCCTTGCCGATGTCACCCCTAATCGTCGATATTATGAAGCTGAGGGCGGCTATGGTGGTC
This sequence comes from Deltaproteobacteria bacterium, assembly GCA_031441605.1. Taxonomy (GTDB): domain Bacteria; phylum Desulfobacterota; class Desulfobulbia; order Desulfobulbales; family Desulfocapsaceae; genus Desulforhopalus_A. Next base: position 38,726 of record JANNQF010000048.1, read on the forward strand.
TGCAGTTGTCGGGCAGCATCACCAAGGAGTTGACCCCCAGTTTCTCGGCGAGTTGTTATGGCCGCTGGATAAATATAGACGGGGCGGTTTATGAAGACAGTCCGCTCGTCGGCACCCATTACAATTATATCGTCGGCGCTATGCTGGTCTGGAAAATTGGCGAATCGGCAGAACTTGAACCATAAAAGCCAGGGATCTGTCTGCTGTTAGGATGGGAAAATCCAGTCGTGCTTTTCTATCCGAGCCTCTTGCAAAATGGTCTTTTCGCCCAAACTCGGCGTTATGCTCAAAATTTTATCCTCGGAACATTAATTATATGCCTGCGTTAAAATTTTTCGCATGCCTTGATTTTGAACGAAAATCCTCATTTTGCAAGAGGCTCTATCCGTTAAAAATAAAGAATTTACGCATCACGTAATTGAACATCACCGCCGTGAAAATGTTGGCGACAAAGGCGTAGGTGGTGAGAAGGCCGAAGCGTCTGATGAGAAGTCCCATCAGCATTGTGCCAATGAAGGCGCTTATACCCGAAACCGCGTAAAAGAGAAGGATCTCAATGACGATGGGGTATTTCCCACCTTGAAAGACAAAGAGAATATTGGTGATATAGGCAACCATGTTGGCAATGAGAAAGGCGATGAAGTTGCCGATCATTGAGTTGCGAGCTCGGGTGGTGTCGTTGATCCTTCTGATGGTCAGCTTGAAGAACCGAACCGCATGATCCTTCTCCTGCAGAGAGGGGAATACCTTCCAGGCGATGAAATGGAAAATGATAATATGGGTAACCGTGGCAAGACCACCAGCCAAAGCGTATTTAATGAATTGAAGTATCGCTGGGTTGTCGAAGTGCATGTGTGTTGCTTCCGCTGGAGGACTCTTGGGGTGGATGACGCTGATTTTGAGAAAGTGGTTGTCTATACCAGATTATGAGGGGAAAAACCAGGGTGGAATGAGGTTTTACCGGGTCAATGAACAACTCAGGATTATTCTTCTTTTTTAATCTCCCGAATGGTGATATTTGCGCCAAGCGGAGCTTGGACGCAGCGGGATTTGTAGAGAACTTCCATTTGCTGAAAAGCCTTTTCAATAGCGTCGCCATCTTCAAGGTCATGTTGTTCGGTTGTTTCAATCTTGTCATGTTGGGTATCCATGCTTGCTCCTCGGCTAGAGAGTAAATAATAAAGAACAACAGTTGGCTTGCCCAATGTTGCGCCTCCTACTAAGAAGAGTACGAATTTGCAAATCAGTTATCAACCCTTATTTTAACCGACACGGCATTAAGTGGGAATTTGGGTGAACAAAAATTTCCCCTCCGTATATGAAAATCTCGATCCTATGGGAGAGGGCAGATGGGGCTGGGCTCTTTGCTGAGATCGAAGTCGATCCGTTAACCGAAAAAATGCATGTTTTCCTTGCAGCCGCCGCTGAACATGCTACCTTGGGGCGAAGAGTTAAAAATGATAATTTCAGGGTCGCCCGAAGCGGGTTCTTGCGAGTTGCGAATGGTTGATGAAAACGAAAGCATTATAACTCGGTTCATGGTGATCACCGGGACTGTGGAGTGTCATGGCCGAGTCGTTTTGGAAGGGACTCTTGATGGCGCGTTTTCCGGTGAAATTCTCGATATTCGTCAATCCGGGAAGATCTCCGGCGACATCAAGGCGACGACCATTAATTGCTCCGGCCATATGGAAGGCCGGGTGGTTACTGACTCTCTAGCCCTGCGTCGAGGCGGCTGCCATGTGGGGACAGTGGAAACCAGCAAGCTGACGGTTGAACCTGGAGCCATTCTCGATTGTGCTCTACAAAGCGGTGCCATGAAGGGCTCTGCTCAACTTGAAAGTGTCTCTGAAAGTGCGAGTAAACCGGATGTCGATCTGGGGCTGTTGCTTTTTGCATTTCAAGAAGGCGTCAGGCCCTGTTGCATGGACGTTCCCTGGTCGGAACGTTTGGAGGTATACAGCCAACTCCTGGAACTCTTGGAAAAAGGCAAGCCCCTTATCAAGGTGACCGGGGAGGCAGGCAGCGGCAAATCGCTCCTGGTGGATAAATTGCGAAGCACCTTGCCGGCATCCTATGAAGTTTTTCCGGCAACAGATCAGGGCGGCTCGGTTGCCGCTGTGTTGTACGAGGTGGCCGGCAATCTTGCCATCGAAGGTATTGCGGAGGCGTCCCAGGCTGAGCTGTTGGTCCGGATAAAAAACGTTCTTAATGAAAAAAGACGAGGTGGGCAACGGGTGGTGCTCTTGGTCGACGATGTCGAAAAGATGTATCCGGCCGCCATGGAAGGGATTATCCGCACCTTAACCAACGCCTATGGCGAAGGCGATGGGGCTGAGATGCTGCAACTGATTCTCTTCGGCACCAAAGAAATGGAAACCAAGATGGTTGCCACCACCATCGAGTATTTTGAAGACGAGACCAATTGCCAACTCTATCTTGAACCACTGAATATAAAAGATACCGCCGATTATCTCCGTTTCTGTCTGCAGCTTGTGTCAGCCGGCAGAGGGAGTTACTCGACAGCCCTTTTCCCTTACGAAACCATCCGCAAAATTCACGCCTTGAGCCACGGCAACATTGCCGCCATCAATCGCCTGGCCGATAAAGCGTTACGCGGCGCCCACGCCGCTGGTGCCTCGGAAGTTTACGCCAAATATCTTTAGTACCTAGAAGTTCATTGCTTGTTTTTTAAGAATGAATTTCGTGAAGGTACTTATACCCCTCAAGGGGGCACTAAAAAGAGTCCCCTTTGCTGTGGGAGGGGATAATAGCCCTTGGGTTGCAGATTGCATAACAGCGCAGAAATGATCTATAATTAAATAAATGCCGTTTTGTGAATGCGTAATGCGTAATTAATTTCATTAAATTTTACCTTTTACGTAAATTTATTTACAAATATTGACAACATGATTTATTCATCGTATGGTTTTGCAAAAAATAAGTACCCGCGAGGTGGTGTTCCGTCATGGATATCGATGAAATAAATCTGGCTATTATCAATCATCTCAGAGACGGCAGAATGCCCTTTAAGCAGATTGCCGAATCCCTGGCCCTTTCCGAAGGAACAGTGCGGGCCCGGGTGAAAAAGTTGAAAGATGAGGGGGTGCTGGATATCACCGCTCTGGTCGATCCCGAGGCGGTTCCGGACCAGTCCATCGTCATGGTCGGAGTGCGGCTGAAGGATATGGATCTGGTTAAAAAAGGCGAGGAATTCAGTAAATTACGCGGCGTCACTTCGGTGTGTGTGGTGACCGGCCGTTTTGACCTTATCCTGACGGTACTCCTCACCAAAGAATTCACCATGCTGAAATTTTATACCGAGGAGGTCGCCAGGTTGGAAAATGTCAGGGCCGTGGAGACCTTCGTCGTTTACAAGAGTTTCAATCTGAAGGTGCCTTTGACCCTGCCGGTGTAAAGCGGTCAGGGCGCGCACCATTGTTAACCCGACAATCAGGTGAGGAAATGGAAAATCCGAAGAAGACGGTATTGCATGGATGGCATGTCGAACAGGGAGCCAACATGGCCCTTTTTGGTAATTATGACATGCCTCTGTGGTACAAAACCGGAGCAAAGGCCGAGCATTTGGCGGTTATTGGAGCGGCAGGCATTTTCGATACCAGCCATATGGCGGTGGTGGCGGTTCGAGGCCGGGGGGCAAGGACTCTTCTGCAGCTGTGCCTGAGCAAGGATCTTGAGACCTGCATCGGCAAAGAAAAAACCGCTTTAGCCAACGGCAGGTGCGTGTACGGCATTTTTCTCGCAGAGGACGGCACGGTTATTGATGATGCGATCCTTTATCAGCTGCGGCCCGAGAGCTTTATGGTGGTGGTTAATGCCGGCATGGGCGGGATCATTGCCACCCACCTGAAAAAGTACGGCGACGGGCAGGATGTGGACATTCAGGACCTGACCGACAAGGTCGGGAAGATGGATATCCAGGGCCCGTTGGCGGCAATAATCCTGCAGAAAGTCCTGGCGCATTCATCGACGGTTTTTGACCACCTGCCCTATTTTTCCTTCAAAGGTGGTTTCGGGCCGTTTGCAGCTGACAGCGCCGTGACCCTCGCCGATGCAACCCCGGTCCTGATTTCCCGCACCGGCTATACCGGCGAATTCGGTTTTGAGCTCTTTGTTGCCATCGACCGCCTGCTCCCCCTCTGGACCCTGCTTCTCGACGCCGGGTTGGACAAAGGAATGCTGGCCTGCGGCCTGGCCGCCAGGGATTCGCTCAGGGCGGGAGCGGTTTTGCCGCTGTCCCATCAGGATATCGGCGCCTGGCCGTTCTTAAATAATCCCTGGCAGTTTGCGCTTTCCTGGAACGAGGATATGACCTCCTTTACCAAGGATTTCATCGGCGGCCCAGCCTTGTTGCAAAGCCGGTGGCAGAAATACACCCTGCCCTTTGCCGGCTTTGATCCCCGCAAAATCAATGCTGGGGAGGGCAGTTTTGTCACCAAGGAGTCAGGCGAACATCTCGGGGTCATCCTCACCTGCACCACGGATATGGCCATCGGTCGGGTCGATGGAGCGATTGTCAGTGTTGCCGGCAACAAGGAGTTTCAGGCCAAAGGGCTATGCTGCGGCTTTGTCCTTCTTGAGCAGCCCTGCGCTCCGGGGGAAAAGGTTGTATTGACCGACGGAAAAAGGAAGATAGTCGTTGAGATACGCGCCGATGTCCGTCCGAACAGGACCGCCAGAAGGCCGATGGACAAGATGTTGGGTTGCTAACACTAGAGGAGAGACGAGGCCATGAAAGAATTGAGTGAAGTGATTTTTGTCGAAGAACTGAAGTATACCGAGGATCATGAGTGGGTGACCGGAGGCGGCGCAACCCTCAAGGTCGGAATCAGCGATTATGCCCAGGACCAGCTGGGGGACATCGTTTTCGTCGAGTTGCCGGAGGTGGGGGCAACCTTTGCCAAAGGTGATCAGTTCGGGACGCTTGAGTCGGTCAAGGCGGTGTCCGAGCTCTACCTGCCGGTCGGCGGCGAGATCGTCGCGGTAAATGAGTCGCTGGGCGACGCCCCGGAACTCATCAATCAAGACCCGTACGGCAACTGGATTGTCGAAATTAAACCTTCCGATACCAGCGAACTCGAGCAACTTTTGACCGTCGACGCCTATCGCCAACTCCTGCGAGGATAACGCCATGCGCTATTTACCTCATACCGATGACGAAATAGAGGCGATGCTGGCAGTTGTAGGCCGGAAGAGCCTGGAAGAGTTGTTCTGTTCGGTTCCCGACGCCTGCCGCTACGAGGGGGTCATGGGCCTGCCTGAACCTATGGACGAATGGCAATTGACCGCACATGCCCAGGAGCTGGCCGAGGCGATGCAGGTGGACCACACCTATAATGTCCTGATCGGCGCCGGCAGCTATCACCACAACATCCCGGAGACGATCCGCACCGTTATGAGCCGCTCCGAGTTCCTTACCGCCTATACCCCGTATCAGCCGGAGATGGCTCAGGGCACCCTGCAGGGTATTTACGAATACCAAACCCTGGTCACCAGATTGCTCGGGATGGACGTTGCCAATGCCTCCATCTACGACGGTGCCTCGGCGCTGGCCGAAGGGCTTTTGATGGGACTGCGGGTGGCAAAGAAGAAAGCCAAAGTTGCCGTTTCCGCAGCCGTCCATCCGCATTACCGGGAAGTTGCCAGGGCCTATCTGGAACCGACCTGTTATGAGATGGTCGAATTGCCGGTGGGACCTGATGGCCGTACCGATCTCAGCGGCCTTGCGGCAATCGGCGATGTGGCGGCGGTGGCGATCCAGTCGCCGAACTTCTTCGGGGTGATCGAGGACCTTCTGACCCTTGGTAAGGACATTCACGCCGTCCGAGCACTTTTTATCACCAGTTTTACCGAGCCGCTGGCCTACGGACTCGTGAAAAATCCCGGTGCCTGCGGCGCCGACATCGTCTGCGGCGAGGGTCAGAGTTTTGGGCTGCCACGTTCTTTCGGCGGAGCGGCTCTCGGGATGTTTGCCTGCCGCGACGAATTTGTCCGCAACATGCCCGGCCGACTGGTCGGCCAGACCCAGGACCTCGACGGTAAACGAGGATTTGTTCTGACGCTATCCACCCGGGAGCAACACATCCGCAGGGAGAAGGCCACCTCGAATATCTGCTCCAATCAGGGCATCTGTACGCTCATTGCCGCCATGTATATGGCGTCTCTCGGTGGCTCAGGCCTTGGCGAACTGGCCCGGCTCAATTACAGCAAGGCCGAATATTTCAAGGCGCAGCTAAGGGCAAAGGGTGCAAAAATCGTCTTCGATTCTCCGACCTTCAACGAATTTGTCGTTGAGTTCAAAGAAGAATTCCGGCCAACCTATGAACGTTTGCTGGCAAAGAAAATTGTCGCCGGCCTCGAACTTGGAAAATACTACCCGGAGCATAAGGGGCGCTATCTTTTCTGTGTGACGGAAACGGCCGGCAAAGAGATTATGGATGCGGTTGCAGGTGAGGTGAAACCATGAGCACGACAAATATCCCGGGCGCAAACGGCATAATTCAGAATGAACCCCTGCTCTGGGAAAAGGGCAAGAAAGGGCGACGCGGCATGTGTGTTCCGGCAAGCGATGTACCGGAGGCCCGATTCCCGGCCGAGCTGCAGGGACAAGGCATCGATTTTCCCGATCTCAGCGAGGTCGATGTGGTGCGCCACTATACCCGCCTGTCACAATGGAATTACGGGGTCGATACCGGCATGTACCCTTTGGGTTCCTGCACCATGAAATACAATCCGAAGATCAACGAGAAGGTGGCCTCGACACCGCAACTGGCCGCCGCCCACCCGATGCTGGCCGACGGCCTGGTGCAGGGCAATCTCCAAATCATGTACGAATTACAGGAGTATCTTGCGGCCATTACCGGCCTGCCGGGAGTCACCGTGCAACCGGCGGCGGGGGCGCATGGCGAACTGACCGGCATGCTCATTTTTGCCGCTTACCATAAAGCTAAGAATTCAAAACGCAACAAGATCCTCATTCCCGACACCGCCCATGGCACCAATCCGGCCAGTGCCGCCCTCTGTGGCTACAAGCCGGTGCCGATAAAATCGGGGCCGAACGGCATCCTCGACATCCAGTCGATTGCCGCGGTCATGGATGAAGAGACCGCCGGCATCATGGTCACCAATCCCAATACCTTGGGCCTCTTTGAGACCAATATTCGCGAGATAGCCGAGATCGTCCACGCCAAGGGCGGTCTGGTCTACGGCGACGGCGCCAATCTCAACGCCGTCATGGGCATCATCAACGCCAGGAAGTGCGGGGTCGACGTCATGCACCTCAATTTGCACAAGACCTTTTCCACCCCGCACGGCGGCGGCGGCCCGGGGGCGGGTCCGGTATGCGTGACCGAGGAGCTGACCCGCTATCTGCCGGCCCCGCGGGCGGTAAAAGAGGGCGACACATACCGGCTGGATTATGGCCGGCCGGAATCCGTAGGCCGTGTTCATGCCTTCCACGGTAATTTTTCTGTACTTCTCAGGGCCTATAGTTACATCCGCACCATGGGTGCCAAAAACCTGAAAAAGGCCAGCCAACTTGCGGTCCTGAACGCCGCCTATATCAAAGAAAAACTGAAAGGCACCCTGCCGCTTGCCTATAACCGGCCGTGTATGCACGAGTGCGTCTTTTCCGACGCCCTGCTGCAGGAGGATAAGATCAGCACCCTCGATCTTGCCAAGCGACTCATTGACTGCGGCTATCATCCACCGACCATCTATTTCCCCCTGGTGGTCCACGGGGCGATCATGATCGAGCCGACTGAGACTGAATGCAAGGAGGATATCGATCAGTTCATCGAGGTGGTGAAGATGATCGTCCGGGAGGCAAAAGAAAATCCCGAACTCCTGCGGCAGGCGCCAATGAGGGCAAAAATGCGGCGCCTCGACGAGACGCTGGCGGCACGGCACCCTTGTCTTTGTGGTTAGTGAAAAACTGGCCGCAGGCATTGTCGATCTCGGCTTGACCGACTATGCGGCGGCCTATGCCCTGCAACTGGCCCTGGTTGAAAAAAGAAGGGGTGGCCAAACGGCCGACGACCTTTTTCTCGTCACCGAGCACCCGAGCACCTTTACCCTCGGCAGGCGCGGCGGCCGCGAGCACCTCATGGTCACGGAGGAGTTCCTGGCCGCAAGGCAAATTCCCCTAGTGCATATCGAGCGTGGCGGCGATATTACCTACCATGCCCCTGGGCAACTGGTAGCGTATCCAATACTCCATCTCCGCCAGGTGGGACTAACCGTTGCCGGCTATGTGCATGGCTTGGAACAGGTGATGATCGGCCTGGCCGCGGCAAGCGGGGTAATCGCCGGTCGCGACCCCCGCAACCACGGGGTCTGGGTTGGAGACAAGAAGCTCGGCAGCGTCGGCATCGCCATCCGCCACGGTATTGCCTTTCACGGCCTGGCGCTCAATGTCAACCTCGACCTTACGCCCTTTTCCTGGGTCAACCCCTGCGGATTGACCGGGGTGCGTATGACCACGCTCAGCCGTGAATGTGGCCGGGACGTGACGCTGGCGGCAGTAAAAAAGGATCTCCAGGGCCAGCTAACGCACATCTTCTCCCGCCCCTTTATTCTCCATACCAAGGATTACATTGATGACTTCATGCACAGATCGGACCCCATCCGGCAAACCCAAGTGGCTGCGTCGCAGCCTGCCGACCGGACCGGAATATGAGAAAATCCGCAAATTGCTGAAAGGCCATGCCTTGACCACCGTCTGCCAGGAGGCCAAGTGTCCGAACCAGTTTGAGTGCTACGGCCAGGGGACGGCAACCTTTATGATCCTTGGCGAAAAATGCAGCCGCAACTGCCGGTTCTGCGCGGTCGGGCACCCGCCAGAAACATTGCCGGACCCCGAGGAACCTGAGCGGGTGGCGAAGGCGGTGGCCCTTCTTGGACTGCGCTACGCGGTGGTCACCTCGGTGACCCGCGATGATCTGCCGGACGGTGGAGCGGCGCTTTTTGCTAAGACCATTGCAGCCATAAGGTTGCACCAGCCAAACACCCTGGTGGAGGTCCTCATCCCCGATCTGCAGGGCAATCGCCGGGCACTCAACACCATCCTCGATGCCGGCCCCGACGTTCTCAATCACAATATTGAAACGGTGGCCCGTCTTTATCCGCAGGTTCGACCCCAGGCCGGATATGCCCGTTCCCTCGAACTGCTGCGCCGGGTCAAAGATTCGCATCCGTATATCCCCACCAAGTCGGGGATCATGCTCGGTTTGGGCGAGACCATCGCCGAAATCGCAGAAACATGGCGCGACCTGCAGGCCGCCGCTTGCGATATCCTGACCATGGGCCAGTATCTCCAGCCAAGCGCCGAACATCTCCCGGTGCAACGTTTCCTGCCGCCGGAGGAGTTCGAAGGATTGGCGAAAAAGGCCCTGGCGCTCGGTTTTGCAGGGGTCGCAGCCGGCCCCTTCGTGCGGAGTTCCTATCAGGCGGAGAGCCTGTATCGCAAGGCACTGAGAAGGATCAAAGGCATAGGGGCATGAGATCCTCTGCGTCACATGTTCAGAAGTGTCTGAATGTATAACTCTAAATGATGACCAAAATGATAGATGCTTGACAAGCAGAGTGCAAATGAGAATTAGTCAGGTAAGGGAAGGGATGGCAATGCTCTCTGATAAATACCCTGCTTCTTAGGGAAGATCATTGTCTCTTCAATATCTTATAAGACCCATATCTAATCTATACCATTGCGGAGTTTGTTGTTCGGCCAAGTAGCCAACAGGAAGGAGCCTTTGATGGTCCGCATCGCATTGTATTATCTTCTCTTGCTCGGGGTGGTGGCTGGTTATGGCTGTCAGGTCTGACCATTAGTCGAATCGCTTCCGGTCTGGAAGCTTGTTTCCGTTATCGGTGCCCATCTTTTCTTCGTCTTCCTGGTGCGCCAGGCGCTGGTGCGGAGACTGATCCAGCCCTTACCGATCCAAAGCCAGTCGACACGGCTTTTCCTCCTTGATTATGCCCTTTTTGTGATCTCCGGCCTTGGTGTCGGGCTTTTTAACACCCTCGCCTTCGGTTTTCCTTTTGTCGGCAGTGGCTTGAAAATAGCCGTCGGCTTTGCCGCGATAGGCTTGATTCCTGCGCTCGATCTCAGCCTGGAATGGGAGTATCGCATTATTCGGCAGGCACATGGTGGGAGGCAGGGTAGCGTCGTTGACGGCTCTTACTATCCGCAAACGCGTAAATTCACCCTTCTGGCCTCCAGTGCCATCATTTTTTTGACCTTCGCTCTATTATTGATCCTCTCTCGCGACATTTTCTGGCTCATGGGTCAAAGCCAAAACTCGGGATCTCTCTCCTATCTGCTCAATGTGATGATCCGGGAGGTGATTTTTGTTATGGGGACCTTCCTGGGATTGACCCTGGTGGCGGTTTTTTCCTATGCCCGCAATCTGCGACTCCTTTTCGCCAACCAGACATCCGTCCTTGAACTGGTCAGCCAAGGGCAGTTAGGGACCAAGGTTCCGGTTGTGACCAATGACGAATTTGCGGTCATCGCCGGACATACCAATGTCATGATAGATCGTTTGCTGGAACGGGAACGGATGTCTCAAGGGCTCGGACTGGCAAGCCAGATTCAGGCCAATCTATTGCCCAAGGCTTCGCCGCTTCTTCCGGGGGTGCAGGTATTCGGTTCAAGTCTTTTTTGCGACGAAACGGGCGGCGATTTTTACGATTTTCTGGTCCGAGAGACGGAGGATGGACCGGAACTGGTGATGATGGTGGGGGATGTCACCGGGCACGGCGTCGGGTCGGCACTCCTGATGACCTCGGTTCGCGCTTATATGAAAGCCCATCTCCACCATATTGCCGGTCTGGCTGAGGTTATGGATGCTACAAATGCCATGATTTGCCGGGATGTAGCCGGCAGCGGCAATTTCATAACCGCCTTTCTCTTTTCCTATAACCCGGTAACACGACGGGCAAAATGGGTGAGTGCCGGGCATAATCCGGCTGTGTTCCAAGCCTTTGACCGGAGTGAACCGCGAGAACTGCCGGGGCAAGACATACCTCTCGGGGTTGATGCACGGTGGAGCTATAACCTGCTTTCCGACCAGCTGGCGTCGGGTATCCTGCTGCTGGGTACGGATGGGATTTGGGAGGCGATGAATGTTGATACAATCATGTTCGGCAAAGACCGTTTGTACCAGGTGCTGGAAAAATCCCTGCATGCAAGCCCGCAACAGATCACATCCCGGATCTTTGAAAAAATAGAGGAGTTTACGGGCGCGGCGGAAGTCGAGGACGATCGTACCCTCGTCATTGCCCGGTTCGGCTAGATGAGAAGGTTCTCATGGCCTGATCCACATCAGGATACATGAGGAAAATCCGATTGTACCCTGAAATATCAAATATTTCGGCAATATAGTCCTTGGCACCACAGACTATGACTTGTCCGCCAAGAGGGATGAGACGTTGGTAGCTCATAACCAGAACACGCAGTCCGGCACTGTTGATGTAATCGAGTTCAGAAAAATCCAAGATCAGATTCTTGATTCCCTGATCGAGACAGATAACAACCTGCGCCTCCAGTTCAGGGGTGGATACGGAGTCAACTCGGCCTTGAATATGAAAAATGGTGGCATCGGGATGGTCTATTTTTTTAAGGAGCATATATCCTCCGTTTTCGTTTTATTGAGAGACAGCCGCAAGTGGTTGCGATTTTTGGTTCGAGTATATTTCATCCAATCGGCAAGACGCCGCACCAGGCAGAGACCGACGCCACCTATGGAGATCTGTAGAGTATCTTTGGGACACCGGGAAAAAACATGGGTAGTTGGATCAAACGGGAGACCTGAGTCAATGACTTCAATAAGAAGTTCGTTTGGATGGTCGAGAATAACGACGGAGAGAGTGTGGTTTTCCCCGATACAACCACCATGCATTATAGCATTCGTGACCAATTCATCGACAATGACGCCGAGCCGGTATCGCAGCCCTTCGTTCAGCCCTCTTTCCCAGCCATATTGCTCGACGGCGACCAGCAGTGCGGCGTGGTTGTCTTCGGGGCGGGAGAAAGTCGCTTCGAACCGGGCAGGGCGATCATCCATAGCTCTTTGCATGCAGCACAAGGGGGATAAAGTTACAACCAACATGGTTTTCATATGAAACGCCGGCCATCCATGGTGACTAAACGTACACTATATTCCTGGGTATTGGAAAAAAATTTACGTTGGCAGTTCCTCCTGATCCTCCTTGTAGTCTTGACGGTGGTTGCCCGTGTTGTACCGCTTGAGATGCAAAAGCGCATCATCAACATGGCTATCGGCATGGGCAGGGAGGATCTGCTGCTGCTCTACAGCCTGCTTTTTATCGGCTCGGTGCTTTTGGCCAGTTCCCTGAAATTTGCCATCAATCTCCTCCAAGCCTTCATCGGTCAAGTGACCTTGAAGAGGATGCGCGCCGATTTGTACGCTCACATCCTCAGTTTGCCTTTGTCGTTTTTTCGGACAATTCAGCCCGGGCATGTCGTCAATGCCCTGATCAACGAACTGGCTACCATTTCCGGTTTTGTGGGAAGCGCCATTTCCGTACCGTTGATTAATGTGTGTACCCTGTTGGCCATGGGAGGGTATCTCTTTTATCTGAATCCTCTGCTGGCAGGGCTGAGCTTTGTTCTCTATCCGCTACAAATTATCCTGATTCCCAAATTACAGCAGCGTAACAACGAGGCCAACCGTTATAGGGTCAAGATCAGTCGGGACATCTCCGGCAATATCGGTGAGGTGATAACCGGAGTGCATGAGGTGCACGGGCATGCCGGATACGGTCTGGAAAATGACAAGTTTGCAGGTCAGGCGAAATCCCTTATGCATGCCAACGTGCGCATGAACCTATACCGCTACGGCATTAAGTTCGCCAATAATCTGTTCGAAAACATTGGTCCGTTCATTCTCTTTCTCGTCGGCGGCACCATGACCATTCGCGGACAGTTTGATCTGGGTGCGCTGGTGGCCTTTCTGTCGGCCTATTCGAGTCTCAATGAACCCTGGCGGGAACTCATGGATTTTTATCAGCTTTTTGAAGACAGCCGGGTACGTTACAAGAATGTCATTGCCTCCTTTGACAAAACTCCGGAGTATCTGCTGCTTCCTGAGGGTCGGGATGTATATCGTTTAAAAGGCGGGATCGAACTGCAGGGTATGACCTATCTTGCCGAAGATGGGACAAAATTGCTCGACAACATTTCGTTGAAAGTAGAGCCCGGAGAGATGGTAGCCCTCGTCGGTTTTTCCGGCAGTGGTAAATCCACACTGGTACAGATCATTGCCCAGCTCTTCTCCTATTCCGGAGGCAGCGTCAGCATTGACGGCTATGAGGTGCGGGAACTCAGCAAAGTTGATATGGCCGAGAATGTCGGCGTTGTGCCGCAGCACCCGTTTATTTTCAGCGGGACGGTGCGGGAAAATCTGCTCTATTCCAGCAAGGCGAGTATCAGAAACGGTGCGGAAAAGTTTGTCTTACCTGACATCGACCGTATTATCGAGGTCGTCCAGCAGGTGGGCCTTTTTGTCGATATCCTCAAATTTGGGCTTGGGGCCGTTATTTCGAAGGAAGAATATCCACAATTAGTAGAGCGGCTTTTAGCCATCCGCCCGGTTTTTATGGCTCATTTTGGTGTTGAACATGCTGATGATATAGAATTTTTTGAACCCGAGCAATACCTTGAATATGGCTCGATTTCCCAAAATATTGTATTCGGGGATTTCTTTGATCGTCAGGCTGTCTTTAAAAAGGCCTTTCAGAACAAAAAATTTCTGACGTTTTTGAGTAATGCAGGCATTGAGGGTCTCTTGGTTGAGTTTGGTGCAACCATCGCCCTGGCCACGGTACCCATCCTGCGCTACGCCGCTAAGACCCAGGAATTATTTGCCGACAGTCCCATTTCAAACGAGGAGCTAGATGATTATATCGCTGTGGTTGCCGAGATTTCCCATTATGGGTGGAATGGCCTGAAACCCCAGGCGAGAACCCTCCTTCTCAAATTGGCACTCGGGTTCATACCCGGCCGGCACAAGACCGTGCGTATGCCGTCAAGCCTCAAGGACCGAATATTGCGGGCCAGAAAGGAGTTTAAGGGGTATGTGGAAGGGCAGAGCGAGATTCGTCTGCAGTTCTATGATCCACGGCAATATATCCAGTCCCGTAACATCCGCGATAATATATTTTTAGGCCAACCCAAGGCGCATCGGGGCAGTTCCATGGAACACATCGATCAACACTTGCTGCAATTGTTGATCGAAGAAGGGGTGTTGGAGGCTATTCTGGATCGAGGTTTTGATTTCCGGGTCGGCAGCATGGGCGAATACCTGTCAGGCGGACAGCGGCAGAAAATTGCCTTGGCTAGAGTTTTTTTGCGGCAACCGGCTATCTATGTCTTGGATGAGGCCACCGCCGCCCTGGATAACGCTTCTCAATCCAGGGTACAGAACTTTCTTTGGACCATGCGCGGCAAGCACACAATTCTTTCCGTTATGCATCGTCTTGATACCATATCCAACTATGACAGGATTGTAGTCATGAAAGCCGGAAAGATCGTCGAGAACGGACCCTACGACGAACTTATGGCCGCCAAGGGGGCATTGTATGAACTTGTTGGGAAGCAATGAGGAAAGGTGTGAGTTGCAATGCGCCATGCAACTCATAAGAAATGTGCCATTTTTTTCAGATCTTAGTCACGACTTCTGTCGGGTTTTGGCCTACCTCTGTGAGAGGCAGATCTTCCCGGAGAATCAGTTTATGCAAAGGGAGGGGGAGATTGCGGATATGGCTGTGATTCTCGTTCGGGGTGCTGCCCATATTCTGCATGGCGGGCGGCAAATCGCTACAGTGGAAAAAGGTTCGTGTGTCGGCGGATTGGCCCTGCTCGGTCAGTTTCGCTGGCTTTACTCTCTGAGGGCCGAAACCGAGGTTGAATGCCTGCTCTTGCCAAGACACAAGTTTCTGCCCCAGTTTGTGGCCCAGCCCGATGCCCTTGTGGCGGTTGCCCGGGAATTAATTGGAACCGTTGTTGCCTGGGAGCAGCGGCAGTTGGAGCGGCCGGGGGAAATGCGTTCCTATGGGCTTTCGATGCTCTGATGGAGCTATGAGGGCATTTGCCGAGATCAAAGGCCTCTTTACGTTTCAGTGCAGTCCAAGTATTCCACGTCGCCCCAACTGGCGGATAAATGTTGCCACCGCATGTTCGGCTTCCGCCGGATGGCATTTGTAGTGTTTGGTCACAATTTCGGCGAGGTTTTGAACGGAATTCCGCCCGTCAATGTGTTTCCAGACAAAGGAACCCATGCTATCCAGTTCTAGAGTGCGCGTGGGGAGTGCAATATTTTCGGGGAGGAAGCGGGCAAGCCAGGGTTTCAGTTGTATTGGATAGCTGATGCGTACAAATCCTTGCGGGCTTGTTTGCAGGCGGATATCGACGCTCAGGATGGGAACGGCGTGCAGCGCCGCATCCTTAGACAGAGGGGGTAATTGCATAACTGGCAAGGATTCTCTGGTAATGGGTATCTGTCATCTTCGGACCCTGTTCAGCAACCATAAGAATTTTATTTTCTTCGAGAACATGACGGATTCTGCCTCTGAGGGGTAGGCCAAGCCCCGGCAGCCAAGGAAGGGTTCGAGATAAAAAGGATGGTTTCATAAAAATGTCCGCCTCGGTATCGTTGACAGAGAGAATCGTGGTGTCGTCGGAGGCATAGCGCTGATTGTGTTTGCACCAGGAGACCAGGTTGGTGTTGGCAAGCAGGACATTTGCCGGGGCCAGGCGATCAAAGATCAGTTTTCTCGAACCCTTGGTGAAGGTGAGATGGAACCTTCCAGGGTTAAAGACGGCCTTGTGTATTGTATAGTCCGGTGGGGTTTCAAAGGTTAGGTCATAGCAGCACCAGCGTCGCCAGGTCCCGGGAGGAAACCAGTTGAGGGATGTGAAAATGATTTGGACCATGTCGGGAGGAGGAGGTTCGGAAAAAAGGGCCGCGACAACGCCGAGCGATTCTCTGAACTGCAACACATAGAGCCTGCTGCTGTTATAGAGGATTCCCGGGAGGTCGTCAGTCCATGGCTCGCTGCAAGACTCAAGGGTTTCTTTTGCTAATCCTGCCGCCCGAAGAATGCGACGACCGTCTTTGTGCGGATCAAACGGGTTCTTTTCGGCACCAAAACGAAAATCGACTGTCGGCCGTTTCGCCCCGAAGAGGCGGATATACCCACGGTCCAGGGTAGCCGGTTCCATTCTCACAGGTATTTGCACCTGCAGGCCGTCCCAGATGAGCATCATGCCATTCTTCAATTATGGGAACCCGCAAAAAACAAAAAATTGCCATCCACATGAGGGGGAGCTTTCAGTCTGGGATGAGTTGCCGGTAGTCCAGTTTGTCCAGCGGTGTCGGTGTTAAATCAATTTCTTCGGAAGGCCCGAGAGTTCGTTTATAGCATGCATCTTCATCTTCCCATAGGGAGCGCAAGGTCAATTTGACGAAATTGCCTATCTTGTAATCTTCGTCGTTGCTGTGGGTCAATTCAAGATTAATTCTTTGTCCGACGTCATTTTTAAAGCTCCATTTCCAGGAAATGACTGTCTGGAAGGGGTTCCCCCGCCATTTTTCCGGTTTGCCCAGGTTCTTGGTATAGCGGTTGAGAAGATCGTCAAAGAAGGATCGTGATGCATTGTCGAACTTCAGTTTGATGCGGACGATTGCCCCTTTTTGTGCGCAGTTGGCATACGCCACAGTGCCACTTTTGATACCGGGAACGAATTTGGGCATGAGATTAATTTCATTTAAATGACGCTCGTCCGCGAGGCGGATGTCGGTAGAAAGTTTGCAGCGATGATGTACCGTGGAGACATCCTCCCCAAGCCTGATGCCAGCGAGAGACATGGGTATATTGTGCGCCTGTATAGAAAACGGAACAACCAGCAAAAGAAAGAAAAACAAGAATTTCATATAGGTATTCCACCTCACGACAGAGTCTATCACGGCAGTTTATAGAGTTTTCCCAGGGTCTCGGGAATCTTGCCTTTCGGCACCAGACGACCATCGGCGCCAATCTCAAAAAGACCAAACCACTCTTCCGGATCGCCCAGCTCATGGCGGGTTGAGTCGGTTGGATCCTCACCGCTCTTCCACCATTCGTCCTGCAGTTCAAAAAAAGAGACGCCGCAGAATTTCTCGTGGCCTTTGGCGGTGCGGATATCCTGCCAGATGTCGGTAAAGTTCTGCGGTACATCCGCAATTTTATGGCCACCAAAGCCGGGAACCCACGACTTCGGCTCAAAGGGGGAGGTGGACAGGCCGACCTGGGTGACGAAGATCGGTTTTGTCGACTGGGCCGCCAGCTCCTCCAGATACCCCTGATAGGTGCTGCCGGTGACCGAGCCGGGCGGTGAAGTGCGCACGCCCTTGGCATAGGTGTAGATGTTCAGGCAAACGAGATCACCGAGGTTAGGATTGATGGCGTTCTCTTTCGGCACTTCAATATCCGGCCGGTCGGTGATCGGACCGATGTGCGTCCAGCTGGTGTGACAGTACAGGTGCCGCTGGCCATATTGGCGCAACTCGTAGTCCATGGCTCCGTCGATCAGGCGGGCGAGGGCAATTTCTGTTGGTGTTCGGTCCGTCACTTCAAGGTGTTTGCCTTTGAAGTTGCGAACCTCGGGGTGGCGGGTGTCGGTTCGCACCACTGAATCGGCCTGCAGTTCGTCACCAATGGAAAACATCACCAGCCGGTCGGGACGGCCGACCTTATAAACATGATCGATGGCACTTTTTATATCTTCCATGGTCTTGGCGAGGAAGGGTTCGGCAAGAAAATCCTCCTCATAGGCCCATATCCAGATATCCTGGCCATAAAACATTTCGCTTTTGTCGAGGGCGGCAAAGAATTTCGGCGGCATTTTCATCGGAAAGACGTGCAGATAGTCGACCCCCATGTTTTGCATCAGGCCGAGATGCTCCTGATATCGGTCATCGTCACCCGGAGGATCGCCTTGAAGAGGGGTTTCTTTGGGGAGATAGGGCGAGTAACCAATGCCCCGGAAAAACACCGGAACAGAGCGTTTGATGTCAATTATTTCCGCCCCTTTCGCAACAAAACGTATAGGCGCAGGGGTTTCCGAATTAATCCCCGTATTATCCACTTGTCCTTTGGAGCCTGTTGTAGCCAAGACAACAGATGGTAAAAGAAACAGTCCTGCCAGCAGGTGAAGAATCGTTCTATAAAGCATATTTCTTGGGCGGTAGGTGGATGGTTAAAAGTCGGCATTGCGGCTGCTTGAAAAAAGCTACGGAGTTATATACTAGAAATGAGCAATACCATAAAAACCATTGCGACTAAAGCGAAAACGGAAAAGGAAAAACGTCGGTGGTACGGAATAAATTCGGATTCGCAAGTCTGGATTCAAGAAAATGGCTGAGATGGAAGGAACTATTTCTTTACCGCCCCTAACCATTTATTGTGAAAACATACACTTTCAGATATCTTGCTGTTCCGGCTGTGATCTTGTTTTGACAGTTGTCGAAACGGTTTTGCCGATGCCAATACTGTCTCCTAAAAAAATCGATATTGCCTTGACACTTCCTGCTGTTTCATCGCATGATTGACCTATGCGTCGACAATGCTCGGGGGAGGACGGTGCCGGCGATTTTTCCGGAGCGCGACAGGGAAACATTAAGGATCGGGCATGGTTATAGCGAATCTTCTGGCTGTTGATGATGAGCCGAGTCTGTTGCAGTTGTATGTGCGACGACTGACGCGCCAATCCTACAAGGTCTTTGCCGCATCCTCAGGGGCGGAGGCCCTGGCGATACTGCAGACCGAAGACATTGATGTGCTTATCACCGATTTCAATATGCCCGGCATGGATGGCTGTGAACTCATTACCCGGGCAGCCAAACAGTTCCCCATACTGCAAAGCGTTGTCGTCACCGGCTTCAGCGATATCAAAACGGCAATCAAAACCATGGGTGCCGGGGCATTCAACTATCTGCAGAAGCCTGTTGATTTCACCGAACTGGGGATCGTCATAGAAAAAGGTCTGGAGAAGCGTAAGCTGCTGCAGGATGTGCAAAATAAACAGCGGCAGCTGGATGAATATCGCCGTAATCTGGAAGAGCTGGTGGAGAATCGAACCGCCGCACTTTCCGCCGCAAATCACCGACTGCAGAGGGAAATCGACGAGCGTAGAACATTGGAGAGCTCCCTGCGTGAGGCAAAGGCCCTGGCCGAAAATGCCAATAAAGCAAAGAGCGAGTTTCTGGCGAATATGAGCCATGAGATTCGCACACCGATGACCAGTGCCATCGGTCTGCTTAATCTTGTCCTTGACACGGAGTTGCTGCCTAAACAGAAAGCCTATCTGGAGATGGCGCGGGTTTCAACCGTGGTCATGCACAATCTTCTCAGCGATATTCTTGATCTCTCAAAAATTGAGGCGGGAAGGCTGCATCTTGAACAGCTGTCTTTTAACCCGAGAAAGGTTATTCTCTCGGTCATCGATTTGCAGCATTTTCAGGCACAGGAAAAGACCATACAGCTCAGCAGTGTCATCCCGGATGATGTGCCGCTTGCAGTTGTTGGTGATCCGAACCGCCTGCGGCAGATCATTTTGAATCTGGTGTCGAACGCCATCAAGTTCACCCAGTACGGTGAGGTTACCTTGACCTGCAAGCTTCTGGGCGAAGAAAATCCGCAAGAGCAACAGGTTATGCTGCATTTTTCGGTTCGTGATAGCGGTATTGGTATTGAAAAAGACAAGATAGCCCTCATCTTTGAAGCCTTTACCCAGGCTGATAGTTCAACGACCCGGAAATTCGGGGGGGTTGGGTTAGGCCTGAATATTTGCAGCAAGCTGGTGGCCATGATGGGTGGGCGGATCTGGGTTGAAAGCCAGCCAGGACAAGGAAGCACCTTCCATTTCACCTGTCGGTTCGGCACCGAGGCTGTAAAAATCGACAAAGTCGATGAGGCAAACGAGGGGATGCATTTCCCTGTCCTCGAGTCTCGGGGAAAGAGTGCTGGGACTGTTCTGGTGGTGGAGGATGATAAAACCAACCAATGGGTTATTCGTGAAATCCTTGAGCATGAAGGCTATTCTGTTGTCAATGCCGCAGACGGGGAGGCCGCTTTGAAGGAGTGCGCCAACCGGTCTTTTGATCTGATGTTTTTGGATTTGAAACTGCCGGAGATGGACGGTTACGAGGTTGTCCGGCACATTCGTGCGCGGGAATCTGCGGCCGGAACTGAGAAAGAGCAATGCCTGCCGATCATTGCCTTAACCGGTCTGGCCGGCGAGGGTGAAAAACAGCGATGCCTTGCGGCCGGAATGAATGATTTTCTCGCCAAGCCTTTTGCTGTCGATCAGTTTATCAACAAAGCACGCAAATTTATCGGCGACCGGCTGGGCAAGGGGCTGTTGCCAACCAGGGGAAAAGGGCGTGGGGCGGCAAGCGCATTCGTCCTGACCGGAGAGATATTTAATGAAAGCGATGCATTAAGAAAATCTTCCGGCAATAGCGAGGTGATGCTTGAACGACTGAAAAGGTTTTTACGAGACACGCCGCAAACACTTGCTCTGCTCAAAAAAGCCGATGTTGCCGAGGGTCGTGACCATCTCTTTGAGCAGGAAGTACATGGCTTGAAAGACAAGGCCATGGAGATCGGGGCAACCAGTCTCGCCGATGAACTCTTCAGCCTCTTGATGCGGATAAGAAAAAAGCAGGATGTTCAAAGTCAGACAAACAATTTGACCCTTGAATTTGCACGGTTCCAACTGGAACCGAGGGTCCGGCGGTTACTCTCGAAAATGTGATGTGCCCCAAACGATCCTCATCTCTTGCAACAAAGTTGTTTGAGGATCTCAAGCCTACGGAGGATGAGAATGCCAAGCGAACAAAGCGCGAAATTGAAAATTCTAATAGTCGAAGATGATTTTATGGTCAGGCAAGTGCTTCGCGATATTCTTGAGGAATATGGCGTTGTCGATATTGCCGTCAACGGCGAAGAAGCAATCCAGGCCTTTCGCGTTGCCTGGCGCAACGATGAGCCGTATGATCTTCTTTGCATGGATATCATGATGCCGATCATGGACGGCAATCAGGCCTTGATCAAAATCCGTGAGGTTGAATTGTCCATCGGCATCATTGGTTCGAACGAGGTCAAGGTGATCATGATTTCCGCCCTGGATGATGTCAAGACGGTAGTTACGTCATATGCCAAAGGGGGCGCCACATCCTACATCGTCAAACCGATTGAAAAGGAGCGACTGATAGGTGAGATGCGGGCCATCGGCTTGCTTGTCTGAACGTTGCGGTCTTCTAAAGCAACCTACTTCGTCTCGTAGATATCTTCAATCCGGTCTTGCAGGACGTTGATTCTTCCCGCCTCCGGTTTGCTTTTACTGAACATATCCTTGGCCTCGCCCTGACACCTCGGGCAGGCATTGAAGGGCACGGTATAGGCATGGAGGCGGCGGTTGTTGCCGGAAGTATTTGTCTCCGAATAGCCGGGGCATTCCGGACAAAGGTGGTAGCTGGTTTTCTCCTGGACGTGAAAGCCGGTGGTGTCATAGAAGATATTTTTTTGATTGGTGACAATCCGTCGCTGTTGCGCCTCATGTTTCCGGGGCCCACGGCCGGCAAACACCCCCAGGGCCTTGCCGCACAGGGCCTCGATATATTTATTCATTTCCGGCGGTTGAACGAACCTGCACGGATCATAGTCAGGTTCCCGGACCTGGGAGAAATCCATGCCGGCCATGGCGAGAACAATACCGAGATTGGTGTAGGGCAAGGCCCCTTCGATGGAGTAGCCGCCCTCAAGGACGCAGATATCCGGGTTGAGCAGCCGGTTGAGCCGGGCGTACCCCTGGGCGGTGAAGTTCATGTTGGTGATCGGATCGGTGTAGTGGTTGTCTTGCCCTGCGGAATTGATGATGAGCTCCGGTTCAAATTCGTCGAGGATCGGCATGACCACCCGTTCCATAACCATGTCAAAGCCGGCATCGCAGGTGTTCGGCGGCAGCGGGATATTGACGGTATAGCCCTCCGCCGCCGGGCCGCCGGTTTCATGGAGAAAGCCGGAGCCGGGATACAGGGTCCGCCCGTCCTGGTGCATGGAGATAAAAAGGGTGTCGGGGTCGTTGTAAAATATATCCTGGGTGCCGTCGCCGTGATGGCAGTCGGTATCGACAATGGCGATTTTTCGCACCCCGTAATGGTGGCGGATATATTCAACCATGATCGCCTCGATATTGATGATACAAAAACCGCGGTCGCCAAAGACCGTCTGCATGGCGTGATGGCCGGGCGGCCGGACGATGGCAAAGGCCTTGTCCGCCTCCTTTTCCATAACAGCCCGGGCGGCGCGCAGGGTGCCGCCGGCCGAGATCAGATGCGATTCGGTGAGCAGTTTCTCAGCCGACGGCACGCACAGATGCACCCGGTTGATATCGTGAAAGGTTGCCAGCTCCGGATTGAAAAATAAAATATTTTCAACATCTTCAAGGCCTTCTTCGATGAGTTGATCGCGGGTGTAGAGGAGTCGCTCCTCGCGCTCCGGATGATCGGGACGAATGCACCAGTCGAAGGCCGGAAAGAGGATGAGAGCGGTTTTGTGCAGGGCGCGGGGCATATAGGAAGACATGGATATTTCCTCAGACGGTGGTAAGGCCGGGTCTGATCTGGGCCTTGAGGTTCAAAATTTTTCCAGAGGCTGCAAAGCCGCGAACCACATTCATTTCCAACCTTTCGAGAAAATCAATCTCCGGGCAGGATTTCATACCCATTTCAGCTACCATCAGGGAAACTGCCGCCTTGAGGCGAGTCTCGGCGTCGGGCATGGTGTAACGGTTGGTGATGCTTTCCAGGCAGGAGATCTCGGGGATGCTGAGGCGCCCGTCACCGGTGTCGGCATACAGGCTCGCCTGTACCGTCAAGCGGGCACGGGCGGCGCCGATGGCGTTGGCAACTTCGTAATTGGCGGGAATAGTGCAGGGCAGAAATAGGGCTTCAGCCAGAAAGGACTGGAGTGCCGCGGCCGGGCCGCCGATGGCGATGATCCGCTTGGGCTGCACGCGGCGGCGATGGAGAAGGGCCGCGACGGTATACACCGGCCGGCTGAAAACCTCTTCGATCATGGTTTCGACGGCCAGTCGGATATGCTCGACGAACCCTTCGAGTAACAGGGTTGCCGTGTACTCGGGGGCCTCTGTTGCGCAGAGTGCCAACATCGCCATTGCCGCCTTTTGCGGCGAGCCGACGGAAAGTTTACCGAGGACCACCATGGCGTCGGTCGGAGTCGGTGCCGACCCACCCTCAGCCATTGATGTTCCCTGACGCTCAGGGCCGATACGAAATGTGCCGTTATGCCAGGCGACCGTACTGTCGCCGCCGAGACCGATGCTGGTTGTCTTCAGCGCTCGAATCAGGGTGGGGCGGTCGGCAACGTTGACGCCGTAGGGTTCAAGAAGCGGGGCGCCGTCGACCAGTAGGGCGATATCGGTGGTGGTGCCGCCGATATCGAGGAGAATCGCATCATCCTGCTGTGCCGCCAGGGCCAGGCAGCCCATAACGCTTGCCGAGGGCCCCGAGTGTACGCTTTCACAGGGAAATTGGCTGGCCCGAGAGAAGGGGATGGTGCCGCCGTCAGCCTTCAGCACGTGGCAGGGGCAGGTGATGCCGAGATGTCTCAGGCCCTGTTCCAGGGCGTTTTTAAAAAGGTTAAACTGCGAAGAGAGCGCACTGTTCAGCCAGGTTGAATAGACCCGCCGTGGAAAGTTGGGCAGACCGGAAATGCGGTGGCCGAGGCTGACATGGGCAAAACGTCCGGCCAACTGCGCGGCCACCTGCTGTTCATGGCGGTTGTTGCGATGAGAAAACTTGGTGACAATACCGATGGAATTGATGCCCTCGCGGCGCATGGCGATCGCAGCAGCGTCAATTTTCGCCGGATCGGGGTCGCGAAGAATCTGGCCGCGGTGGTCGATTGCTCCGTCGAGGAACCAGGTCGGGCAACTTCTCGCGAAAAAATCGGGATTCATTCCCGGTCCAGCTTGAAGCAACATGCCGACCGGCTCAAGGGCACCGGTGACAATGGCGTTGGTGCAGAGGGTGCTGCTCAGGTGAATCCGCTGCAGTTTACTGCGGTCACCCGGCATCAGCTGTTGCAGCAGGGTGATAATGACCTCGGTGAGATGTCGCTGGTCGACACTGACCTTGTGTTTTGCCACCAAAATGTCGCCATCAAGCAGCACTCCATCGGCATGGGTTCCGCCGACATCTACCCCAATGATCATATTTGCACCTTTCCTTACTGAGAATTAAAGGTTTCTCTCTTCTTGAGGGCTGTATTACAAATGTAGCTGGTTTTTTAAGCAATGGGAAGAGCCAAGCAACAGCAAGATCATTTCTCTCCATGAACAGTTGTGGCGAAATTCCGCGTGACGGCTGCTAGTCCATTAAGGTATCATTGCTTCGAATTTGTTTTGCCCTATGCAATCTGCATCGTGATCTGCGACACCGGCCATTACAGGGTCGAATTACCAATACCGCCACCTTTACCGGTAACCGGGCATGCTCATCCACATACCGACACAGATCAAAGAGTTCGGCGCGGCGGCCCGTCGGCCGTTCAGTTATAACTTTAAAAAGAATATCTATATCTGGTTCGGAATTCTCTGGGGACTGCCGATCCCCTTGGTGACGATCCTCATGCATGCGCATTTTCTTGGTTTGCAGGGCCTTGAAGGTGTCTGTGACAAAGTGCTCGGCAGCCCGCTCCAATGGTTTTTTCTCATCCATCCTGTTGTCTTCGGCATTATTTTCGGCATCCTTGGCACCATCAGAAACGACAAGGAAAGGAAAATTAAGGAGATGGTCGGGCAGCTCCAGGAATCGTCCATCCACGATCCCCTCACCGGGTTGAAGAACCGGCGCTATTTTGCCCATATTTTCCATGATGAATGTGCCCGCAGCCTGCGACGGCAGGAGGCTCTGACCCTGCTGTTCCTCGATCTCGATCACTTCAAGAGGGTAAATGACAACCACGGCCATCATTTCGGGGATATCGCTCTCCAGGAAACGAGCAGATATCTGCAGGCGCAGTGCCGCCCCTATGACACTGTCGTTCGCTGGGGCGGAGAAGAATTTATCATCCTCCTCAGGGCGACCGATGAACCTGCCGCCATCCATTTTTCCGAAAGGATCAGACTCGGTATTCAGACGGAACTCGATCCCGACCTGCCGTTTTCCATGACCATCTCTATAGGCCTCGCCCAATATCAGGATAACGATACCCTCGAAGACCTGACCAACCGTGCTGACAAGGCTCTGTACCACGCCAAACAAACAGGACGCAATAAGGTTATCCCCTGGAGCATGCTGTCAGCGGAGTAAAATTTGTAAAATGCGGGCAGAGCGGTTGTCAACTGAAAGAATCAGGGAGACCATGCGTACCCCATTCGCTTGCAACCCCTATCAATAAATCGGTACTGGAGCGCTGCAGCCTGCGCTTAACACATTCCTCGGGGTCGACTAGCTTGATCGCCGCCAAAAAGATTGCTGCTGCGGTTTCCTGCAACTCATTCACCCAATTACCTCCTGTTTTTCGAATGCCTGTCTCGAAAGTGTAATTTCATTATCGAAATTGGACTTTCAGGACAGAGACCTGCAGACCCTTGAAAATGATCATCAGAACAAAGCCAATCTGCTGCTGGGTGAATTTTCGTTTTTCTGGCCTTGTTCTTGCTTTAAATATGTGCGGAAAAAAATAGTGCCGGAGCCGGCAACCATGCTGCTTTTCGGTGCCGGCATTGTCGGACTTGCCGGACTGAGACTGAGAAAGAAATAAAAGCTTAGAAAGAGGAAGGAATGGGAAGAGATGGAAACCAATCAGGTTTTCATCTCTTTTTTTTGTAATGACCCTTCCCGTGGTTTCCAGGTTTGTCCGGTCTATCGTCACCAAAGGCAGTCGTCAGAACGGCGTTTCTCTCAGAATAACAAGAGCGCATACGGAGATATTGCGTTAGGTCAAAAGGTGTTTATCCTACAAGAAACAGTCCCGAAAATCTTTAAGAAGACACAGCCAGGTAGTGTTTGTATCCAAACGGGATTTAACAAAAAAAGGAGAAACGCCATGAAAGACTCTGCCAACATCCATTTGAAAGTTCAAGAACTCTGCGATTGTTTTGCCGCCACCGACCCGCTCAAAGGGATGTCCGATATCAGCCGTGGTCCCGAAGAGGATGAGGCCGCCTTGAAGTGGATTGCCCTCGCCGTTTTGCACGGCATCAACAGTAATGCCGAAAAGATTTCCTTGACCACCACCAAGGACGGCAATGTCAAGGTAACGGCCGAATATCGGCAAAGCGAATTGCCTTCCCCCGGTCCGGCAGTCGGCAAGAAGATTGTCGAGGCAATGCGGGCTATGACCCACATTGAAAAAAATAAAGAAAAAACCATCCTCGCCTTTGGTATTCGCAACAGCAGTATGGATCTGAAGGTCAAATCGCGGCACGAGGGCGGTGACGACCGGATTACCATTACTTTTCCTTAAACGGATTTTTGGGAATGAATGGGAGGAGAACATGTGGAGTGCAGCTCAAGGGTTGTTCACAGGCGGATCGAGAGTATCCTCCAGGGTGTTGCGTGATGCCTCGACCTTGATATAATGCAGCAGGACCGGAGCCAGAATCATCCCCGAAATTCCCATGAGTTTCTCACCGAGAAGAAGACCGAGCAAGGTCAGCCACATCGGATTTTTAATCCGGTCGCCGATGATCTTGCTGTTCAGAAGAAACTCCAGTTTGTGAATGAATACGAGAAAGAAGAGGGCCCACAGGGCCATTTGCGGTGAAATGGTCAAGCCAACACTGATGATGATGGTATTGCTGATCAGATTGCCGACGATGGGCATCAACCCGAAGAGAAAGGTGAGACCGGTAATGACCATGGCAAAGGGGTAATGGTTGTAGAGCAGAAAGGTGCAGGTTAAGGAGCTGTTAATGGACGAGATGATGATTTGTGCACCGAGGACCGTGGCAAAGCTGAGGTAAAAGGTATTGGCCCGGGCCATGAGTTCAGCGAAGGTCCTATCATAAAGGTTGTTGCGGACAACAACCGGTTCCTGGTCGTCGGGGGAGCGGCTATTGATAAAGGCACCGACGGCAATAACCAAGCCAATAATGAAGGTGACCAAATGCACCAGAATGAATTGGGTGTATTTGCCGATATTGTGCAGCTTATCCATGGCGAACTCCATGGCCTTGCTCTTCAACTCGGCAAAATCGGTGAACAGAGGGTCGACACCGAACTTCGCGGATAATGTGTCGGCATATTCAATAACCACCGGAATGGAACGTCGGGCTATTTCCGGCACCTCGGTGACTGCGGTCTTGGTGAAAAGATAAAGACCTGCACCAAAAGTGGCCAAGAGGATGGCCCCGAGAATGATGGCCAGCCATTTGCGGCCGCCGAAGCAGAACTTTCGCAGGGCAAAGATGGTGAACAGACCGGTCAGCAGAAGAGTTGTCAGATCGAGCAGGCCGACAAAGGCCAAGCCGAGAAAGACAATGGTATAGGATAGTCGGACAGGGATATTGCTTGAAAAGCAGACGGCCTGATCGGATCTCATGGTTTCTCGTTTGGCGGTCGGTGGCTGTTGAATATTTTTTCTGGGCCAGGGTATTGTCTTCCCCTGAAGGATGCAAGAATAAACCACTTTTTTTGAGAAAAGTCACGCGCGTTTGAGGTGGCTGTTGACACTTGCGTCGAACATCATGGTTGATTGGTGAAAATTAAAGAAAAGGTACTGTTCTTAACCGGCGAGGGGCAGCAGCGATCGCGTCGTTTCAAAGACCATTTCCTCGCTGCTCAGCGGGTCTCGGAACTCGATTTTTTGCGATAAGAGCTGCAGCGGTCGGTTGAAGTCGTCTTGGCTTTCTTCCTGGAGTGTCGGGTAACATCGGTCATTGAGGATGGGAAACCCCAGGCTACTGAGGTGCAGGCGCAGTTGGTGTTTTTTGCCGGTGTAGGGCTGCAATGCAAAGATTGCCAGTCGTCCCTTGACTTCTACCAGGCGGATACGACTTCGAGCGTTGACCATTCCGGCACAGATGCACATGCGAAACCATGGCTCTCCTCCTTCAATCCGGTTCTCCACCAGCCATTCAGTTTGTCCCGAATCCACTGGAAAACTAGCGACCGCCACATAGGTCTTGCGAACCTGCCCCGCCATGAACAACTGCTGGTATGCCCCCCGGCTTTTTTTGTTTGTCGAGATGAGAACGAGGCCCGAGGTTTCCCGGTCAATCCTGTTGATCGGCGACAGAAATGGGTTGCCGGTTTGCTCCTTGAGCCTGTTGATCAGTGTTTCCCGGACGTAGGGTCCGGTTGGCGTGACCGGGAGAAAAGGAGGTTTGCAGGCGACCAACAGATGCTCATTTTGAAAGAGTATCTGCTCCTGCGAGGGTATAACCGGTTCTTCGGCCACCTCCCGATAATAGAACAGTCGCCGGTTCGGCAGGTAGGCGGTCTCCAGAGTCACCGGTTGCCCGTCTTCGGTCAGCACCTTGCCGATGCTCAACCGTTCAATCCAGGT
Source organism: Deltaproteobacteria bacterium (assembly GCA_031441605.1). Classification (GTDB taxonomy): domain Bacteria; phylum Desulfobacterota; class Desulfobulbia; order Desulfobulbales; family Desulfocapsaceae; genus Desulforhopalus_A. Next base: position 67,349 of record JANNQF010000048.1, read on the forward strand.
CTGCACCGGGATTTTCGGAAACCGCCCGGCAAAAAAGTCCAGCAGGGTCGGATATGGAGCGCCGGTATCCGGCAGATAAACCACCGATGTCCCTAAGGCAATGCCCAAAACGACTCCTGCCGTTCAATTGGAAGGCTCAGCAAGGGAACCCGTCGGTTATTTCTTTTTATCGTTGATCGAAAAATCGCTGGATTCATTTTTGCTTTTCTTTGCCGCTTTTTTCTCTTTTTGCGTCATTGCCGGCTTCTTCTTTTCCTCTTTTTTGCTGCTTTTTTCCTTGGACATGGTTAATGCTCCTTTTTTAATGAATATTGAACTCCGGGACGCCTATCGTCGTACTGTAGCCGTCAGGCCGCCGTATCGACCCACAAGGTAATGCATATGGAGTTGGCTGGCAAGCGGCGTCACACTTGCAGCACAGATCAATAATAAGTATGTTGCAGGCAAGGATGCAAGGGTTCAGCCGGCCGGGATTGAAAATACCTGAAAGATCAGGGGGTGGAAAGATGTGCTGCGCAACCGATGCGGCGCAGCGTTGACAATCAATTGAAGGAGAGGAATATGCCGCAGGTAATCCGTTTCGGCAACAGCATAGGGTTGGTAAGCATAACCGTTTTTCTCTGCATGATGGCTGGGCCATCGGCGGTGTCCGCCGAGCAGCCGACTTTGACCGTGGTTGCTGCCTATGACGGCAAAGGTGAGATTTTCACCGAGTTTCACAAAAAAACCGGGATTCTCATCTATTTTCTCGATATGTCTTCCGGGGAGGTTCTTGCCAGGACGGAATCGGATGGTGGAAAGCCCCTCGCCGATCTGTGGTTTGGTGGTGGGGCGGACAGTTTTATCCAGGCCAGGGAAAAGGGGCTGCTGGAGGCGTATCGGTCGCCGGAGGCGGAGGCTATTCCAGCCCAATACAAAGATGCGGACGGTTATTGGACCGGAGTGTCGCTGGTTTTATCCGGCATCCTAGTGAATACCGATGTGCTGGCCGAAAAAAACCTCTCAGTTCCACAAGGCTGGTCCGATCTCATCAAGCCCGAATATAAAGATGCGGTGCTGGTCGCCGATCCGTCCATCTCCGCCACTACCTTGACCACTGTTGCCTGCCTTCTCCAGAAGATGGGCGTGGACGAAGGGTGGAAATACTTCGAGGCCCTCGGCAAGAATGTGGCCTTCTTCACGAAAAGCAGCAGTGATCCGCAAAAGAAGGTCGTTAACGGCGAGATGGCCGTGTCCATTGTCCCCTTGTCGAAGGATTTGATCACCTTGAAGGCCAAGTCGCAGGTTCAGGCGATTTTTCCGAAAGATGGCATCCCCTGGATGCCGTCGGCGGTGGCGATTTTCAAGAACGCCAGGAATCCTATGGCTGCCAGGCTGTTTGTCGATTGGGCCTTAAGTATTGAAGGACAGAAAATCATCCAGAGCAAAGACCCGCGGATTATGGTTCGTCCGGAAGTCGCCATTCCCAAGGAGATGGAGGGTATTGTTCTGGAGGATCTGATTGCCGCGGACATCGGCAAAATTGGGGCGGAGCGACAACCGATCCTTGCCGACTGGAGCCGGCGTATTGCCGCTAAACCCTGAAAACAAAGGTGGCCGCACCCGAGTCAAGGTTTCAAGGGGTCCGTAATCCGGACAAGTCGGTTTTTTTAGGGAGATATTGCGGGCGTTCCAGCCAGAAAGGGTCGGCAAGGCCCTTCCGGTAGTCGGCAAGCGCCTCGGGGGAAGAATTAATCCTCAGATTGCTGTAGGTGCCGTCCGGGTTCGGCCAGCGTTCATGCCAGTAAACAGCGCCTTTGATGCGGGTATAACGGGTTTTCAGAAGGTCGAGGGCTTCGGTCAGCCACAGGGCCTTGTCTCCTTCGGCGGGAAACTCGCCCACGCCGTACTCGGCTACCAGGACCGGTTTCTGCGGATCGAGCCGGCAGATTTCCGCATAACCCTCTTCCATGACATCCTGGAAGGACGCCCACGCATCATCGGCAAACTGCTTGCCGTAAACGCTCAGACCAAGCCAATCGACATATTCCGGGCCGGGGTAGTATTCCGACATCCTGTTCCATGGATCCTGCGGGTAGGTGAAGTGGTTGACATGAAAGCCCCACAGGATGTTGCCGGCACCGCGTGCCCGGACCCGGTCCACCACATATCGGAAGGTTTTTTTATAAAGTTCAGGTCCGGTAAGCCCTGATTTCCCAGCTTTGTCGGCGCCATAGAAGTAGCCGGACCAGGGGAACCAGTTGCCGTTCATTTCCAGGCCCCAGGAGACCAGCATCGGAGTGTTGCTCTCCTTTGCAGCCATCGCCCATTGGTCGATGTAGGCGTCCCATTTGCCGGCAAGGATTTCATCCAGGCTGAAGCGATCGGGATCCGCTTCTTGGACATAGGGACGGTCCCAGGGCGACCAGAAAATCAAAGGGATTGCCCCGTGACGGGAGATGAGGAGAATGTTCTTTGTCGGAAAATTGAGTTCGCCCCAGAAGCTCGAAGAGGCGATGATCGCTTGGTGTTTTCCAACCATTTTTTCAAATTTTTCAATGGCTTCGAGGGTAACCTTATCCTCCGATACACCAAAATCTAAATACGCGCCGCAATAGGCACCTTCGCTCGGAAAGGCGACGACCAGAGGCCCGGGTTCCGCAGCCCCAGCCGGACCGACCGTCGAGGAAAGCAGCCAGCAAAATAAGGCGAACACCAGGGGCAATCGATTGCATACCTGGAGAATGCGGGTGCTACTCTTTTTCAACATTTTACAGCGCTCCTTAGTCCAAACCCCGATAAACGGGGTATCTGTCAACCGTCTTATGCCCATCAATGCTCACTTACCGAGGCGGTTCGTTTCAGCTTGTCCCAGCTCACCCATATGCCCTTGACCGCTTTAAAGATCGATTTCCAGACCACCCAGCTGAGCAGGGGCCGATAGAGGAAGCGCATCGGCAGAATGCGCCACGCCTGCAGCAGCGGCTCGTTTTCGACAATACAGGCGGCGATTGCCAGGAAAAAATCAATGAGAAGAAACATGATAAAATAGGGGAAAATTTCCGATCCCACGCCGAAGAAAATTGAAATAATCAGCAACAGATCGACAACCGGGGCAATTGCCACCAGAAGGATCTGGAAGAACCAGGTGCCCGGCAGACTGAACCATCCAAGAAAACGCTGCCCAGGTTTAAAAATCAAGTCCCGGTGTTTCCACAAACACTGGAGGGTACCAAAGGCCCAGCGAAAACGCTGCCGGGCGAGATCCCTGTAAGATTCCGGCGCTTCGGTCCAGGCCATCGCCCTTGGCGCGTAACGGATTTGCAGCCCCTTCCGGTGCAGACAGAGGGTGAGATCGGTATCCTCGGCCAGGGTATCGGTGCTGATGCCGCCTGCCAGCAACACCGCGCTCTTGCGGAGGGCACTGATGGCTCCCGGCACGACGGTAATGCAGTTCAGGAGATCGTAGGCGCGTCGGTCGAGGTTGAATCCACAGGTATATTCCAGGGATTGGCAGCGGGATATGAAGGTTCGCAGGTTTCCCACCCTGACATGCCCGGAAACTGCGCCTACCTGGTCGGAATGGAGTGGCTGGATCAGGTGCCGGAGGGTGTCGGGGGCAAAGCGGGTGTCTGCATCGAGAGTGACAATGATTTCGTGATGAACGGCGGCAAGGCCCGTTTGCAGAGCCCTGGCCTTTCCCTGGTTGCTTTGGGCGATGAATCGGATGCGTTGATCTTTCTCGGCTTCCGCGCCGATGATTCGGGCGGTTGCATCGGTCGACCCGTCATCGATGACCAGGATTTCCATGTTGCCGCGGTAGTCGGTTTTGAGGAGTGATGCAAGGGTTCTCTGGATGACCTTTTCTTCATTGTAGGCGGCAATGACAATACTGATCGGCGGTTGAAAAGAGAAATCGAGCGAATCGGCCTCCCGGCGCCGGTGTATAAAGGCAATCACCGCGATAAAGGCGGCACGCAGAAAGGTGAGGGCCGTTGCCACCATCATGAAGGCCCAGAGAAGTTCCTCGGTGATATGCAATATCCGGAAACCGCCCGACGATATCAGCTGGGAGACCGACGGATGCTCGGTCTTGACCGGTGGCATGAGAAACTCGGCGGTTTCTCCGATCAGGGTACTTAAGGAGACAATGTGGTCACCCCGGGCATGGAGATATTCGATGATCTGCGGCAGTGCCTTCACCGTATCCTCCCGGTTGCCGCCGGCGTCATGGAGGAGGATGATGCTTCCCGCAGTCCGCGAGTCCTTGATGCGCTGCAGAATGACCTCCGGTCCGGGGGCCAACCAGTCTTCCGGGTCGATGGTATCGGTCACCGTCAGATAGCCAAGATCCTGGGCGATTTGCACTGCTGCAAGCTCGGCATTGGTGTGGGGGCGGGAGTCGGAATTATACGGGGGGCGAAACAGCAGCGTCGACCTGCCGGTGATGGTCTCGATAAGCCGTTCGGTGGCATTACACTCAAGAAAAGCCCGTTCATGGGAAACTAAAGCGAGATTGGGGTGCGAATAGGTGTGTATGCCAATCTCATGGCCTTCGGCAAGAATTCGCCTGACAATTTCAGGATGCGATTCGATGTTGGTACCCACCAAGAAAAACGAGGCTTTCACCTCGGCTTCCTTAAGAATATCGAGAATTTTCGGGGTCCACTGGGGATCAGGGCCGTCATCGAAACTGATGGAAACCTGATCGGCCAACCCTTCTCCTTGATGGTAAACTGTTTTGTATGATGGGAATTTTATATATGTTTCAGTTACTTGCCCTGATTCGTCGAGTTGCAGTTGCCGCTCTCCGTCGGAAAAAGTGGGATCGACCGTAAGAAACTCCCCTTTGCCGACATGGGAGGTGATACCTGCTGTGTGCATCGTTCCAAGAGCTGCGAGATCACCGGGTTCGAGGTGCAGGATATCTTTCATGGCGAAAATCTTCCAGATACCCGGATCTTCAGTGCCGAGCCTTGACAGAGCGAAGCCGCCAACTTGAAAATCCATGGATCGGCGCATCTGGTTGAGGGCCGTGGCGGCATCAAGGAACCATACCGTATGGGTAACACCGGCGTCAACGTAGACAAAATTGGGGTTTTGGGAAAAGGTCTTGATGTCTGTGGCCTGCAGTCCTGAGCGACTGGCCCTGGTCATGATATCGTCAAAATCAAGCAGTTCCCCTACCTCGCTTCCCGTTGCCCAGTCGTAGCCGTAGGAGCCTATGGCAACCACCCATTGCGAGGGTTTGCCATAGTCGGTCATGGTTTGCAGCCAGCCTTCGAACCAGTCCCGGCCGGCAATGGGACCCGGTGGATCTTTTTCGGAGTTCTGATCGTGAAGCACGGCGATAAACCGATCCAACCCTGCCGAGAGTTTTTCTAAATCGAAGACATTCAGTTCCCGTCCGGCAGGGACGCACAGCCAGAGTTCTAGGTGTTCGCGGTGCAGAGCCTCGGCCATCGTCAGGAGAAAATTGGTCATGGCGTCCCGGTAGGCAACGTCGATATCCGCCCAGTCGATCACCACACCGCCGGCTCCGGCCTTTTTCAGGTGCGAAAGGATGGCGGCGATGAAGCGGCTTTTCCTCGATTCGGGACCGTTGATCACCCCCTCTACCGCCTCCGGGATCGGGTTGTCACTGGTCAGATTGCTGAGGAGGGGCATGAGAACGAGGTGTTTCTCCTTTGCCAGTTCGGCCACCTTGCTAGCTGGCTTTGCCTCGAAATTCCCTTCTCCGTCGATCATGGTCAACCATTCAGGGCAAACATGGGTGAGGCTGTCGGTGTGCGCCCTGAGTGTTTCATAACTCCCCGGATCCCAGTCGACATAAAAGCCGAGGCGGATCTCTCGCACTGCGTGATCTTTACGAAGGGCTATAGCCGGATCACTGCCGATTTTTCCTTTCTTGGAGAATTCCATCCACAAAGGTGTTGCCTGCCGTGGCAATGTCCGGGCGTCTTGTTCTTCCAGGACCTTAAGCCGCGCCTTCATCTGGCGGATGGCCGTAGGCAGCTGCAGCTGGGAGGTAACGAAGAGGGATTGGAAAAAGAAAATCAGGCTAATGAATAAGAGTATCCCGGTTGTCAGGATAAAGATCCGCAGCCGAGGCCATCTCTTTCCTTTAGTGTCGAGAAATATGAAACGGTCTGAATCAAACTCGGTCATTTTCAGCCGTATCCTGAGCCGTCGCCGGGTGGTTTGCCGTCGGAAATTCCTTGATATACAGATCGCGTTGTGGAAAAGGCATGGAGATCTTGTGCTCGCGGAAAGTCCGTTCGATTTCGTAGTTGATGGCACTTTTGACGAGCAGCTGTTTGTCGATGTTGGCGAGGTGGCAACGCAGTTCAAAGTTCAGGGAGTTATCGCCGAAGGCGAGGAACAGGACCAGCGGTTTCGGGGCTGAGCCGTCGTTAATGACCTCATCGTTGTTGGCGGCGATTTCTAAGAGAATGGTACGCACCAAATCTACATCACTGCCGTAAGCAACGCCGATCGGCACGATGAGGCGGCCGAAGTTGTCGTTCAGCATCATGTTGGTTACCTGGTTGGAGATCAGTTCCGAGTTGGGAACGATGACATCGGAGCGGTCGAAGGTCTGGATGAGCGTCGACCTGACACTGATCTTCTGGACGTAGCCTTCGGTATTGCCGATTCTGATCCAATCTCCGCGTTTTACCGGACGTTCAAAGAGGATAATCAGCCCGGAGACAAAGTTGTTGACAATATTCTGCATCCCGAAACCGATACCCACCGACAGGGCTCCGGCAATCACCGTCAGGTTGGAAAAACTGAACCCGGCAATGGAAAGGCCGACGATCACGGCCAGGGCAAGGCCGCAATAGCCGGTCATGGTGACCAGGGTTTCCTGGGCGCTGAGAGAAAAGCCGGCCTGCCTCAGCCATCTTTTATCCATCTGCATCTTCACCCAGGAGATGAAGGTCCAGCCGCAGGCGAAGATAAACACGCCGAAGGTTATTCGGGCCGGAGCGATATTCAGGCCGGCGAGATTAAAACCATCCAGCAGGTAATCGTGGATCTTCTTTTCTTGCGCGTCCGGAAGCCCCCAGAGTTGCAGGAAAAGCCAAAAACCGAGGGACCAGGCCAGGAGCTTGAAGATCAGCCTGATCCAGGTCATACCGGTGAGATTATCCTTGGCGGAAACACCGAGTTTGTGGCGCAGCCTCTGCTGCCAGCGATATTTGCCGGTAAAAAAACCGCCGATGGTCAGGTCTATGAAGAAAAGGCTGTGGCGCAACACAGTTCCGAGGAGAAAGGTGCCGAGCAGGCCTACCAGGACAAAGAGGGAGAAGTTCCGGTAGCCTGAGAGCTCAATGATCATTACCATGGTCGCTACCAGGATAAGTCCGGCCTTCCGAGGTTTCTCCATCTGGGAAAGATGTTCGGGGAGTTTTATCGGCCAAAGAAACCACACGCCAAGAACACAGATACTGCATATGATGACCGACTGGATAAGCTCAAGGAGGGTGGCGAGGGCGGAGAAATCAAAATCAGCGAGGATGTCGAGGCGGGTGAAAAAAAACAGCAGAACAACGAGCAAGGTAAGCACTTTGAAACGACTGTTGGAAGCGGTGGTTGCTGGAGTTCCGGGCGGTACCGGTTGCAGGTGGCGACGGAGATGAAACAGCACCTGTGCCAAGCAATACAGGCTGAGCGAAAGAAGCAGCCATGGACCAAAGACCGGTACTTGGGACCCGAGATTGATGTACAGGAGATAGCCGCCGGCAAAGAGCGTCGCCATGGCAATCGGTAAGGCCAGGAGACCCTGTACGGCAAGGCTTTGCTCGCCGTCCTGGTGGGGAAGGGCTGAGATCATCCGCCGCTGCAATGTTCGGAAAAGCTTGAGACCGGCAAACGCCCCGCCGGCGACGAGAAACATGAGGATGAGAAACATCGGCAGGGTCAGGTCCCGTATACCGGCCCGCTCGGCCACATATTCTTTGAATTGGCTGGATAATGCCTCGGCGGTCGGCAGAGGTGCGGTCAGGCGGCCAAAAAAGGTCTGAGATCTTAAAAAAACACTAGCCGCCTGCAACAGCTTATTCTGCTCCACCATCTCATTTTCCAGGCGGGTGGTCAGGGTTGCTGCCAAGCGGCATTCCGAAAGAGTCACCAGAAGGGCCTGTTTTTGTTTCTGGAGGTTTTTGCGTTCCTTGACTATGTCTGCCAATTCATGCTCGGTGGTTGGTCCGAGCGAGGTGGTTTCTTGTTCAAGACGGCTGATTTGGCTGGTGGCCGTTTCGATGCAGGCGTTGGCGGTGTGGGTGAATTGCTCGACCTGCTGCTTGGCGGTTTCGAGTTGCTGCGGGGTAATCTGCCCATCTTTCATCTGACGGGAGATTTCCTTGATCTTGGTATGGGTCTTCTCAAAATTGAAGAGCCGTGGTTCGGGATCGGCACACCAGGCAGAAGTTCCCTGAATACCAAAGAAACACAGCAAGAAGAAAAGAGAAAGGGATGAGAATTTGTGTTTTTCAGCCATTGATCTGTAATAAACCACGAAGATTTTTATCCTGGTAAGGTTCCGCACCTGGAAATACGTCTTGCCGTTTTCGGGCCTGGATGAAGGTTGATTTTCCATTTTTATGGTCGCGACAATTGCATAATAGCCTGGTTGGCGATGATCAGGCCGAAGATTCCGGTAATAGTCGGCAGGCTCCCCAGGACATTGCGTTTTCGTCCCCTGTCGGCATAGGGGCTGGTGTCGATGCCGTCGTCTTCCTCCGGCAGCTGGTAATCAAAATCAATTTTTTCGATGGAGTAAACACAGGAGATACCTTCGCCGACGCCTCGCCTTCGCAACCTTTTTCGGAGATGCCTGGCGAGCGGACAGTTGCAGGTGGAGAAAAGATCGCCGGAGCGGATCAAGGTTGGGTCGGTGCGCAGGGCAGCGCCCATGCAACTGATGGTCGGAATCTTGCTGATATAGGCGCCATACAGGAGCTGGGTTTTCGGATTGAGGGAGTCGATGGCGTCGATGACAAGGTCGGGCCGTGGTTCAAGGATCCGGCCCAGGGTCTCTTCACCGGCAAAGAGTTGCAGGGCCTCAACCCGGCATTCCGAATTGATGGCCAGAATCCTCTCCTGGGCAACCTCTGCCTTGGCTCTGCCTAAAGTAGTTTCCAGGGCGAGAATCTGGCGATTGATGTTGCTTGGCTGGATGGTATCGTAATCGACGATGCGCAGATGCCTGATTCCGGCCCGAACCAGTCCTTCGACTACATAACCACCAACGGCGCCAAGGCCGACCACCGTTACCATCCGCGACTGGAGGAGGGCAAAACGATCTTCACCGAGCAGTCGCCGGGTTCGAATAAATCTTTGCATAAGAGTGTAAAGTCAAATTGTTGGTATCAATAGCAAGAAAAATCCCTTGCCAAGGTCCGCTCGAACATGGTAAAAACCGTCCCCCTCAGCCATTGAGCAATTCTCCTGACCCCGATAAACGGGACTGATTTTTTGTCCCCCCTTACGAGGGGTGCACCACCTATCAAAAAACCTGCAAATCAGTACATCATGTTACACCTCCCGAGGCAGAACGCCGATCTCGACAATACTGCCACCTGGGCAAAATTTTCCCCGAAACTCTGTCATCACTGTGCCGCCTCCTGCTGCAGTCTGCCGGTTGAGGTGCAGACCGGGGATCTGGTCCGTATGGACCTGATCGATGAATTTTCCTTGCAGGAAGAACCGAAATACCTGGCCAGAAGGTTGATAAAGCAGCGGCTTGTTGACCATTTTCATGCTCGCACGGCGACCTTTACCCTGGCCAGACGGGCCAACGGCGACTGCATCTATCTCGACAGTCACAGCAGACGCTGCACTATTTATTCCAGCCGCCCCGACACCTGTCGCAACCATCCGCGGATAGGGCCGCGCTCCGGTTACTGTGCTTTCAGGATGAAAAACCATTACTGAGCCTTTCCCCTATACTGTTATAGAAGTGCCTGCCTTTTCGGCCGGATATAATAGCGAAAGTAACCGACCAGGTTGCTGCCGATGAAGATTGCTTCCATAAGAACCGCGCCGGGGGAACCGGCAAGATAATTGTGGATGATCCACAGGCTGGTGCCGACCAGCATTAACTGTCGCAGCTGCTTGTCTTCCTTGGAAAAAGAAGCAACGGTGCCGAAGCAGCCGCCGCTGCAGGCGAGGATACTGAGCAGGCCTTCGTAGGAGACGGCGGAGATGGCAATGGTGGTGAAGACAAAGATGCCCATGACCTTTTTCGAGGTGGAAAACATCGATACAGTAAATCGGAACGCCGCGAGAATGCCGAGGCAGGCAGCAGTCCAGTGGTCGAGAAGCATGAAGTGAACGGAAATAAGGGTACAGGAGACCAGCAGGCAAGCCACTATCTTCTTCCGTTCCTTGAATTGAAAGGACAGAATATCAAAGCAGATGGCAAACCCGATGAGGATCTGCGAAATAAAAAAGTGGGACATCAGAGGTATGGCTCGGGTGAAGGGTTACGTCCGTGAAGAACAACTCATCTGACTATACCGTGTTGTTACTAAGCCGTCCAGGTCAATGCGCGCCTTACCTGTTTTCAGCATAGTAGCACTCTCGGATGGATGCCATGGCCGTTTCGCCGCGGGCGACCGATTCGGCAAGATTCCAGGCATTATCTGAAAAAACCTGCCGTAAAGGTTGTTCAACATGGAGTAAACGGCCGAAAGCCTCAACCAACTGCGCATCCCAGAGGCTGCTGTAGCGAAGGAGATCATCGGGATAGACGGTCGAACGATCGCCGCCTTCGGCATCGACTGCAAAGGGGGCAATTATGTTGAATACGCCGTAATCATTGGTCAACTCCTCGCCAGGTTCGATGTCTCTGACGGCGATCTCAAATTTGTAGGGGGTGAGACAGCAGTTTGCCTTGAAGCCGTGGTTGATGAACCGTTCGTTGTCCCAGCAAAAGATCAGATGGCCTTTATTATTTCGGTAAGAATAGGTGAGAAT
>JANNQF010000049.1:0-67448 GCA_031441605.1 Deltaproteobacteria bacterium
AACATCGCGATGGAGTCCTTGCCTATTTCGATTTTCCTATATCAACCGGGCCTCTTGAGGGTACAAATAACAAAATAAAGACGTTGCAAAAACAAGCGTATGGATTTCGAGATATGGGTTTCTTTAAACTGAAAATCCTTGGGCTTCATGAGACAAAGTACGCTTTAGTCGGATGAACCAAATTATTTGAAGGAGGAAATCAAGTGGCCGTTGAATCTAAATTTACTCAAGAAAAATGAGTTTAAAATAGAGAACGTATGACTTTTTCATGCATATGGAATGAAGTCTTCATCAATTCTTCATGATAGGTCGATTATTGTAGCGGTAGTGTTCTCTTTGCTGTTTTTGATTTGTATGATCCTGATTTGATGAATTTGATATATTAATGAACGAAAATATATACATAGTAATGTGCTGGTCCCTCAGGTATCAGGCAATAGTGTAAGCTCAACAATGAGGAATCAGAAGCATGTTCGAATGGATTTTTATGCCTGAAGCCCTAGTGGCGCTGGCAACTCTTCTCGCTTTGGAAATTGTTCTCGGCATAGATAATATTATCTTCATAACCATCCTGGTCGGCAGGTTGCCGGAGGCACAACGGGATTTGGCCAGAAACCTAGGTATCGGGTTTGCAATGGTTTCCAGGCTCGCGCTGCTCTTTAGCTTGGCGTGGATTATCGGCATGGTTGAGCCCTGGTTCAGTCTGTTCAATCAAGAAATTTCCGGAAGGGATTTGGTGCTTGTCCTCGGTGGATTGTTTCTTTTGGCCAAGGCTACCCATGAAATTCACAGTAGTTTGGAAGACGTCGAGGCCTGCGACACAGGGCGGAAAGTTTATAGCGGTTTCTATGCCACCATTGCGCAGATTACCATCCTGGATATCGTCTTTTCCCTTGACTCGGTTATCACCGCCGTCGGTTTGGTGCAACATATTTCGGTAATGGTGATCGCGATTGTCGGTGCCGTTGCGGTCATGCTGTTCGCGGCTAAACCCATTGGAATTTTTATTGATTGCCACCCAACAATCAAGATGCTGGCTTTGTCGTTTCTCATTTTGATCGGGTTTGCCCTGGTTGCCGAAGGGTTTGATGTGCATGTGCCGAAAGGGTACATCTACTTTGCGATGGGCTTTTCCGTTATGGTCGAATTACTGAATATCAGGGTGCACCGCCGAAACAACAGCAACCCGCTAATATTGAAGAAGAAGATTAAAAACTAATAGGACTCACGGTCCCTATCTCCCCTTGTGTGGGGGTAGAAAATAACAGCAGTAAGCGAAGGTTTCGATGTATTTGGGCTATAGAACCGGAAAATTTTAAAAAATGGAGGATCAGCGTGTTTCGAATTGTGTTGTTTTTGGCAACCAACTTGGCCATCATCGTGTTGCTTGGTGTCGTAATGAGTATTCTCGGGGTAGATTCCCGGAGCACCTCTGGGTTGTTGGTGATGGCGACAATATTTGGTATGGGGGGCTCGTTTATTTCCCTCGCCATGTCAAAATGGATCGCCAAAAAATCGACCGGCGCCAGGGTTATTGTAAGCCCCGGCAATCCGACTGAAGAGTGGCTGTATGTTACCGTCCGGCGGCTGGCCGAACAGGCGGAAATCGGCATGCCGGAGGTGGCAGTCTATGAGTCTCCGGATTTGAATGCCTTTGCCACGGGGATGAAAAAGAATGCTGCCCTGGTGGCCGTGTCCACCGGACTCCTGCAGAACATGTCGAAAGATGAGGTTGAAGCGGTTCTGGCCCACGAGATCAGCCATGTCGCCTGCGGGGATATGGTCACCCTGGCTTTGATCCAAGGGGTATTGAACACCTTTGTTATCTTGCTTTCGCGGCTTGCGGCGGGTGTCATTAATAATTTTCTGCGTAGCGACAAGGAGGGCGGGCTCGGCTTTTTTGGATACATGGTGGTAACCATTATGCTGGAGATCGTTCTCGGGTTTTTTGCCTCGATTATTGTCATGTGGTTCTCACGCAAGAGGGAATACACTGCCGATCGGGGTGCCGCCTATCTTACCAGTAAGGAAAAAATGGTCAGCGCCCTGCGACGGCTCCAGGTCCATCATGAACCTTCGCATCTGCCCGATCAGGTAGCGGCCTTTGGCATCAGACCAAAGACCGGCGGCATGACTCTGCTGTTTAGAAGTCATCCCCCCCTTGAGGATCGGATCAAGGCCCTGCAGACGTAACCGCCAATGGCAGTCTCGAACCGGCCTTAGCAACTTCACAGACGGTTTATAAAGTTCAATCGGTATTATGAAGATGGAAAGTCGCCAAGCGAGGAAGATGGTGCAAGAAAAAGGAACATCCGCAGCCATAACCGGAACGCAAAAACACATGAGGCCGCGGCTGCTCTTCATGACCTCCGTACCGTTCTTTCAATGGCGCGGATCCTCGATTAGTGTTGGCTTCGATGTCCAGGCTCTAGCCGAAGTGGGATATGAGGTCGATTTTTTGACCCTGCCAATCGGCGAAACAAAGAATATTCCCGGTGTAGCCGTTCATCGCGTTGCCAATCCGTTTCGCGTGAAGAACATTCCCATCGGGCCATCACTGCATAAACTCATTTTCGACGTCCTGATCCTTTTCAAAGCACTCGGCATGGCGATTCGCCACCCGTATTCGGTGATTCATGCAGTGGAGGAGGTTGGTGCGGTCGGGGTGCTGGTTGGTCGACTCACCGGTGCCCGAGTGGTTTTTGAAAAGCATTCTGATCCTGCCTCACACAAGGACAAGCCGATCAAGAATCTTGTGCTGTCGATTTACCGATGGGTTGAGGCAATTGTCATCCGCCAAGCTGACGTGGTGATCGGAACCGGCGAAGGACTCGTCGAGCAGGCGATAGCGGTCGCCCCCAATCAGAGGGTTCATCACATCTTTGACATACCCTCTTCCCTGGTGGAGGCTGATCCTGAACGGGTGCGCAATATCGATGCGGATATCCGTAAGGGGCATGGCGAGGTGATTGCTCTCTATGTCGGATCGTTTGCCGTATATCAAGGCATTGACCTGATGTTTGATAGCTTGCACCTTGCCTTGAAGGATTCTCCGCAGCTGCGCCTGGTTGTTGTTGGCGGGACGCCCGAACAAATCACCAAAAGAAACCAATGGTTGGACGAACGAGGGATTCGTGGCGCGGTTCGCTTTGTCGGCTTTGTTGCACCTGATCAATTGCCGGACTACATTTCTGCCGCCGATTTTCTCCTTTCTCCGCGCAGTTCTGGGATCAACACACCACTCAAACTGCTCGATTATCTCAAGGCAGGGCGAGCAATTCTCGCCACCGACAATGTCGCTAATCGACGGTTAATCGATGAAAGGGTGGCGGTTTTGCGGAATGCCGATCCCGAGTCTTATGCCGGAGGTATGGTCGAATTGACGAAAAACGCCCAACTCCGGCGTCGTCTTGGTATTGAGGGGCGCAAGCTGGTAGACAAGTTATACAACTTCGTCCAATTTAAACGGCTGCTCAAGGCTTGTTACGACAAATTATTGGTAGCATCGATGTATGCATATGAAAGCATTCCCACATACATTTTTCTCTAGCGGCGAGGTGTTCTTGCTCATGTATGTTCTTGTTCAAGTTTGGTAATGATTAAAACACCCCCCACAAGGGGAGATAAGTACCTTCACGAAATTCATTCTTAAAAAAAAGAAATGAATTTCTAAGGCAAAAAACAAAAAAGGAGATGGAAAAAAACTATGTCAACGTTATGGAAGAGATTCGCACCGATTTTTCTGATACTTATCGCATTCACCCTCATTGAAGGAGGGCTAACCGCCGATTATGCCGATGCCCGATCCAAGTCGGGTGGGAAATCTTTCAGTTCAACCCCTAGCAAAGCTCCAGCCGGTGCCCCTGCAACCGGCGGTGGTTTCGGCCGTGGCCTGATGGGCGGCCTACTCGGCGGCGCCATCGGCGGGATGCTGTTCGGCTCGATGTTCGGCGGTGGGGGCTCCGGCATGGGGATTCTCCCCCTGTTGATTCTCGGCGGACTGGCTTTCTTTCTGTATAGAAAATTTGCCAAAGCCCGGCAGGGTGCCGGCAATGCGGCACCAAACCAATATGCCCGGCAGGGAATTCAGCCATCCAGCATCTTGCCGTCCGGTATCTTTGGCGGCGGCACTGACAATACCACCCAGCCACCGCCTCCGCCGATTATCGGTGAAAGCCTGGTTGATGACGGCATAAGCCAGATCAAGGCAACCGACAAGAATTTTGATTCGACCTATTTCACGGAAGTGGCTTCCGACGTCTTTTTTAAGGTTCAAGCAGGATGGATGCGTCGGGAGCTCGATTCCTATCGCCATCTCCTCGGCGAGCAACTGGCAGGGGAATATGCCGGGCATTTTACCGAAATGCGCAGCAAAGGGCATATCAACAAACTGGAATCCATAGCCGTTCGTGGAGTGGAGATCATAGAGGCCGGCAGCGATGGTCGTGAAGACTTCGTCACCGTGTTGTTTACCGCCAATCTTCTCGATTATACGGTCGATGACAAGAGCGGCGCCCTGGTTTCCGGCAGCATGACCGACCCGGTTAAGTTCCGAGAGGAGTGGACTTGGGCGAGACCTACCGGTACCCAGAACTGGAAACTTGAAGGCATAAAGGAAGGCTGATGGGCATCGCCGGCACAAGCCTTATTTTGCACTTGTGCCGGCGTGTCTTTGCGCCGATGCTCTTTCGTGGTCGAGCGGAAAAATCAAAGCCGGCTACGGCCTGGATTCCGCCCCGACACCCCGGTCGTTTAACAGGATTTTGAGTTGTATCATGTATTCTCTATCGGTAGCGGCTTTAATGCCGCTAAGGTGCGGCAATGATACGCCAGAGATGCGAAAATTCGATAATCAGTATTACAGACCACAACAGGATGCTGATGCCGGCGGCCGCCGCGGATATGTCCTTAATAACTTTGATCTTGTGATTCTCATGGGTTTCGATGAAATCGCACAGGGCCTCAATGGCGCTGTTGAACAGCTCGGAGATCAGTACCAGGGCGGTTGCAGACATGATCAGCAGGAAATCGACCCATTGTCGCAACAAAAAACAGATGATCAGGGTGATCAGTGAGATGCAGACCTTGTAGGTAACACTAAAATCATAGCGGATAGCATAGCGCAGGCCTGAAATACAAACCTTGATCTTGCGTATCGGATGATAACCAATGTCACCAGTGTTGAGAAATTTGTTACGCATGGTGCTTCCTTTATCTATACTTGCACATTGGTTGATAGGGAAATTCATTTACCGATCGGCAAGCAACGGTGGGGGAGGAGCGCGTTTACCACCAGCACCAGAAGCACTGCCAATGCCATTCCGGCCAGGACATCGGAAAGATAGTGGACCTGGAGATAGATTCGCGAATATCCGACACCGATAACAATAAGCAGGCTAAAAAGAGCAGTCAGCATTGCCCAAACCGGCGGCAGGATACGAATGGCAATAAGGGAGACTGAGAGGAAAAAGGCAGTCGCCTGGGCGGTATGGCCGCTTGGAAATGACCAGTCTGTCGGCATAGGGATAAGGTGCACAAGTGAATCCGGCCTTGGTCTGCGGAAGATCAATTTGGCAACATGGACAGCAATCCCTGTTGTCGAAAGCCCTAAAGTCAGTAGAAGAATCTCGCGTGATTTTCCGGCCCAGAGTAGAAAACACGTGAAGATAAGGGCGGACGGTAGGAGGAAATAGAATGAACCAAGCCAGGTAAAGGCGATAAAAAAGGTGTCAAGAAACATTTTGTTATGAAAGAGCGTCATAGTGATTCTTGCGTTTTGATAAGTGTCATAAGGTTTTATTGTCAGACATTTCAGCAAGTGAAGCACGAGCTCTAAATACTTCGATTTTGGCGGGCGGCACATTGCACCAAACGGTTTGTGTCGAAACTCTATCGAGATATGCCGCTAGGGGAGAGGGGCGATTATTAAGACGGTAGGTATACTGAATAAGTGAACCCTTTGGCCCCAGCATCTTTTGAATCTCCCCGCCAAGGGTTGCCACCGAGGAGGATGGCAGAGATAGTAACGGCAGACTTGAAACGACGGTTCCGATATGTTTCTCGTACCGATTGCACAACTGGCAGAGTTTTATCGCGTTGCCTTGGATTACCGTAATATTAGGAAATTGTTGTTTCAAGTGCCGAGCCAGCAACCTGTCTAGTTCGACAACCACTAACTTATCCGGGGCTACACCATGTTGTAACAAGGCCTTTGTCACTATGCCTGTGCCACCGCCCAGCTCCAGAATAAGGCTGTCGTTGTCGGGTGGAATGACCAACTCCGCAATCGTCCGAGCCAATTTCAAAGAACTGGGGCAGGCAGCACCCATGGCTCTGGGATTGGAAAGAATGGCGCGGGAAAACAAGGCGGAGGGAGACGAGAGGAACGCATCACTCGCCCGACGAATAGCCTCAACGACGGAATAAAATCCTATAATATCGGGAAATTTGAACATGAGTTTAAGAGTAGAATGAGTATGTTGTTTGATGAATGAGCCTTTAGCCAAAAACTCAATTGATAGCTGTGAGCCTGAGGGGTACGTCAAAGAGTTTACTCTCTCTCAGGATGGTCAGGATAATTTCCGAGCCTACGCAGAACTTTTCAATTTCCGTAAGCAAGTCTTCATGCGATTGTACTTTGACGCCGCCAACGGCAATTATAATGTCACCCAGCACCACTTCCCCCCGATACTGTGTGGTAGGGCGCAATCCCGCCGCCGCAGCAGGGCTGGCGCGTTCCACCCGGAGAATCAATGCCCCTTCAATGCCCATATTTTTTGCCACCCGCTCATCCACCAATGTCACTCCTAAGCCTGGTTGGATAATCCTGCCATGTTTGATGAGTTGCGGCACTATTTCGTTGATAATATCGACCGCTACGGCAAACCATAAGCCCCTGAAGGACTGTATATGGAGGTGTTTACGCCAATCAAACGACCGGCACTATCAAGCAGCGGGTCGCCGGAATTTCCCGGATTGATGGCCGCATCTGACTGAATCGCCCCGCGAATCACCCGACCGGTAACCGCGGTAATTTCCCAGTTGAGGGCGGAAATAATTCCCGAAGTAATGGTTTGGTCGAAGCCGAAAGGATTACCGATGGCAAATACCTTCTGACCAACCTGGAGATCTTTTGATCTTCCTACAGCGATTGGTCGCAACTGGTGCCTTGGGGCGTCGATTTGCAACACAGCAATATCCTTATCCTTTTCAACTGAGGAAACCTCCTCTCTTGGATTGCGTCATATGGGGTTTGCATGTTTTCCGGGTGATAGCAAACCCTTGTTTGGGCGTGGAACTCCATCCCGGCAATCTCTTCTTGACAACATTTCAGGCATCAAACCGGGAATGTTCTCACTTGGCGGGTTTTGCCTCTGAGCCTAAGCAAGCATCTTGTAGGCCCTGGATGTTTTCGCCAACAGGGTTTTCAAGCCAAACTTGAACAGCCAATAAGCTTTGCACTTTTTCCCAGCAGCCGACCTTTGCCATGGCCGGCAAAGTGAGAGCCCCAGTCTTGAGATTCTTGACCTGTTCCTGCACGTTAACATTTGCTCCGATGCTTGCAACGTGTTTAACGCTCGCCACACCCGCCCAAATAATGAGACCACCCAGCAGCAGGATTCCAAGGCAACCAATACCAAGGAACACTTTAAGTTTTTTCTTCAGCTGGTCATTTGCCATAAACCTTCTCAATGTTTCAGATAAATCTACTTGACTCACGAAAATCTCCTTTCTTGTCTTTTTTCCCTGTTATCATGGATCTCACAAGGTTTTCATTATGCTTTCTACTTGAAAAAGCAACTCCAATTATATGTAAACAAATTAACAACAACATGAATTGCGCCGACATTTCATGGATGTCACTCCAGACACTGTCACGTTCATCATCTCCCTCCCTTGCAGATTTTGAATTTCCCCCGTGGCGTTCATGTTTTTCCTTATGTTCCCTTTTGCCATGGTCATCGGCATAGGCGCTTTCGACAATCGACAATGTATTGCCAAATCCAAACGAAGAATTATTGCCTTTGGCTGCATAAGCGGCATAGCCACTCAGGCAGATGAGCATACTGTTTGCTAAAAGGAAAATGATCATCCAGGCAGCTGCCGGATTGTGACCTATATAGTGTGTCGGTTTACCGATTACCAGTTCTTTCAAGTAGGTTAGAGCCTTTGCGGGAGAACAGAAGAAATCACGAAAAAGAGCATGTTTCGTGCCGTAAAATCCCCAAACTATACGAACTGCCACCAGCCCCAGGATTGCATAACCGACATATCGATGCAAGAAGCCTTTATCATCACCTGTCAAATATGCCACTAAGAAGAGCGGTAACAATGACCAATGGAAAAGTCGTATAAAAAGATCCCATACACGTATTTGATTATTCTCGTTCATTGGTAATCTCCCTCGGAGAGGAATCAAGCTCCCCATTCAACCTTTTGTTGGACTTTTTTTAAAAGTCTTTGTTTGATCATTATATGGAATATACTTGGTCGACTATGAAGAATTGATGAAGAATGAATGAAAACCTGTGCGTCCGCGGGAAGTGTTGGTTAATCGGTAAACAACATTGATTCTCTCTTTTGTGTTTTTTATCCTTTTTATGAATTTTTTTGGAGTGCCAGGGCAGGATTAAACACCGAAGGTGACAGAATTTATCTTCCAGAGGGATAATGTTCATCATTTCTTCATTTTTGCACGTTATCGTGTGGTCTGTTGCAGATACGTTTGCCGCAACTCAATAAAGAGAGGTAGTCATCCATGCACTCCATATCAAGCATCTTTCCTTTCTGTCGCCGGTACTTCCCAACAACTATGTCAAAGACCGATAGCCGGGTGGCTCAACGATGAATATCCTTATCATTGATGATGAGCGTGAACTCCTTGAGAAACTTAATTCTGTGCTGATGAGCGAGCACTACACCGTCGAGACTGCCGGTGACGGCAGAGAAGGTCTGGAAAAAGTCTGGAACGACACCTATGATTTGATACTCTTAGATATTATGTTACCGGGAATGAATGGCCTTGAGGTTCTCTCCGAGATCCGGGCGGCCGGCATTCTGACACCAGTCCTGATGCTCACCGCCAAAGGCGATATAAAAGACAAGATTGCCGGCCTTAATCTCGGGGCTGACGACTATCTGGCGAAACCTTTCTCCCTGGGCGAGCTGCTGGCGAGGATCAGGGCCTTGCTCAGGCGAGGCAATACCGGGAGTCCGGTTTTGGAGGTCGGCGGCGTTCGCCTCAATACCGTCAGCCGCGAGGTAACAAAAGATGGTGAACCGTTGACACTTACCACCAAGGAATTCGCTCTCCTTGAGTTCCTCCTCCATAACCGTGGTCGGGCAGTCTCACGGTTTACCCTGGCCGAGCATGTCTGGGGAGATAACTTCGACCCTTTTAGAATGTCGAACTTCATTGATGTTCATATGAAAAATCTTCGAAAGAAACTCAATTTCCCCGAACAGGAATCGGCCATAAAGAGCATCAGAGGATTTGGCTATCTTATTGAAAAAGAAGAAAGATGAAGGTCAGAACTAAATTTACTCTGTGGATCTCCCTGGCAGCCCTGTCAACGGCCACAATTTTTTCCCTCTTTGTCTATGTTGAACTCGTTGAGGAACCCTACAGACTGATAGACAGAGAACTCACGGAAATTGCCGGAACCGTATTTAATAACCTTGAGTTCGCCGAGTCCGGGGAAGAAGCCCACCTTCATCATGAAGATCGGCATGTGCAGCGATACTGGTTGAAAATCATTGACGGCAAGGGGAAGGCCATCTTTGCCTCATCCCTCACCCGAGAATTTGATATTCCTCTGATAAATGATACGCAGGCGTATTTCATCAAAAAAGAAATCCCCTTGACCTCCCTCTGGATTGACCCCCAAGATGCGAAGAAACTCGAAGAAGTGAAGGGTCATTCGGTAAGATTCAGGGTGCTGGTGCTGAGCAAAACCTTTTCAGAGCAAAAGTACACTGTCCTGATTGCCAAACCTCTGCTGTTGTTGGACCTGGAACTCCATGAGCTGCTCACTCGTCTTATTGTTGGAATTTTCACAACAAGTATCTTTATCTTTATGTTGAGTTACTATTTGGCCGGCAGGATTCTGCAACCCCTGGCAACCATCAATTATAAAATCAAAGAAATCCGTGAAAATTCCTTAGACCAGCGGATTCCCCTTGGCACCAGCAAAGATGAGTTGTATGCCCT
The DNA here is from genome assembly GCA_031441605.1 of Deltaproteobacteria bacterium. Lineage (GTDB taxonomy): Bacteria > Desulfobacterota > Desulfobulbia > Desulfobulbales > Desulfocapsaceae > Desulforhopalus_A. Next base: position 10,211 of record JANNQF010000049.1, read on the forward strand.
GTCCCTCTCTCTCAATTCGATGGTGGATCGCTTGCAACATTCCTTTTCCAGGCAGAAAGAATTTGTCAGCAATGCCGCCCATGAGCTGAAAAGCCCCCTGACCATCCTGATGCTGGGACAGGAAGAAATGTTGGCCAATAATTCATCGGAACCCATTCACTCAGAATTGGAAAAACAATTCAGCACCATGCGGCGTTTAAGCCGGTTGATACGCAATCTTCTCGATATCTCGCGGCTTGAACAAGATGAAAACTGCACCCGTGAACCTGTCAGAGTGGATGTGCTCATTGACCGGGTTCTCGAAGATTATCGTGAGATTCTGCAAGCACAAAATATTGTCGTGGAGACTGGTGTAGAGGCGTGCCAATTCTCCGGAGATTTAGAAAAGATCCTTCGGCTCCTCATCAACCTCATCGACAACGCGACAAAATACAACACCGAGACAAACGGCAGAATCAAAATCATAGCCCGCACAAATAAAGGAAAATTGAAATTAACCATCGCCAACACCAGCCAAGAGATTCCTCCTGCTGATTTGCAGCGACTGTTTGAACAATTTTTTCGAGTGGAAAAATCCCGTTCCCAATCCTTTGGCGGCTCAGGACTGGGCCTGACGATCGCTAAGAGAATCGTCGCACTCCATGGCGGTTCCATTGAAGTGGAAAATCGTGACGGGTGGACGACTTTCTCCGTCACACTGACGTGAATGCAATCACCTGGAAATTGGCAATTTGCCCCCATCCTCCCTCTCAACCGCGAAACTCCAGCAATATCAGCACGCAGCTTCTAACCTTTGCTCGCTGTGGCAATTGCCGACGAAAAAAATTTATTAAAATAAAATCGTTGAATATCTAGCATATAGTATATGTCTACAGGTTTTCTGAGGCCAGTCCTGTTGCTTACGACTCGGTTTGTAAGAAAAAAGCAAGTTTCGTTTGCTACAGTTGAATCCAATGATGATAGGACTGTTTCCCCTGGGCAGGGCGTGGATAAAAGTGGATCACAAAAACGGAAATTGACGGGGCCGGCAAAGACGGTGATTGCCCCATAAACAACAAACCTGGACACGGAGGATATTATGACGAATTACTCTGAATTTATGGTGTTTTTCTTATTACTTCCAGTTCTCACCCAGATCATTATCCCGCTCCTTATGCTTGTCGGTTTCGGCGTGCTGCGTGTGGTGAGGCTGGTATTTGGTGCGCCGGAGATGGTTGAAGGTCGAAAAAACCGAACGGCAATAGAAGAAGAATTGCAGTTGAGCAGAAGCTGATAAAAGTATTAAAAAATCTGCGTAGAAAATACCGACAGAGTTTGCTCCGAAACGATAAAACAAATCAGGAGAGATACTCGCTATGATGCCGAAGTCACAAAAGGAAATTTTGACCAAGTGGGAACTCTACACGCCGCAACAGAAAGAAGTCATTCTTGCTGAATTTCGTAAGAAACTTCCTGATGATTACTATTGTAAAAACACTTTCTTCGATTACCTTAAAGAAAAACTTGGAGTGGCCGGGGATGGCAGGAAAGTAGGCTTTCGAGCAGTTACGAAATAAGCCAGGGTTCCTTGCAGTTGCTTTGTCGACGGGTTGAGGAGGTGGAAGCCTCCGATGACACCGACGATTCTTTCGTGGAATTTCGACGAGATATACTAAGCAAGAATCCAGCCATTGGGAGTCGCAGCTGATTTGCAGGGGGAACTGTTTGGCCAGTTGAGCGCCAGGCATCATCGCCCCGACTTCGAGGAATTGTTCCGTGCTGACGCTCACGAACGTCCTCAGAAAAAATGTTGCGGCTTGTGCGATGATGTAATGCATTGATGAAAGAACCGGCAATTTGTCACTTTCCAAAGAAGAGTGCATTGACTATTAAGCTGGAGTTACCACAATGTGGCATATGGTCAAGAATAATTCCCTGTCCAGCGACAGTTGAATTACTTTTTGTCCTCAATACAACCAGGTTGATGTGAGGAAAGAACTTTGCCAGGTGATCGATATGAACAAGCGAAAACATCCACGAGTTGCAATGACGGGTATGGTGGCGGATATCTCCGACGGCCGGGGCTTTTTTACTGGAACAGTTCACGATATTTCTCGATTTGGCCTCTCTCTGGAAGATGTTCCAACAAAAATTAATTCTTATGTGGAGCATCTGACAGTCATTGTTGACGGGCAGGGTGGCCATTTCAAGCTGAGGCTCATCCCCAAATGGGAAAATGTGGCGGGACGGCAAAAGTTGATCGGCGGGCTCATCGAACAGTCGAGCATTGACTGGACGGATTTTGTCATGCATTTTGAGCCTGAAGCCGATGATATTTGGGGAAACACGTAAGTTCCGAACAATCAAGCATCTCATTCATTCCAGGAAAAGAGCAGAGCGGCAATGCCCAGGAAAATGATGGTCGAGAGCAAAAGGATGCCGCACTCAAGCTGAATATCGGCAAGGGTAGCGGCCTCGTTCATGACCCGGCGGGCGGCTCGCAGCAGGTGAGTTAGGGGAAAGAACTGGGCGAAATCCTGTACCAGCCGAGACGAACCTTCCAGTGAAAACCAGACTTCCGAAAGAAACATCATCGGCCAGGAAATAAAGTTGAGAACGCCGCTGGTGAATTCTTCGCTTGTGCCTCGGGCAGCAAGAACCAGGCCGATGGCGCAGAGATTAAGGCCACCAAGAAAAAAGACCAAGAGGAGAAGGATTCTCGAACCCTGCACCTGGAAATGAAAGATTAAGTCGGCGCCAAACCAGACCACGCACAGAGTGAACATGAGGAGGAAGATGCGCGACAGCATCTGGGCGCTGAGATACTCCAGGGCGGTCAGCGGCGTGGCTTTCAGCCTTTTCAGTGTGCCGTTTTTACGGTAGCGGACAATCACAAAGCCGACCCCCCACAGCGCTGAGAACATCATGTTCATGGCCAGGACGCCCGGCATCAACCAGTCGATATAGCGGATCTGCTGACCACTGGTAAGCCCTTTTTCCGGGGGAGTTTTTCCGGCCATGAAGGAGGCGAGGAATATCCTCTCGGCCAAAGAACCGTTTGGTGAAGAATCGTTGACCCAATAAGCATTGGTCGGCGAATGGGCATCAAGCAGGAGGTCAATCTTGTGGTGGCTCAGTTTTGCTTCTCCTTCCACGAGGTTTGCCACCGGCACAAAAATGATGTGCCGATCATGCTGAAAGGCTTGCGGCAGGGTGGTGCTGCTAAGATCGGTGCCGGCGGCAGGTGGGAAGATGCCGACCTGGAATTGTTTGAATTCCTTGCCTTCGAAAATCAGACCGAAGCCGAGAATGATCAGGAAAGGGAAGGCAAAATTCCAGCCAAAGGCGGCACGATCGCGGAAAAATTCAGCATTTCTGGCCTTAAAGATGGCCCACATTCTCTGCAGATTCATGGTGTGTTCATCGGCTATACATGGTTGTGGGGGTAATCATTCGCGAAGTTTTTTCCCGGTGAGATTGAGAAAAACATCTTCGAGATTGGCCGAGTGAAGAGAAACTCCCCGCAGATCCTGTTTGTCGACAGTGCCCGGCGGGATAATGGAACTCCCGCCGCCATGTTGAAGGATCAGTTCCTCGGGGCTGCCGCCGGCGATGATCGTGCCCTGATCCATAATGGCGATTTCGTCGCAGAGATACTCTGCCTCTTCCATCGAGTGGGTGGTGAGGATCAGGGTCCGGCCTTCTTCTTTCAGTTGCCTGATGATATCCCAGAGATTGCGACGGGCCTGCGGGTCAAGTCCGGTTGATGGTTCATCAAGAAAAATCAGGCGCGGCTCGTTGATCAGGGCCAGGGCCAGCATCAGGCGCTGGGTTTGGCCACCGGAAAGTCTGTCGTTTCGCTGAGTTCCAAGGTCGGTCAATTGGCAGCGGCGGGCGATTTCTGAGGTGTCGGCGGGTTTACTGAACAGATGGGCAAAAGTCGTCAGGGTTTCTGCTACTGTAAGGAAATTCAGCAGCGAGGTGTGTTGAAACTGGATGCCGATTTCCTCCCGGAATGAAGCTGTTCGGGGACGGCCATTGTAGAGGATCTCGCCGCTTGTGGCTTCGATGATATCTTCGACTATCTCCATGGTGGTGGTCTTTCCGGCACCATTCGGGCCGAGGAGACCAAAGCAGATGCCCGGCCGCACCTGAAAGGAGACATCGCGAACCGCTTCCAGCTTGGAAAAACGTTTGCGGAGATGATGGACTTCAATGATTGGTTGCATGATATTCAGGGGTGGTGGTGGGACGATTGCCGGAAATGGATTACTTGGTGTTTCTGCGCCAACGACCTTACCAAGCCTGAATGCGACTCTGCAAGACATTTCCATTGAGGGGCCGTTAAGAAATTACCCATACTTTTATCCGTTTCTTTACGGCCCCTTATGCCGAGGGATATATTGAAGAGTATGGTCAAATTTTGAACAACGGCTTAGCCGCAACAGGCGCCAAGGGCAAATTCGCCAGATGTGCTTTTATAACCAATACACCAGCTCGACGATCGGGGTTTCCCAACTTTCGCCAAGACATCTTTCTTTGAACATTTTGTCGCTGATATCTTCCCTATATCTTCTGACCATTGCCAACACCCGAATCTCCTTGATTGTCTGCAGACGCCCAGCCCATTTACCTGCTGCTGCATGCGAAAGGCGACCGACCGATACCCCTGCATTGTCGACCAATTCGAGAGATTCATTTCTTTTCTCAATCTTCAAGCGATCGTTGGTATTGAGCCGTTGCAAAGCGATTCTCGCCGGATGATTTTCCCCTCTCACTCCGGCAAAATCAAGAAAGAGATCCTCCATGCCAAGGAGGGCGTAGCGGTTACTTATTTCTGGTCCAGGTTCGACCGGGGCGGGGCTTCTCGTTACCAAAAACTCCCCCGACAGTCCGGCAAGGTGGGGATGGGGGTGATTCTTAATAGAAAAAAGATGCAGTGTCTGCCGCCCCCTTGACATGCCCACATAGAAAAGCCGGCGTTCTTCTTCCAAATTAACCATTTGTCCTTTTCGCCAACCCTCGCCGAGTATAAAGACGTGATCAAATTCGAGCCCTTTGACCGAATGAATGGTCGATAAGAAAATGCCGTTACCGATGCTTTTGAAGCGGCTCTGATCAGCTAGGGCTTCATGAAAATACTCTTCAATTGCCGAAACGGGATAGAGCACATCGCCGGTTTCCTCCTGCCACTCGTCAATCATCCGCCGGAGATTATTTTGCCAGATGTTGTCGGTTCCTGGATTCGTCGGCAACAGGCTCAGGAGTGAGCCGGCGGTTTTCATACCCAAGCGTGATTCCCGTAAAAATTGTAAGAGTTGATCATTCTCGCGAATCCTCGGCAATTGGGGAAAAGCACTGCTACGGCCCCAGTTGAGACTTATCGGCAGATCGTTTTCTTCAAATACCGCCCGGAGACAATCAAGATCTTTCCATTCCCGAGCCAAAACGGCGCATGATCCGAGATCAAAAGCATTTTCCAGTCTCTGCAGGCGGCGAATTTCCCCAAGGAGACCGTAGGCCTGTTGTGCATGATTGCTGACTGCAAATTTTTGCACCCGACCCTGGCTGAGTGGATCGCTGATCTGCCGGTTGCCTCCAGGCGGCAGGGAGCTCCTCGCCGTATTCACCCGGATCGGATATCCGGTCTTCATTCTGTCGAAATTCCCAGAAATGAGTTGATTGGCGGCGGCGATGATATGGGCGGTTGAACGATAGTTTTCAATAAGGTAGTGGATTTCCGCCGCATAGTCGGCGTGAAATTTTCTGATAAAAGCGACATTTGCGCCCCGGAAATGATAAATATTTTGGTCATCGTCGCCAACAGCGAAGATTGTCATCTTTTGCTCTTTCGCATCAAGATTTTTTCCGGCCAGCAACGAAACAAGTTCATACTGATCGGCATCGATGTCCTGATACTCATCGACAAGGATATGGCTGAACTTGCCGAGCAAGGCGTAGTGGGGTGGGGCGGCACTAAAGCCGAGGACCTCGGTCTCTCCTTTGAGGAGCTTGATGGCATCGCCGATTACCGAAGAGAAATCGATTTCCTCTGAGACCTTATGCGGGCCGGCAGTCACCAGGGAGCGGCCGAGGAGGCGAAGAGCGAGACCGTGGAAAGTGAGGGTTGTCATACCGTGCATGTCGTCGCCGACTAAGCCGCGTAGCCGTGTCCGAAGATTCATAACCGCGCTGCGATTGAAACAGAGAACCAGTACTGCCTTGGGATTGACCCGTTTTACCCTCAGCAAAAAGGCGACCCGATGCGCCACCACTCGGGTCTTGCCGGCCCCCGGACCGGCAAGAACAAGGATGTTTTTTTCGATGTCGGCGGCAACGATTTTTTCCTGATTGGGATTACCCAGATCATCGACGATCTTCAAATAGCTTTGCTCGCTGGTAGCCCTTTCAAGGAAATTTTCTTTCCCCGGAAAAAACCGTTTCACGAAGATCTCCTTTTCGTCGTTAAAATAGGAGGCAACAAATTGCCAAGCGCCGCTGAGTTTTTTTAGTGCTTGTCTGGCATATTCATTCATCACATGGATCTGAAAATTACGTTCCGTATAATGGGTTTTAAGCGGAGCAAAATCGGCCTGGGAGTAGCGTCGACCCTTCGCCTCCGGATTCAGTTGCAGGGTCATCGCCTGACGAAACACCGCCAGCCCCTGCTGCAGTTCGAGAACGCCGTGCTCGTGCATGGCGGTAAGTGCTCGTTCGGCTGCCGCCAGAGGGTCTTTCAGCAGCGGCAGCAGCAGAAGGTCATGTTTCAGGCCGGCAACGATTTCTTCAAGACTGAATTCGACCAAAAGACTGGCATTGGCCTTTTCGGTCGGGGCGATTTTCCCAAGGAGTGTCTGTAAGGCGGCCCGAGCCGCCTGCTGGCGAACCTCAACGGTTTTCATCAGTGACGGCCAATCCCTTTTAAGATACAGAGAGAATCGATTATTGCCCTTAGCCTTAAAACCAATGCTGCCTTTATTGCCGGCAAGACCTTTGCCGTCGCGGCTGAGGCCGTAAAGGATACTTTTGAGGAATTGCGGCGTGCTGTAGGTATGCCCCTGGTCGAGGAGTATCTGATTGATCTGCCGAAGGTCGAGCTGCACGGCCTCATCAAGGCCCACATCCGGGGCCGTTTCCTGCAGAACCTTGACGAAATCCCGTTCCAGGCCGGAAATCTGCTGGAGATTTTTTTCGGCGCTGCTTTGCACTTTATGCCGCAGATAAGCGGTGAGAAGCGTCTCTTTGACCAATAAACCCTGTTCCGCCATGTCGTGCAGGGTGCGAATGACCCGCTGGGTTTCGGTCTCGTTTACCGAATCGTACTCAGTTGCCGAGAAGGCCGACAGCCCTGCCAATTCATCGGCGCTGAAGGCCTGATTCAGGCGCCGCTCCATCAAGGCCGCTAGAATCGCCAGCCAGCGCTTTTGCTGCCTTGCCGACAGGTTGAGTTCGGCAATTTTTGCGGCGGCCTCTTCGAGATTGCGAACCGTCGGTTTTCCTTGAAAAACCCTGGTATGGTTTTCATTGCGTTGGAGATATCCGGCGCGCTCCAGCCAGGAAACGGCGGTGCGCACCCTGGTGTCGGCATCGGGATGCTCGTCCGGATCGATTTCCACCACTTCCAGGCGCAGGAGGTCACCGACAGTCAGCACGACGCTGTTTTCGCCCTTGGCGGCGTAGCGGACACCGCGCAGGAATTGGCCAATTTCCCGCTGCGTTAGCCGCGAACCGCTGCTCAGGCGGAATTGTCCCTCAATATCCTGTTCGTCAAAAATCAAGATACATTCAGCATCATGGCGATCCCGGCCGGCACGTCCGGCTTCCTGTAGATAATTTTCCAGCGACCCTGGGATATCGGCGTGGATGACAATGCGGACGTTGTCCTTATCAATGCCCATTCCAAAGGCATTGGTGGCACAGATGATCGGCGTTGCCCCTTCGATGAAATTGTCCTGGATGCGCCGTTTTAACGAGGTGTCGAGGCCGGCATGGAAGGCCTCCGCCTGGTAGCCGCTATTTAGCAGAAGTTCGGCGAGGTTCTCGGTCTTTTTCCTCGTTGCACAATAGATCACCACACTGCCGCTGGAATCGTAGCGGGTTCGCAGCAAGTCGAGAATGGCCTGATTTTTTTCATGGGTGGCAACGGGCCAAACCTCATAGTGCAGGTTGGTGCGCTCGTGGCCACCGGCAAATTCTATGACTCGCAAGCCCAGTTGGCTTTGCAGGATGTCAATTATCTCGGCTTTGACATCTTTTTTGGCGGTGGCCGTAAAACATTGTAGCGGCGGGATGGCGGATTTTTCTTTTTGCGCAAATTCTCTGATAAAACGGATGGCATACAGATAATCAGGACGGAAATCATGGCCCCACTTGGAAAGGCAATGGGCCTCATCAAATACCCAGGCGCCGATCTCCCGCTGCCGGATAGTCTGAATAAATGACTGATTTCGCAACTGTTCCGGGGAAACAAAAAGAATTGCGATATCGCCGAGACGGACATTCTCCATAACTTCGCCGCGCTCGGGCATGGTCAGCATACCATACAGAGCGGCAGCGAGCTTTGTGCCGGTATGTTTGGCAAAATTGTCGACCTGATCTTTCATCAGGGCCTGGAGGGGGGAGATGACAATTGTCAACAGATTCCGCTGCTGGTACCGCATGATGGCGGGCAGCAGATAACAGAGCGATTTGCCGCCACCAGTCGGCAATGTCGCAAAGAGGCTGAAATTCTTTGCCGCTGCAGCAACTATCTGTTCCTGCAGGCTTTTGCCGTCTGTTGTGGCCGGTTCATCATGAAATTTTGCAAATCCGTAGAAATTGCTGAGAAATGTCTGAGGATTATGGTGGTCTCTACAGAACTGGCACTTTGCGTCCTGGCAGTGAATTTCCCGCAGCTGCCGCAAAATAACCGGTACCTCGGGAAATTGGTGGCGTACCCAGGGTGGCAAGACCGAATTCCCATCGGCAACACTCAGCCAGGCGGTCACATAGGCAAGGGGTGGATGCGAAAGCTTGCCGTCAAGGAGTCGTTCGACGAGGTGCTCGATTGCTATGCGGCAAGCATATCTCCGAGCCAGCCATGAGAAGGTGTCATACAGGTCATGACCTTCCAGCAAGGGGATGCCCATTGCCTCCATGGCCATGGCCGTACCTGCTAGGTTGTCGTCCCTTTGCAGAAAACTCCGCTGGAGAATCGGCACATCCGAGGCACCCGCCATTTGTCTTGTTAGGGCTTGCCATTGCTCCAAAAAAACTTTGCCGGCGAGCACCGCATCTTGCACAGGATCGTTGACACTGTCGCGAACCAGCTGATAGTTTTTCACCAGGCGATGGTAGGGATTGGAAGGATGCGCAAGAGGGGAGAGAAAAAGGGTGTCTATCGCTGGTTTATTGAGGAGCTGCAAGTGTGGGGCAAGTTGCCGGAGTTGCGGAATATCATGGTTGATAATATTATGGCCGAGAATGTAGGTACTTTCGGCGGCAAAGCTGTCGAAGGCATCGAGGAGTTTGCGATCAACTGGTTGTCCCGCCCCAACCAGAAAGGTTTTGCCGGCAAAGACAGCGCCAAGGGAATAAATCTTCTGACGCTCATTGACTTCGATATCAAAAAGCAGACACTGTTGCAGGAATTCCTGGCTGTTGGCGTCCATTATGCTGTATGGCGGATACGGGAGAGATACAATTTTAGGCGGTTGTAGAAAAATCGTTTACCGGAGAGCGTCCACAAATGAGCGACTATTTGCCGCCCAGATTCCAATACTTTTGCATGTATCTGTTTCATATTCATATATACCGTTTTTATAATGAATTGCAGCAGATATTCAAGTGTGTCTTTGGCGGTATTGCTTGACAAGGGCCAAAATCTCCCCACGGCCTTCCTTATCTTATCCTCAGCAGCAGGAGCTTCTCGAAGAGGAAGGGTGATGTTTAACGAGCGAGGGCGGATAGATCTGGCGGTATACATGTGGTGGCCTTGTGATCTGTCGGGATGAGAGCCACATGTGATGTTGCAACATACGCCGGAGGAAAAAAGATAGGTGAGTTCTTTTCTTTCGACATCTTGAAAAGAAGATCTCAAACAGGGAAAGCTACAGCTGCCAGCCCCAATACTCAAGGAATTGCGGGAAATTTTTAAGATCTGAGGCCTTTCTTGCCCAAAATTTGAGGCTGGTATAGAAAACCGTGTCACTCTGGTCGTGTGCGCCGTAGGCCTTGTCTTCGCCGACATGGAGATCAAAGGCCCACCAACTGATCAAGAATCGTTCTAAAATCTTGGTGTTATCCTTAACATAGCCCTTGCGTGAACCCTCTGCCTCGAAAAAAGACACGGTTTTGCCCTGGTAAGGGAGGGAGTAGAGATCAAGCATGGGTTTCAGCTGCATTTTTACCTGCTGCGGAACGGCTTGTCGGGTAGCGCTGTTGGTTACGGTCACGGCACTTATCCTATGGGTTTCACTTTCCAGGGTGAAACCGATCCGGTTGTCGGTAGAAGTTTTGGGGATATTCAGGCTGCTCGGCAGGGTGTAGCCATAAACCGACTGGGGGGCTGCCGACCAAGCCCTTGGCAGGAATTGGCGGGGCGTTTCCTCGGTGGGAAAGAAGGCAAGGTAGCAGCCGCAGGTATGCACTGTTGTAACGAGGAGGAGCGTTCCGGTTTCGTTGAGGGTATAGATAAAAAGAAGGCCGGGGTTGCGGCCGGCGGTGAGGTTCAGAGATGTCCATCCGAACGGAACCTCTTTGAAATGAATGCGATAAATGAGATTGGTGTACAGACCTTTTGCTGTGGTGAATTTCTGGGCTTCAAAGTAAACGGCAGGTTTCTCAGGATCAACATATATCGCAGGATCTTCGCCGCGCCCCTTGCCGGCACTTGGGCTTCCTATTTTATTAAATGGCTGGGTCGCGTCCCTGACAAGAAACGTTGGTGTATTTGTGGCCGGTATGAAGGCTGGTGCAGGCGGAAGATAAAGAGATGCTCGGTCAAAAGGGCTGAGCGGAGAGTGGGTGCAACCGGCTAAAAAGAGTAGCCAGGCAGCAACGAACAGGGTTGTTGTATGATGTGGCAACCGCCGCAGACTGCAAAGATTTTCACCGAGCATGGCATTATCTCCTCAGACTCATGTGTATACATAACGGTTGTCGCTAAGGTACTTGGGGAAGAGTCATTGCCCGGCAATGGTGATAACCGGACATGACCATGGGAAGAGTATTAAAACTCTATGTCGGCCGGCTCATAGTATTCTTTCGGGTGTTTGCAGGCCGGACACTTGGGTGGAGGCTCATTGCCGGTGTAGGAATAGCCGCAAAGGGAGCATTTCCATTTAACCGGTTTGTCCCGTTTAAAAACCGTACCATTTACCACCATGTCGAGCAGTTTTTTGTATCTCCCACGATGTTCCGCTTCAACTTTTGCAATCTGAGTGAAGAGCATGGCCGCTTCCATGTTGCCCTCCGCTTCGGCCTCTTTGGCGAAAGTGGGGTACATGGTAACGGTTTCGTAATCCTCACCTTCAAAGGCCTCCTTTAGGTTTGCTGCGGTGTCTCCGATTCCATTGAGAAGCTTGAAGTGATCATTGGCATGGCGCATTTCATTGGCAGCGGTTTCCTCAAAAATCCTGGCTATATAATGATACCCTTCCTTACGGGCAACCTTGGCGAAAAAGGTGTATTTGTTTCGAGCCATGGATTCTCCGGCAAAAGCTGCCTTCAAGTTTTCGATGGTTTTACTCATGTCATCCTCCTGGGAAATGGTGGTCTGATGAAACGCAAAAATGAAAGATACAGGAACGCTTGACAACAAAGAATGGGGTCAATACTAGCATATCCAGCAATTTCTTGCTCAAGAGCTCAATAATAGTTTCCAATAATGAAATTTTTGAGCGAAAAAAATGTAGCCCCGCTTTTTTTTGTGGTTTTTATTTGTTGCTTGGTGTAATTTTAGCGGTTACCGAACGTGCTTGTTAATTCAAAGGAACGGCTTGATTTTTTTCTTGCCCCCGACGGTGGAGTATCAATCCCATTGTTGTTGAACAGTTTCAGCGAGGGCCTTTGGTATCATCGACTGAATCAGTTGAGTAAGGAGTTGCAGCCTGCTGTGGCTCCTTACTTTTTTCATTTCACAGCTTGTTAGAAGCGAGGCCGGAAGTTAAACCGGTTGGCACCGTTGTAGAGGACAGCAGCCATGAATAAGGATCTATCGAAAGTAAGAAATATAGGTATCAGCGCCCATATCGATTCGGGAAAGACAACCTTGACCGAACGTATTCTGTTTTATACCAAAAGAATTCATGCAATCCATGAAGTTCGGGGCAAAGACGGAGTCGGCGCGAAAATGGACTCCATGGAACTGGAGAAAGAGCGTGGCATTACCATTCAATCCGCCGCCACCTACTGTTCCTGGAAAAGTGTTGATATCAACATCATCGATACTCCGGGGCACGTTGACTTCACCGTTGAGGTCGAGAGGGCTCTTCGCGTATTGGACGGAGCCATTCTCGTGCTTTGCTCGGTAGGCGGGGTTCAGTCCCAGTCGATCACGGTAAACCGGCAGATGACCAGATACACTGTTCCCCGTATTGCCTTTATTAATAAGTGTGATCGGACAGGCGCCAACCCCGAGAAGGTGACCCGCCAACTTCGTGAAAAGCTGGATTTGAATGCCCACATGATGCAAATTCCCATAGGCTTGGAAAGCGATCTTCAGGGAATGATCGATCTGGTCATTATGAAGGCGGTCTACTTTGAGGATCCCAATGGGGAAACCATCGTAGAAAGGGAGATCCCCGCTGAGTACCTGGCTGAGGCACAAGCAAAGAGAGATGCCCTGCTCGAAGAGGTTTCCATGTTTTCTGAAGAACTCATGGAGGCATTGCTGGATGGCGGAGAGATTGATACCCAGCTTATCTACGACGCCGTTCGTAAAGGTACGCTGGCCCTTGAATTTACCCCGGTGCTCATGGGCTCGGCCTATAAAAATAAAGGCGTGCAATTGCTTCTCGACGCAGTCGAGAAGTTTCTCCCGTGTCCGACCGACGTCATTAACATGGCTCTCGATCTGAAAAACGAGGAGAAGGAATTCGCCGTCACCAACAATCCCGATGATCCGCTCATTATGCTGGCATTCAAACTTGAGGACGGACGGTATGGGCAGTTAACCTACACACGCACCTATCAGGGGAAATTGGCTAAAGGGGATACCGTTTTCAACAGCAGAACCGGCAAGAAGACGAAAATCGGTCGGCTTTGTCGTATGCATTCCAATGAGATGGAAGAAATCGATGCCTGTGGCTCCGGTGATATCGTCGCGCTCTTCGGTGTCGATTGTGCGTCAGGCGATACCTTTACCTCCGAGGGAATCAGCTGTTCCATGACTTCAATGCATATCCCCGAACCGGTTATTTCTCTGGCGGTGATCCCGAAGGACAACAAGTCGCAGATGAATATGTCCAAGGCCTTGAACCGTTTCACCAAGGAAGATCCGACGTTTAAAACCTATGTTGATCATGAAACCGGCGAAACCATCATCTCTGGAATGGGAGAGTTGCATCTTGAGGTATATGTCGAACGGATGAAGCGTGAATATGACGCCCTGGTCGACGTAGGAGCGCCCCAGGTTGCCTATCGCGAGACCATATCGCAGAAGGCCGCGTTCAGTTACACTCACAAGAAACAGACCGGTGGTTCCGGACAGTTTGGCCGAGTTGGCGGATACCTGGAACCGTTGGAGGAAGGGGATTACGAATTTGTCGACAGTATTGTCGGCGGTGTCATCCCCCGGGAATTTATCGGCTCCTGCGACAAGGGTTTTAAAAAGAGTCTTGAGAAGGGCTCACTCTGCGGTGCTGCCATTACCGGGGTTCGCTGTGTTATCAACGACGGTGCCTACCATGCCGTCGACTCCTCGGATATCGCCTTTCAATTGGCAGCCATCGGCGCCTTTAAGGAAGGATATCTCAAGGCCAAACCGATAATCCTTGAGCCCATCATGAAGGTGGCGGTGGAAGGACCGACCGAGTTCCAAGGTTCGGTCATGGGATCCATCAATCAGCGTAGAGGTATGATCATCGGTACCACCGAGGAGGGTACGTATTCGGCGGTTGAGGCTGAGGTGCCGCTCTCCGAGATGTTCGGTTACTCCACCGCTCTCAGGTCCCTTACCCAGGGAAAGGCCGAGTTTACCATGGAGTTTGCGAGTTTTAAGCCAGTGCCGAAGGGTGTCAGCGAACAGCTGATCAAGGCGTATCAGGACGAACGAAAGAACGCTTGAAATTGACTGCGTTATTGACTACAACAAGAGAAAAGCAGTCTGGATACTCGGTGTCCGGCTTGATACCCGCATGCGTTATGCGGGGGAATAAAGAATCGAAATAGGTGAACTGCCATGGAAAACAACGAGTTAATAGTAAGTAATCCTCTTCGGGCACTCGGGCTGGAGGACAAGTCTGGCGGTGTCCAGGCCATGATGGGATTGGTTATGGCCAGGGCCGGACTCGGCAAGACCGCAATTTTGGTGCAATTTGCCCTCGATTGCATGCTGCTGGGTAATAAAGTGCTGCATGTCGCCATCGGGGAAGGGGTGGATAAAACCCGTACCTGGTATGATGATATTCTTTCTTTGCTGACCGATGGGGAAAAACTTGAATCAATTCCGGAAATCATGAAGAACCGGATGATCATGACCTTTAAGGAGAGTTCCTTCAGTAAGGCCCTCCTTGAAGAGCGGTTGGATGATCTGGTCAAACAAAATATCTACAAACCCGAGTGCCTGATCATTGACGGCTATGATTTCACCAATAATGACAAGGCATCTCTTGAGGGTTTGCGGAATTTCATGAACGACAGGGGTTTGAAGATGATTTGGTTTTCGGCGGTTAGCCATCGTGACGATCCGCGGGTGAGCCTCGACGGGGTGCCTGCTCCCTGCCATGAGGTTGACAGCCTCTTCGAAACGGTGTTGTTGATCAAGCCGGTGGGCGATGCGATGAAGCTGGATATTTTGAAATGCGATTCCTGTAAACTCGATCCCGGAACTACTTTGATGCTTGATCCTTCGACCATGCTTATCAAAAAAGTTTGAAAGGGAAGTTGCCGGCACAGGCAATCATTTGAAGTAAAAAAGCGGGATGCCTGATTGGCATCCCGCTTTTTTTATAGTGTAAGGTGAGAAAATGCAGTTCAGGCCATGTATTGATCTCCACGGTGGAGTGGTGAAGCAGATTGTCGGGTCAACCCTGAGCGATGGTGACCCAGGTGCGGTTGAGACTAATTTCATCGCTTCGAAACCGCCGTCGTGGTTCGCCGCACTGTATCGGGCAGACCTTCTGACCGGCGGCCACATCATCAAGCTCGGGCCGGGAAACGATCCGGCAGCCGAGGAAGCACTGAGTGCCTGGCCCGGTGGCATGCAGCTGGGCGGTGGCATAACCGCTGAAAATGCCGGACAATGGCTTGATAAAGGCGCATCCGCAGTGATCGTCACCTCCTATGTTTTCCGCGATGGTGTGGTTGATACGGATCGGTTGAACAAACTTGTGGCGGCCGTTGGCAGAAAGAAACTGGTCCTTGATCTCAGCTGTCGCAAGAAAGGGGATAGCTATTTTATAGTGACCGATCGCTGGCAGAAATTCACCAGTGTGGCAATTGGCCCCGAGGTGCTCGAAAAGCTGGCTAAGAGTTGTAACGAATTTCTGGTCCATGCAGCTGACGTGGAAGGAAAGTGTTCCGGCATTGAAAAAACGCTCGTTGAAATGCTGGCTCTCTGGGCCCCTCTGCCGACAACCTATGCAGGTGGTGTTCGGGATCTCAGTGATCTTCAACTCATTCGGGAGGCCGGAAAAGGCCGATTGGATTGCACGGTCGGTAGTGCTCTTGATATCTTCGGCGGCATAACGCTTGCCTACAAGGACGCTGTACGATTTTGTCGTGGCACCGAAGAGACCTAGGAGGCTGTCCGAGAATGCCCTTTTCTCCCATATCTTCGTTAAACTTGAAAAAATTATCCTCGGAATATTAACTATATGCCTCCGGTAATTTTTTCGAGTTCGCCTCGACCTGAGAGAAAATTGCTATTCTCGGACAACCTCCTTGTATTCCTGCCGTATGTTCGAGCCTTGACCTTGCGCCCATCTTCCTATACAATACCGCACCAGTGGTCTCTTTTCCTATTGCTCATTAACCATCTGAATATTCTTGGAATACATGGCTTCACACAAGGAAAAACAGCGACGGGAGATTGAAAAATTCATTGAAAAAATGCCAAGCTTGTCAACAACCGTTGGCAAGGTCATGGAGATTTGCAGTCGCACCGATGCGTCGCCCAATGAACTGAACAAGGTTGTGTCCCTCGATCCGGTCTTGGCCGGCCAGGTTCTGAAACTCATCAACTCTGCCTACTATTCTCTGGTTAATAAAGTCACCTCATTGACCAGGGCGATTACCATGCTGGGGATGAATACCGTAAAAAACATGGCTCTCAGTACGGCCATTATTCGAACCGTTGCTGGAGCAAAGAAATCCAGGGCACTTCCGACCACCAAGTTTTGGGCCCATTCCATAGGTGCAGGGGTCAGTGCCAAACTTCTTGGCGAGGTTAAAGGCATCCCGGTTATGGAACGAGAGGAATTGTTTATCGCCGGACTGCTCCACGATCTCGGCAAGGTACCCTTTGGCGATGATTATATTGAGGCCCTGAATATAGCAAAATTCGAACAGGTGCCGCTGCATGAGGTGGAACTTGATGTCATGGGCATAGGTCATCAAGAGGTCGGGCTGATGATCGCCGATAAATGGAAGCTCAACGAGGTTATTAGCACCTGTATCGGCAGCCACCATGAATTAGCCAAATTACAGGGTGATATCGGTCAGAAGGTGGCCTTGGTCGCCCTCGGTAATATGTATACCAATATTTTCGACCATGGATATGCCGGAAATCCTTTCCCGAGAGAAGAAGATGTCGACAAGCTCCGCCAATCGCTCAATCTTACCCCGGACGAGTTTTGTGGGATCGGAGAGAAAGTGATTGAGGAAATACGTAAGGCTGAGACCTTTTTAAACCTCTAACCTTCGAAGCAGGCAGGATGTATGCGTCGACTGGGTGCACACAGCGCTCCCAGCCGACAAACAGTCACTTTCCTACTACCCCGCAGGCAACCCGCGCTCCGCCGCCACCCAGCACCTTGGGGGCATCGGAATAGTTGTCGCCGCCTTCATGCAGCATCAGGGAGTGGCCGGCAAGATCAGCTGGTTTCAGCCTGGGAGCCAGCACCGGATGCACTGCCATTCCCGAGGCATCGACATAGAGGGCTGGCAGATCACCTAAATGGCCATCGCCATACGGTCCTTTGTGGGCGTTTTTTTTGTCCGGATCAAAGTGTCCGCCGGCTGCCAAACCAGCCACCATATGGCCATCTTTCTCCATGGGCCCGCAGTTGCCGGTCGCATGAACGTGAAAGCCGTGCAGACCGGGGGGCAGCCCCGACAGGTTCGGGGTAAAAAGGGTTCCATGAGCCGTTTCTTCGACCTTAATGGCACCGATTTTTGTCTCAGTGCCTTCATGGGTTACATGGTGCATGTCGATCACCGTCTCGGCCGCCCCAGCTGCTACGGCTGCCATCGCTGCTAAAAAAACGGTAAAGCCAACCAGTTTCTTTTTCATAGTTTCTTCCTTCAGGTTATTAATACAAGGGGCACTCCTAACATCTTGATGACAAGGTAATGCACCCCGGAACATGGTCAACTCATTTTTTTCTGTACTTTGCCCACCGCCAGGCCCTACAATTGATACATCGACAATGGCTGAGGCACGGGCTAGCTGGCTCAAAACAAGGGTTCTTACAGCAATAAAGACAATGGCCGAAAATCCGACCTACCAGGAGCTTCTTCTCAAGCTGGCCGCCATGGAGGAAGAACTGTCCGAAGAGGTCATCGCCCAACGCATCCTGTCGCTCACCCAGCCACTCGCCGACGCCTCGGCAATAGCCTTTGAGGATCTTTTTAACCTCGACGACATTCAACTCCTGCAGGACCAATTCGCTAAAGCCACTGGTGTCGCCTCAATCATAACCCGCACCGACGGCACTCCGATCACAAGGCCTAGTAACTTCACCCGGCTCTGCAGCGAAATTATTCGCACCTCGGAAAAGGGTTTGGCCAATTGCTGCAGATCCGACGCAATCCTTGGCCGCCTGCTGACCAAGGGGCCGCAGATTCAGCCCTGTCTGAGCGGCGGGCTCTTCGATGCCGGGGCAGGGATTTCCATCGGCGGGCATCATATTGCCAACTGGCTGATCGGCCAGGTTCGCGACCAGACCCAGACCGAGGAGATGATCCGCGATTATGCCCGCGCCATAGATGTCAATGAAGAGTGTATGATCCTGGCTTTCCGGGAAGTGCCGATGATGTCCCGTCTGCATTTTAAAGAGATCGCCGCAGCGCTTTTTACCCTCGCCAATCGTCTGTCGTCTACCGCCTATCAGAATTTCCAGCAAGCACGCCTCATTACCGACCTGAATAAGGCCCAAGAACGGTTGCAGGATAGCGAGATTCGTCTGCGTTTTGCCCTGGAGGGCGCCAACGACGGGCTCTGGGATGCTAACCTGGTCACCGGGGCTGTCTATTTCAGTGAGCGGGGGCACGAAATTCTTGGATATACATCCGGCATAAAGACCGGCGCCGGCACTGTGGATTGGCGAAGCTTGGTCCATCCCGACGATTTTACCGCCACTTGGGCACATATTGTTTCCCACTTCAGAAAGCAGATTCCCATGGTGCGGATTGAAGTCCGTCTGCGCGTGCAGGATGACGTGTGGAAGTGGGTTCTGGCCCGTGGCAAGGTGGTTGAATGGGACGAGAATGGGCGAGCTCTGCGCCTCACAGGTACCTTCACCGATATTGATAATCGCAAGAAGATAGAGGAGACCCAGAGGTTCCTCCTCGACTATGATCGTTCCGCCTCGGGTGGGGATTTCTTTAAAGCGCTGGTCAAGTTTCTGGCTCAGCTTTTGCGAATCGATTCAGCATGTGTCGGCCGTCTGGAAGCCGATGGACTTTCAGCGCAAACCGTGGCTGTTTTTCAGGATGGGGAGTTCGCCGAGAATCTTACCTACACCTTGCAAGGTACGCCTTGCGGCACCGCCGTTGGTGAAACAATTTGCAGCTACCCAAGAGGCGTTCGCCACCTCTTCCCCGACGATACCCTGTTGCAGGAAATGGTCGCGGAAAGCTATGTCGGCACTACCCTCTGGGATTCCCAGGGCAAAAAAATCGGCCTGATCGCCATTATCGACCGCAAGGATCTGGACAACCTCGATCTGGCCGAATCAGTCCTGAAACAGGTAGCCAGTCGCACCGCCTCGGAGTTTCAGAGGCGGGAGGCCGAGCACGAGCGGGCCATTCTTCAGACCCAGCTCATGCAGGCTCAGAAGATGGAGTCGGTCGGCCGTCTGGCCGGAGGTGTGGCCCATGACTTCAACAACATGCTCGGTGTCATCCTCGGCCATGTGGAAATGGCTGAGGAGTTGATCAATCCCTCCGATCCGCTCTTACAGGATCTCCAGGAAATCAAAAAAGCCGCAGCTCGTTCCGCCGATCTCACCCGGCAACTGCTGGCCTTTGCCCGTAAGCAGACCGTCTCTCCGAAGATCCTTGATTTGAACAGTACCGTTGAAAGTATGTTGAAGATGTTGCGCCGCCTGATCGGAGAGGATATAGAGCTTATTTGGCGGCCCGGTTATGGCCTATGGCCGGCAAAGATCGATCCGACCCAGGTCGATCAGATTCTCGCTAACTTGGCCATCAACGCCCGGGATGCCATCGCCGGGGTAGGCAGGGTCATCATCGAGACCGTAAACATTATCCTTGATGACGACTATTGCGCCGACCACATGGGTTTTCTTCCCGGCAGCTATGTGCTGTTAACCGTCAGCGACGATGGTTGTGGGATGGATAAAGAAACGAGGGAACACATCTTTGAGCCCTTTTTCACCACCAAGGAAATCGGCCGGGGAACCGGCCTTGGGCTTGCCACAATATACGGGATTGTCAAGCAGAACTCAGGGTTTATCAACGTCTACAGCGAACCGGGCAAGGGTACGAACTTTAGAATTCTTCTGCCGAAATACGTCGGCAAGACCGGGTCCGATCAGGAAAAACCACCGGAAGATGTACAGCGGGGCCAGGAAACAATTCTTCTGGTGGAGGATGAACCTTCCATCCTGAAACTCGGCAAACGCATGTTGGAAAGAATGGGTTACCTGGTTCTGACGGCGGCAACCCCGGGTGAGGCTCTGCAGATGGCCGAGCAGCATAGCGGCAACATTCACTTACTCCTAACCGATGTCATCATGCCGGAAATGAATGGCCGCGACCTGGCCAAACGCCTGCTTTCCCACTACCCAAAGATGATGCGAATGTTTATGTCCGGCTATACCGCCGATATCATCGCCCATCATGGGGTGCTTGACGAGGGTGTACAATTCATCCAGAAGCCTTTTTCCAAGGCTGAACTTTCAGCCAAGGTGCGGGCGGCTTTAAAAAAGGATTAGAGACGGTGCACGGGACGTATCCCCGAAAAAAGAGGATGGCGTAGGGTACGTTCTATGCACAATTTTCAGGACTCTTTCTCGTCCTGGAAAGACGATCCATATTTTTTATCAATGACGAGAATATGGTTAATCAGCCAGTCACGGAGAAAGTGATACAGTCTGGTTGCACCCGCCGAATAGTCAGCAGCAATGAGTTCCTGAATTTCTTTAACTTCCTTTTTCATCAACGCATGCGCAGTCATTTGTTCTTCAAGTCCGGGATAGTTGATTGAGATCAACGCCTGCTCTTCGTTGGCAAGATGCTCCTCGGTATAGGAAACGGCCTCCCTGCAGACCTTTTCGATACTTTCCTTGCCGAGCTTATCACGAACGGCGAAATACATGGCATCAATGAGCTCGATGATTTTGTGATGTTCCCGGTCGAACTGAGCAACACCGGTGTTGTACGAATCCCGCCACTTGATAACACTCATACGTTCTCCTTGTGTAATTATACCTCAAACATTTGTTCCGTTCCAAACGAACCTTCCCTGCTGCAACAGCAACTCTAACTGCTCGGCCGGAACCGGCCTGCTGACGAGAAAGCCCTGAATCAGCATAGTATTCATCCCATTTATATGGCAGAGCTCCCGCAACTGATCGTCAGTTTCCACTCCTTCGGCCACGATAGTGAGGTTGAGAGCCTGTGCCAGAGAAACAATGGCTTTGGTGATGGCCTTACTTTCTGTGTTCTCAGCAATATCCCGGATGAAAGAACCGTCGATTTTCAGGCCGTCGATGGGCAGTCGCTTGAGGTGCGAGAGCGAGGAATACCCGGTCCCGAAATCATCAAGGTAAAATTTTATTCCCAGTTGCTGCAAGGCACCCATGGTCCGTTGAGCATTGACCAAATCCCCCATAACCATGGATTCAGTGATCTCAAAATAGAGCCGCCCCGGCGCAAGGTTTGTGGCTGCAAGTGCTTTTTCCAGTAATGCCACCAGGTCTTGACCTATAAACTGACGGAAAGAGATATTGATTGAAATGTCGAGGAGGTAGCCGGCTTCCTGGAATTTCTTGGCCTGCCGCGCAGCTTCATTCAGCACCCATTCGCCCAAAGGCAAAATGAGGCCGGAATCCTCGGCCAAGGGGATAAATTCGCTTGGAGGAATCAATTGTCCTTCATGCCGCCATCGTATCAGCGCCTCGGCAGCGATAATCTCCCCGCTGGTGATGTGCACCAAAGGTTGATAAAATAACTCAAATTCATGGTTTTCCAGGGCCTTGCGCAATTTCGCCTCGCGAGAAACTCGATTATGCGCCTGTATATCCAACTCAGGGGCAAAAAACTGGTAGTTATTGCGGCCAAGGGATTTGGCGCGATACATGGCTATATCAGCGTTCTTGACAAGCGTCTCGGCATCGCTGCCGTCTTCCGGGGTAACGGCAATACCGATGCTGGCTGTGACGAAATACTCTGTTTCTCCATGATAAAAGGGTTGTTTTAAACTCTCTATGAGTCGCACAGCAATAAGGCTTACTATATCGATATGCTCAACCTCGCCGAGGAGAACAAGAAATTCGTCGCCGCCCAAACGTGCCATAGTGTCGCCGGTTCTGAGCAGAGCAGTAAGCCGTCTGGCAGTCTCGATCAACAGATTGTCACCAACGGTATGGCCAAAGGCATCATTGATGTGTTTGAAATTGTCCAGATCGAGGAACAACAGGGCCACATTGGTGCCATGTCTCTGCATGCGGACCAGAGCCATTTCCAGCCGGTCATTGATGAGTCCCCGGTTAGGCAAACCGGTCAGGGCATCATGTTGAGCCTGATGCTCCAACGCCTCCTGTTGCCTTTTTAGTTCGGAGATATCGTGAAAAATCGATACATAATTGGTAGTCTTGCCCTGCTGGTCTTTGACGGCGCTGATGGTCAGCCATTCCGGATACGCCTCTCCGCTTTTGCGCCGGTTCCAGATTTGTCCAGCCCATTGCCCGGCATTTCCAAGTTTCTGCCACATATCCGTATAAAAAACCGGAGTGTGTTTGTCGGATTTAAGTATCCTTGGATTCTGGCCGATCGCCTCTTCCGCTGAATAGCCGGTAATTGCCGTGAATGCGGGATTGACTTGAAGGATTGTTCCCTGGGCATCGGTGACGACTATGCCTTCAATGGAGTTTGCAAACACCCTTGCGGCAAAGGACAGATTCTCTTCGGCCAGTTTTCGCGCGGTGATATCTCGAATAACGGCAAGAGTATAATCGGGTTTTTCACCTGCAGCCCAGAGGGGAGAAACCGTAAGATATACCCAGACAATTCGGCCATCTTTGCGAATGTAGCGTTTTTCAATGGTGAATTCGGAAGATTTGCCGGAAGTGAGCAGGCCAACATGGTCAAGATCATCCTTGAGATCTTCGGGGTGGGTAATATCGGTGAATGCCAGCCCTTGCAACTCTTCAAAACTGTAACCAACTATATCACAGTATTTCTTGTTTACCCTTTGATATCGCCCCGTGTGCGCGTGAACCTGGGCAACTCCAACACTGGCCATTTCGAAAAAAGTGCGAAAATACTGTTCGCTCGCAGCCAGGGAGGCGGTCCTTTTACGTACCTGGCCGGCCAGTTTTCGATTAAAAATCATCAAAGCCAGGCCTGAAAAAATACTGAAACAAACCAAAATGGTGAGTATGGCGAGTACCAGGTTTTTTGTCTGCTGTTTCTCGGTGGCGATGTTCTCACGGAACTCTGAATAGAGAAATCCCTGCAGATTATAGTCAGCTTTCATCATTCCAAGTTTCACAAAGGTGGCGGCAATATGCCGCCAGCGTTCTGGGTTCATATGGCCGATTTCCACAAACTCCGGTTGGATGAGATCTTGCATTGTCTTGGCTTCATACAGCAAATGATCTAAGCTTTTTTCCTGTGAATAGCGGGAATGAATCAACTCGGCAATTTCCTGAGGGTTGGCCATGGCATACAGCCAACCCTGTCTGACTGAACGACGGAAGGCTTCTATCTTCTCAAGGTGAGTACGCACCTCATGTTCCGTGGTGACGATACAATCTCCGTAAAAATCAATACCGTAATTGAGAGGCTGGATGGTTGCCACCTCGACCCCTGCCTTGTGCAGAAGATACGGCTCGTTGGTAGAATAGGCCGTTTGACCGTCCACCCGACCGGCAATGAGGTCGTCCAGGACCCAATTATGGGGCAGGATAGTGAGCGAATCAAGGGGAACTCCTTCTTCGACCAGCATAGTCATGCTTTCCGGATCGGTCTCTGGAGTAAGCATGATGCGTTTTCCTTTCAAGCTTTGAGGCGTATACAAGCCACTGTCGCGGCGCGTGATGATCATGTTCGGTGAATGTTGGAAAATGGCAGCCACAACCACCAGGGGATGGCCTTGCTGGTGGTTGATAAGCACCGCCGGCGATCCAATGGCAAAGTCGACTTTGCCGGCGAGCAATTCGGCAATTGGGTCGAGGCCGGGTTTGCCCTCGATCAGTTCGACCTCCAGGCCCTCGGCGCGGAAATAACCCTTATCGATCGCTGCATAATAGCCGGCGAATTGAAACTGATGCCGCCATTTGAGCTGCAAACGCACTTTTTCCGGAGATCGGCCGTCGGTTGCTTGCTGAGCTGGGGTCGAGGTCGAGGAAAGAACACCGAGCAGAGCCATGGCAGTGCAGATTAGGCATATTCTGCAGCGAATCAAGGGCAGCAACACCTTTAAACCGTATAGAAAAATTCGATTGATCGCTAGCCCTGATCGCATTTTGGCCCCAGTATGAAAATTTTGCCGATAGGTTCATTTGTAAGGATATCAATTCCCGACCTACGACTCAAGGCGAAAGAGAGTAGGGGCTAGAAAACCCACTCGTTGCCATACCGCTTGTAAAACCCAAAATGGATTGAT
Organism: Deltaproteobacteria bacterium; assembly: GCA_031441605.1. Lineage (GTDB taxonomy): Bacteria > Desulfobacterota > Desulfobulbia > Desulfobulbales > Desulfocapsaceae > Desulforhopalus_A. The sequence goes on from JANNQF010000049.1 coordinate 34,626, forward strand.
AGAGTAATCGACAGGACAATTCATTTCCAAACAGCCACTAACCACGTGAAATGACAAATTGAGGAACAGTATGGGAATCATTCAATGGGATTCTGCCTGGAATATCGGTCACGACGAAATCGACGGACAACACCAACGATGGGTTGAACTGTTTAATGAATTGGAGGACGCTTTCCTTTCAAAGAAACAAGTCGATATGTCGGTCGTACAAAGGAATACATTTAAACAGATTCTTGATTACACACGCTATCACTTTGCAAGCGAAGAAAAGCACATGCAGGATGCGGCCTTTCCGGAAATTGCCGGCCATTGGCGGTTGCATAAAGAATTCGAAAAAATTGTTTATGAAAAATATCGGGATTTTGAAAACGGAAAACTGGTTCTTAATTCAGAATTATTGGCACTTATCAAAAATTGGCTTCTGCGTCATATCCAGGTTGAGGATCAGAAGCTCGGTATCTACCTATTGGAAAACAGATAGTATTCTTAATTATGAATTCGCCCTTTGGTAACGGGTCATAAAAAACAGGAGTTTCTATGAAAGTTCGCTTTTGGGGTGTGCGGGGATCAATTCCCAGCCCTGGCCCGAAAACCCAGAAGTATGGCGGCAACACCGCCTGCATTGAACTGCGGGTGGGGGACGATGACCGGCTTATTATTGTTGATGCCGGCTCCGGGATTCGTTCCCTCGGCAACTTTATGATGGGGAATGACCTGCCGAAAGGACCGATCAAGGCGGAAATCTTCCTGTCGCATACCCATTGGGATCATATCATGGGCTATCCGTTTTTCACTCCGATTTATATTCCCGGGACGACATTAAAGGTGCATGGGCCGGTGTCTTTTGAGGAAGATCCCCTGGAAGAAGTGGTCGGTGGCCAGATGAAATACCGTTATTTTCCCGTGAACCTCGGGGAACTTGCCTCGAAGATTGAATATATCAGGTTAAAAGAGGCACCCTTCATCGATCTTGGCAGCGGCCTGCACCTCTCGACCAAATTGCTCAACCACCCGATAACCGCTCTGGGGTACCGTTTTGCCTACGATGGCAAAACGGTTTGTACCTGCTATGACACCGAGCCGTTTCGCAATTTGTTTATCACCGATAGAGAACACCCGGACTACGACGAGGCTATGGCCTATGAAGGGGAAGAGGTGGCCGTTGAGCAAAATCTTGCCGTCGAACACTTTTTCGCCGGAGCCGATTTGCTCATTCACGACGCTCAATATACCGCCGCTGAATATGGGGCGCGAATCAATTGGGGCCATACCTCAATCGAATATGCCATCGCCGCAGCCAATCGGGCCGGGGTAAAAAAACTGGCTTTGTATCACCATGATCCGGACCGGGCGGATGCAACCCTGGACGAGTTATCGGCTATCTATTGCGAACCGGGGAAATTCGGCGACACCGAGGTTTTTTTTGCTAGAGAGGGCATGGAAATAGACGTGTAGCTCGTTCTCACCAGGAAGGCAGGGATCGTTTTATCCGTTCGACGCACTCGGGATCGGCGTGAAAGGCAAGTGGTGGTGCTGAGGGAAACGGCAAGAAGAGTCCCCCGCCAAAGGGGCTGCCGGCAACGTTTCGGTTGTAAGCTTCAACGGCTAAGCGTTCGAGGTTGACTGTGTCGAGGGTGTTGTAAGCCAAAAGTGTCTGCAGGGCCTGCTGATCGTTATAATCCCGGTAGCGTTGCCAGAGCAGGACGGCGAAATAGCCATCGACCCCATCGAGATCACCACGGTTCATGCCCAGCATTTTTTCACATCCTTTAAGCCCACCCTTGAAACCAAGACGCGCCAGGACATAGCGTAAATCGATTTGCGCCTGATTGAGTTTGATCCGAAAAAATCTCTCAAGGATCGGGATATCAAAGCTCTTGCCGTTGTAGCTGACAATTACCTGAAACTTGCTTATGGCGTCGACGAAATCCTCCAGGTTGATGCCGTTAATGAAGGTAAAAACCTCCTTGCCGTCATAGAGGGCAATGGTGGTCACCTCGGCAAAGTCGTCAAGCCCGGTGGTTTCGATATCCAGATAAGCGGTACGCGCCCGGTAGTGGGGAAAAATGCGCCAAACCTCCGAGCTGTCGAGACGCTTGGTGAAAAAGCTTGGATCATTGCCGAGGGCCGCAACCGAGCTTTTCAGGGTTTGATCGGCATCGGCACGGATAATGGCGGAGAGACGGATGGGCGACGGATCCCGCCACTTGTCCCAAGTGGTGATACCCGTCTCCCAGAGTTTTGTTTCAATTTTTCGGCCGATGCCGGGAATATGACAGAAGGTGTGCTGCAGCATTGTCGCATTTTTAGATATCCTGGGGGGCAGAATGTGCATTCTGTCCCCCAGCTGAAATTCAAAGGGCGGGGCCGCTGTGAACTGATTTTTTTCTGCTTTTTCCTGCAGGACCGGCATTGAATCTCTCGGGCTTCCGCCGTCCGGCAGGAGCCTGGGGAGTTTCTATGTCGGTGCCAATCCTCTGGATCCGGAGGGTTTTGCTGCCGACACGGCTTCTGTGCAATACTTGCAGAATATCGTCGGGCATGCCGCAGGGCAGATCGACGGTGCTGTAGGAATCGTAAATGGCGATTCGCCCGATATGCCGGCTGTTGATGTCGGCCTCGTTGGCAATGGCGCCGACAATGTTCGCCGGCTTGATCCCATGTTCGCTGCCGAGTTCAATGCGGAACCTCTCCATACCCTCTTCAGGCGGTAACTGCACGTTCGAGGCTCGGGCAGGGGGCCTGGTCTTCAATCTGGGACTGGTGGCGGAATAGCGCTGTTCCGGCGCAGGCATTGCAGGGAGCTTCTGCTCTTCCAGGAGCAGCTGTCGGCCGCCTTGGGCGAGGAGGGCTAGTGCTGCCGCCAGTTGTTCAGGCAACACCTGGTTTTCGTTCAGGTATTCGTTTACCAAGGTCCGGTAAAAAGAGGTGTCAGCCAGCAGGGCGGTGGTTATTTTTTCCTTGAAGCCGTCAATTCGCTTTTTGTTGATGGCTGCGGTCGAGGGCAGATCGATCATTTGGATTTTCTGTCTGGTCGCCAGCTCTATCGATTTGAGCATGGAGCGTTCCCGGCCGTTGATGAAGAGAATGGCCTCGCCGCTCCGCCCGGCTCTGCCGGTTCTGCCGATGCGGTGAATATAGGCTTCGGTATCAAAAGGAATATCGTAATTAATGACATGGCTGATGCGCTCGACGTCAAGGCCGCGGGCGGCGACATCGGTTGCGACGAGAATATCGATTTTTTTTGCTTTGAGTTGATCGACGGTACGCAGCCGCTGGCTCTGCTGGATGTCACCATTCAGTGGGGCAGCCGCATATCCGAGTGCTACAAGTTGCTCGGCGAGCTCTACGGTTTGTATTTTGGTACGGACGAAAACCAGGATGCCATCGAAGGTTTCGGCCTCGAGAATCCTACTGAGAGCAGACAGCTTTGCCGCCAGACCATTGGTGATGAGGCAGCGTTGATTGACGGTCTGGGCGGTAACGGTCTTGCTCCTGATAGTGACTTCGACCGGGTCCTGCAAGTACTTCTGGGCGATGTCGCGAATGCTCTTGGGCATGGTAGCGGAAAACAACGCCGTCTGTTTTCGGCCGGGAAGTTGCTCTAGGATCCATTTGACATCTTCGAGAAAGCCCATCTTCAGCATCTCGTCGGCTTCATCCAGGACCAGGCTGTGGATGGTCTCGGTTTTCAGGGTGCCGCGGCGGATATGATCCATGACCCTGCCGGGAGTACCGACCACCACTTGGACGCCGCGATGTAACTGTTTGAGCTGGATGGTGTAATCCTGGCCACCGAAAATCGGTAACACCCGGAAGTCTTTTATGTGTTTGCCGTAGGCTTCGAAGGCCTCTGCCACCTGGATGGCCAGTTCCCGCGTGGGTGCAAGAACGAGTATCTGCGGACTCCTGGTTTTGTCCTGTTGCAGTCTGTTGAGCAGCGGCAAAGCGAAAGCGGCGGTTTTGCCGGTCCCGGTCTGGGCTTGGCCAACCACATTTTTGCCCGCCAGCATATGGGGAATCATCTCCTGCTGGATGGGGGTGGGGATTTCGTATCCAGCGTCGTTGACAGCCTGGAGAAGGGGGGCGGCAAGGCCCATGTCGGAAAAAGAAAGCGATGGAGTTTCATACAGAGAAGACATAGTAATACCTCTACAGAAGGGGGTTGATTCCAAAGAAGAACTTATTGTGCAAAGCCTGCCCGGGAAAGAAAAATCAGCCATAAAAAAAAGAGAATCATTGAAGATGCTCAAGGGCCGATAGCCGTGTCCGTCCAGTTTTGCGCAATTAACCCAATTCCGTAAATCGGGATCGGTACCTTCATGAAAAACGATTCTGCCCCTCGGCAAAACCCTGGTTTGGAGGTACTCGTTCCATGTACTGGTCTGACACTCACGATGAAGAGCAGCTTTAATACCAGGCCCGAGAAGAATTTGCAATGTATTTATGCGGGCGATTTTGCGTTATTCGGCGATATGTTCGGAGAAGAAGGAAGGGTGGCCGGTTTTCGTTATGAAGAAAACCGGCCCATGCATGAAAACTGCCGGCAACAGGCAATAACCAAATTACGGGGTTGCATAACAGGCAAGAATCTCTCCGAAGTAGAGGGTATGGTAATCTTTTTTCGGATAGAGCTTTTCCAGCTCGGGATTCAGGAAGGTGCTGTCCATTGCCGATTTATAGACGATCCGACATTCGTAGTGGTTGCCGGGGATATCAATGATCGGCGACTTGACCAGCTGGGCTGTTTTTTGCCGGAGAGCGCATTCCTTGAATTTATCGATGTCACGGCCTGATTTGCTGCCGCAGAGCATGACCGCATCATGGTAGGTGTTGGGGGCAGGAATGGTGACCGTAAAGTTGTCGGTTTTTTCCAACAGGGAAAAGGTGTGGCGCGAATCCCTTACGGCAATCATAAATACCGGTCGCTGCCAGATGTAGCCGAGGGTCGCCCAACCGATGGTCATGGTGTTGACCTTGTCATCGGCGCGGACGGTGAGAAAGGCACCTTTCTTGATTCTTTCCATCATCTGGTCGGCATTTTCCAGGTATCCTTTATTGTGCATGGCGATGGTCCTTTGGTTGAAATTGTGGGTTGAATGGCGGGTCGATCAGGAATCACTGACTTTTTTTCGCGTCGACTTGATCCTGCCGCGCCTGGTCTTGCTTTCTACGCGTTTCATTCGGGCGGCCACGGAGGGCCGGGTTGGGGTACGCTTTTTTTCCGTGACGATGGCGCGACGGATGATCTTGGCCAATCGTTCCAGGGCATCCATGCGGTTTTTTTCCTGGGTTCGATACTGTTGCGCCTTGATGACGAGAATCCCGTCGCCGCTTAAACGTTGGTCGCTCATGGCCAAGAGCCGCTCTTTATAAATGTCCGGCAGGGATGAGGCACGGATGTCGAAACGCAGGTGAATGGCGCTGGCGACCTTGTTGACATTCTGCCCTCCGGACCCTTGGGCGCGAATGGCAATGAGGGTGATTTCGTGGTCGGAAAGGGAAACCTTGCGGTTAATGATGAGTGCCACGGCGTTGCAACTCCAAGGGGTCGTTTAAAAAGAATCGGCTGTGTATAAAATTTCCGTTTTTTATGAATGAGGCTAATTGAATAATGTTACGGATCTTGCTATGGTACCCGCATAAGGGCGTCCTGTCGAGGAATGTCAGAGAAAAATCAACCTATCGGTAAGAGATATGCGTTGTCCGAAGTGTAATCATCAACAGAACAATACGGTTGAATGCGATATTTGTGGGGTGATTTTCGCAAAATACCAGAAAATCCTCGACCGGAAGAAGGAGGAAGAGGCGAAAAAAGCACTCCCGGAGGAACAACCGGGCATCGGAACAGAAAAAACAGGCCTCGGATTAAAATTGCTTCAGGTGTTTCTCCTCGTGGTAGTGGTTGCGGCGACCACCTACTATTTCACCGGCTACAAATCGATGTCCTCCCCTGTGCAGCCAGCGAAGGAGGCGACTCCAGTTGCCACTAGGGTTCAAGGCACCTCTGTAGCCGAACCTCCGCCCGCCCCTGTTCAAGTCCAGATCAGAATGATTCCCGAACCGCAACAAGCGGTTCCACAGCTGGCAGTGGCGAAGGACAATATCATTGAGCGGGCGAGGAACGCGACGGTGTCCATAGAAACGCCCTTGGGGACCGGGTCGGGGTTTTTTGTGAATACTCAAAATATTGTCACCAATCGCCATGTGGTTCAGTTCGACGAAAAAAAATTTGCTGAGCTGCGAAGCAGAGTTGAAAAACAGCGGCAGTTTTTTAATCTCGAGGAGCAGAGGATAAATGAATGGAAGCAAAAATACCAACTAGTGCCGAAGGGCCCTGCGCGCAGCCAGTTGGCGATGGTAATTGATCAGCACGAGGAGGAACAAAGAAAGGTGTGGCCCATACTTCAGGAAGAAGAACGGCAATTGGCAAAGCTGGATAGGCGCACCCAGTCCTCTGAAATTAAAATATTTTTTGCCGACGGTAAGGAACTTACCGTAAATCGCTTTATAGTGAGTCCCACCTTAGATTTGGCTCTGCTGTCCTTATATACAGCCGAACGGACCTTTCTTGAGAAACCCCCGGCGGGGGTAGGACTTCGTCAAGGAGATAAGATCTATGTCATAGGGAGCCCGAAGGGGCTGCGGCATAGCGTTACCGCCGGCATTTTTTCCGGCTTACGAACCTTGGAGAAAGATGGACCGGTGTATCTGCAGACCGATGCGGCCATGAATCCGGGCAATAGCGGCGGACCGATCATTGATGAGAATGGCTATGTGCGTGGGGTGGCTACTCGCGGTATACAGAATGCAGAAGGGCTAGGCTTTGCCATTCCCATCGAGAAGGTTTTCGAGGAGTTCCATTCGATCCTGCATTAATTGACCAACGCCGTCTTTGCTTGCGTCAATGGACCGATGATCCGGCAACCCAGCCGGTTGAGAAGGCGGCCTGGAGGTTGTAGCCGCCGGTATCGGCCTGGAGATCGAGCAGCTCCCCGACGATAAAAAGTCCCGGCACCAGTTTTGATTCCATGCTGCGGGGATCAATCTCCTTCAGACTTACGCCGCCTGCGGAAACGATCGCTTCGTTAAAGGAGCGGTAGCCACTTATGTCAATCCGGAAGTCTTTCAACCACTGCACTAGGCGGTGGCGCTTTTTCGCCGGGAAGTTCATGGTGTCCTGATCCTCCGGTAGATCGCAGGCTGCCATGCAGAGAGAAATCATCTCGCGGGGCAGGAGGCCGCGGAGTATTGCGGCAATGGGTTCCCCGCTGCGGCCGGCGAGATCGCGGAGCAGCCGGGCATCCAGTTTGTCGCTTGAAAGAGCCGGTTTCAGATCAAGGGCGAGGGTCACTTTCTGACCGCGGTCGAGGGCGTCGACGGCCATGCCGCTGAGGCTGAGAATAACCGGCCCACTCAGGCCAAAGCCGGTAAAGGCCAGTTCGCCGAAGTCCCGGCCTTTGCGCTTGCCGTCGAGGAAGAGTCGCACCTCGATATTGCGCAACTCGAGTCCGGCCATCCGGTGTATCTGCGCATCATCACAAACTAAAGGCACCAGGGCCGGTCGAACGGGTACGATGCTGTGGCCGAGATCTGCCGCCAGCCGGTAACCGTCGCCGGTCGAGCCGGTGCGCGGATAGGACTTGCCGCCTGTTGCGAGGATGACGTTTTCGCACGGCAATTCCTCTCCCTGGCAGCGTACCCCGCACACTCTGCCGTCCTGGACGAGAATGCCACTTGCCGTGGTTGAATGGCGGAGGGTCACCGGCAGGGTTTTGAGCCAATTATTGCAAACCCTGACAACATCAAGGGCCCGGCCGCCGGCGGGAAAGATACGGCCACCGCGCTCGACCACCAGCGTTAAATTTCTACCCTCGAAAAAGGCGGTGAGTTCGGCGGTAAAAAACTGCTGAAAACATTGGCGGAGAAAGTTGCCGTTTTTACCGAAATGACCGAGGAAATCGGCAAGTTCAGCGCTGTTGCCAAGGTTGCAGCGACCCTTGCCGCTGATACCGATTTTCCGGCCGGTTCTCTCCATTTTTTCCAGGAGAATGACTTTCGCGCCCCGTTCGGCGGCTCGGCCCGCCGCCATCAGGCCTGCTGCGCCGCCGCCGATGACGATGGTTCTACCGATCTTCATGGTGATTCACTTCCTTATCGAAAGGGTTTGCTATTAACCGATATATTGATGATGTGGCGTCTTTGCATGAATTTTACCAGCAAGCCGCTCTTTGGGCCAATGAGATACAAAACTACTATAGCGTCGAGGAAAGAAAAAGGCCAAAGAAAGCAGGAGGAAGGTCCGGGCGGTCTAAAAGCCACAAATGATGAAGAAAAAACCACAAGAATTCTATGGTCTAAATGGGTATATTAGAAGCCTATGACAAAGCTGCAAAAAACAATTCTCTGGTGGGGCCGCTTCGATCCCGATTACTCGAGAAACAAACTTCTCCGCCGCTTGCTCGTCGAACTCGGTTATCGACTGATTGATTTTCGGCCCAAGATCTCCTTTTTCGGCGGGATCGAAGCAAGATTTGCCGGTTTTTCAGGGATCGACGCGGTCTGGGTGCCGGCTTTCCGGCAACGCGATTTCCCGGCGGCTCGCCGTTTTGCCGAGCGACACAGGCTGCCGCTGATCTTCGATCCACTTATCAGCGCCTGGGATAAGGAGGTGTTCGAGCGGCGAAAATTTCCCCCTTCCAGTCCTGCTGCGCAACGCCTGCAACGCCGCGAACGAGAGATGTTCTCAAAGGCTGACCTTGTGCTCGCCGATACCGTTGCCCATGCCGAGTTTTATATTGGGGAACTACAAGCGCGCCCTGAATGCACGAGGGTGGTTCAGGTTGGGGCGGATGAGACGCTCTTTCAATTTCAGGAATCGCCCATCCTGGGAACGTTGCCGGAGGTACTGTTCTATGGTAGCTTTCTTACCCTTCAGGGGCCGGAGGTGATCGTCGAGGCTGCCCGTACCATGCCGGAGGTCCGGTGGACCTTGCTTGGCGATGGCCCGCTCCACCAAAAATGCCTGGAGCGGAGCGAGGGCATGGCACACATACGGTTCGAGGGTTGGCTGCCGTATGAAGATCTTCCAGAAAGGATAAGTCGGGCCGCAATTTTACTGGGTATCTTCGGTTCCTCTGCAAAAGCCGGGCGGGTCATTGCCAATAAGGTATTCCAAGCCCTTGCCTGCGGACGACCGCTGGTCACCCGGGATTCCGAAGCCTTTCCGACTGCTTTACGCACCGACCCGGCGTGTGGAATTTCCTTTGTGCCCGCCGGCGATCCCATTGCTCTTGCGGCGGCTGTCCGGGAACTTCTCGACAAACCTGAGCTTTTACCGGTGCGGGGGCAACAGGCCAGGGCCAGTTATGAAGCGTGGTTTGCCGAGGCTGGAATTAGAAAGTCCCTGGTCGAAGGTTTGCAGCTGATCGGGATGTAAGGCTTACCCCTTGGCCGAATAATCGGCAAGGGGGATATGATCGACACGAGAGCGAATCGCCTCGGACTTTGCAGGAGGAAAAAGGCGATGACCATCATCTCCCACCATCACCTTATAAAACTGAATAACCTGCACAATCGTGGAGCAAAACTGCATCTGCTGCAAATGCTTGCTGTTCATTTGTTGCGTTACCTTGTGGTCAGGCCAATAGTGGCTCGTTTGATTCTGGCCGGCAGGTACCGCCACGAAAAAAAGCTCTTTTATACGGTACTGACCGGCGACTACGACCGGCTGCACCCAATGAGGCGGCAACTGCCCAATTGGCGGTATGTCTGCTTTACTGATAATCCCGGACTGCACTGTGACGGCTGGGAGATACGGCAAATAGCCAACCCCGATAGCCTTGATCCGGGGCGCCTGTCACGCCTCTACAAAATAAAGCATCATTTGGTCGACCAAGGCTACAGCATCAGTGTCTATGCCGATGCCAATCTCGCCATCCGCGGCGATCTCGATGCCTTTCTCGCCCAGGCGTTGGCCCCTGGAAGTCCCTTGGCAATTCCCTTTCATCCTTTCCTGTTTTCGCTGCACCAAGAGGTGGAACAATGCGTCTCCGTGGGTAAAGACTCGGAGGATCTGTTGAGGGCCCAGTACCGTCATTACACCGAGGTGATGGAATTCCGTGATCCCTTTCCCCATATCAACGCCCGCCTGTTGATCCGGCGGACTGGCGATCCGGAAGTTGTGCGCTTGATGGACGCTTGGTATCAGCAACTGCAGCAATGGTCGAGGCGGGATCAGGTTGCCTTTAATTATGCCCTCAGTCTTTGTCGCAAAGTCGGGATCAATTATATTCCATATTGGTTATTTAGAAGATATTTCAAGCGCTTGGATCATCGATGATTGGTTAACAACAGCCTTTTAATTGTTGATTGTTGGTAGCATGGCACCTTACCGCTGCCAATGCAAAAACCTGGATTTTCCTGTTGAATAATGGTCCATCATGTTTAATAGTAGCTTTTCTTTCGGCGTTGCTGCCGGCTTTTCATTCTTGTACGGGTAGCCATAATGTGTGTCTGGACCCGTTCCAAGAGCTAGAAATCCACATGATGAAATACAAAAAACAAGAGCCATCCGGCTTGAAGGAGAATTATGACACAGGTAATGCGAGGCTATAACGTCAAGGTGCATTATACCGGGAAGCTCAATGACGGTACCGTCTTTGACACTTCCGTCGGCAGCGAGCCGCTCAGTTTTGCGGTGGGCAGCGGCCAGGTTATCGTCGGCTTTGATGAGGCGGTTATGGGGATGGAGGTCGGTGAGTCAAAGGTTGTTCATATCCCCGTTGAGAAGGCCTATGGGGTGCGTAACGAGGATATGGTGATGCAGGTACCTATCGAGCAGGTTCCACCGGATCTCCATCCGGAAATCGGCCTGCGATTGGAGATGGGCGGTGTAAACGGGGAAATCATGCGGGTTGTGGTGACCGACATTACCGCCACCCATATAACCCTCGACGCCAATCCGCCGCTGGCAGGGAAAGAGCTTACCTTTACCATTGAACTGGTCGAGTGTGCCTTGCCCTGAGTCTGATTGGATGAGGAAGCAATATTCAGGCATCAGGAGCCAGCGGAACGGTCTGGGGCTGATTTGTCCGGTTGCAGCCCAGGCCGTTCCTGGAAGTCAGATAGCCTTTGACCGCGCCGCTTGCCAGTATCAGCAGGCAACCGGCCAGCTGCAGGGTGTTGAGGTGTTCACCGAAGAGTACCCAGCCAAGTAAGACCACGAAAATCGGTTCGCAATAGGCGAGGGTGCCGAAGGTCGCCGCCGGCAGTTTTTCCAGGGCGATGACAGCCAGGAGGATGCCGAGAAAACCCGGAAAAAATCCGGCTCCAGCCAGCCAAAGCCAATTCGTTGCCGATATTTCCGGGAAATCTGCGATAAGCAAGGGCACCATACAGAGAGCCCCGGTCATGAGTTGATAAAAGGTGCGGGTATAGCAATGGATAGTGCTGCGGATCGTCCGGTTAATAAGGATAAATGACGTATAGCAGGCCAGAGAAAGACCGGCAAAGCAGAGACCCAGGAGGTGATTTGTGTCGGATGAGAAATCGATTCTGAATTCCATCATCATCGCAAACCCGGACAGGGCGGTGCAGATCAGAATGACACTCGTCGTATTCAGCTTTTCCCTAAGAAAAAAATGGGCAAAGACTGCGGCAATGAGGGGTGCGAGGTAAAGGACCATGATGGCGTTGGCCATGGTGGTGAGATTCATGGCCTGGATATAAAAAATAATAAGACCGGCGAGCATCAGGCCATTGACGAAGACCGGCCAGGTTGGCCAGATGAGAAGCAAGCGCCACCTGCGGCTCACAAGCAAGAGGATAATCAGGAAGCCGCCCCCGAAAAATAGCCGGAAAAAGGTGATTACCTCGGGAGGAAGACCGGTCTTGCGCGAGAAAACTCCGATTGTTCCCATAAACAGGGCCGCCAGAATGGCGGACAGAATGCCTGCGAAATTCATTTATTTATCCTATTTATTTCATAAACGGTGCATGGTTCGAGGTGAAAATCGGCGGGTCTTTCCTGAGAATTTCGGCGATTTTCGGCGACCTTTTAAAGACCGTATCGAGATAGCGCCGTATCTCAGTCCGGTTCCAGCCGAGCGGGTGGGTAAAGCTTTGGTAAATAGACAGATCGCCTGTATAAAAATCGGTAACCGGTAAAAAGGCTGCTGCATCGCTGCCGATCGGCAGATTAAAGATAGCCAGGTTAAGAAAGCTTATGCCCTGGTGGTGCTCTTCAACAAAACTCCGGGTGCGCTCAGCTTCCCTGCGGCTTTCCGATGGGGTGCCGAAAAGCAGGTAGACGTAGCTTGCGATGCCGACCGTATGCAGATTTGCAAGGACCTTTGCGGCTTGGCGCAGATCGGTCCCTTTATTCATGCTGTTAAGTACATTCTGATCGCCCGATTCAAGCCCCAGTTTCAACATAACACAGCCGGATGCCCGTAAACGCCTGCAGAAATCCAGGTCGGCAAGCAAGGTGTCAATGCGGACGAAGCCGTACCAAGATACACCCGGTGGTTGTTCGCTTATGGCGCGGAGGGTGCTCGGACTTATGGCGTTATCCAGGAGATGGATAAGAACCGGCGATGTTGTCTTTGTCAAACTCAAAAGGTCGGCAGTTGCGGTTGTCGGTAAAACCTGGTGATACGGGTTGTTTTCGCTGTTTTCCGGACAGAAATTGCATTTTTTCCAGAAACAGCCGGAGGATGTGGCGTAGGGCAGAATAAAGCCGGGGGCAAGATAGCGGTTGTCGCGCAGCGCCGCATAGGATGGCGGGACGTGGTCTGGTTTTTGCGTTGTGCCAAGCAGTCGGAGCAATGACCCTTCCCCTGGTCCGGCAACAAAATGATGGACGAGCATGCCAAAGGGGTTGCGCCATTCGGGATTGCTCAGCCAGGTGGTGACCAGGCCACCGCCGAGGATGATGACTTTTTCAGGATGGTGCGCCCGGAGATAGCCGATCATCGCGAAGGTACACAGCGCTTGGCTGAGATAACTGAGGGAAAAGCCGATGTGGGTGTGCTCCTGTTGCAGGAGTTCATCAAGTCTGTGGCTGAAATAGGGGAAAAAGATATTCGCCCGGTATTCTGCGGCGGCTTGCCGCAGGTCGCAGCTGTTTAGTGGTGACCGGCCATTGTCCTGGTAATTGGCGAGCGACAGCTGCAGGTTGAAGCTCAAACCGGCAATTTCCAGCACCCGGTTGATATCGGCGACGGCCCTTCCATAGCGGTCAAAGTTGTGGTAGCTGTCAAGCCGTTGCAGGGTGGCGATATTGTTATTCAGGTGTTTGAAGGCGCGGGTCGACCAGGTATCGGATGGGCCTGTAGTGCTGCCGAGGATGTATTGCAAGCCCTCGATGTTCATGTCGCAAATTGTGCATGCATGATCGTGCGCTGCCAGTGCCGCAGACAGGTAAGCAAGGGCTGCCGGCGGTTCGCAGGGTTTGGTGTGGGGGGCGTGAAGGATCAGCATGCCTATTTATCCGGGAAAGTGGTTTTTGCCTCTGGCATCTTGGGTGAGGTGTACTATAATATTGACGCTGATGAATGTAGTCCCGGTTTGAAAATGATCAACAAAAATAAAAAAAGGAAATGGAAAAAGACTATGGCAACGTTATGGAAAAGGTTCGCACCGATTTTTTTGATGCTTATCGCATTCACCCTCATTGAAGGCGGGTTGACGGCCGACTATGCCGATGCCCGTTCCAAGTCCGGCGGAAAATCCTTCAGTTCAAGCCCAAGCCCCAGCAAGGCACCGGCGAGCAGCCCCTCATCTGCTCCAGGAGCGGCCCCTGCCGGCGGCGGCTTCGGACGTGGCCTGATGGGCGGCTTACTCGGCGGCGCCATCGGCGGGATGCTGTTCGGCTCGATGTTCGGCGGCGGAGGTTCCGGCATGGGAATTCTGCCGTTGTTGATTCTCGGAGGAATCGCCTTCTTTCTCTACAGGAAGTATGCCAAAAGTCGGCAGGGTGGTGGTTCAGATGCACCTCACCAATATGCGCGTCAGGGGATTTCGCCGTCCAGCATCTTTGGCGGAGGTACTGATGCCGCCCAGCCACCGCCACCACCGGTTATCGGCGAGAATCTGATGGATGATGGAGTGAACCAGATCAAAGAGACCGACCGGAATTTTGATCCGACCTATTTCAAGGAAGTAGCCTCCGATGTCTTTTTCAAGGTGCAGGCCGGATGGATGCGCCGCGATCTCGATTCTTATCGCCACCTCCTCGGTGAGCAATTGGCAGTTGAGTATGCCGGACATTTTGCGGAAATGCGCACTCAAGGTCATATCAACAAACTGGAGTCCATTGCCGTTCGCGAAGTGGAGATTATTCAGGCCGGCAGCGACGGGCGTGAGGATTTCGTCACCGTGCTGTTTACCGCCAATCTTCTCGATTTCACGGTGGATGAAAAGAGCGGCGCACTGGTTTCCGGCAGTATGACCGACCCAGTCAAGTTCCGCGAGGAGTGGACCTGGGCGAGACCGACAGGCACCCAAAACTGGAAACTTGAAGGCATCAAAGAAGGCTGATAGCTGCACCTCCGGCACAGGGTTTCAGCCTGTGCCGGAGGTGTTTTTTTTTGAGAGGAATGTGTGGATTTAAGTCAATTTCGGCGGGAATATTTAAAGGGAGGGCTGTCACGCGCCGATCTCAATAATGACCCGGTATTGCAGTTTTCAGCATGGTTTGAACAGGCAAGGAAAACGGAGATTGCCGACCCCACGGCGATGGTTCTGGCAACAGTCGGCAGCGGCGGCAGGCCCAGCCAGCGAACCGTGTTGCTGAAATATTTTGATCAACAAGGTTTTGTGTTTTTCACCAATTTTGAAAGCCGCAAAGCTCAGGAAATTAAAGGTAATGCGCAGGTCAGCCTGCTCTTTGTCTGGCTTGAGCTGGAGCGGCAGGTGATGATCAACGGGGTGGCCAGTAAAATCTCGGTGGCCGAGTCGGCCAAGTATTTTATGTCCAGGCCGAAGGAAAGCCAGATGGCAGCCTGGGTTTCAAGCCAGAGCCACCCTCTGACATCGAAGCAGATCCTGATGCAGAAGTTTCAGGAGATGAAGACGAAAATCGGTGCAGGCAAGGTGCCGCTGCCATCCTTCTGGGGTGGCTACCGCGTCGAACCCTTGGAAATCGAGTTCTGGCAGGGTGGCCAAAATCGCCTGCATGACCGTTTTCTCTATACCAAGAATGAAGGCACCGAGAACTGGACCATTAACCGGCTCGCGCCCTGAACATAAAGCCCGCCCCGCCCTCCTTTGTTTGCTCGCCCCTTTTACCCCTTGACCACTGCCAGTGGCTGAAGTGTGGTGACCACCTCAACCAGGTCCCGCTGATTGTTGATGACGTGGGTAATATCCTTGTAGGCCCCGGCGGCTTCTTCCAGATCTCTCTTATGGCGGAGGGAGTGGAGAATGCCCAGTTGTTCCAGACGACAGACCTCGGTTTTCAGGTCGAGCTCGCGCTGGGCCTGTTTGCGCCCGAGTTTTCGTCCGGCGCCGTGCGAGCAGGAGGAAAAGCTCTCTGGATTGCCGAGTCCTCGGACAATATAGCTTTTACTGCCCTGCGATCCCGGGATAAGGCCAAGCTCGCCGGCCGCTGCCCTGGTAGCACCTTTGCGGTGGACCATTACCTCGCGGCCGAAATGCTTTTCCATGGCAGCGTAGTTATGGGCCACATCGAAGGGCGTTGAAAATGTCATCGACGGTTCAATCCCCACAAGGATCTCCCTGACTCGTTCGAGCATCGCCAGCCTGTTGGCGGCAGCGAATTGCACGCAATAATTCATCTCCCTCAGATAACGTTGACCGTTTTCGGAACTGAGCGGCAGATAATCGAGCTGCCATTTGCTAGGGATGATTGCACCCTGCGCCTTGTTGTGGTCAGCCGCCAGCTGGTTGTAGTGTTTGGCTACCTGATAGCCGATATTTCTGCTGCCGGAGTGGATCATGACCCATAGCAGGCCGTCATCACCCTGCTGCAGCTCAATGAAATGGTTGCCGCCGCCGAGAGTACCGAGTTGCAGGACACCGCTATGGTATTCGCGGGCGACCACCGGCAGATCCTTGTCGGTCAATCCTCGACCAAAGTCCGGCATGCAGCCACCAGGCTGCGGCCTTTTATGATGCTGGAAACCGAGCGGGACGGTTAGCCTGACAGCATGGAGCGCCTTTTTCAGCAATTCTTTTCCCAGGTTTGGCAGCGAGGTCTGCAAAGCACACACCCCACAGCCGATATCGACACCCACGGCATTGGGAATAACCACATCCTCGGTGGCGGCAACCCCACCGATGGGCATGCCGTAACCGACATGGGCATCGGCCATGATTGCCACATGGTGAAAAAGAAAGGGCAGATTAGCGAGATTTTTCGCCTGCGTCAGGGTGTCGGCATCAATCTCCTCAAGCCACAGTTTGATCGGTTTTTTTTCGCTGGAAATTGTTGTGATCATAACAGCCGGCAATCCTAAAACATATTTTTGTGTTCGGATAAGGGTTTTGAAACTATGACAATTTGCGAATCAACCCTCGGTTACAAAAAGTACAGATAGGCAAGAGCCGAAAGACAGAGCAGTAAAACGGAGGGCATGAACATCTTGAGCGAGTAGCGACGCCCCGCCAGCAGCCGATTGATGATCCGTTTGGTAGCATACAATGAGGCAAGGAGTCCGCCAAAAACCGTGATGACCTGGAGGACAAAGGTGGTGTCGCGGCTCATGACTCGGCTCGGACTGGAGATGACTCCCATGCCGAACATATCTACAATGTTGGCTTGCAGATGCCAGAGACCACCCACCAAGATTTCCAGGTGCGCTGCCATGAAGGCGCCAAGAACCAGGGGAATCATGCCGTAACCAAGAATTGCTGCAGTTGTCTTCCAACTATTACCGGTAATCCGCGCCATGATCTGCGACATAATGGCATAGCCGGTCAGGTACAGCACAATACAGGCAATAAAGAGTATTGCCGTCGCCAGGGGAAAACTCTCAGAAAGACCCAGGCCGTGGAGGGTTTGGGCAAAATATGTGATAACGCCGGGATCTTTTTGGTTGATGGCAAAAGGATAGAAAATTGCAGCCAGACTTACGACCAGAAAGCTGTCTTCCAAACGTGGCGACTGCTGATTCCACAATTCCTGCGGTGCCAGTCGCAGATTGATGTGGATTGAGTTCAACTTGCAGTTTTTGACGCATTGCCCACAAAGAATACAATCCCGGTTATTATCCACCAGAAAAGGGTGGCGGAACATGGGGCAGCCGTCAGCAGCGTCGTCGCCGTTGTAACATAAATGGTCGATACAGCGGTTCATACACATATGGGTGTTGGAGCGCAGTTCGAGGATTGCCGGCATGGAAAACAGGGAGTTGATGGCCCCCAGCGGACAAAGATACCGGCACCAGACCCTCCTTTTAAAAAACATGCTGAAGAAAAGCGCGCCGAGGGTGATGGTGAAGATGATCCAGGCGGTCAGTCGCGGCGATTGGTAAGCATTATAGGCGGTTTCGATCCAAAACAGGAGGATGCAGAGAAAGGCCATGATCCAGCCGGAATAGCGCTTGATAAATTGCGGTGTCGGTCGCTCAGGCTTGAGGACCAGTTGCGCCAGCCATCCC
This sequence comes from Deltaproteobacteria bacterium, assembly GCA_031441605.1. Classification (GTDB taxonomy): domain Bacteria; phylum Desulfobacterota; class Desulfobulbia; order Desulfobulbales; family Desulfocapsaceae; genus Desulforhopalus_A. The sequence goes on from JANNQF010000049.1 coordinate 52,250, forward strand.
GGCACTGATAAACCACAGATGCTGCACCAGGTTCGGGCAAGAAAAAAGAATGAGAAGATCAGCAGGGGCCAACCTACCACCCAGCTAAGGGTCAGGCCGATGTTTTCTTCAGCAGCAATCGGTCCAAAGAACAAAACGTAGAGGACGAGTACAAAGAAAATGCCGACTACGGCCTTCGGCCACACCGGAAAGAGCCGACTGGCAAAAAAGGCTCGAACGCCTGGCAGGCGCAACAGATTGAATTCCCATTTGCCTTCGGACTTCGGCACCCCGAGAATAATCTGATGATTGAGGGGTTCGTGGCTTTTTCCGAGGAGGACGGCGCGCTGCAGGACGCTGGCCATTTCCGTCAAATTACCCGGCCAGTCGTAATTCATGAAGCGGCCGAGGGTCTGGTCGTCCACCTGAGTTATGGTCTTTCCGTATTGCAGGCAGTAGCGTTTCAGATAATACTGGACCAGGCGGGGGATATCGCGGCGGTGTTCCCGCAGGGGTGCCGCCCGGAAATGCTCCTCGGCAAAGAGGGCATAGAGAGTGGGCAGCAAGCGATTGTGGCCGTCCTGCTGCCCTGCTGCATCGTTACAAATGAGGATGACCCGGGAACGCAGGGACACTCCATTGTCACCGGCGCCCTTGGTTGCGGCGGTCCTTTTAAGGCGCCTGGCCATTTGTCGTTGGCAATCCGGCTCCATATATTCAGCATTGTAGAGGACTACAGTACCACCCAGCAACCTCTCGAAAATTCCGAGTTGGGCGATTTGCGAGAATGCTGGAGAATCTCGGTCGTACCCGAAAAGTTCAACTTCCAATTGGACGGGATCGATGTTGCGAACATCGATTTCCGTGTAGGGGCCGTTTTTGTAGGCACAGGCCCGATGGATCTCGGCGGCGATCATTCGCCGTCCGGTTCCGGACTCTCCGGAGAGGAGCACCGGTTCGAGGTTGTTGCTGAATCGCTGTACGGCCTTATTGATCTGCCGGGCAATGGTCGATTCCGCGAAACGTATTTCTCGATCGGAATCGATGGAGATTTTTTCAGCGGTCAGCAAAGGCTGAGGTTCGGAAAAAAATGTCGGATCGAGGTTATGGGTGGAGTTCTTGTTTGTGGTGCTTATTTTGGTGAGGGAATCGGCATGATCACGAAAGGAAACCAGTAATCGCTTGGCCAGGGCGACGCTAAGTTGCCGCTGAATGATCTTGTTGGCAAGCAAAATAGAACTGAAGGCATCGGCGTCGAAACAAAGAAGAGATGCCCTCGTCAGAGCCCGGGCATTGAGGCTGTTATGGTTGTTGGTCAACAGAGACGTTTCTCCGAAATGACCGCCTGGTCCGATATGGCTGACAATATGCCGGCCACCCCCCTCGACATTTAAGGTCAGTTCCACCTCGCCGCTTACAACGATATAAAAATGACGATGATTTTCACCCTGGAGGTAGACATATTGTCCAGGTTCAATTATCCGCCACCCGCCGGCTGAGATAATGTGCTCAACCTCATCGTCGCCGACGTCTTTGAAAAGGATAGAGGTGTGCAAGCTTTGTATCAGTGCTTTGTCAACGAGCATAGGTTAAGAATAGTGGGTAAAAATCCTCTGGAGGTTGAAAGGCCGTGCCTGTTGAAGAACAGCGAGAAGACTTTCAGTCGGTTGAGATCTGGGAGCACGGGAATAGCTTACTCTACAATGCAATGAATGTAAATTTACTCATTGCTGCAAGGCGGATATATGTTGCGTGATGTTCCTGGGCGCAGTAGCTCCACGGGACAACGGAATTATGAGTATTGAGTCGGTCGGATAACTCGCCGTTTTCGGCCGAAATTCCTGGATTACAAACGGGGGTGCCGCCTCGTTCGCCATTGGATAGGCTGGATAAAGAAATTGCAAAATCGCTGATCGCGAGGTAACTTCTCAACCTTATTAGTACCTTGCAGATTGGTTTCTTGTTTTTTTACAAGAAACCAATCTGTCTCAAGGTACTTATACCCCTCAAGGGGGTACTAAAAAGAGTCCCTCTGTTGTGGGAGGGGATTATGGCCTTTGGGTTGCGGGCGTCAGCCCGCTTTAGTTTTACAGTGGCTGGTATTGTCGGTCTGGCTGGACAGAGGGGAATTGATGTCGCTCAATGATATTAAAAAAATAATTTCAAAAAATATCAAAAAGATATTTGTGAGATATGTATGGACGATAGATGCGATTAATGGCGTTGACACCCTTAAGAAAAATAGAGTCACATATATACCGGAAGTGCAGAACAATGTCATTATTTCAGGATGGTTGTTCGATGCCAAAGAAGACAATACTATCGTCGAGTTATGCGTTGAGATTGACGGAGCAAACTATCATGCATTGTACGGTTTGATGCGCACCGATGTGTCTTTTGAGTATAAGGAAAAAAGGTTTAAAAACAGCGGTTTTCGTTGCGTAATTCCAAAGCGGGAATTTCAGTCTGGGAAAGTTTATGCCATCAATCTTCGTATAAAAACCAGGAAAGGTAGATATGAAACCCTCAATACATCTATCAGTTTTGCAATCAGTGAAGAAAAAACCAGGGGCCTGCAAGCAACATCGAGCGAAATTCTTGATTATTCGCAGTATGTCGGCGAATTACTGTTGTTGAAATATATTGCCGGGACAGGTATTGAGATTGGCGCCTTGCACGCCCCCTCGTCTGTTGATAGAAAGAAAGCCAGTGTTCTGTATGTTGATAGGCTTGCACAACAAGATCTGTATGCGCAGTATCCGGAATTCAAAAAATACGATATCGTCGCTGCAGACATAATTGACAATGGTGATGAGCTTGCGACAATTCCGGATAACGCTTACGATTTTTGTATCTCCAATCATGTACTTGAACACTTGGAAGATCCAATCAAAGCTCTCGGTAACTGGATGCGAATGCTCAAGCCCAAGGGACTGTTATTCCTTTCAATTCCCCTGCCATACAATATTGTTGATAAAAATCGACAGCCCACATCTCTTTCTCATATTATTGACGACTACGGCCTCATGGCAAGAGATAGGGAAACATATGCAAGGAAGCGCCATAATCATTTTTTGGATTTTGTTAGAAGTACAAACCTCAGCGAGTCGGCAAACGATGCGTTTATCAACAGCAAAACCTCTGAACTCATGGACTTGGACTATAGTATTCATTTCCATGTATTTTCAGAAGAAACGCTTTTGCAGGTGATCGATTATATTTCGAAAAAAAATCCCTTAAAAATTATTGAATTCGTTAAGAATGAACCGGAAGAATTCATCGTAATCATTGAGAAACAAGCTTAGAGGCCATTATGCGGTTTGGGGCAATGAATTTCCCGGTGATACCGGTGCTGGATGAGATCGACAGTTTTGCCGGGATGGGCTTTGATTATCTGGAGCTGGCCATGGATCCGCCCATGGCGCATCACAGCAGCCTTTCTTCGAAAAAGAAAGAGATTGTTTCAGCCTTGCAGGATAATGGTCTGGGGCTGATCTGCCACCTGCCCACCTTCCTGACTACCGCCGATCTCACCGAGAGTCTGCGGCGGGCGTCGGTTGCGGAGATGCTTTTCTCTTTGAATGTGGCGGCCGAACTTGGGGCCAAGAAGGTGGTTCTGCATCCCAGCATGGCCGCCGGTATGGGGGCCTTTGTTGTGGCGACGGTAAAAGGCTATGCCTTTGATTTTCTGTCGGAGATGGTTGCTGCTGCAGGGCAGCTTGGTCTCACCGTCTGTCTGGAAAATATGTTTCCCCGCAACCTTCTGGGTGTCGAGCCGGATGATTTTCAAGAGATCTTCCAGGCCTTCCCCAGCCTGAAACTCACCCTTGATACCGGGCACGCCAATATCGCCGATCCACAGGGAAGGCGGATGCAGCATCTGGTCGAGCGATTCGGCAAGCAGCTAGGCCATCTCCATTTCAGTGACAATAAAGGAAAGCGAGATGATCATCTGGCAATTGGCGAAGGCAGCATTAATTTTTCGGAATTGGTGCACAACCTGAAAGCCATCGGCTATGATGACACTCTGACCCTTGAGGTGTTTGATAAAGATCGCGGCAAGCTTGTCGCCAGCCGAGAGCGCCTTAAGATCCTATTTGCAGATTGACAACCTCCTGGCCGGCATAATTTGCAAATCGTATCACTGCATAATCCTGCGGATCTTGGCGGCCAGTTCAGTCTTTGAAAAGGGCTTCTGGATGAAAAACACCCCGTCATCGAGGACCCCATGCTGCGAGATGACGTCGGCGGTATACCCCGACATGAAGAGGCATCTCATCTCCGGTTGATTATCTAAAAGTTGTTGCGCCAAATCCCGACCATTCATTTGGGGCATGATGACATCGGTCAGGAGCAGCTGGATCTTGCCTGTGAATTGACCGGCCAGGCGGATGGCCTGGTCGGGAGTGTTTGCCGCCAGCACCGAGTAGCCCAGGCGCTCAAGCATCGCCGATGTCATTTTCAGAATTGTCGGCTCATCCTCGACCAGGAGCACACGTTCCTGTCCGCGCAGGGCCGGCGCTTCGGGAGCGTTTTCCCGCAGGGGCTCGGCTTGGTCTTTGTGCCGGGGTAAATAGATTGTGAATGTCGTTCCTTTGCCCGGTTCGCTGGCGGCGTAAACGAAGCCGTTGTTCTGCTTGACGGCGCCGTACACGGTGGCCAGGCCGAGGCCGGTGCCTTCACCGACTCCTTTGGTGGTGTAAAACGGTTCGAAAATGTGGGCCAGAGTCTTTTTATCCATGCCGCAACCGTTGTCGCGCAGGGTGATCCGCACATAGTCGCCCGAGGCGACATCAAGGTGATCGTCGTAGTCCTCGGAGTTGAGGGAATCGTTTGCCGTTGCCACGATAATTATTCCAACCCCATTATTTATGGCATCGCGGGCATTGACACACAGGTTGGCAAGGATCTGATCGATTTGCGACGGGTCAATCTTTACCGGCCATACTTCGGGCCCCGGCAACCAGACGAGCTCGATGCCCTCACCTATGAGTCGCCGCAGCATCGTCAGCATTCTTTCTAGGGTTTGATTGAGGTTGAGTACCTTGGGCATGACAGTCTGCTTTCGCGCAAAAGCCAAAAGTTGTCTGGTAAGACCGGCGGAGCGCTGGGCGGCTTTTTTTATTTCCTGCAGGTCATCAAAAAGGGGATGATTTGCGTTGATCTGGTCCTCGGCCAGTTCCGCATGGCCGATGATCACCCCGAGCATGTTGTTGAAGTCGTGCGCCACACCACCTGCCAGACGGCCCACCGACTCCATCTTCTGGGCCATCCTCAGCTGTTCCTCCAACCGTTCCCTATTAGTCTGTTCCCGTTTGAGGATGATAATCTGGGCGATCAGGCTGGCGTAAATCTCCAGAGGCCGGATGGTTTCCAGGGAGGGTTTGTGCCCTGATTTGGAATCATCAACGGAAATGACCCCGATGAATTGGCCGTTTTCATCATTCATGCGGACGAAGAGATTATCCTCAGGATGCCAGGCGGAGGAGCTATCTTCGGGAGGCGGTCCCTCGCCGTAGAGAGTTGCCTCCTGATTGAGGATGTGCTTCATGGTATGGGGAATGTAGTAGCTGAATTGTCCCATGTGGTGGCCTTGCGAAAATACATGATCATACCAACTCTTCGGCAAGGGGATTTTGCGAATTTTCTCGACAAGCGCTTCCGAGACACCGCCATAACCAATGACCTCCCGGAAAGGGTGTTCGTCTTTAAAGAGTGAGATAATTACCCGCCGGAAGTCGGAAAAATCGACTATTGCCCGGCTTATCTTGGCAAAGATGATCTTTTCGTCTTTAAGGGAGATCATTGATGCAGCCGAGAGGCTGAACTGCTCCATCTGATTAGCATAATCAGCCAATTTTCCTTCACCCTTCAAGAGTGTTTCCTCGGCCCGTTTGCGGTCAATAGCGATGGCCACCTGGTCGGCGACGGCAGTCATTACCTGCAGGTCGGTTTGATCGTAGCACCCAGGATCGTTATAACTTTGCACCGCCATAACCCCGATGATTTCACCACCGGCGAGCAAAGGCACGCCAAGCCAGATTTCGGCGGGGGTGCAGGCAGGGACTTTGAGATTACTCTTGGCACGATCTGCCATGATCTCTTGCTTGGTGACCATCAAGGGCTTGCTGTTACGGATGATTTCCGCGGTCAAGGAGGCGACCTTGCTGATCGCAATAACCGGTGGATACCATGCATCTACCGTGTCGACAATGTAAGGAAAACTGATACTGTCATCGGCTTTTTCATACAGGGCAATGAAAAAATTGGTGGTGTCGATGATTGCACTGAGAGCCTGGTGGATCGAATGATAGAGGTCTTCAAGGTTCGAAGTTACATTGATGGCGTTGGCGATTTTAAAGAGGGCGGAATTTATTTTTTCATATCGCTTTCGCTGCTCCGATTCGTTTTCCAGCAGGGCTATTCTTTGCTCAAGCTCTTCGTAGGTCGGTTTTTCAGCCATTGCTGTCAAGGCCTCCATGGATTGAAAAGGGCATCTCTGTACTATGGCATAACCATACTTGTTAAATCCTATCTTTTTAAGACAACCAATTCAAGGTATAACCTTGAGAATGAGATAAAGTCTTAATACTTTCAGAATATGTTGATTTTTAGATGAGAGATTGGCTACTCTTCGGTAGAAGGATGGCACGCAAAAAAACCACCATCGATAGAGGATGCACATGGTTGATAACAAAGGAGATGATTTGCAGGAGTCGAACGGGATGCGTCCTGGTGCAAACGACACCCAGGGCGTAAGGTCGCTTGCTCCGAGCCACGCCGAGCAGATTAACCAGGTACTCTTTGCCATTGCCGATGCAGTCAATACAACAGAGGACCTGGACGAACTTTACAGAACTTTGCGCCACATTCTCGGCAGCATCATCGATGTTACCAATTTCTTTATCGCCATTGTCGACCGCGAGCAACGAACCCTGTATTTCCCCTATCATGTGGATACAGTTGATAATAATTACCCGTCAATCACTGGTTTTCATACCGGTTCGTCTCTGACGGGCATGGTTGTTGAAGAACGCCGGCCTATTTTTCTGGAAACCGAGGCACTGAAAAAACGGGCTGCGGGTAATGCCATACGAGGGGCTCTCCCCTTGATCTGGATGGGAAGTCCGCTCCTGGTGCGCGATGAAGTGATAGGTGTTGTCGCCGTACAAAGCTACACCGATGCCGGTATGTATGACGCGGCCGATCTGCAGCTTCTGACCGCGGTATCGCATCAGATCGCTGTGGCCATCGACAGAAAACGCTTTCTCGATAAGCTGTGGGAAAAGAGCGAGGAGCTGGAACGCTATTTTGATCTCAGTCTTGATCTGCTGTGCATTGCCGACACCAGCGGCCATTTTCTGAAACTGAACCCCGAATGGCAAAGGGTTCTGGGATATTCCAAGGCCGAGCTTACCGGTCGCAGTTTTCTTGAATTAGTGCATCCGGACGATATCGATGCAACACTCGCATCGCTTGCCAGGCTCGATGAACAACAGGATGTGAAGAATTTTGAAAACCGCTATCGTCACAAGGATGGCAGCTACCGGTGGATTGAATGGCGCTCAAGGCCACATGGTAGCCTGATTTATGCGGCGGCAAGAGACATCACTGAGAGAAAGCAGGCTGAAGAGGTGTTGCGGCAGAGCGAAGAAACCTTTCGCAACATCGTTCATGCCTCCCCCATGGGCATCCACATATACCAGCTGCAAAACGATGACCGACTGGTCTTTATCGGCACCAATCCGGCCGCCGATACGCTGCTGGGAATCGATAACACAAGGTTCATCGGCATGACCCTTGAGGAAGCCTTTCCGCCGCTTGCCGATACCGAGATTCCGTCCCGCTACCGACGCGCCGCTCGCCTTGGTGAAAGCTGGCAGACCGAGCAAATCGACTACCGGCACGGCGAAATTGCCGGGGCCTTTGAGGTGTATGTCTTTCAGATGTCGCAGGACAAGGCTGCGGTATTGTTCAATGACATCACCGGGCGTAAACGGTCGGAAAAGGAAAAAGCCAAGCTGCAGCAGCAGTTGACCCAGGCCCAGAAGATGGAGTCGGTGGGCCGTCTGGCAGGCGGCGTGGCCCATGATTTCAACAATATGCTCGGGGTCATTCTTGGCCATACCGAGATGGCTTTGGCTCGGCTGGACGCAAGTCAGCCGCTTTTTGCCACTCTCCAGGAAATCAACAAAGCCGCCCAGCGCTCCGCCGATCTGACCCGGCAACTCCTGGCCTTTGCCCGGAAACAGACGGTTGCTCCGAAGGTCCTCGATTTGAATGAAACCGTGGGCGGCATGCTGACTATGCTGCGGCGACTCATCGGCGAGGACATACGGCTGGTCTGGCTGCCGGGCAAGAACCTGGGGTCGGTTAACATGGATCCCTCGCAGCTTGATCAGATTCTCGCCAATCTCTGTGTCAACGCCAGGGATGCCATCAGCGATACCGGCAAGGTCACTATCGAGACCGGCTCCGTCGCCTTTGACGAGGCTTACTGCGCGGCGCACATAGGCTTCGTGCCCGGCGAATACGTCCTGTTAGTCGTCAGTGACAATGGCAGCGGCATGGACTCGGAGGCAAAAGCCCACCTGTTCGAGCCATTTTTCACCACCAAGGAGATCGGCAAAGGCACCGGCCTAGGTTTGGCCACAATTTACGGGATTGTCAAACAGAACAGCGGTTTTATCAATGTTTACAGTGAATTGGGGCAAGGCACCAGCTGCAAGATTTATCTGCCCCGGCATGCAGGCAAGACTTCTCACATGCCGAAGGGCGATGCAGTACATTCGGCGACGCGCGGCAACGAAACCATTTTGCTGGTGGAAGATGAGCCGATGATTCTCGCTATGACCATGACGATGCTCGAACTGCAGGGATACAAGGTCCTGCCCGCTGGGTCGCCGGGGGCGGCCATCCGCCTTGCCCGGGAGCATGCCGGGGAAATCCATCTGCTCATGACCGATGTAGTCATGCCGGAGATGAACGGCAGGGATCTCGCCAGAAACCTGTTATCTCTCTACCCCAACATCAAACGCCTCTTTATGTCCGGCTATACTGCCAATGTCATTGCCCACCACGGGGTGCTCGACGCGGGCGTGCACTTCATTCAGAAACCATTCTCGCTGACCGACCTTGCCGCCAAGATCAAAGAAGTGCTGGGCGGGGACCTCTGTTAATATTTTCTTTCGATTCGCAACACTATGTCACACCTTCGTGCGGTTTTTCTTATGATCCTGGTAGCTCTTCTGTGGAGTATGGCCGGGGTGGTAACGCGCCATCTCGACTCGGCCCCGAGCTTTGAGGTGACCTTCTGGCGCAGCGGTTTTAACGCCCTGGCTTTGGCAGTCGCTTTGACCCTGCTGCGCGGTCCCGGCCTGTGGCGCAGCCTGCTGCATGCACCCGGCGTTATGTGGATCTCGGGGCTATGCTGGGGCATCATGTTTACCTCTTTCATGGTGGCAATCACCCTGACAACGGTGGCCAATGTCCTCATTACCCTGGCGGTCGGGCCGCTGATCACCGCACTTTTCGCTCGGATCTTCCTCAAACACAATCTGTCGGCGGCTACCTGGCTGGCTATCGCCGTGGCAAGTCTTGGCATCGCCTGGATGTTTCGGCAGGATGGTGGCGATATTCAACTTTCTCTGCTCGGCACTCTGGTGGCTCTCGCCGTACCCCTGTCAAGTGCCGCCAACTTTACCATTCTTCAGTATGTCGGTTTGGACCGTGGCAAGTCGACGGCTGCCGGCGGCAAGCCCATGCAGGATATGCTGCCGGCCGTGTTGATCGGGGCAACACTTTCAGCGATTGCGACCCTGCCGCTGTCCTGGCCTTTTCAGGCATCGGCCCATGATCTCTACCTGCTGTCGTTTCTTGGTATCTTCCAGCTTGCCATCCCCTGTCTTCTCGTGGTGCGTTTGAGTCGAGAGCTTTCGGCGCCGGAGATCTCACTGCTGGCGCAACTGGAAGTGATCTTCGGAGTAACATGGGCGTGGTTATGGGCCGGAGAACAGCCCTCCGCCAACACCCTCAGCGGCGGCACCTTGGTGCTGGTCGCTTTGGTCGCCAATGAACTTACGCGGATATACCGCCAACGTGTGCTCAAAAAAAGGGCATTGTTGGAATAATTATGAGAAGGAAGCCGAGCCGGACGATTTTTCGCTTTTTGTGGAAAGCTGCTGCCGCTTTTATCGGATTGTCGATCTTTGTCGTGGCTCTCTATCGTTTCGTGCCGGTGTATGTTACCCCTTTAATGGTGATCCGTTGCGTCGAGCAGCTTTTCGAAGGGAAAAAGCTGCAGCTGCAGCACACCTGGGTGGCAATTGAGGCGATTTCCCCCCATCTGGTTTTGGCGGTGGTATGCAGTGAGGACCAGAATTTCAAGAATCATTTCGGCTTTGATCTGCCGGCGATAGAACGTTCGCTTGAAGCCTTTCGGCAGGGTACCAAGAAGCTGCGCGGGGCCAGTACTATCTCGCAGCAAACCGCCAAAAATGTCTTTCTTCTGCCCTACCGGAGCTGGGTGCGCAAAGGTTTTGAGGTGTACTTTACCCTGCTCATCGAGGCCCTTTGGAGCAAGGAACGCATCTTAGAGGTGTATCTGAACAGCATCGAAATGGGCGACGGGGTGTATGGCGCTGAAGCAGCATCGCGCCACTATTTTAAAACCAATGCCCAGGGCCTGGCAAGAATCCAGGCGGCAGCTATTGCCGCGGTCTTGCCAAATCCCCTGAAGTACAAGGCCAACCCGCCGGACGCCTACATCAAAAGACGGATAAGTTGGATAATGGGGCAGATGCATCGTACCGGGACGGTCAGGTTCCAGTAGAAGGTTTTGTTTGCGTCAATCGGTAAGCTTGATGCCATCGCTGTCGATGACCAGAAGCCTTTTCTTATACAGGGCGCCAATGGCCTTCTTGAAGACCTTTTTGCTGACCCCGAACAGGGCATAGATATCTTCAGGCGGACTTTTATCGGTAACGGCAACCATGCCGCCACGATCCTTCAAGGTGTTAAGAATGGTCTGGGAGATATCGTCAACCCCTTGAAAGCCGGTGCGCTGCAGGCGTAAATCGATTTTGCGGTCGTCGCGGATTTTCTTGACATAGCCCTGGAGTCGCTGCCCTAGGGCGAGTTTTTGGAAGACCTCGTTCTCATAGATCATGCCAGCATGGCAACTGTTGACCACCGCACTGTATCCCAGATCGGTCTTGGCATAGACCAGGAGATCAACCTCTTCGCCCTCTTGATAGCGGGGAGGCTGCCGGTTAAGGAATTTATCCAGCTTTGAAGAGGCGGTAATGCGGTTGGATTTTTCATTTACGAAGATGTAAACAACATAGTATTTGCCTTCCCGCATGTTGTCCTGTTGCTCACTTTTCGGGACAAATAGGTCGCTTTCCAGGCCCCAGGCCAAGAAGGCACCGGCCGCGCTGCTGGTCACCACCCGCAGTGCGGCAAATTCACCGACCATTGCATAGGGCTTTTGCGTGGTCGCCAGGAGGCGCTGCTCCCTGTCGACATAGACGAAGACATCAATTGTTTCACCTGCTTGGTACTTTGGCAAATTAGAGGTGCCCTTCAGGAGAATATCCCCGGATGCACCTCCGTCAAGATGCATGCCATAGGCCTGCATGCCTTTGATCGAAAGCCTGTTCATTTTGCCTATCTGTACCATTTGTCCCTCATTGCACGAATGATTGATTCTCTAGCGCAGCCACTTCCCCAGTTCTGAACCGCCGGCATCCTGGAGAATTTTCAGGGTTTCCGGGGAGTCGAACAGCCTTTTACACAGCTCACATTTGCGGTAGGTGACGATGTCCCGGGACTTCATTCCGGCAAAAGAGGCGATAGCCGTGATCCCCAGGGAGCGGATGCAATTGTAGAGAGGGTGGGTTTCGCTTTTGTTGAAGAGCTCGTCGATGGAATGGTCTTGCAGGTTACCGAGGAGAAAGAAGTCGGTAGTGTTGAAGTGGCTGCCCGCATCGCAGCAGGCATACATCGACAAATCCGGCGCCAGATAGGGGTTCATCGCACAGCGATTTTCCTGGTAATCGGTGAAGAGCGCTTTGCGCACCAAGGTATCCGCCCGTCCGGCATAGATGACCGGTTCCGGGAAAAATTTCAGTGTATGCTCCCGAAGATAGTCTTCGTAGGTATCGTCTTCCTCTGAAAAATCGGTGACAAAGGAGACGAAATAGTCAATTCCGGCTTGCATGCAGCCCTGCGCCGCATGCAGCACATTGTGCCGCGGGACATGCTGCTGATGCCAGCGGCTGTAGCTCAGGCGCAGTTGCGAAAGTCCGCACTCTTTGAGTTTACCGAGAAGTTGTTCCGTCTTTTCCTGGGTATTGGCCCAAAAGCTATTGGTAACGATCCTCGTGTACATGTTCTTTTCCCGGCACAGGCTCACCAATTCGAGGAGATCGTCGTAATAGATAAACGGCTCCCCGGCGGTAAAGCTTATGCCGGTAACCCCGGCCAGAGCCATGTCCCGAATGATTTCCTTGGCCTTGGCAAGCTCCATTTTTTTAATGACAGGAGTTTCCTCGGCCGCCACACAATGGGCACAGCTGATATTGCAGGTGGTTGAGTATCCGAATGCTATATTTCTCATGACTGTGCTTTACAGAATTCATGCAGAAAAGGCCACAAAGTAATTGAAATGGTGGGGGGATGCTGCTAGGCTGATGTTCATTGTTGGGGGTGGTGATTTTTTGCTCCACATTGTAGTAGCCCTTGTGGCCAGTATTGTTGAAACGGGACTTGCTGGGTTAACGATATTTGCTTGCGGATAAGGTCAAGATCGCTTGGCAAATATATTGCCTTTGAAAAACCCTCGGCAAAGGTCTCTAAAATGATGCCATCTTTCTGTATATCATCCCAATCAGGGGAGATCTACAGACCAGCAGAATAACTTGTTGGGACTGTGGGCTGCAAACTCTGACGTAGACAACAGCGCATCCCCAACGCTACAGTGGAGTAACCACTGAGCGAATCTGAAAAAAAGGAGATAGTATGGCGGAGCATATAATTCATATCAGCACCGGACTTTCCAAAGGTTGCGAACATTGTCATTTCAATATTGGTGGACCTGGTAATCTTCAGGAATCTGTGAACCATTACCTTCATGAACACGGTTATAAGCTCATACATGTCGGGCAGGAGACCACCGGAGACGAAAGCTCACCCTGGCATACTACGGTTGCTGTCGTCGGGAAGTGACTCGAAAACAGTTAAGTCAAATCTCTCGCAAAGGTGAGCTATCATTTTTGTGCAAGTCTTAGACAGTTTTTCTACGTCGGTTGCCTCTGCAATAAAAACCAACGAGTTGCAGGCTTGCTTTTTCGAGTTTATTACGATGTGGTTTTTTATTTTCATTCTTTTTGCCATAAAGTGATTGAGAGTAGAGAAATGTTTAAATTTATCAAACAATGGTATGACGGGGAAGAATACAGTATCTCTACACCTGAGCTGCCAATATTCCCTGGCATTAGATATAAGCGCCATTGGACTTCAGAAGCACTACACTACTTGATTAAATTCTGGCTAGATAATTGGAAAATATTATTGCCGATTCTTCTGACTACCTCCGTCACGCTTTTTATCTATTTTGACACCAAGGCCACAAAAGAAGCCGAGAAGAAAGAACAACATGAAGTAAATCGAACTGTCGAAATACATGCCACACCTCATAAGAATAATGACAGGAATTAAATTTCCTTTTCCCAACCAAAAGTTTTACCCCATGAACGAGTGAACTTCGGCATCAGCAGGTTTATAAAATGTGCATGCTCCATGTTACTAGCAAAACAGCTTCTTTCAAGGAATTTACTAAAAATACGAGCATCCCCATATTTTGGTCTTATGAAAAGGTTGATAAGAGTCCATATGCGAAGCGACCTTTACGGGATAAAATAGACGTCCACAACATCTTTAGTTTTTTCCTTCGGCTATGGTTCTTTCTTCGAGATCTGTTTCATGAAAAGCTACATACTAACATGCCGAAGTATATGCAAGAACACAATTTACAAAGTCAAATTAACCCTGTCTGACAAATTCAAACTATGTAAAAAACCGCGCGGCTGATTAGAGATGTTATAAGAGGAGAAAATTATGGGTGATTACAATAGTAATGAAGATGATCTCATAATAGATTTTTATGTTTACGAATTGTTTATTAAAGAAACAGGCGAAGTTTTCTATGTGGGGAAGGGGCGAGGTGATCGTTATAGAGAATACCACAAGTATGCTTACGAAGCTGAAAAGATTAGAGCGCTTTATAATACCGATATTAAATTTATTGCAACAAATTTAACTGAATCAAAGGCAACAGAAATTGAAGCAAAAGAAATTATTCGAATACTAAACGAAACAACAAACAGATTAACAAACAGATTCGTCCCAATATTTGCTGACAGAGATAACGGTTATAGCAGGAGCAAGAAAACGCCTGTATTCAAATATGAGGTAGCACCAATCTTGTATTCTTCTGAAATTGATGAACATTATTATGGGATTGAAGGAAGAGAATTTGATAAGGTTAATGTTGATAGTCTTGCTTCTGTTTTTTTTATTGAAAACCGAATAGACACCAATATCATAGATATTATATATGGTGGAAAATATAAAACATACTACGATGAAACAATTGTAATGTTGAAAACAAGGGGCTACAAAATACTAAAATCAAAATTCGCAAAAAGCATTTCGGCATGGATACATAGTGGGGATGATTATGTAACAAATTATAATATTGACCAAGAAAAGGCAAAAGAAAGAATTGAAAGAAATATACCAACATATCATTTAATTGATGTGTGGAAGAAATTGAGTAGCATAAGTGAAAAACATACAGCACCACAAACCAATTCCCAAAAAATTCTAACTGAAGCAATACACTCCCGTGTTCCTTTAGAAAAAATTAAAAATCTCAACAACTGGGAAAAAGGGTTTGATGCGGGTTATAAGTTTTGGGAGCAGGGCGATGAATTAAGAAAATCAGGGAGCATAGAAAATTCAATAAAGCTGTTTGATAAGGCTCGATATTTAGGTTACAAAGCACCAGTCTTATACGATCACGGTAAATTTATTCTAACCCTGAACCACTGAGGAGCAGTGGGTATTCGCTGAAATTCTCAAGTAATCGAAAACCATACGTGGAGAAAAGCTGAGCTGCCTCATTTTTTGAGCCACATTACTTACGCCCTTGCTTTTG
>JANNQF010000050.1:0-25108 GCA_031441605.1 Deltaproteobacteria bacterium
GATGAGTTGGATGTTATTGAATGCTTTGAAGTGCCTGGTCGACGTCTTCAGGTTGGCGAAACCACCAAGCGTCAGATGGAACTTTACACCAAACTGGGTGTCGAACCTCCCGCCTCGTTACAATAGTTCGGGAATTTAGGATTCATCGACGGAGGTGGGGGGCCCGCAGGCGGTTGTCAGCTTGTCCGCCGGATCCCCCACCGAAACCAATTTGTTGCCGCAGCGCATGGTGTCGTAGGCCGACCCCGGAGCGGCCCAGCCCATCAAGACCATAAAGCCCAAATAAAGTGCAATAATTCCTTTCATGGAAAACCCCTTTACGGAAACAGCCTGGCGCAATCGTAAACCCGCTTCACGACTAGACAATAAGCGCAAACGAAAGTTCATTCAAGTACCAGATGATCATTCTAAAATTTGCATATTTCTTGTGAAATATTTGCTTTTGTGAAATTTCTATGAATAATTCATTACAATACTATTAAGAAGAATTACCGCCTCAACTATAGCAATGACAGGTCTAGATCTGCCGCTGTTTGGTATTTCCTAAAGCAAATAATATGAACAGGGGGAAAGAAATGAATAATGTGAAAATTGGAACGAGGTTGGCAATAAATTCTGCTGTGGCTCTGGCTTTTCTCTTTACAGTTGGACTGTACGCCATCAACGCAGTGAATAAAATACACGATGAACTTGAAATATTGGTTCAAGAAAGGATGGTCAAAGTCGAAAAGGCAAACACTATCGTAGATCAAATTAATATCGTTGCGAGGGCTACCAGAAACCTTCTTTTAGATGAGAGCCCACAAAGTCGCGAGGCTGAGAAAAATCGCATTGCCGATGCTCGTAAATCTGCTGGGGGTATCCTTGAGGAGCTATCGAAAAATGCCCAGAATGATGCAGGTTCGGCTTTGGTGAAGAAAATCGTCTCGGAGATCCGGCCTGTATTCGGTAAAAATCTTGAGGCAATTCTCGAATTGGTAAACAAGAATGAGAACGAGAAAGCCAAAGAAATATTGATGGGCGATTTCAGGAAAATTCAGTCTGCCTACTTCGTAACCCTTGATGAATTGGTGGCCTTTCAAACGAAAATGGCCAACGACGCGGGGCATGAGGCCGAAAAAACTGTAGAGTGGGTTTTACGAGTTATCGCTGGACTGCTCATCACTGCAGCTATTTTAAGCGTTCTTCTCTCCATCTACATTGTTCGCTCTATAACCGTGCCGCTTAAGGAATCGTCAGCCCTGATTGAAACCTTGTCCCAAGGGGATTTCAGAGTAAAATTCGATAGCGACCGGAAAGACGAGATTGGCATGATGGCGAAATCCCTCAATCAAATGGTCACCCAGGTCGGCAGCATGATTAATAACGTTGTAACAGGGGTTGTTAAGCTCACCGAATCTTCAAGGGACCTTTCCTCGGTTTCGCAGCAATTGTCTGACGCTGCCCATGACACTTCTGCAAGATCAAGCTCCGTTTCTGCCGCAGCAGAAGAGATGACAGCAAACTTCCAAAGTGTATCCGCAGCAATGGAACAATCTTCAAGTAATGTGAATACGGTAGCATCCGCCACCGAGGAAATGACGGCAACTATTAACGAGATTGCCCAGAATGCCGAAAAAGCAAGAGCAATTTCGGAAAGAGCTGTGAATCAATCAAACCAGACATCTGAAGAGATTACCGCTCTCGGAGAGTCAGCCAAAAGAGTGAGTAAAGTGACGGAAACGATTACCGAGATTTCTGAACAGACCAATCTTTTAGCTTTGAATGCAACTATCGAAGCAGCCCGAGCAGGCGAAGCGGGAAAGGGCTTTGCTGTTGTAGCCAATGAAATAAAAGAGTTGGCAAAGCAAACCGCAGCCGCCACTGTCGATATTAAAAACCAAATTAATGACATGCAGAGAACCACCGCAACGACGGTTGTCAATATCGAAAAGATCTCCGAAGTTATCGCAGAGATCAATTCAGTCATTAATGGAATTGCCACAGCCGTCGAAGAGCAATCCGCTGCCACCAGTGAAATTTCCAATAATATTTCTCAAGCATCGCAAGGCATTTCCGAGGTGAACAGCAATGTGGCGCAGAGTTCAGTTGTTGTCGCCGACATTACCAGAGACATAGGCGACATCCATCAGAAGTCTTCTCAGGTTGGGGAAGGGTCCAGCCAAATTCAAAACAGCTCAAAAGGCCTCGCTGATCTGGCGGCTCAACTTGAAATTTTAATCAAACAATTCAAGGTATGATCGGCTAAACGAGCCTTTTGCGGTGTTACTGATGCAGGCAGGAAAGAGTTGGACCCTTTCCTGCCTGCTTTATTGTTAGCTGGGAGCCAATTGTCTAACAATTGAGTGCCGCCGCGGATTTTTCTTGCCGATGCACAAGTCTCAAGAAGTGTTGTTTATCGGAGCAGAAGTTTTTTCAAGGACAGAACATGCTATCACCGCACAGAACACGGCTGTTTCTTTTCGTCATTCTGCTGCTCTTTATTACCTGGCCTGTTCAGGCTCTGGAAAGAGGTCCGCAAGGGACAATTCGAGTGGGTGTTTTTCCGGTTGAGCCATTGATATTTGTTGATAAGCAGGGGATCGCCCAGGGTTTATTCCCTGACCTGCTGAGAGAAATCGTCAAAGATGAAAGCTGGACAGTTGCATTCGTGCCGGGCAGTTGGGGGGAGGGACTTGAACGTCTACAGAAGGGGGAGATCGATCTGATGCTCTCGGTTGCCTACACACCAGAGAGGGCAGAAATCATGGATTTCAACTATGAGTCTGTGGCTGAACTCTGGGGCCAGGTCTTTGTCAATCCGCAAGGAAAGTCGAAAAACATCAACGATCTCGATGGGCGCAAAGTTGCGGTTATGCGTAAGGACATCACCGGCAGCAACTTTATCATGACAACGGAAAAATTAGGTGTGCGTTGTGAAATCGTCGAATTTGCCACCCATGCTGAGGTTTTTACAGCAGTCAAGAAAGGCGCAGCTGATGCCGGAGTTGCTCCCCAGCACATTGGTCTGCGTCATGCCAAGGAATATAATCTGGTTGGCAGCGCAATCATTTTCAGCCCCTTTTCTGTTTTTTTTGCCAGTAAAAAAGGGACGCAGCATGAACTGTTGAGCCACATCGACGCCCACATAACAAATTGGAAAAAAGATTCCGATTCATTGTATTACAACCGCCTCAACTATTGGATCGGTGGCCAAAATCCTGGAACACTCATTCCGGTTTGGCTGATCTATGCCTCCATCATCGGAGTCATTGTGATCCTCTTGTTTGTCGGCTTCACAGTGCTTCTTAAAAGAACAGTCAGCGCCCGAACCAAGGAGCTGCGGGAGAGCGAGGCCGTTCACAGCAAAATGATCGCGAATATTGGCGATGTCATCGTGATAATCGACCGGAAAGGCATTAACAGATACAAAAGCCCGAACATCGAAAAATGGTTTGGCTGGAAACCCGAGGACGTTGTTGGTTTCAACACCTGGGATAATGTCCATCCCGACGATCTGGAAAAAGGACAGACTTTTATCGGCGCACTAGCCCGTACACCGCACGCATCCGGCACAACGGAGGTAAGATACCGGTGCAAAGACGGCAGTTATAAATGGATAGAAGTTACTATTGTAAATTTATTGCACGATACCTCGATTAACGGATTTCTGGGCAATTACCAGGACATCACCGAGCGCAAGCGGTCGGAGGCGGAGCTTAAGGATGCAATTGTCGTCCTGGCGGAAAAGGATGCCTTGCTCCAGTCCATGCTTCACAACCTACCTTTTGATTTTTGGGCTCGGGATCTTCACCAGAACATGTTGATACAAAGTAAAGAGTCTGTCCGGATGTGGGGGGACCTCACAGGGACTGCGTTCCATGAAGCCAACGTTGCTCCGGAATACCTCTCTGTGTGGAAGGCCACCAATGCTCGCGTATTGGCCGGCGAGGTCGTTTCCAACGAGCAAGCCTATGCCGTCTGTGGTGAACCTCGACAATTCCGTGCTATCGTCGCCCCTATCCTTATGGCTGAGGAGGTCCAGGGAATACTTGGCATAAACATCGACATCACCGATAGCAAGCTGGCTGAGGAGGCACTGCGGGAGAGCGATGAACGGCACCGCAAGTATCTCATGAATGCACCTTATGGAATTTTTGTAACAGACGAAAAAGGGAGGTATCAGCAGATCAATCCTACCGCTTGCAATATGAGCGGCTACGAGGAGCAGGAGCTTCTCGCGATGAGCATTGCAGATTTGTTTTTCGAGGAAAGCATCGAGAAAGGCTTACAGCATCTCCAAAGGGTTCTTCACCAAGGACAAAGCCAAGGTGAACTCCTCTTCCGACGCAAAAACGGTGAGAGACGTTGGTGGTCGGTAAATGTTGTCAAAATTTCCGACACCCAGTTTCTTGGTTTTAGTATCGACGTCACCGAGCGTAAACAGGCAGATGAGTTGATCCAAAAACGGATTCTTTCACTCACCCAACCGATGGAATACTCTGAAATCAAACTTGAAGAACTTTTTAATCTGGACGAAATCCAAACTATCCAAAACGAGTTCGCTTTGGCTACAGGTGTAGCTTCTATCATCACCCGCATTGACGGAACACCTGTCACCACACCAAGCAATTTCACCCGTCTGTGCAGCGAGATTATTCGCAAGACTGAACAGGGCTGTGCAAATTGTATTAAATCTGACGCCGCCCTCGGGCGACATAACCCGGAAGGCCCGAATGTACAGCTTTGTCTCAGTAGTGGCTTATGGGATGCCGGTGTAAATATTGTAGTCGGTGGTCATCACATCGCCAATTGGCTGATCGGCCAGGTAAGAAACGAGGCTCAAAACGAAGATGTGGTAAGAGCTTATGCTGCGCTGATAGGTGCGGAAGAGGAGCCTTTTATGCAGGCTTACCGTGAAGTGCCTTCCATGTCAGTTGAGCGATTTGAGTGTGTCGCACAGGCCCTCTTTACCCTTGTCAATCAACTGTGCAACACCGCCTATCAGAATGTCCTACAGGCGCGGTTCATTTCCGAACGAAAACAGGCTGAGAAGGAAAAAGATAGACTCCAAGCCCAGCTAACCCAGGCTCAAAAAATGGAAGCTGTCGGTCAGCTTGCCGGAGGTGTGGCGCACGATTTCAACAATATGCTCGGGGTGATTATTGGCTACTCTGAATTAATCCTTGAGCAGGTGGACCCGTCTCAACAGTTCCACGCCGAGTTGACGGAAATCCAGAAAGCAGCCCGTCGCTCCGCCGACCTGACCAGACAACTGTTGACTTTTGCCCGTAAGCAGACCGTGGCGCCCAGGGTACTCGATCTGAACCAGACCATCGAAGGGATGTTCAACATGCTGAGACGTCTCATCGGTGAAAACATCAATCTCATTTGGATGCCCGGATCCGGTCTCTGGCCAATCAACATGGACCCATCGCAGATCGACCAGATTCTCGCCAATCTCTGTGTCAATGCCCGCGACGCCATCGCCGGTGTCGGCAAACTGACGGTTGAAACGAAAAACGCAACCTTTGACAAGGAATACTGCGCTATTCATGCAGGGTCTCTACCCGGTGAGTATGTGCAGATTGCCGTAAGTGATACCGGTAGCGGCATGGACAAGGAAACATTGGCCCATATCTTTGAACCTTTCTTTACAACCAAGGACGTGGGCGAGGGAACCGGCCTTGGTCTCGCCACGGTGTACGGGGCGGTGAAACAGAACAACGGCTTTATCAATGCCTACAGCGAGCCGGGACAGGGAACAACTTTCACGATCAACATCCCCCGGCATGTCAAGACGACCACAGAGGCGCGGACTACAGCATCTACTAAACCTGTTGTGCGTGGAGATGAAATCGTCTTGCTGGTGGAGGATGAGCTGACACTTTTGCATATGAGCAAGACGATACTCGAACGCCTGGGCTATACCGTACTGGCAGCAGGTACTCCGAGCGAAGCCATTCGCCTGGCCGGTGAGTATTCCGGCCGGATACACCTGCTTGCAACTGATGTGGTTATGCCTGAAATGAACGGCCGTGAATTGTCAGCACGATTGCTGGAGAGTCGGCCTGAGATGAAATGTCTTTTCATGTCAGGCTACACGGCCAATATCATCGCCAACCAGGGGGTGCTTAAAGAAGGGGTGTCGTTCATCCAGAAACCTTTCTCTAAAAATCAATTGGCCGCCAAGGTCCGAGAGGCTATGGAGAGTTGAGGTTCGATCTGGGGTGTGACACATATTGTCAAGACAGCTTCAGTGGATTTTGACTGAAGCCGAATTCCTGCAGACCTCAAGGTATTGGACAAAATAATTCATTTTGCCTAATATTGGGTATCAATGCCGGTTTGCTGTGATGAGGGAATCGGGCTTTTTTCGTTTCCGGAAATGATACAGTGCAACGATGAATGAAAAAAAGGCACTTAACAGAAAACCTGCTAAGTGCCTGAATTTTCTTGGAGCGGGATACGCGATTCGAACGCGCGACTTTCAGCTTGGGAAGCTAACACTCTACCACTGAGTTAATCCCGCTCAGAACTCGGTCACTATAAAAGCCCGTATCCGATTTGTCAAAGCCTTTTCGCGACTTGCTCGGTCCGTTGGATAAATACCAAGACCTCGCTATGCTGCGCATCCAATGCAAGCAGCTTACTGCAATGAGCTAGGATTTTGTTCAACCGGCTGTTGTACCGGCAATGATCAGAGTGAACTCCGAACCTTTCCCTTCCATGCTTTTCGCCTCCACCTCTCCGTCATGGGCTTCAGCGATATGTTTGACAATGGCCAGACCCAAGCCGCTGCCGCCGTGGGCACGACTCCTGGCTTTGTCACTGCGATAGAAGCGTTCAAATAACCTTGGCAGGTGTTCCTTGGCTATACCGATGCCGTTATCGCGGACGACGATGCGCACCTTGCCGACCTGCGCAGCCTTGCCAACAGCAGCCTCAACCTTCACCTCGCCGCCTTGCCTGCTGTAGGTAATGGCGTTGACCAGGAGATTCAACACCGCCTGTTCGAGAAGGGTGGCATTCATCTCGGCCATTATCTCTTCAGGACAATCAATCACTAAAGCGATTCCGGCCTGGTCTGCCTGCAGCCGGCAGGTTTGCACCGCCGCTTCGAGCACCGGCCGAAGCGGGCCTATGGTAAGGGGTATCGCTCCCCGTTTGGCTTCCTCTTCAATCTTTGACAAAGCCAGCAGGTCATCAATGATAGTTGATAGCCGTTCCGACTGGTGCAGGACGATCTCAAGAAAACGCACCGCATCCTCGCGAATGTCGAGAGCCCCATCAAGGAGCGTCTCAACATAGCCACGAATAGAGGTGATGGGGGTGCGCAGTTCATGAGAGACGTTGGCGACAAAGTCCCTGCGGACATTTTCCAGGCGCCGGATTTTCGTCACATCGTTCATCACCACCAGCACCCCGACATTTTCCCCGGCGCCGTTGCCGAGGATAACCACGTTGGTTTGCAGGAATCTGTCGCCGTTCTCGTCCTGAAGGACAATTTCATCAACAACCGATTCCCGGGCCGCGAGAGTCCGGCTGATATGCTGCTGCAACTGCACATTGCGAACAATCTGCTGCACTATCTTGCCGGGTGCAGCCTTCCTTTCCACCCCGAATAACTCGGCAGCGGCAGCGTTGATGCTGATCACCCTTTCTTCGGTGTCGATGGCGATTACCGCTTCAACCATGCTGGAGAAGACGGTTTCCAGCTGGTTGCGCTGGGAGACAATTGCCTGAATTTTTTCATCCAGCAATTCGGCCATGCGATCCATGGCGGCGGCAAGGGTAGCCACCTCAAGGGATGCGGTTTTTTTTACCACCGGCAGCATGCGTAGGCTGAAATCACCGCCGGCAAAGCGCTCGGCGCTTTTGGTCATCTGCTCCAGCGGCCTGCTAATATTCCTGGATATAAGCAGGGTCACCACCCCGGCAAGGAGCAGCACGGCAAGAGAAGCGAAAATTATTCGCGTCTTGATGCGATTCAAAGTGGTATCGAGGGCGGCAACCGAAACCGAGGTTCGCAGTACCGCCTCAACCCGTTTCCCGGGATTTTCTTGGACCACCTCGACTGAAATATGAGTAAGTGGAATCGCCACATAAATCATATTTTCCTGGAGGGTTCTGCTGAATCGTCGCGATATGCCAACGTTACCTGTCAATGCCCCGACAATCTCAGCACGCTGACCATGGTTTTCCATGGTCTGGGGATCTTCGTTGGAGTCGGCAAGGACTTTCCCCTGAGGGTCGATAATAGTTATCCGAGTTCCGGAACTCCGCCCGGCCTGGATGCAATACTCCTTCAGCTCGCCGGTTTTTTGTTCGCGCAGATACTCCTTGACCTTGGAACCGATGAGATGGGCCCGAGACTCCAGGTCTGCCTCGGTATCCTGCAGGTAAAACTCCTGGAGAGAGACGACGCCATACCAACTGACCGTGATAATAACCAGAAGAATGGTCAGGACATTGGCCGGAAAAATCTGCCAGATAAGCTTTTTCGGGGTGATCATGGGATTATGTCCTTTCTTCCAGAGTCGAGCGAAAACGATAGCCAATGCCACGTACGGTTTCGATCATCTTGCCGTATTCGCCGAGTTTTTTTCGTAAACCGAAAATCTGCACATCAACCGCCCGCGGGGTGATGAGGAAATCGTAACCGCGTACATGGTCGATTATCTGCTGGCGGGTGAAGACCCAACCGGTTTTTTCGGCGAGGAGAGAAAGAATACTGAATTCAGTGGTGGTCAGGAGCATCTCAGCACCGTGCAAATGCACCTCATGCCGGCCCTTGTCGATTGCCAGACCGTCTACAATAATAACGGTCTTTCGCGAATCATCGGATTTATTACGATCGGCTACGACCCGCTTGACCACCGCCTTTACCCTGGCAATAAGAATCTTAGGGCTGAACGGCTTGGTGATATAATCGTCGGCCCCGCATTCGAGCCCGGCGACAATATCCTCCTCCTCGCCTTTGGCGGTGAGCATGATAACCGGGATCGAGCGATAGGCGTTGCCTTCGCCTCGGCGCATGGCACAGCACACATCAATGCCGCTCATTCCCGGCAACATCAGATCGAGAAGAACACAATCAATTTTTTCCGCCCGCAATCGCTCCAGAGCCTCTTCTCCCGAATCGGCACAGGTGACATTGAGACCGGCCTTTATCAGATTGTAGCTTACCAGTTGCTGGATTTCCGCTTCGTCCTCAACTACTAATACATTAATTTTTGCCATCGCAGATTATTGATAATTGCCAGCCATACCTATCGGTTGTTGGCGGGGGGTGCCGTGATTTACAGCAGGTTCTTGTATGCCCTGGATATTCGACCGCATCAGCGGACAAGGGACCCGGGACTCTTCTTAGCTGTGATGCGCCTTTATCCTGTACCATTTTTCAACCGTCCGCAAGCCCCTCCTGCAATATAACGAATTATTAATATTTCCCTAATCATTTGCTAACAAACCTTCTCTATTTTGTCATTCAACAATCAGGGATACACCTTTGCCCTGCACCAAGAATCAACCCTAGCCGATCAAGGACTTTTTGCATAATGGAACATCATTTTACCTTCCACAACGAACTTGAGAAACTCAACAAGAAACTTCTGACCATGAGCGCCATGGTGGAAGAACGCGTCCGCAGGGCGGCGAAGATAATTGAGACCAAAGACCAAGAGGCCATTCAGACCATCATTCGCTCCGACTATGAGGTGGACGATATGGAGATAGAGATCGAGGAGGACTGCCTGAAAATTCTTGCTCTGCACCAGCCGGTTGCCAAAGATCTGAGGTTTTTGATTACCGTCATCAAGATTAACGGTGAGATGGAAAAAATCGCCAATATCGCCGTGAGCATCGCCAAACGTGTGCAGAATATCTCAAAATTCAACCATGCCGCTGCCATTTCCTATGACTTTTCCATGATGAGCGAGAAAGCAATGCTGATGCTGAAGAAAAGCATCGATGCCCTGGTAGGCGGCGATGTCAAGCTTGCCCGGTCGCTTTTTGTTGATGATGACGAAGTTGATGCCATGAAGGACCGCTGCTACGAAGATATAAAAATCCGTATACGAAATGACCCGGAACATCCTGGGTATCATATCAATACATTCCTCCTCGGCCGCCACCTTGAGCGTATTGCCGACCGAGCAGTGAATATTGCCTCAGAAGTCATCTATCTCGTTGAGGGAACCATTACTCGGGTTCATTAACCCGGATGAGTGCTGCATACAACTGACTCCATACGACAAAACAAACAATTATCGGCAATCGTCAATGATCTATCCCTATATCATCCCCTGTATCCTGGCCCTCTCGGCAGCAGTTTATGCCCTCGGATTACACCGCGCCGGAAAAGTTGCCGTATCATCCGGCGGTCTGCGGGAATTGCATTCTTTGCCAAGCCACTATGGGGTATTCGCGGCACTCAGCTGCGCCCTGCCACCACTTTTCGTTCTTGCCGTATGGATGATTTTTGAAGAAAAGATCATCACCTCCATGGTTTCCGGTAACCTCCCGGCGGACCTGTTGCGGCTTTCCGCCAACGAACTTTCATTGGTTATCAATGAAGTGAAAAATGTCGCCTTCGGCGGCTTTACCGCAACGAGCGGCAACCCGGCCATCGAAAAGGCAGCGGTTTCCTATATGGCGCATCTGACGGCAACGAGGAATATGGTCAGTCTTCTTGTCCTTTTCTGCAGTGTCATCCCGGCATGGTTTGCCGTGCGAAGCATCAGCAAAGATTTGCGGGCAAGAAATCTGGTTGAGGGTGCAGTGCGGATTGTTCTTTTCGGCTGCGCCGGGGTGGCAATTCTCACCACCATCGGTATTGTTTTTTCTGTTTTATTTGAGGCCCTACGGTTTTTTCAAGCGGTGCCGCTAACGGATTTTCTCTTTGGTCTGCAATGGAGTCCGCAGATTGCCATGCGTGCCGACCAGGCTGGTTCTTCCGGGGCATTCGGCGCCATCCCGGTTTTAATCGGAACCTTTCTCATTGCCATGATCGCCATGCTGGTGGCCATCCCCATCGGCCTTCTTGCGGCCATATATCTCTCGGAGTACGCAAGTTCCAGCCTGCGCAACTGGGCCAAACCGGCTCTGGAAATCCTCGCTGGCATTCCCACCGTCGTTTATGGCTTTTTCGCCGCCTTGACCGTTGCCCCGATCATCAGAGACATCGGTACGGCCATGGGTTTTACGGTTTCCTCGGAAAGCGCCCTGGCCGCCGGACTTATCATGGGAGTCATGATTATCCCCTTTGTCTCCTCTCTTTCCGAGGATGTTATTCATGCCGTGCCGCAATCGATGCGCGACGGTTCATTGGCCCTCGGCGCCACCCGTTTTGAAACGATCTGGAACGTCGTCATCCCCGCGGCCCTGCCGGGAATTGTCGGCAGCATCCTCCTCGCCGTTTCACGGGCCGTCGGCGAAACGATGATTGTCGTCATGGCCGCCGGTCTGTCGGCCAATCTGTCGTTTAACCCACTGACGACTGTAACCACGGTGACCGTGCAGATTGTCACCCTTCTGGTCGGCGACCAGGAATTCGACAGTCCCAAAACGCTCGCCGCCTTTGCCTTGGGCTTGCTGCTCTTTGTTTTCACCCTGGCACTCAATTTCATCGCCTTGCGAGTCGTACGAAAGTACCGCGAGCACTACGAATAAAATCTCGAAATACTGAATACCATGACAACTCGACCCACTCTCCTTGAGCCCGGCAAAGATCTGAAAAGACGCTATCGAACCGACCGTTGGTTCCAGCGCATAGGGATCACCGCCATCTCCCTGGCCCTGGCCTTCATCGCCTTGCTGTTCTTCAAGATCATCGCTGAAGGCTATACCGCCTTTGTCCAGACAAACATTGCCCTTGAAATTGACTTTTCCGAACAGGCTTTTGCCAAAGAGAATCTGGCTGCCGCCGATTATCCGGGCCTGGTGAAAAAATCTCTGTCTGAGATGTTTCCAGACGTGACAGACCGAAAGGAAAAAAAACTCCTTTTTAGTCTGGTGAGTAACGGCGCGGCCTACAAGCTTAAGGAAATGGTTACGGCCAATCCGAAAATCATCGGGACGCGGCAGAAGGTGTGGGTTCCCGCCGGAAGCGATGTTGACATGTTCATGAAAAACAAAACCGACCGCAACGTCGCTGAGGAAAACCGCCGTCTCCAGGACAACCAGCTGGCCTGGCTCGATATTCTGAAAGATCAGGGCAAGCTGGAAAAGCAGTTCAACACCACCTTCTTTACCGCCGGTGACTCCCGCGAGCCGGAAATGGCCGGCATCTTCGGAGGGGTGAAGGGAACTTTCCTGACGCTGCTTATCACCCTGACTCTTGCTTTCCCGATCGGTGTGGCCGCGGCCATTTACTTAGAAGAGTTCGCCCCGCAAAATCGCTGGACCGACCTCATTGAAGTCAATATCAATAATCTGGCCGCTGTTCCTTCAATTATTTTCGGGCTCCTCGGCCTTGCGGTGTTTATCAATTTTTTCGGACTGCCCCGCTCAACCCCCATTGTCGGCGGACTGGTTCTTGCCCTCATGGCGCTGCCGACCATCATCATTGCCGGCCGGGCATCGCTGAAATCGGTGCCGCCGTCGATCCGCGAGGCAGCGCTTGGCATCGGCGCCTCAAAGATGCAAACCGTCACCCATCATGTGCTGCCGCTGGCCATGCCCGGCATGCTTACCGGCGCTATTATCGGCATGGCCCACGCCCTGGGAGAGACAGCGCCGCTTCTGATGATCGGCATGGTCGCCTTTATCGTCGATATTCCCGGGGCAATTTCCGACCCGGCAGCCGTCCTGCCGGTACAGATTTATCTCTGGGCCGACAGTCCGGAACGCGGCTTTACCGAGAAGACCTCAGCTGCCATTATTGTGCTGCTGGCTTTTCTTATGACCATGAACAGCCTTGCCATCTATCTTCGCAAGAAATTTGAAATCAAATGGTAACGGAACGCTAACAAAAGCCTGTTCTAATCCTACTGACAGTTCAATAACGAACGTACAAAGAATCACCAACTATTAACACTCAGGAGAACAACAATGAAAGCATCAAGTCTGTTAGTCGCAGGAAGTCTGTCTCTTTTTATGGTCAGCCCGGCTTTTGCCGCACGAGACTATATCTCCATCGTCGGCTCCTCCACCGTCTACCCTTTTTCTACAGTTGTTGCCGAAAAATACGGCAAAACCAGCGGTGCGAAAACCCCGAAGATTGAATCCACCGGAACGGGCGGCGGCTTCAAGCTGTTCTGCGGCGGTGTCGGCGTCGATCATCCGGATATGAGCAATGCCTCACGGGCGATCAAGGCTTCGGAAATAAAAACCTGCGCTGACAACGGCGTGAAAGAAATTGTCGAAGTAAAAATCGGTTATGATGGAATTGCCATTGCGAACGCCAAGACCGCTCCCAAACTCAACTTGACCCGCAAGGACATCTTCCTCGCCCTGGCAAAAGAAGTGCCGGATCCGGCCGATGCTACTAAACTCATCGCCAACCCCTATAAAACCTGGAAGGATGTAAACCCCGCACTGCCCGCGAGCAAGATAGAAGTCCTTGGCCCGCCGCCGACATCAGGTACCCGTGACGCCTTTGTCGAGCTGGTCATGGAGACAGGTGCCGATACCATGGAGACTTTCAAAAATCTCAAAAAAGCCGATGCCAAGGCGCATACCAAAGCCGTGCAGACGGTGAGGGAAGACGGCGCCTATGTCGAAGCCGGGGAAAATGACAACCTGATCGTGCAAAAGCTCCAATCCAATCCGAACGCCCTGGGCATCTTCGGCTTCTCCTTCCTCGATCAGAACACCGATAAAGTTCAAGGTTCGTCCATCGAAGGCAAGGTACCGACCTA
Organism: Deltaproteobacteria bacterium; assembly: GCA_031441605.1. Taxonomy (GTDB): domain Bacteria; phylum Desulfobacterota; class Desulfobulbia; order Desulfobulbales; family Desulfocapsaceae; genus Desulforhopalus_A. The sequence continues at coordinate 13,842 of JANNQF010000050.1, forward strand.
TGAAACCATTGCCGATGGCTCCTATTCGGTATCCCGACCGCTGTTTTTCTACGTGAAAAAGGCCCATGTTGAAGTTATCCCCGGAATCAAAGGCTATCTGGCTGAATTTGCCAGCGACAAGGCTTGGGGTAAGGACGGCTATCTGGCCGACAAGGGTTTGATCGCCATGCCCGATGCGGAAAGAAAGCAGATGGCCGCAAATGTTGCGGACCTCAAAGTTATGGAAGTAAAATAACCTGCTAAAGGTTATTGTGTACCTCGGGCGTCCCATGTTTTCTGCTTCCGGCTGTTAACATGGGTCGCCTCCAGAGAAAATGTTTCATGAACTAAAGTGAGAAATCAGCAATGGAAGTTGCAGCATCAAGGATGACTGATCAAACTTTTCCGATCATAGGTGCAGGCGATCATGCCGAGGCACATGAACGTATGCATGCACGGCCGGTCGACAGAAAAACCATCGGCAGCCCTTTTGTCGACAATCCGCGCATGACCTGTCGGGATGTGGATGTTTTCTACGGTGAAAAACGGGCAATTAACAAAGTCAGCATCGACGTCGGGCAAAACCAGGTCCTGGCGATGATCGGGCCCTCCGGCTGCGGCAAATCGACTTTTTTACGCTGTCTGAACCGAATGAACGACACCGTATCCTCCTGCAGGGTGCAGGGAGAAATCAGCCTTGACGGCATCGATATCTATGGTCATTCCATTGATGTTGTGCCTCTCAGAGCCAGGGTCGGCATGGTGTTCCAAAAACCCAACCCCTTCCCGAAATCGATCTACGACAATGTTGCCTACGGCCCGCGTATTCACGGGCTGACCAAGGATAAAAGCGAACTCGATGAGATTGTTCGAACATCTCTTGTCAAAGCCGGTCTCTGGGAGGAGGTCAAAGACCGTCTGCGCGAACCGGGCACCGGACTTTCCGGTGGGCAGCAGCAACGGCTGTGCATCGCCCGCGCCATTGCCGTGAGTCCCGAGGTAATCCTTATGGACGAACCCTGCTCCGCCCTTGATCCCATTGCCACCGCCAAGGTCGAAGAGCTGATCGCCGAGCTGCGCACCCAGTATTCAATCGTCATCGTCACCCACGCCATGCAGCAGGCGTCGCGGGTGTCGCAGCGTACCGCCTATTTTCATCTGGGCGACCTCATCGAAGTCGGGCCGACCGAAAAGATCTTCACCAACCCAGGGCATAAACTCACCGAGGATTATATCACCGGCCGTTTCGGTTGAGCCTTTCTTGCAGCACATAAAAAAGGGCAGGCAAAATTTGCCTGCCCCCTCACTTCTCCCCTGCCCCACGCCAACGATTCACCCCAGCAGTTGGCGACGCCGCTCAATGGCTTTTGGCGGTAGCATCGCCTTTGGCGTTTAACCGTGCATGGCCCCGCACCCCTATGTGACAGGATGCACATCGGGTGTTGGAGGCAAAGGCGGTGGAGCCATCATGGCAGGAACCGCAATAACTTCCCTTATAGAGTGCGGCCATAGTAAAATCATCCTTTTTCTCGGCGGCACCATTTTCCATTTCAAACAGGTCGTCGTGACAGGAATCACAAGAAAGACCTGCGTCCATGGTGTGGACTTTATGCTCAAAGACCACGGTCTTAACCGGTTTCACCCAGACGATGGGCGCTTCCGGACCATAGGCATCCTCATCGTACGCCTTACTCTCCTGCTTCTTTACCTCAGCACCGGCAAGGAGTAAAGCGCCGGAAAACAGACAGCCGCCAAGAACACATACCATCAGCATCTTCTTCATTTTTTTCTCCTACGTATGCCAATAACACACAACCGTGCGATAATAGAGAGGATCAAATTACTTGCCATCTTAATTATTTATATAGAAGACATTAGGAATGGCACCGGTTTCCGGACGCAACACCCAAACAATGGTTTCCGGTGCATGGACCAGTTTAAAAACCCGGCTGGTTGGATCGGCAAGATTGCCGAAGACCCGCACATCAGCCGGACAGGCCTCGGCACAAGCCGTTATCGTACCGCCCTTCGACAGGCGAGAGGCAAAACAGAAATCACATTTATCAATCGCTCGTCGTTCTTCATCAAAATACCGGGCATTATAGGGGCAAGCGGTCATACAGGTCTTGCAGCCGATGCAGAACGACGGCTTAAAGATGCCGACAATGCCGGTCTTTTTGTCTTTCCAGGTTGCCGTTGTCGGACACACCCTGACACATGGCGGATTATTACAGTGATTACAGAGAACAGGCATAAAGGTGGTTTCAAACTTGTCGCCTTCAAGGGCGCGGCGTTTTTCAAGAATAGTTGTTCGGAAGCCGTATTTTGCCACATGGTTGGTCTTCACACAGGCCTCTTTACAAAGTTCACAATCAATGCACCGTTTTTCCCGAAGCACCATGCTGTAGTGGGGGCTGTAAGGGTATTGACCGACTGTCGGTACCACCCCTGAACCGTATGCATTTCCGGCGCTAGTCAAAGAAAGAATGCTGCCGCCAAGATACATCCCGGTAACGGCCAGGCCGATTTTTAAGAATTTTCTCCTTTCAACTGAAGGCAGAATATTCACATCCTCACTTTCCATTTGTTGCAAATCGTCGATTTTCATGCAGGCACCTCTTGAATTTCACATCCCCTGTATGGCGTATTCTGCAAACAGGCCATTGGAGTTATCTGTATAGTCGGAGCTTTCAGGTGCATCTTGGCCGATGCTCAGTGATGTTCCGAAACATGTCCGCGAAAAAGTTTCTCTCCCACGATAAAAACCAGCCCACAAAAGGCCACTCCACCGGCCACCACCAGATTCTCATGCAGGGTCGGCACATAGGTGAGAAATTCAGGATAATCGACAAGCCCCATTCCGTGGAAAGAGGGAATCAACTGACCTACAACCACTAAGTCATAGCGCATGTAAAAAATGCCCACCATCCCGGCAAGAGAGGCAATAAACAGTGCATTCATATTGCGTCCCCGCACCAGTAATATAATCAGCAGGGGGATGGCCATACCCAGCAGCACTTCGCCAAACCAGAAATTAACGGCGTAGGAACCGGTGAGCAGCAGCATCATCGATTCATATTTGCCGGGAGGATTGCCGGTCACGCCGGAGATCATCTTCCAGATGGTGAAAAAGATGATAATCGCCATCATTAAGGCACCAAATTTGGCAACACTCTCCATCGACTTCTTCATCCCGTCACTCATCTGCCAGCCGTTGAACTTATAGGCAATATAGGTGAAAAAGATGATCGCCACACAGCCGGACATGGCGGCTGAGGTGATAAAATAGATCGGCATATAAGGCCCGTGCCAGAACTCGCGGCCGTTCAAGAGTCCGAAGACCGCGCCAAGGTTGGAATGGGCGGCGACACCGATCAATAGGCCGGACAGACCGAAGGCGGTGGCAACCTTATGGTTTTCTTTCTGGAGCATGATAAATTCAAGAATCATGAACACCAGATAGGCACCGTACAGGGTGCCCATCCACCAGATATTTGAAGTGAGATTAGCACCAAAGACATTACCGATGGGCATACGCCAGGAATTCTCGATCTCGAAGGCGATAACCAAAAAACCGGCAACGATGGTAGCGATCGACAGAAACACCGCCCGCTTGGCGATGGGGTTGAAATTTTCAAAGCCAAAGACATGACCGACCGAGGAAACGATACACAGGCCGGTGGATGTCACCACAAAAAAGACGTAGGCGGCAATGAGGATGCCCCAAGGTACACCGCGACTAACGCCGAAGGTATGCTCATGTCCGGCAATGAGAGAATGGACCCCCATCGAAACACCTATCACACTTACCAGCGCCAATACAGCCACGGTGAGTGTATATTTACCCGATCCGCTTGCCTCCAGGCCTCCCGACTGCGGGAGTATTCCTGCCAACAGATTTTTCATCGCCATTTGCTCCTTCTGATTGCTAAAATTGATTACAATTCATTGCATCGCAAGCAAGTCACCCCATGGGGATAACTGTCTTCACAGAATAATTTTCGGCTGAAAAAAGCACAAAATTATTCCTAAGGGCCTAAACGAGATAGTCACTCCCAGCAACACGCTTTCAATTAATGAGGCAAACGGCAATAAAAGACAACAAAAAACTCAATCACTCCTGAGATATATTTATCACTATGCACGGTCCATGTTCTAGTTTCTAGGAGATTGTGGATTTGATCATCCGAGAAACATTTTCATACTCACTCGCAAACGGTCTATCGATTTCGCCAAGACTTCGATCTCGTCTCCCGTGACAATCTCAATCTTTTCCCCTACCTTTCCCATGGATATGTCATTTGTTACATTTGCCAGTTTGACCACAGGCTCTATTACTGTCTTGCTTAAACTACTGCTTATGGCAAAGACAATAGCAATGAGAATGGCGAGGAAAACAACTACATTAATCGCCAGGCATTTGTATATTTTAGCAAGCACCAGCGACCGGTCCTTCATCACATAAAGATAGCCGATAACACTTCCCGAATAATCCTTGAGCGGGGCGATACCGATTGAGTAATCTTTTCCCTGGAATTCGGCGGTATCCAGATAGTTTGAAGGCCCTTGTTTTGCAGCCTTGTCAATCATCCCAGCGGTTATTAACCCCATGGTCAGAGTTTGGCTGGTTGAATAGAATGACAGGTGCTCGCCAATGGGTTTAGCAGAACCTTGCCGATCCGGCATCGACGTGGCAAGTGAAGTGGCTGTTTTCGAGATGAGAATACCGCATTCAACACCAAAAGCCTGTTTTGCATCATCAAGTGCCGGTGCCAAGTCGCCACCAAATTCAAGGGATCCGACAAAGGTGCCTTTGACAAAGACCGGCTCAACACCCCTCAACCCAAGGCCCGTCCTGCCGAATTCGAGACCTTTGACTCCCGCTTGGTTTTTGTAGACATCGGCAATGGTACGCCTGACCTGGGCAAGATTGTCCCCGAAGTTTTCGGGATTCTGTAGCCTGAGAAGCGCTACTCCGGGTGGCCGGTGAAAATTCATCTGGTTCAGGTGAATGTCTTTCTTTAATGCTTTGTAGGATTCAAGAAATTCCTGCATAAGTCGCGATCGGTCATTATTACTCAGGGCTTCGCCGACTACCGGGCTATGAGCAAGAAGTGTCGCCATTTGTTTGTAACGATTGGTGTGACTTTCGATAAATCCCTGTGCAGTATTAATGGCGCTGGTAAGAGAGTCATCCGCTTCGGCGTTCAAGACCGTGACCTGTGAGTAATAGTTGAAGGCAGCAACACACGTCATGGAGATAAGCAGGATCAGGATGACAGGTATAATGGTCTTCTTCTTTAGTCCTGAGGGTAAGATGTCTGTTAATGGCATAGTATTGTCGCCTCCCTTATAAAGATAATAATCGATTCGCTGCAACGACGAAGATCTGCCGGTCTTTTGTATCTTCGATCAGGTCCTTGAGGAGATTTACCAGTAATTGAATATCCTCCTTGGTCGGCGAAGATACGGACTGCCATTTTTCTTCAACGATGCGTTTAAATGCCTTTAACCCTGCCGGCCCAACTTGCTCGACAAGAGCGGCTTGCAACTCATCGAGAACCCTGTTTACATTATTGATGGGCTCATTGTTGGAGGAACTGCTTACCTTGTGGTCGTATTTCTTCAAATCAATCAGCTTACCTGTGATCTTAAACAACGATATCAGATCGGGTGTCTGGGGGATATTTTCTCGTTCTCCCGCTAGCTCTATGCTAGGAAGAAAAAATGAAGACTTGAAGTCCAATTCGTCGAACAGGGGGAGACATCCGGGACCTCGGAGATTGCCAAAGGAAATTCGATAGACCTCGCCTTCTTTGAGGAATATTTTGAAGAGTCGATTTGAATCGTGCACCGAAAGGGAAAACAATCCGGTCTTTCTCTTTCGCCAAAGATCGGTAAGAACCTCCGACAAGTCCACTTTCATAGTTCCTCCTAGGCATCGACAACAACCCTTGTCATGATAACGGTGTGCATGTTGTGCGTATTATGCATACATGTTGGCGTGGCTAGCGTTCCAAGATCGATGCCAATGTTAGAAATATAAATATATCTTGAATATTTCCAGGAGGATATTCGAATTTTAGCGGTTAAATGCGGGAGTCAAGCAATGGGTCGGTTCTGGAGGAGACTGTGTGGGATGAGTGACAGGCTTTGTCGGTACCGAGTTATTTATCTGTTTTGCCGTGCTTTTTTATGTGTCAAAAAAGTTACAAAGCGATTGGCCAAGTTTGGCGATTGTGCAACAATAACAACATTCGAGCTCTTACTATGAGTGCGAGGCGCTGCCAATACGTCTCGCACTTTTGAGGAAAAATTAGCACACGGTAACCCCGGGGGTCCCGGCGACAATCTCGCCGATCTTTGCGGCAAAGCCGATTCCGGCAGCATGCAGGTCGGCAAGCAATTGAGATGCCTGCTCCCTTGGCAGGGCGAGCATCAATCCGCCCGAGGTCTGCGGATCATAGAGTAACTCTTCCTGACTTTTACTCAAGGTTCTTTCCAGAACCAGGGGATACCGCGCCACCAGGGCTCGATTGGCCTTGTTGCTGCCGGTGCTTTGTCCCTTGGCGTACATCGCCTGCGCCCCGTCATAAAACGGCAGACCGGCAAAGTCGATAACAGGATGGACTCCCGCGCCGACAGCCATCTCCACAAGATGGCCGAGTAAACCAAAACCGGTGACATCGGTACAGGCATGGAGGTCGTAGGCCAGGGCCTTGTCCATCGCCAGGCCGTTCAGCGCGGCAAGGACCGGCAGGACGGATTTCTCAAGTTCCTTTAAGTTGAACTTCCCGGCCCTGGTTGCATTGAAGAGCACCCCGGAACCGATGGGCTTGGTGAGAATCAGGGCATCGCCCGGCTGCGCCCCGGCATTGGTGATAATTCTATCAGGATGAACCATCCCGTTGACACACAAACCGTACTTCGGTTCGTTGTCATCGACACTATGGCCGCCGACCAGGCAGGCCCCGGCCTCAACCACCTTATCATTGCCGCCGCGGAGAATTTCGCGGAGGATTCCCATATCGAGATGCTTGGCAGGAAACATCACCACATTCAAGGCGGTGAGGGGTTTGCCGCCCATGGAATAGACATCGGAGATGGAGTTGGCCGCGGAAATCTGCCCGAACCAATACGGGTCATCGACCGGCGGGGTGATAAAATCAACGGTGTTGATCATTGCCACCTGGTCGGAGATTTTATAGACGGCGGCATCGTCCGAGGTTTCTATGCCGACGAGGAGGTTCTCGTTACGCTTAAAGTTCAGGCCTCTGAGTGCGTCCGACAGATCCGCCGGACCGATTTTCGCCGCTCAGCCACAGGTTCTGGCGAGCCCTGTCAGGGTCTTTTTCTTGAACAACCACATCCTGCTTTTCTCCTGAATATTTTAAGGTATTAAAGGATTTCCTGCCGTTTGGCATCTTGCATCGGCCTGTATTGTTTCGGTGGGCGGTGCCGGTCCCGATAAAGACTTGCCGATAGATCACAATAATCCAATAGGCCTGCTGAGCAAGAGAAAATAATCATATTGACCTTGCCGCCCAAGATAGTTTTTAAAAAGAGGCTGTGGAGTACCGAAAAACGTTTTCGACGAGGCCTGCCCGGGCGGTCACCAGGCAGATTTCCTTAAGGGGCGAAGATAACAGACGACTCTTGGTCGGAAAACACCAAGGGTTTGTCAAGGGTCAGAAAGATATCGAGCTCTGCATCAAACCGGCCAAGAGTGTGATTTCTCGACCGTATCAGCAGTGTATCGGAGCCTTCTTGGAAGAAGAAAAACCGTGACTGGCTGTGCATAATTGATCCGGTGTCGATGGCGCTGACATTGACAAAACAGGTGCCACCGAGATCTTCCTTTATGCTCATGGTTCCGGGCAAGCCCTGCGGCAGGTGTGTATGCCCGGATGCCCAGACCGCCACGCGCGCCTCCCGCAGCACCTTTTCAAAACGCTCTGACCCTTCAATTTGCCGGCTCGCCAAGGATGACCCGAGAAGGCCGCTGTTTTTCAACTGGCCGTGGCTGACGGTGATGATGATCCGGTTCTGATTCTTGAGCACCAGGTCCCGCCACCAGGTAAAGGCCTCATCGGAAATTTCGGTTTTCGAGGATGGCAATTCGTCGGAAAGAAGCAGCAGGAGAATATTCCCGAAAGCAACAGCGTAATGGGAGGGGCGTGGGAAATAGAGGTGAAACAGCGGCTCCGACCGGACATCGTGATTACCGGCGATCTCATACCAACGGCGAACCTGAGACCGGTTACGGGTGTCGAGAAACCAGGCGAAGTCCTCGTCCTGGCTGCGCGACTTCATGAGATCGCCGGCGATTACCGCCATATCAACCTGGGCGACATGGTCATTGACATCGGCTATGGCCTGCTCAAAAAACCGTCGATCGGCCTGGGTCGGCGGTTGAATATCGGAGAGCATCCAGATTACAAAGCTTCGCCCTTGGCCAGGCGATGGCCGGCTCTCCGGAGATTCTCCGGTCCGCAGGCCGGAACATCCGGAAAGAAGAAGAAAGACAAGGAGCAGCCACCCGGCTTGCGAACGAGCCACCCATAGCGCTTCCGACTGTTGTTCCACTCCCTCCTCCTTTGCACTGTCACCCCTTGATCCGACGCCAAGCGACCAACCTCACAGTTAAATAGCGTGAGAATAAAGGATCTTCCCCGCTGCCGGCAAAACCGGCGGCCGACTGCAACAAAATACGCTGTTCCGGCCCTCTGCACAAGAGGCTTCACGCCGGTGTCAAAGAATAACAGGGTCCGAAAATTTTCAGAAAATTTGCACTCGTCGGCATGATGCCTTATGTTTATGCCAACCGGACCTATGCCGGATTGGCGCTGCAAAGACCCGATACCTTCAAATCTCTGGTACCCGCTAAAACGGACTGTCAATGAATGAACAAAAACCCATACCCATCGAACAACAAATCGAATCGCTGCCGCCGTTGCCGATCACCGTTGCCAATGTCCTGGCAGTGACCAACAACCCGGAAAGTTCGGCAAATGATCTGGTGAAAGCAATTTTGCCTGACCAGACCATGTGCATCGCCGTGTTAAAAATTGCCAATTCGGTGCTGTACGGACATCCCAAAAAAGTCAGTTCCCTGGAGGCCGCCGTCACCGTCCTTGGATTCAATGAGGTGCAAAATATTGTCCTGGCCAAAGCTGCGGTGCAGGCCTTTCAGCCGATCTTCAAAACCCACAAGGAGGATTTGGCTGCCTTCTGGGATCATTCTTTTACCTGCGGACTCGCGGCCAGAATTGTCGGGGAGCACATCAATCTGCCTTCCGGCCAGTTTTTTGTCGCCGGCTTGCTTCACGATATAGGCAAGCTCGCCATGTTGCTGGCCTTCGGCAAGCAATACGATACGAGCAAATGGCTAGTAGGAATCAATTCTGCAGAGAGGCTCAAAGAAGAACTCCAGGCCTTCCGTATAACCCACGATATCGTCGGTGGCAGGTTGCTGCAGCGCTGGCAGTTTCCGGACAACCTCATCACTGCCCTGCAGCATCACCATTCACCCGGGAATGCTGATAAGCTGCAGGGGTACCCGCTGGTCATCCAACTTGCCGACTTTCTCTCCCATATGTATATACAGCCGGAAAAACCGGACGAACAGACCCTGAAAACTTCTCTCGCCACCTATCTTCCCGATTTTCAAGAACAGTGGCAGGTAATGCACCTTCCCTGGGAAGACATTACCCTGGAAGAATGGTTTGCCTGGTTGAAGGTTGACCGGGAAAACGGCAGCGCCATTCTTGACATCCTCGCCATGTGAACCGGGTTGATATGAATTGCAGCTATGATTGACAATTTGTGCATAATCCGCCTGCATCCTCTACGAGGAGCTCTTTTTCGAAAGCTGGGTGGTGTCGGTGTTGTATATAAAGCACCGGCCCACCAGGGCGAGCAGCCGATTCTGCGCCATTATCGTGAAAGCCGTGGCTTGGAATTGGATGTGCTGGAACAACCTGGTGATTACCTGCATACCGTCGAGGTCAAATCCGCGACCACTGCGGCTCCTAATTTTTTCAAGGGGTTTAGACAGATCGCCGAGAGGATACAAGACAGCCGGCCTGTCACTGCGTCTAGATAATGTGGTGGTCTGTGGCGGCGAGACCTCGCAGCAGCGTAAAGCGGCGCGACTGCTCGGCTGGCGGGACGTGGGAAAGATTTTGCATCAGGCGTTACAATAAGAACCGAGCAACCACATTTTTAACGATTAATCCGTGTCCCAAGGATTGAGTATCGGGACGCCTGTCCTTTTGAAATCATCGACATTGCGAGTGACAACAGCCATACCGTGGACCAGAGCCGTTGCCGCGATTAATCCATCCCGGACCGGATGAGGATTCGGAACGTGTAATTTTGCGCTCTTTAGAGCGACTGCTAGGTCGACCGGCAGAATGCGGCCCTCGAAGGCCGGTAAGACATGGCTGTTCAGCCAGGTCCTGAAAATAGCCCCTTTTTCAGCATCGCGTCGTTCGGCAAGAAGCACCCCAATCTCTAATTCCTGAATCGTTACCACTGAAAGATAGAGGTCGAGCGTTGCGACACTATCTGCCCACTTAGCAACATTTTCATTGGCCTTGCCGAGACGGACTTTTCTCAGCTCGGAGACCACATTCGTGTCAAGAATAAACATTATGAAAGATCAGCGGGACGTGGAAGCTCACGCATCCGGGGGATTTCCAATTCAAGGTCTTCGATGCCGGGCATAACCAGAAGATCGGCAATTTTCTGCCTGCTGCCGGAAAGCTGTTGATACTCTTTCATGCTTAAGAGAACATGGGCCGGACGGCCTCTGTCGGTGATAAACACCGGGCCTTTATTTGCGGCCTTCTTTGCCACGCTGATATGTTGATTAAATTCACGGCTGGATATGGTTGTGACGGTCATAATGCTACCTCCTTTCGAATAAATATGTAGTAACGTTACTACATGATGTGCCATTATGCAAGAAAATATCCCAAAGACGCGGTTTTGTGACAGATTCTTGTCCTTTGATATAATACACGTATGTCTGCTGGAATATGGATTGAGTCAATATCCGAACAGAATGCAATTCCTGAGCAGGACGATTGCGAAAGGTGGCTCATGCTTTACGACCTGGCAGGCCCCAAGCTGGCGAATGGTGCAAGGCTTATCGATCAGGCGTTATGTCTCAGCCGGGATTTTGACCAGGAAGTTTGACAATGGATGAAAAAAGAAAACCGGCTTCTCTGAGGTGGGCTAGTGCCCCAGAGGAAGCCGGTAAATCAAACAGTCAGATAATTATT
>JANNQF010000051.1:0-2505 GCA_031441605.1 Deltaproteobacteria bacterium
CAGGCCAAGGTATTAGATCAACCAAACGCCAAATCATGTTCACCATTTCTGGAGATATGCCATTCCGAACTAAAGTCGATGTTTTCATACGCAGCTCCTCCTTTTTGCAGTATCAAAACATCATAATCGGTATTTTAGTAAATTCCAAGTCCCTTAATTATTTTTCTTCCCTGCGGAAGCGTAGAATCCGTGCCGGAGATCCGGCCAATATCGCAAAATCGGGGGTATCTTTCGTCACCACCGCTCCGGCCCCGACAAGCACCCCTTTGCCAAGCTTCACGCCGTCAAGAATAATGGCCCCGGCGCCAATCCAACAATTTTCTCCAATGACAAGCTCACCCCTGGAATAGCTCCCCTGATCCATGATAGGAAGCTCAAGCTGCCCGTGGTAATATCGCCCACCACCAATATAGCAATTGCCGGCAATGATGGTCGAGGTACCGATGGTGATGCCGGAGACCGAAGCAAAAACACAATTGACACCGACATCGACCCGTTCCTTAAGAACAATATACCCGGTTTTTCCAAGAACGATGCAATTTCGTGATAAAACCACACCATCCCGAAATTGTACTCCGATCTCACCGCTGCCACTGGCATCAATAAAAGTGCAATCGTCAATCGCCACATTGGCACCAAAGGAGATACGCCCAGGATGCCGAACCACCAACCCCCGTCCGAGAATAAGACCGGGTCCAATCGCTCGAAAAAGATGCTTCGCCGCAGCCTTGCGTATGACATAACCCAGGGCACCACCGAGGTTGGCGAACAACAGCGCAAAGCATTCATAAACGCAAAGGCGGAAAAAGGAGAGGTCGCCGACTGCCTTCTTTTTATATTTGGCAAAAGTAGATCCATCTCCGTTATGCAGTTGGTCGGCCAAAGGAGTTTTATTTATCTTCGTTTCATTATCTGTCATTTTTACAGTACATTTCCTGTTACCTAAATTTTGCAATCACTGTTCAACAACGTCACCTATCCTCTGAATTTTGCTTTAACCAAGTGGCAGTGGTAATATTTATCAAGTAAATCAAACAGCTTGCCATTGAAAAACCCGCTGTCTGCACGAAAGAATATCTTCTGGTTATTGGGCAGATGGGCCAGCAATTGCCGGGCAAAGTCAACTATCCCGTTGCTGGTCTACGCATCACCGCTTCTCAGCCAGCCCTTCAGAATCTCTTTCGTTTCCGCACAAAAAGCCAGGAGTGGATGGTGGGAGGGTTTGCCTTTGCGGAAAGGGTTGTAGCCTTTTTTTTACGCCTTGCTGCCGACCATATGCCGTCTTCTCCGTCGAATCGACATCAATCGTCCGACATACCCGTGCCGCAATCTATGATTCAAAGTTTCAAACTGACTTACCTGACGCTCATGGAATGTTCTGAATAACCGGCCAAGCGTACTGTTGTCGGGAATTGACAGCCAACCCGCTAACCGCCGCAATACCCCATCCGCCCATATCGTCGTCACAGCCCGCAGTGATCGAGCTCCGCCAATGATGGCAACTACTGTCAGAAACACGGCATTGATGCTGTCATAGAGCGCATTATCTCCACGCTTATGGTTGATCGTTTCTTTGATTGCTTCAAGCATTCCTGCATGTCGTAGAAATTTTACTGCCGGAAGCAAACCAGCCTGACTGGTCAACCCCTTTGCATTATTGTTGACCTTAACCTTTTTTTATGACGTGCGGGCACTTTTTTTGTTATTTTGTGGTTTCATGAAAGGGGTGGCTCCCTTTTGATTTGATATCGGAATTAACTCATTAGGGATATTACCTTTTTCATGTTCTTTTGTCATCTATTTGCAAATTTTAGATAGTATTGTTTCTTGCCGATATCGGCAAAACCAAACAAGGTCCGGAACACTCACAGTAGATTGGAGGTTTTCGACGAGGTAAATGGCAGGATAATCGCAAGCAGGGTGTGGAAAAGCCAGGCGCTCCGTTCCTCTCTTTTTTTTGATGGGGCAAATTCGTCTTTGAGTTCGCTGGAGAGGGAGTGCAGCATGAGCATGCGAGGTTCCTCTGGTAATTTGTTATTGTGTCAAATCACACTCTGCCATAACTGGACCTCGTTTTCAATATTAACATAATGTTATTGCTAACATTAAATGAATTCCCGAGAAAAAGTCGTAAAAATATATTGGCTAATATCAATTAGTTAGCTGAAGCTACTTTCTCTCCAGCATCTTGCTGAATTTGTGGGATATTTCTCACATCCTGATGCCGCGCTCTCGTTTGATCCTCAGCAGGATCTCTTTAAAAAACGGGGAAACTTCAATTCAAAAAAAGAAGGTATGAATTTCTCTTGATTTAAAACGATATAATTATTATTTTTGCGTATTTTCTACACTAATATTGTATGTATCACCGATTTTCGCGTAGCATTTCGGAGTAATGCGCGACAGGGTACCCTTTTATAGTACCAAATGTAACACGCTGTTATCAAATATAAAATTCTTCAATAAAGCTTGACACAATGATCATTACGTTAATAATAATGGCGC
>JANNQF010000052.1:0-25352 GCA_031441605.1 Deltaproteobacteria bacterium
CGGGAATTGCCTTTTTAGTTGTTTTTGGATCATGAGCTTGATATTCTTGTGGTGCATAGAGCCTCCGTTTTGGATTGAATTCTCTCGCTAAGATTATTCACCCATTATAGAGGCTTTATGTGTTTTAAGCAACTGATTTTAAATTATTTATCTTGGTTTTTTGCAACACCTTTGTAATCCATCTGGAAATAGCTTCTTTAGAGAACTTAGTCTGTTCTTCTCGTTTTCGACCATATTTTCACCTATTCAAGGCACCCCTAAAAGAATCACCTGCCAAGTGCTAAGATTCGCGCTTTTCGATCCGTCGATCTATCCCGGTGAAAATTGTTACACTGTAACGGTTCTTTTCAGCATCAGAAGAGCCTACCTTGCCACCCCTTCAAGGATTTTGTCTTGAAGAGCATGTCCCAGTTCATTTTTGACTTCTTCATTGAAACAGGCGAAGGTGACTTTAAGGATAGCGTTCTTCTGAAGAAATGAAAAAACTGTATTGATGGCGATAGTTGCCGCTGCAGATATGGGAAAACCATAAGCGCCACAACTAATGGCAGGGAAAGCGATTGTGGTGAGATTTTTTTCTTCGGCGATTTCCAGGCAGTTGTAATAGCATGCTGCCAACAATTCACTCTCTTGCTTGCCTCCACCCTTCCAGACTGGACCGACCGTATGAATGATATATTTTGCCGGAAGATCATACCCGCATGTTATCTTGGCACCCCCGGTCTCACACCCCTTGAGCGTTATGCACTCTTCGAGTAATTGTCTGCCGGCAGCCCGGTGAATAGCTCCGTCAACCCCGCCGCCACCCAACAAAGAATTGTTCGCGGCATTAACGATTGCATCGACAGAGAGTTTGGTGATATCGGCGATCTTGATATCAATTCGCTGTTCAACACTGAGGTTGTTTTCTCCTGAAGTCTTTTCCATTCTTCCTTTCCTGCAAAGTTCGACAAGAGTCGTTACACTGTAACGTTTCTTTCCATCTCAAGTAGCGCCTCTTCGATTACATCCCGCTTGGACTTGCCGGTTGCGGCAACAATGCGCTGCAGTGCACCATCAGCTCTTGGAGAAAGCATTACTTGCAGCCTGGTTAATAACAAGCCGTCAGGATCTTTCAAGGCACGTGCACGGTATTGTCGTTGCCGTTCTGTGTTTGTTGATGGCATGTAGTTCGCTCCTTATCGTTACACTGTAACTGTCATGAGGTCTTGAAAGGTTGTATCAGCCGCTCTGTATTTTCAGTACAGGCTGTCTTTCATGCTCATTCTGTTTCTGGTCCAAAAGCTCCATTGCGTTTCTTACGCTGTTATCGTTGACGTGAGAGTATCTTTCCGTCATTTTAAGGGATTTATGCCCAAGAACTTTACCAATGACCGGCAATCCTACTCCTGAATTTACCAACCAAGATGCTGCAGTGTGCCGCAGCGAATGAAAGACAACTCGCATGCACCGGTCTGTGACGCCATCATTCAAGCCAAGATCCTTTACAACTCTGTCAAAAACATTAGAAACACTGTCCTGAACTCTTGGCAAAGCATCCCCCTCTGAGTTCCGTTTATGGCGGGAAGGTAGGACAAGGTCGTTCGGGGCTCCTTTTGCCATCGACCGAAAAAGCCTTTCAACTTCTCCCGTCATAAAAACAGATCGTGTTTCACTGTTCTTCGGATCGACAACCAGGATTTCCCTATTTTCAAGATTGATATGCTGCCAACGCAAAGAGGCTATCTCACCAAATCGCATGGCAGTGTTGAGCGATAGAAGGGCCATTCGATAAAGTGTTACGGAATGTTTTTGCAATTCATTCAAAAGTAGCCTGGCCTCAGCCGGAGTGAGATACCGTTTCCGAGCATTATCAAATTTCTTATTCTTTAAAAATAACCTGGTGGGGATGTCACCGGAATAAAGAGAATGAGCTGTTGCAAAGGTATAGATTTGACGGACAATACTTTTTACATATTGAATTGTACGAGGGGCCTTTTCAGCCTTTTCCATTCGTTTCCTAATCCTCTCCAGATCAAGAAGGACAATTTCATCAAGCTGCTTCTCGCCTATTGCCGGATTGATCCACTTTTCATAAAGAGACCTTTCATTCTTCAGACTTTTCTTATCTGAATGGATTTCACAATATTTCTGGTAAAGAGCTTTCAATACAGTTTTCTCTTGGATCTCCTGTCGGGTTCGTTTTTCCTGTTCAGCTATCTCTATTTCTGCCAGGGCGTGCTTTCTGAGGTCGTGACGTTCCTTTAGAGTGAATGGCGGTTGCATATCCCGCCGATTCTTTCTCAGGTCTAAAGCAGCGGCGACTATATCATCTTCGTTTTTGAAATCATCGCCCTCCCACCCGTACACATCGGTTACCGTCTTTTTTTTCCATTTGTAGACCGCCACATAATATCGCAAGGGGCGTTCATATCTTCCGATACCTTTTGTCCGTGTTTCATGTTCACGATATCTAAGCCCATGTTGGCCGGTGGGGGTCCATTGATTCATATCAACAAGTCTCCAACAGGAATTTTTGTACAACCTCTGTACAACCTTTTTCATTACAAAAGGTGATACTATATGATGCATATTATCATCTAACTTGTTGAATGTAAATTGTTTGTGAGTTTAAGACAAATTGAATGAAACTTTTAAAAATAGACTGGCAGTCAAGAGGTCGTCGGTTCGATCCCGTCTAGCTCCACCAATAGAAAAAAGGGGATAACTCAATACGGGTTTTCCCCTTTTTTGGTTTCTCGGTAAACTTCCCACCATGAGCCTATGAGTTTTCACTTGCACTCATGCTCCCGACTTGCCCGTACAACCCTTTTTCCCCTCTCCCCCAGTTTTCAAGAGCAGCTTTTTGCAGTGAAAGACAAACCTGCCCTCATTCCAAGTATTTTTCTCGTTCAAAACAACCCTGAAAATATAGCCAAACCACTTTGTTGATTTTTTCAAAAAAATGTGCCTGATCCATTTGACAATTTGTGCTGCCCTGTGACATCATTGTTTGTAATGCGGCTAATGCCAGCAAATACCACGCCATTAGTATGCAGGCCAACCAGGCTAACATAATGAAGAGTAAAGTTAGAGGAATTTCACCAAGCTTGAAAGGGCCATTATACAATCAGCGGCCTCCAGAAGTTGTCGCTCCTGGAGATCAAAACCATGCACCAACAAAACAATTTAAAGGAGTAGCAAGTTATGAAAAAATTTTTGGTTTTCGCGAGTCTCACAATGTTTTTCTGCATCGGTTGTTTATCAAATATCGCCAATGCAGCCGAACAAGGCACCAAAGATGAAGCCGTGGCAATGGTAAAAAAGGCCGTCGAATTCATCAAAGCCAATGGCAATGACAAAGCATTTGAAGAAATCACCAACCCCAAGGGCAAATTCGTTGACCGGGATCTGTATGTGGTCGTCTATGACATGAATGCAAAATGCCTGGCCCATGGCCAGAAAGCGAGCATGGTCGGTAAGGAACTGATCGATTTCAAGGATACCGATGGCAAGGAATTCTACAAAGAACGAGTAGAAATGATGAAGAAGCAGACGAGTGGTTGGCAGGATTATAAATTCATGAATCCGGTGTCCAAAGAGATCGAACCCAAATCAATGTACCTGGAACGGACCGGTGATCTGATTGTTGGCTGCGGGGTCTACAGCAAATAATCCAATAATTTCCGACGCAGATCTCACTTCGTTATGAAACCAGAACAATTCCGTTTGATGCATTCGTAAAATTCTCAACCGTTGTCAGTTAGTAGCCTTCATTACTAAAAGGATCCTATCATGAAACTCAGCTCAAAAATATTTGCAGGATTCGGAATTGTTCTGGCTGTTGCCATGCTGTTGACCGGTGTTGCCCTCTACATCATGAAAGGTGTTGCGGGACAGGCCCAGGTTCTAGCGAATCAGTACATGCCTGAAACCCACATCGCAAGCTCAGTTGAACGTGCCGCATCACGGGCCATCTCCTCGATGAATGGCTATGATGTTGTTTACGATGATTCCATCCTGATTTCTGCCCGTGGACATTTGCAGAATGTGAAAGAAAATCTGCAGGAAGCCGTTAAGTTAACCACACAATTCCCTGAGCTCAAGGTTCTGAAAGAGAACGCTGCCGAGGCCTCAGCCCGCCTTTTGGAATACGAAACACTGGTAAACGAAACGGAAAAAACAGGAAAAGAAATTAAGGTCATCCGCAAAAAACTTGAGTCGGCTGCTCTGGAATTTATGGAGGCCTGTCTCTCTTTTATTGATGTTCAAAACAGCGAGTTGGCCGCTGAAATGAAAAAGGGAGACGTTAATCCGACAGCCCTAAAGGAGCAGCTGCAAAAGATCGGTGACATAAATGACGTGATACAGCTCGGCTATGTCATCCAGTTGGATACGTTAAAGGGCCAGCTGACCAAGGATCCGCATATAATCGAAAAGTCATTAAAAAAATTCGAAGAAATGGAAAACCTCTTAAAGGCCATCCAAAAGAAAAGCAACAAGGCCGGCATAGCACAGCTGGAGGACATCAGGCTGGCCAGTTCCAGCTATAGTACAAATATGAAGAAACTCGTAGCAAGCTCTGTTGCATTGACTGAACTTGGAAAAAAGCGCAGCAGTGTCGGTAACGCTGTTTCAGCATCGGCGGAGGTAACTGCTGTTGCGGGAATTGATGAAACTTTAAAAAGCGCCAACAGTGTTGAAAGCATTCTTAAAAGTTCCAGCAGAATTCTCCTTACTGGTGGGATAGTCGGCCTATTAGTGAGCATAACGCTGATTTTCTTCATCACCCGAGGGATCGTTGGTCCCATCCGTCGTACGGCCAATATGCTCAAAGACATTTCCGAAGGCGAAGGCGATCTGACCAAGCGCCTTGATGTTGCCAGTTCCGATGAGATCGGCGACATGGCAACCTATTTCAACCGTTTCATAGAGAAATTGCAGGGTATAATCGGGCAGATTGCCGATAACACCCATTCCATTGATGCCTCTGCCAACGATCTTTACAAAACCGCTGGCAGACTTTCGGCCAATTCGGAGGACACCTCGCGGCGGGCAGGCAATGTTGCCACCGCCACGGAAGAAATGACCGCCAATCTGAACAATGTCGCCGCCGCCATGGAACAGTCGACCACCAATACTTCCATGGTGGCCACTGCCGCTGAAGAAATGACAGCAACTATCGGTGAAATCGCCAGTAACGCCCAACAGGCGCATACCATCTCACTTTCCGCGGTGGAGAAAGCGCTCTCCACCACAGCCAGAATGGCCGAACTGGGTAAAGCGGCGCAGGCCATCGGCAAGGTAACCGAGGCCATCAATGAGATCTCCGACCAAACCAATCTTCTGGCACTCAACGCTACCATCGAGGCAGCCAGAGCAGGCGATGCAGGAAAAGGCTTTGCAGTGGTCGCAAACGAAATAAAAGAATTGGCAAAACAAACAGCCACGGCCACACACAGTATTAAAGCGCAGATTTGGGAAATGCAAGAAACCACCTCGACAACAGTGAAAGAGATCCAACAGATATCCGAGGTCATTAATAATATCAATGAAATTGTCGCGGTCATCTCCACAGCTGTTGGCGAGCAATCCTCGGCAACCCAGGAAATTGCCAATAATATCGCCCAGGCCTCCCAAGGCATGGGTGAAGTCAATGAGAACGTCAGTCAGAGTTCGGTGGTGGCGACTTCAATCGCCAAAGATATTTCGACTGTCAATACTGCTTCAAATGAGATTTCAGAGGGAAGCAATGATGTAAAAACAAGTGCTGAAGATTTGCAGAAACTGGCCTCGGTGCTCAAACTTATTGTAGACAACTTCAAGATTTAGCTCCTTTTGACCCAACAATAAAGAGGGGTACCACAGAATACCTGTAGCACCCCTCCTTGCGTTCCTGCTTTCCCAATGTCTTTTATTTGCCTACCTTGGCAAGGGCGCCCCTAACGGAAACAGCATAGGGTTGATGTTCCCGGAGGAACTGGGGAAGGCTGTTTTGTGCCAAACGGGCCTGGTCAATAGTTGAATATTCGCCGTAAAACACCAACACTACCTCAGGCGATCCATTTTTTCTGAAGATGAAAAAATTGCCGGCTTCCTGACGATAATTGGGTTGGGCAAGCATTTTCTTGAGATTTAACTCGGCATTTTTTGCGGTCAGCACCATCAGCTGAACGGTAAATTTGTCATTTTTCTCACCACTTACCCAGGCGGTTCCGGCATGCAATCGTTTCTGGTAAAGTTGATCGACCGTCAAGTGAGCAGTGGCGCCGACAGTTTCCTGAACCTCCGTTCGTGGTAACACTTTTGCTGCACCGGATGCCGGCTCGGATGCTGATCTCGGCTTGACCTTCAAGGGCGGGATCGGCCGCAACACCGGTACCTTGATTTCAGGGATGGTCCCAACTTTGGTCCGGACAGGTGCCGGTAGTAGCTCTATCTCTTTCTTGGGAGTCAACTGGGCTGTTGCCGGGGGCAGTTCGGATATTTCTGGTGTCATTTCCGAACTGCCGGTTGCCTCGGCGGTTACTGTTGGCTCAATCTCCGGCACACTTGCAACCTTTTGTTCCAGCATTTCAGGCTGTTGTTTTGAAATCTCAGGATCTTGCCTGGCAGGCTGAGTTACCTCTTGAGCTTGTGGTCGTATATCCGGTTGTTGCGGGTTGCCTCCAATTTGAGTCGCCTCAACCTTGGTGTTGTCGGTTGACGAAGGTAAAGGAACCGGCTTTATCACCCGCCGCTCTTCTCCCGAATTAAAGAAAAAAGACAGCAGCAACAAAGTACACAGGGCTCCACCGATCCACCACATCGCGGCAAATGAGCGACCCATGCGGGGTCGTCCAGTCTCTGGATTATCTTCTTCTGCTTCAGCAGCATCCTCCACATTATCAAGCAACACCATAAAGGAGGTGTCATCCCCGTGTGAGCTCAGTGATTCGTTGGCCAAGAATTTGATTTTCCGGAATCTCCCTTTGGCTAGGCTATGAATATTCCTTACCACCTCAGCATTAAAAACCTTCCTCCTCTCCGAAGTCGGCAAACGCTCCGAACAGGTTCGCAGATATTCGGAAGTTTCTTCTTCAGTGAGGGGCAAGAGATCAAAATGCAGGTCTTTGGTGGTGCGAAAATCACATATAGAAAGTTGTTCGCAATTCTCAAGAAAGGTTTTCCGACCGGAAAAAAGGATCCGCATACGCACGCCGGATGCCGTTATCCGGTCCAACATCCGGCGAATCCTTTCCAGGGTGGCCAGATAGATATCCTCGGCCTCATCAAAGATAATCAGAAGTTCCTTTGATTGCCGCAAAAGGTGCGCAATTATCTGTTCGATGGCCGCATCAATAGTCATTCCTTCATCAGGGGCCGGCAAATCTAAATCTAACTTCTTGGCTATTATTCTCACGACATCTTCAAAAGATTCTACCGTCACGGGAAAGAAGACGACAAGAGTGGAAGTTGGACACTCATTTTCAAGCATCCGACACATCATCGTTTTGCCGCTCCCTTCGCCGCCGGAAAGCACCATAAGCGGCACCCCATTTTCCACGGCTCCCTGCATCCGTACAAGCAAATCCCCACGTCCAGCACCGGCATAGAAATTTTCAAGAAGTATTTCATCCTGAAAAGGGGCCTTCGTTGTATTCTCTGTATGTTTTTCAGTTTCGGTCATGTTTATGAGTGAACATCCAAACTCAACTAACGGGATTGTCTATAATACCACCTTCAAGGGTGTCATTTTAAATGATTTCGCAAAGAATAATACTACACTCGCTCAATAAAAAAAATTATATTACCGATTTCCGATAATTGACGGCATTTTCACTCATATTTTCATTATTTTCAAGAAATTGCCATTGTCTTCGCACCCTCCCAACACACTGCAGGCTGTTTGCTGATTTTCCCCTGCTTTTCTTCTCCAACTATTAGTGGTAGAGTCTTCACAACAATGAAACAATATGCTTGTCTGTCAAACAACCTCTTTGCTCGCCATCGCCCCCATGCCCGTCTTTCAGCTTACCAAGCTCATCAGCTTCCCTCCAACTGATTTTGCAGAAACAAACGGTTTGCTGGCAATCGGCGGTGATCTTAGCCCACAAAGACTCTTAGCAGCTTACAGTCGCGGCATCTTCCCCTGGTATTCCGCGGGCGATCCTTTGCTGTGGTGGTTCCCCCACCCTAGGCTGGTGCTTTTTCCCGATGAATTCAGAATCCCCAGACGGCTTCAACGGTATTTTCGCAATTCCCGTATTACAATTACCCGAGATTGTGCGTTTTCCCAGGTAATTCAGGAGTGTGCAACCATTCGAACAGAGACGGGGGACAGAACCTGGATCGCGGAGGAGATGCAGGCTGCATATACAGAATTGCACAGAATGGGTTTTGCCCATTCTATTGAATGCTGGCAAGAGAATCGTTTGGTCGGTGGCTTATACGGCATTACCCTGGGGCGAGTTTTTTTTGGCGAATCGATGTTCTCCAGGATACAATGCGCCTCCCAATTTGCTCTGATTGATTTGCTCTCTTTCCTCAAAAGAAAAAAATTTCAAATAGTTGATTGCCAGATGACCACCGATCATTTATTACGTTTTGGGGCAAGAGAAATAAGCGGCGGGGAATTTCAGATCCATCTCAAAAATTTCATTCAAGATATCACACCTCATGAAAACTGGAAAGAAGACATCGACATCAGCTAAGACGCACAATGAGCAGTGTACCGCCTGCGGGGAAAAACAAGAGCTCACTGCACAAGGACAAGATCGTCTTTGTGCAGAGTGTCTGACCCTCATCGACACTCTGCGTAAAAAACCCGATTGTATCATGAAAATAATCAAAATCTCAGGTATTTCAAAAATCTTGCAAGTCCAGCAAAAGCCAATTGAACAGGAAATGCCTGATGTTCTTGATGCAGTGCGTTATCGCACAATCGATCGAGAACGAAATACCTGGTATGTCTCGGTGAGTGAACTTGATGGAAATCCTGTGGAAATCTTTGCATCAACGGCCTTTGATCGGGACCAGCACCTGCAGTCGCGGATTTCTAATCTGACCACTATAACCAGACTCATCTCGCTTATTTTGCGACATATTTTCTTGGGGGAGAGATTGACATTGGAGAAAACCCTTACCCAGCTCCAGAGAAGTTCCAGGATGCCGGACGACCTCCCAGCGATGCTCAGCAAGGTACTTGCTAATTACCACAAGAGGACGACACCGGAAACCAGCAAGGACAAACCCGCACCCTGACCACCGAACTTAGCAGTCAAGATAAAATTCATAGGGGATATTTGATTTATCAAAATGGCGCAGGACCTTCTGCAGAATATAAAGGCTTGGAATACTAAATGAAAGCTGCCACGCCGGATTAAGAGAGGAATAACTGGAGAGGATTTCCAGGCTATGCATCTCCATCTCTTGCGGGGCAGAGCCGACAACCTGCATTATATCCTTTCTGGTGGCCCTCAGGATATGGAGGATTTGCGGTTTCCGCACGTGGGTGTCCCGGATCTTCCAGGTGATGTTTACCGCATCTTCCCGTTGAAAGTCAAGATCTCGAAAACGTTCGCAATTCTTATGGTGAACCGAGAGCCCCTTAGGTGTCAATAGAGCGCAGTTATCCTTGGCAGTGGGATTGGGTTTGCAGCATGAGGAGAGTTTGACCGAGACTGGATCAAGAGTGGTCAATTGAATTTTATTAAAGGCACCGGTGGGAGCAAGCAAAGGAGAAACTCCACCGTAAAGAGTATTCTTGATGTCTTCGATAACCTCCTTTAAACGGACGCGCCCCTCGCCGATGCGAATATAAAGATCATCCAAGGTAGATAAGGCATAGTTCTCCAAAAGAAGCGGGGCATCTCTGTCGGTTATAATATCGAAGGGTATACCATAGCGCAGCATTTCCTGGCGTAGCATAGAAAAACCCACCTCCCGGCTCACCTTGCGACGACGAATTTTAAAACCCCTTGCCAATTCACCGCGGGCTCTTGGAGTCTTGCACAACGTCAACATTTGCTGCTCAAACCGGATATGCTGTTCTCCTCGTATTATACGCACCATATCACCGTCTTTAAGAACATGGTCGGCCGGAACCCTCTTATTACGGATCATTGCCCCGAGACACGTTTGTCCGATTTCTGTATGCACCTGGAAGGCAAAATCAAGAACAGTGGAGGTCACCGGGAGACAGATCAAATCCCCCTGCGGCGTATAGGTATATATTTCTTTTATGCCGCTGGCAGCAATGACATCCCGGTAGGACACGGAATCTTCGGAGCCGAGAACATCGAACATTTCCTGAATTTCCCGAATAAACCGCCCCTGTTTTCCGGATTTCGAACTCCAGTTTCTGAAGATCCCTCTCTGGGCTTTCCGGGCCATCTCATCGGTGCGGATCTTGAAGAGAAATTTTTGGCCATGGATGATTGCCCGAGCATGTAAACCCTGATATCCCGTAGGTTTGGGATTGGCAATAAAGTCGCGAATGGCCCGGGGAATCGGCCGAAAGGTTTGATTGACAATTCCCAGCGCATTATAGCAGGATTGCACATCATTGACGGCGACAAGGATCTCCAGGGGGGTATCTATTCGCTGTACCAGAATGCGACTGGCAATATCATAATAGGCCCAGAGATTTTTTGTTCTGATGGTTATGCGGCAATCGAGGTTTTTGCTCTCGGCGCTTTTAGTTATTTCATCGACTATCGTCTGACCGACGGGGTCGTTCGCCAACTGACGAATTTGATTGTTAATTTTTGCACCCTGTTTCGGATACTTATACAACAGAGCCAGATTATACATCTCCCTTTTCATATTAAAAAGTCCAAAAACGGTGGCGAGTGGCGCGTAAATATCGATGGTCTCGTCGGCAATCCGCTGCCGTTTGTCTTTCGGCATGGCGCGCAGAGTTCTCAGGTTATGCAGCCGGTCAGCAAGTTTTACCAGCATAACCTCAGGCCGTAAGGCCGCACCGGTAAATATTTTCCGGTGGGTATTTTGCGTGTTGGCCTGTTTATCGCCGGAAACATGGGTAACCTTAGTGCATCCCTCGACAATCGCCTGGACATAACTGCCGAATTTTTGACCAACGATTTCCTCAGTCACCTCCTGGACGTCTTCGACTGTATCATGAAGAAGAGCCGCAGCAAGAATTTCCGGATCGGTAATATCCATCTCCTCGGCAAGAATTTTTGCCACGCTGCAGGGGTGGAGAATATAGGCATCACCGGACCTGCGCCATTGGTCGGTATGAGCCTCAACTGCAAAATCGAGTGCCTGCCAGAAAATATCTTCTCCGGGTTTCTCGGCAATGAGCGCCCGCATCTGGTCGCGGTAGATCTCTAGGTCAAAAGCAATACGGCGCATCCACCCCCCAATTTGTTCCTATAACAGCCTACACCTATAGACTTAATTCTTAGGATACTTAGAATGTACAAAAATTAAAAACGTCGAACGGCTATATTTCCTGTTCTTCCGCCATACGGCTCACACCCAGATAAACTGGATCAGTACAATAGCTGGCAGCTTAACAAAATTAACCTGCCGGCGAAAAGAAAAAAGAGAAAATGCAAAAAAAAAGAAAACCCCCTGAAAAATCCAAAAACAACAAACCTCAATCACGATGGAACGAGAGGGGTGACAGGCAGCACACCGGCAGATCTGAAAATCTCCTGCTTGCCTTCCTCTATTCTGCTGAGGAACCTGTATCCCTTACGGAAATTGAAAATTATCTCCTAAAGGAGGGCGGCAAGGCAAAAGACCATGTAAAGACCATTGATTCTCTGCTCCAGGAAGGCCTCATCAGCAAAAGCGGCAAACGTTTATATACCATCAGTCGAAATGCGCCAGTCTATGAAGGGCAGCTGATCCAACACCCGAAAGGTTTTGGCTTTGTCACTCCGGTACATCAGCACGGCAAAAGTGCTTCGTTCGCCCGTGATCCGTTTATCTCCCCAAGTGCCATGGGGACCGCACAACATGGGGATCGGGTGTTGATACGGGTGCTGCGAACTCGCAAGGATCTTCGCCCTGAAGCCATTGTTCTGCAGGTAACTGCGCACGGCAGCGACAGAATTGCCGGAATTTTCAAAAAAGATCAGCGCACCGCCATGGTGTTTCCGGATGATTTGCGATTTCCATTTACCATTAGAATCGACGACTACAATGGATACAATCCGCTGGACGGTGATGCGGTTATTGTGCAGTTCACAAGAGAGGTGCGACCGGCCCGGATATTATCTGGAAAAATCCTGGAAGTATTGGGGAGAAGTGACAAAATCGACACGCAAATGCGCTTGGTCGTTGAAAAGTTCGACCTCCCCCACCTCTTCAACGACGAAGTGCAACAGGAAGTGGCTACGCTCTCGAGCCTCATTGAACCTGAAGAAAACCGGGAAGACCTGCGGCAAACCGCACACGTCACCATCGACGGCGAGACCGCCAAGGATTTTGATGATGCAATATGCGTCATGAAGACTCGCCAGGGTTTTCGCCTCTATGTATCCATAGCCGATGTCAGCCATTTTGTCGCTCCCGGATCGGCTATTGACCAGGAAGCGTATGCCAGAGGCACATCCATCTATTTCCCGGGCAGAGTCATTCCCATGCTGCCGGAAAGGCTGTCCAACGACCTCTGCAG
Source organism: Deltaproteobacteria bacterium (assembly GCA_031441605.1). GTDB lineage: Bacteria > Desulfobacterota > Desulfobulbia > Desulfobulbales > Desulfocapsaceae > Desulforhopalus_A. Next base: position 12,611 of record JANNQF010000052.1, read on the forward strand.
TCTGGTTCCCGGTAAAGACCGGCTGACGGTTTCGGCGATTCTTGACTTTGACCGATCCGGGATATTACAAAGCAAACGTTTTACCCGATCGCTGATATGCAGCAAGCAACGCTTCACTTATACAATCGTCAAACAAATCCTCATCGATAAAGATCCGGCCGTGCGTAAACTGTACAAAGGATTTCTCACTCAATTAAAATGGGCGCAAGAACTGGCGATGGCCCTCCAACAAAAGAGAAGACATCGTGGTTCCATCGATTTCAACCTGCCGGAGCCGGAATTCACCTTAACCGATACTGGAGAGGTATCAGCAATTAGCAGAATTGAAAGAAATTTTGCCCACCAACTTATTGAAGAATTCATGCTTGCAGCCAACGAAGCCGTCGCCGAACTGGCGACAACAAGAATGGCCCCGGCGCTTTACCGTGTGCACGAAAAACCCGACCCGGGAAAGACCGTAGAATTTATCGCCTTTGCGAAAACACTCGGCCTGCATCTGCCGCCACACGAAGACAGTTCCGCCTGGTTCGCCAAAGTACTCGATACCTGTAAGGACTCGAAATACGAATATATTATCAACAACCTCCTGTTGCGCAGCATGAAGCAGGCGCAGTATGCTGCGGAAAACGTCGGCCATTTCGGCCTAGCCTCTTCCGACTACACCCACTTCACTTCCCCTATACGTCGCTACCCGGATCTCATCGTCCATCGCACCCTTCTCCATCTGTTGGAAAATCCGATTCAAAAAAAACCGCCGAAGACTGCCAAACAGTCTTTCAAGGACGCCGGAGAGTTTCTTTCCGCCCGGGAGAGAACCGCGATCATGGCCGAACGTGATATGCAGGAAAGACTGAAAATCCACTTTATGCAAAACCATCTTGGTGACTCTTTTGATGCCATAATCTCAGGTGTCAACGACTCAGCCCTTTTCCTTGAGATTCCAGATCACTGTATCAGCGGCTCGATTGCCATTGAACGCCTTACCGACGACTGTTATCTTCTCGACACCAAAAACCATCGATTGTTTGGTGAAATTACCGCCAAAACCTATCGAATCGGCGACATGCTCAGGGTCACCCTTACAGATATCGACCATCCCCGACGAAGGTTGAATTTCACCCTGACAACCGGCCCAACCAAATAACTATGGACCCGCAAGCGCTTCTGTCACACCTCGCTATCGTTCTCGTCCGCCCAAAAATACCCGAAAACATCGGAGCCGCTGCAAGAATTGCCTGGAATATGGGGATCACCCGCCTCATTATCGTCAGAGACGACATCCCGGACCGGGAAGCGATGGCGAAGATGGCTACGCATAAAGCAGCTCATCTTATTGATAATCTGGAAATCTATCATGATCTGGCGGAGGCCCTGGCCGAATTTTCCATTGTGGTCGGCACAACCGCCAGACGAGGCCGGCAAAGGAGTGTAGAAAAAACTCCACGGGAAATGGTAGATGTCATTCTCCCCTCCCTTGCAACCAACCACGTGGCAATACTCTTTGGCCCTGAAGATACCGGCCTGACCAACGACGACCTGAAGTATTGTCAAATGTCTTCAGCAATTCCAACCGCTGATTTTTCCTCACTGAACCTCGCCCAGGCTGTGGCAATTCACTGCTATGAAATGTATTATGGTATTGTCCATGCGCAAAAAGATATGGTGGTAGCCCCACATCTCGCTACTACCCATGAATTGGAAAGTATGTATTCCTATCTGGAAGAATCGCTTTATTCCATTGATTTCCTGAACGAAGTGAGTCATATCTATTGGATGACAAATATTCGTCGGTTTTTCAGCCGGATCACTCTTACCTCAAAAGACGCTAACATCGTCAGGACGGTGTGCAAGAAACTTTTGCTTTTTCAAAAAGACCAAAAAAACAAAGACCTTGGTGACCCATGAAAGATGAAGAGAGCTTTGGCAACTATTCCATACCCTCTAACAAGTTCTATTCACCGCATATCGATCACTCTCAGTCCCTGCTTCGAACCAATCTCCTCAAATCAAAATTCCCCGATCAACGGCACAACAAGAAAGTAATCATTATAGAAGCGCAGGCCGGACAAGGCAAAACAACCCTTGCATCACAGTTTATTAATTCCACAGGCAATGTATCCATCTGGTACCAGGTTGGCCCGGAAGACTCCGACCCAGTGCTTTTATTATCCTCCCTCCTCAGCAACCTCTCAAGCAACCTGCCCGGGTTCAAATCACCGCAACTGGCAAGTATCTTAACCGAAGGCAGTGTCGGCCCCCTGGATCTGACCCGCTGTGCCAATTTTCTCCTGCGAGATCTCGAAAATTACCTAAAAAAAGATATCTATTTGGTCTTCGATGATCTTCATCTCATACAATCCGGGACCTTGACCATCAGCCTCTTGGAACATCTGGTAGACACCTCTCCCGCCAAGGTGCATTTCATTTTTATTTCCAGGCATCCTCTTGAATTAAAATGTAAAGTTATTCGTAACGGAGCAAACATCGCCTACCTCAACACCGCCGACCTGGCGCTTGACAACAAAGACGTTGAAACCCTTTACAACACGGTCCTAAAACGCGATATCAGCAGGCAGGAAGCCCGCGAAATACAGCGTATTACCAACGGCTGGATCATGGGGATTATCCTTGCAAGCCATCCCATTTCCGGGCGGAGCAAATTTTGGCAGAGGTCTTCGACAGCGGCAGTCTCGACAATTCCTGCAACCGGTCATATGCTCGACTACTTTCAGGACGAAATATTCGCCCAGATTCCCGAAAATCTCCATTTCACCTTTCTCAGGCTCTCTTTTTTACATGAAATTCCTGCCGATCTGGCCGCTGAAATCTCCGGAATAGACGGTTTTTCAGAAACACTTTCGACAATGTCGAGAGATAATTTCTTTATTTATAACCTCGACGACCAGCAACAAGTTTTCCGTTTCCACCATTTTTTTCAGGAATTTCTCCAACAGCGGGCCAAAGCACATTTGTCCAAAAGCGAAATTGCCGACATTTATCGATCCGAAGCCCGGTATTACCTGGACCGTGACATGACGGAAAAAGCCCTGACCTGCTATAAAAACGCCGGGGATTTCCACGCGATGGAGGCTATTCTTAAAGAAAAAGGTATGAGCCTCATAGCCAAAAACCGGACCCTAACCATTCTCACCCTGCTGCAGACTATTCCCGACGACATCCTCTTTCAGTACAGCTGGCTGACCCTCTACGCCGGTCTCCTCCTCGTCGATTTTATGCCGCAAAAGACCTTGCCGTTTTTCAATCGCGTACGAGGACATTTTCAAGAAACGGGCGAGGTGACAGGTGAATTGATCGCTCTTTCGCAAACCATTTATTACCATTTCGTCATTTCCGGCAAATACATAGAAGGTTCTCAATTACTGCCAAGAACCGAGGCCTTGTTGGAGAAAAACATGGCTTCGCTGCCCCTCCCAATAATTGTTATGACTGCCCGGAATCTCGCCTCCGGCTACTGTTTCTTTAGCGGTGCAATGGATAAGGCTCGTCATTACATTCAGATGGCCAGTACCCTTGCCGCCCGACATGATCTTCGCAACTTCATAGCCTCCACGCGTTTCATCCAGGGATATATTGAACTGCTGAGCGGAAACCGTGCCAAGTATCTCCGTGAGGCTGAAATCTGTTTTTCGCTCTTTAATGATCCGCTGGTTGGCGAGTCGAACAAACTGACCATGAGAATCATGAATCTCTGCTACCTGTCAATGGTCGGCGATCACCATAATTTTCATATGCAACAACAGGCCTTGCAAAACTCGATCAACCATAATGTCATAGATCAGACGGTCGCCGCCCCCTACTTGTTCGTCTGGGGCAGCAGCAATCTCTTCTCGCTGGGCTACCCAAAACAGGCACTTGAGCTGCTGGATAAAGGCTGGGACATAACTTCCACCGCCGCAACCGATCATATGCAAAGCCAACTGCTGCAATGGCAGGCTTTTGGTTTGGCACTTACCGGCTACAGCGGTGCGGCGCTTGAGAAAATCACCGAATCCCTCCGGCTTCGCGATAATTCTGCAGGTCTTTTCTATATCGCCTTCAACGCCATCATTGCCGGAGCAGTGTACACCCGGCTCAAGAATTTTACTGAGGCAAGGCCCTTGCTCGCAAAGGGCCTTGCCATCGCCCAATCGATTCCCTCCACCTATTTAACTATTTGTGCTCTTTTCAATATGAGCTATTGCAAATATGTGGCCGAGGGTGCGGACGCAGCCGTTGATGATCTAGAGGCCGGACTTTCCTTGATGAAAATCAACGGCTACAACCATTTCTGGAGTTTCGAACCGGTCATGATGACCGAACTTCTCGCCGTAGCGGTGAAAAGGGACATCGAAAAGAGTTTTGCCCAGGCTCTGGCCAGAACCCGCCTCCATCTGAATTTTTCCGATAACGGCAAACCACTACCCCTCCTGAAATTCACTCTCATGGATAATTTTGAGATCAGCCTTTCCGGAAAGATACTTTTCCGGGCCAAGGATCTTACCCACTTCCAGCGAGAACTGTTGGGATTGTTGATTACCGCCAAAGGCCAGCGAATTCCGCAGGAAAAGATCCTCTTGGAGCTCTGGCCCGAGAGCACACCAACAAATGCCCGAAAAAGCTTTGATACCCTCTTGACCCGATTGCGACAATTACTGGCTCCGCACTTGCCTACCTCGATTAAAGATTATTTCTTTATCCAGAAAGGAATTCTCTGCCTGACCAATTACGAAATAGATGCACTGCAATTTCTTGAAACCGCTCGGACAGGATTATCCCACAGTAAAAACAGCGACTGGTTACAGGCACATAATGCCTTTCAAAATGCGCTGTCCCTGTGGAAAGGGGGAATGCCCGACGACACTTTTCAAAGCGAACAGGTCCTTGCTTTCAATGACACACTCACTGATCTTCTGGTTGAGATAGGTTCGATCTGGGCGACCAGTTTGGCAGAATCGAAAAGATTCGAGGAAGCCATAACCATCCTCGAACGTATCCTGCAACTCAATTACCTGGAGGAGAAAATGACCGTTCTGCTGTTCAAGCTTCATTCTTTGAACAACAACCCGCTTAAATCACGGGAGATCCTTGAGAGATACAAGAAGGCGCTGTTAAAAGCCGACTACAGTGAAGATGAGGCTGCGGACTTTATTGAAGAGATTGTCCAGTCAACAGCCGCTTGACCTGCTGCCTAAGGAAATATCGGTAATCGCAATTACCAAAGCGGTATCATTGGGCAGATCGCTCTGGCGTCCCCTGCACCGCATAACTTAAAAAATATCCCTATAATCATGCAGTTCAAAGGATCGTATATCTTATCATATGCTGGTTTGCAGATTGGTGCGAGATTTGCAAAAGTTGTCTAACAACCTGTTTTCGTCCCCTTTACGGAGTCTCCTATGATCTCAGCGTACCAGTCGGCCCTTTCAGCATTGCAGGGTTTTGGCACAAAAATCCAAGCCAACAGCAATAATATTGCTAACGCCAATACCGATGGCTTCAAGAAGACGAAAGTTACAATGGCTGAAGTCCTGCCACAAGGAGTAAAAGCGGAAGTTGGGAAAGCCACTACCCCCGGCACCAGTGTTTTTCAAGAAACCAGTGAAGGTCTCGACCTGGTTGAGCTTTCCAATGTTGAGCTGAGTACGGAAATCCCGGAAATGAATATGAACAGTCAGTTTTACAAAGCCAATCTCAAAACTCTAGAAACCGTTAACCAGATGACCGGCACCCTCCTCGACCTCAAATCGTGAAGCCAAAGGGGCTTAAAGATTTAACCTCTGCAGCGGACATTGATCGCACAGGGGATTGTTTTTTTTACAATAGGTAGCTGCGACGCGGACAATAAGGGCGTGAAATTCATTGAAAAGCCGCGAATCATGGGACAGATTATTCATGAATGCCTGCTGGATATCCTGGTATTCGCTTTCTTCCAAGAGCAGATTATGTCGACTGAAGACCCGGTGGGTATACATATCAACGACAAAGATTGGATGTCCGCAAGCGTAAAGGAGTATCGAGTCGGCGGTCTCAGGTCCAATCCCCTTCACCCCGAGCAGCTTGCATCTGGCTGTTGCCAATTCATCACTCAGAAACTGCTCTAAATCCCCTGCATAGCCATCACCGATCAGATCAAGCAGATTTCGCAACCTTCGGGCCTTCAGATTGAAATACCCGGACGGACGAATATAGGGGGCAATTTCATCGGCACTGCAAAGCGAGAGGGTTGCGTAGGAGAGCAGTCCGCCGGTCCTGAGATTATCAATTGCCTTCGTCACATTCGACCAGCTGGTGTTCTGGGTTAAAACAGCACCAACCATAACCTCGAACGGTGTTTCTCCCGGCCACCAGCCTTGCGGACCAAAATGGGCATACAGCAACCGGTATGCTTCCTCGTAGCTATTATTCTTCACCCCTTTGCTTCCCTGTTTGCTCTATATGAGTGCAACATCTCTGTCGCCAAGGCAGATGCCGATATCCCTGGCGGTAATAATCTTATCATTGTCTAAAGCAACCTTTTTCCGTTTTTTGATTGCCTCGGTGATCGGTACGGGAACCATTACTGAATTTTTTAGTGCCACCATGTGATCAAAAACCTTTTCTTCAACCAAGCGTACGGCGGCAGCACCAAAACGTAAAGCCAACAAACGATCAAAGGTTGTTGGCGATCCGCCGCGCTGCAAGTGGCCTAGAACCAGCGATCTGGTGTCTTTTTCCGTCCGTTTCCTGATTTCCGCGGCAACCCACTCCCCCACCCCACCAAGAATTACCTCCTCCCGGCCAAGTTCGCCCATACCTTTATTGAAATTCTGCCCTTCCTTGGTGATCGCCCCTTCGGCAACAACGACAATCGAATAATGCTTTTCATGGAGTTCATTCTCGCCGATTTTCTCACAAACCGCTTCCATATCAAAGGGTATTTCCGGGATCAAAATAACATCGGCTCCGCCCGAAATACCTGAGTACAAAGCAATCCAGCCGGAGTCTCGCCCCATCACCTCAACCACCATGACCCTATTGTGCGACTTTGCCGTAGAATGAAGTTTGTCGAGAGCCTCGGTAGCGGTAGAAACAGCTGTGTCAAAGCCGAAGGTCCGGTCGGTTTCTTCCAAATCATTATCTATTGTCTTCGGTACACCAATAACCGGCATGCCCTTTTGCGCAAACCGATGAGCAATATCAAGGCTGCCGTCACCACCGATGGCAATATGGCAATCAAACCCCATCCTGTTAAAATTCCTTATTATTTTATCCGACACATCGACAATTTGCACTTCGCCCGCCAGATTCTCAACGGGTTTTGCAAAGGGATTTCCTTTGTTTGTCGATCCCAAAATAGTTCCACCAGTCGAGTAGATACCTTCTACATCGCGAGGAGTCAGCCGGACCATATCGTCGATGTCAATAAAACCGCCGTAACCATTTTTGCTGCCGTAAACCTCCCAGCCTTTCCGATAGCATGTATGCACCACGGCATAGATAACGGCATTCAGCCCCGGCGCATCCCCACCACCTGTCGAAATAATAATTTTTTTCATGGTAAATCTTAAACCTCATATAGACAATGTTTCATTGCTTGTAGCCACCTACCGGCAAGGATAGCAGTTTATGTGTAAAAAAGATATCCCGCTACACGAATACGTTACTTATTGTGATGTTGCTCTCTTTTCCATTGAGAAATTATAAACAAAAAGGCTGGCAGTTATCCAACACTATCTTGAATAGATAGATTTTTTCGACCACATTGGCTTCAACAGTATCTTTATTTTCAATCATATACTTTGGCATATAAAATTATTACGGGTGTTTTTTGCACCGACAAAACATAAAGGTCTTGCACCCTTGCTTTCCACTAACTATTTTGATCCTGCAAAGATTGACTATTCGTCTCTCCCACCTTATTTTCCACTAACAGTAATGCTTCTCTTCTAGACAAAGATTATAAAGCGGAGAAGTTATTTTAGAAATAAACTTTAAGGAGGCTTTTCATGTCTGAACTCAATGTAACAGGACAAGCTGTTGCAAAACTCAAGGAATACATGCAGGCGAATAATATTGATTCTGCCCTACGTGTCGCACTTATGCAAGGTGGCTGAGCAGGCCCTTCATTGGGATTGGCTCTGGATGAGCCAAAAGACAGCGACAAGGTTTTTGAAAACGATTCACTGAAGTTTCTCGTGGAAAAAAGCCTTTTGACCACCTGTGGGGAAATTACCGTCGACTATATTGACGCAGGCCCACGTTCGGGCTTCGGCATCACCTCGGTAAAACCAATTAGCTCCGGTGGTGGTTGCAGCTCCGGATCCTGTGGTTCAGGTAATTGCGGCTGATAAACCCTGCTTTGCCTCCGCGTCGGTTTTTTCCACAATGTGTTTGCTTCCTTTAAGTGTTAATTAGTGAATTCGAATTGGAAAATAAAAAACGAGTCCTTCACGAGAGGGCTCGTTTTTTTGTAGCCATTTAGTGTCAATTTCTTGACACACCTTCAGGCGATCCTTATCCTCTCAGTGGTTACTACGGTACACACTTGATCGCCAGTAACGGCAAAGTTCAACAGAGAACCGCGAGGATACATTATGCAATTTGACAAATTTACTCTGAAATCACAGGAAGCAATACAAACCGCCCAAAAACTTGCCCAAGACCAGGGCCACCAGGAAATCCAGGTAGCACACCTGGCAAAAGCCATTCTTACCCAACCGGACGGCATCGTCATTCCAGTCCTCAAAAAGATGGGGGCTGAACCATCCCTGGTGTTGATGGACCTCAATCAGCTTCTCGAAAAAATTCCTCGGGTTTCCGGCCACGCCGTCTCGCAAAGCTATGCCGCAAAGCATCTGACAAAGATTCTCGACGATTCCTTTGCCGTCGCCAAACAGATGCAGGACGACTATGTGAGCCAAGAGCATCTCTTCCTGGCAATTCTAAAGAATTCGTCTATCGATGTCTGCAAATGCCTGAACACCCGGGGCGTCCTGGAGAAGGATTTCCTTTTGGCCCTTTCAACCCTGCGTGGCAGTCACCGGGTTACCGATCAGTATCCCGAAGAAAAATACCAGGCCCTTGAAAAATATGGCAAAAACCTGACGCAACTGGCCAAACAGGGAAAGATCGATCCGGTCATCGGTCGGGACGAGGAAATTAGAAGGATTATCCAGGTGTTGTCACGACGGACTAAAAACAACCCGATACTCATTGGTGAACCAGGGGTCGGTAAAACCGCCATCGTAGAAGGTCTTGCCCAGCGCATTGTTAACGGCGATATTCCGGCCACACTGGAAAACAAACAAGTTGTCACCCTTGATATGGGTTCCCTGGTAGCCGGTGCAAAATATCGGGGAGAATTTGAGGAACGACTGAAAGCAGTCCTCAAGGAGGTACAGGAAAAGGCGGGGGAAATCATTCTCTTTATTGATGAAATTCACACCCTCGTCGGCACCGGGGCGGCGGAAGGTTCGATGGATGCCTCGAACATGCTGAAGCCGGCTCTTGCCCGAGGGGAACTGCATTGCGTCGGGGCAACGACTCTTGATGAATACCGCAAATATATTGAAAAAGACAGTGCCCTGGAAAGGCGCTTTCAACCGGTGCTTGTGCAGGAGCCTTCCGTTGATGACACTATCGCTATTCTCCGTGGTATAAAAGAAAAATATGAAATCCACCACGGAGTAAGGATCCAGGACAATGCCACGGTCGCCGCCGTGACCCTGTCCAACAGATACATCACCGACCGGTTTCTGCCGGACAAAGCTATAGATCTCATAGACGAAGCTGCGTCCATGCTCCGTATCGAAATTGATTCCATGCCCACAGAGATCGACGAGCTTGAACGACAAAGAATCAAACTGGAAATTGAACAGGAAGCCCTAAAAAAGGAAAAGGATAGCGTTTCTAAGATCCGCCTTGAAGACTTGAAGAAAAAACTTGCCGACCTCGGCGACATCCTCAAATCGATGAAGGCCCAGTGGACCATGGAGCGCGATACCATCAAAAGCATCCGCAGCATTAAAGAGCGTCTTGATGCTGCCCACATAGAAGAAAAGAAAGCGGAGAGAGAAGGCAATCTCAGCCATGTTGCGGAAATCCGTTATGGACGCAAGGTTCAGCTTGAAAAGGAATTGACTGCCGCAAACGGCAAACTCCAGGAAATTCAGGCCAAGCATATGATGTTGAAGGAGGAGGTCGACGCGCAAGATATCGCCGCAGTTGTCGCCAAGTGGACAGGGATCCCCGTTGATCGCCTGCTTGAAGGAGAGAAGGACAAACTCGTCCATGCCGAAGAAATGCTAGGGAAACGAGTCATCGGCCAGAAGCAGGCAATTCTTGCCGTGGCCAATGCCGTCCGCAGGTCAAGGGCCGGTTTGCAGGATCCGAACCGGCCACTCGGATCATTTATCTTCATTGGTCCAACAGGTGTCGGCAAAACCGAGCTTGCCAGGGCGCTCGCCGATTTTCTCTTTGATGACGAACAGGCGATGATTCGTATCGATATGTCGGAATTCATGGAAAAACACTCAGTATCCCGGCTCATCGGTGCACCTCCCGGCTATGTGGGGTATGAGGAAGGCGGATATCTGACGGAAGCGGTTCGCCGCAGGCCATATTCGGTGATCCTGCTCGACGAAATCGAAAAGGCGCACCCAGATGTCTTTAATGTCCTCCTGCAAGTCTTGGATGATGGCCGCTTGACCGACGGCAAAGGTCGAACTGTTGATTTCAAAAACTCCATCTTGATTATGACCTCCAACCTGGGGAGCTCTCTTATTATTAAAATGGCTGATGACAAGATGGACAAGAGCAGTATCGAGATGCAAATTGATGCACTGCTGCATAATCATTTTAAGCCTGAGTTTCTCAACAGAATTGACGAGACGATTATTTTTGAGCGCTTAAAACGCGAAGACTTGTTGGCCATAGTCGACATCCAGATTGCAAAACTCCTTCAGCGCTTGGATGAGAAGGCTATCTCCCTGCATATCAGAGATAGTGCCAAACTTTTTCTAGTTGAGACAGGCTACAATCCTTCCTTCGGTGCAAGACCCATGAAGCGCGCCATCCAGAGAAACCTCGAAAATCCACTAGCGCTAAAGATACTTCAAGGGGAAATGAAGGCCGGAGATCATGTCATCGTTGAAGGAACCGGAAAAGGCTTGAATTTTGCTCTACAAAAAAAGTCCTGATTATTCTCGGACAACAAAGACCTTCAATGCAAGACGATGCCTTCACTCTTTACACCTTGTATGTCTTGCATTACATAATGACGCTGACATCAATCCCCCCCGATTTGTCTCTGTTGTCTTGAAGAACGTCGGCCGATTGGGGGATAGTTCACCAACAAGCTTCAACACGGAAGGTATGATGAGTTCAACAATAGAAGAGCTTACAGTAAGTTACGAAGAGGATGGCGTACAAGTTACCAAAGAAACCGGGAAAGAGATTCTCTCGAAGGGCGCCTGGACCACCATTCTTTTCCGCTACCAAAGCCTCGATAAGGGCACCGGAGAATTCGGTAAGGACATGTACACTATCCGCCGTTACCAGAAGCGCCAGGGGGAATATACCATGAAATCAAAATTCAATATTTCCAGTACGGAACAGGCGACAAAGATTGTCGATATCCTTTCGAAGTGGATAACCGCAGCATAGACTTTGGCAATTTGCTTTTAAAAAAAATCTATTATATCGACACAATAACAAGTTACCATCATCAATTGCTGCTTGTCGCAATAATAACCTCAACCCCGTGTCTTTTGTCCTTGACGCCGATAATGTAATCAAGTAGTTTGCCGCGGTCCCAAGAACAAAGCGAAGGCGAGCTTGATGGAGAACGTTGAGGTTGCAGATGTTGAGTGAAAAGGGGTGCAAGAAAGTAAAAAATAGTTATTGACAGAGAGATTCGGATAGATTAAATTAACGAGCTCTTCGCGGCATAAAGCAGCGCAACGTTTCATGAAAGTGGAAAGTTGAGACGATCCTTGACAACTGAATAACAACAAAAGCAAACGGGCCCACGAGGAATTAGTGGAATAGAAATTCTTTTTAGAATTTCGTTATGACACTTATCCCTGTATAGAGGGATTAATTACCTCAAGGGCATCTTTGAGTGAACCGTTCGTAAGAGCGGGTATTGAAAGAGAGCTCTTATATAATTAAGCACTATATAAGTTACCGTCTTCGGACGGTCAAAGGATATCAAACTGGAGAGTTTGATCCTGGCTCAGAACGAACGCTGGCGGCGTGCTTAACACATGCAAGTCGAACGCGAAATTTTTCTTCGGAAAGAGAGTAGAGTGGCGCACGGGTGAGTAACGCGTAAGTTATCTACCTCGGCATCTGGAATAACTCACCGAAAGGTGTGCTAATACCGGATACGTTGAGTAATCAAGAAAGGTGGCCTCTGAATATGCTACTGTGCTGAGATGAGCTTGCGTACCATTAGCTAGTTGGTAGGGTAATGGCCTACCAAGGCAACGATGGTTAGCGGGTCTGAGAGGATGATCCGCCACACTGGAACTGGAACACGGACCAGACTCCTACGGGAGGCAGCAGTGAGGAATATTGCGCAATGGGGGAAACCCTGACGCAGCGACGCCGCGTGGATGATGAAGGCCTTCGGGTCGTAAAATCCTGTCAAGTGGAAAGAAGTGCATGGTGGCTAATACCTGCTGTGCTTGACGGTACCACTGAAGGAAGCACCGGCTAACTCCGTGCCAGCAGCCGCGGTAATACGGAGGGTGCAAGCGTT
>JANNQF010000053.1:0-13676 GCA_031441605.1 Deltaproteobacteria bacterium
ACAACCTGAGATAAGTTCAATTTGGCCCTCTCGTGTTGGATACAATTTTGGGGAGTGTACCTTGTACGAAAGTGTTTGTCCAGTTTTAATTGTAAGTGTTAGAAATTGTATTAGGAAAAATGTAGGGGAAATTCACCCTGACTTGTTGGGACTGCTTCTTTTGTGAAGAGTTTTGCGGGGCATTCAAGAAGGTTGAAACAATCATTGGCCTGGTGATTTTCATGGCAAAGATTCAACCTCCATCGGATGGTTCCCGGGACTAACAAAAAAACCCGCAAACCATAAATGGCTGCGGGTTAATTCAAGTTTCTTCAATGTCTTCAAATGTCAAAATGGCGGAGGAGCAGGGATTCGAACCCTGGGTGGAGTTTCCTCCACAACGGTTTTCGAGACCGTCCCGTTCAGCCGCTCCGGCACTCCTCCGTTCGACGGCATTGATACCAATTAAATATCAGTTCATCAACAGAATTAAACAGAATCCTGCACGAAACAGCCGGCCCCACGGCCCACCCCTGCAAATGATCCATAGCCGGGAAAGCTTTTTTCTTCAAGGTCGCTCAACTTTCGGTTATAGTTGCCGACCGGCTGGCCACCTGCCCTCCGACTGCCCGCATGCTCATTTGATATCTCTTATCATTTGCAAATTCATGAAACGAAGATAAGATACAATCAGACACGATTGAAAATATTCCCAGGAACCATATGGCGAAAGAATTAATAAATACCGAAATTGACCTTCTGATCAAGAGCCAGATCAACCTGCCGTCGCCGCCGGCAATTGCCGTCAAGATTCTTAATACCGTCCAGAATGCGGAATTTTCTCTGGGTGATCTTGAAACAATAATCTCGGCCGACCCGGCACTCATCAGCAAGATGCTGCGCATCGTTAATTCGGTCATGTATTCCCTGCCTAATAAAGTCGGCAATATTAGCCGGGCGCTCTCAATCCTCGGAACCAATCTCATAAAAAACGTCGCTCTTTCCTTTGTTATCGCCGGAGATCTTCACCGCAACGACGACTCCTCTTTTGATTTCGATTACTTTTGGCGAAGGTCGGTGACGGCGGCGGTGGCGGCGGAACTGGTGATGGGGCTGACCAAGAAAAAAGACGAGGATATCTTTGTTGCCGGTCTCCTCCAGGATATCGGGGTTCTGATACTCTACCTCGCCAAGGGGAAAGAATACGATGCCGCCTTGAAACACTGTATCGTCAATGGGGGCACAAACCTCGCCCCAATCGAACAGGAGTTATTTCGCTACGATCATCAGCAGGTAGGTTGTCTGCTTCTTGACAGCTGGGGTATTCCCGAATCCATTACCGTTCCGACACGCTTCCATCACAACCCCGATCTTGCCCCGGCCGAATATCGCCACACAGCCCTGGTGCTGAAAATTGCCAACTTGTTGTCGGCCATTTGTAATGGCTGCGAAACCACCGACCTTGTCCAGGAACTCCAGAACAGGTTATCGGTATCCTTTGACATCCCCCCGGAACAAAGCCGCGCACTCCTTGATGATGTCGCCCAAAAAAGTATTGATATACTGCAGATCTTTCAAATTGATGCGAGTACCATTAAACCATATTCGCAAATGTTGCAGGAGGCCAACGAGGAACTCGGGCGCTTGAATTTCTCCTACGAACAGCTGGTGCTGGCCCTGAAGGAGGCAAAAGACAAATCGGAACGGTTCGCCGACGAGCTGCGTCAGGCGAATGAAAAGCTTGAGCAGATGGCCTTCCGCGACGGCCTCACCAAACTCCACAACCACCGTTTTTTTCAGGAAAATCTTCAACGGGAGATGGCTCGCACCAAACGTTATGGTCATCCCCTCGGCCTTATCATGTTCGATATCGATTTTTTCAAGGATGTCAACGATGCCCATGGCCACCCGGCGGGCGACCAGGTTTTGATTAATCTTGCCAATGCCATCAGCAGCGCGGTACGGCCCAGTGATACAGTTGCCCGCTACGGTGGAGAGGAGTTTACCGTCATCCTGCCGGAGACGGACCGCATCGGCATGAAGGTTTTCGCCGAACGTCTGAGGCGCTGTGCCGCCGCCGTCACCACGACTTATAAGGGCAGCTCGATCAAAATCACCATCAGCATCGGCGGCGTCCAGTACTCCCAGAACGATAGCATTACCCAGCAGGAGCTTATTGAGGCAGTCGACAAGGGCCTTTACCTGTCGAAAAAAAATGGCCGCAACAAGGTAACGGTTGTCACCATAGAACAAACGACCCTGTAGCAGCAAACCGGTGTCTCGAGTTGCAAGAGAGTGACAGTGGCGACGAATCTCTTAATTCCTTTTATGCCCAGCTATGACTTGCCCCGACCGTCTTCTCCTCTTTACCCGCTACCCCGAGGCCGGTCGGAGTAAAACCCGGCTGATCCCAGCCCTCGGGGCGGACGGTGCCGCCCAGCTGCAACGGTTGCTGACCGAAAGAATTGCTTTGCAGGCCAGGGCCCTGACGGAAAAATATGCTATCCAGACGGTTGTCCATTATTGCGGCGGCAGCAGAAAAAAAATGACCTCCTGGCTGGGAAAACTGCCCTATGTGCCGCAGACCGACGGCGACCTCGGCATGCGCATGCGTGCTGCCTTTAGCTCCACCTTCGCCGCCGGTGCGGAGAAAGCGGTGCTGATCGGCAGCGATATCCCGGGTATTGACACCAAGCTGCTGGCCGATGCCTTCGCCGCCCTGCAAAACTCTGCGGTCGTCATCGGCCCCAGCCACGACGGCGGCTATTACCTGATCGGCATGTGCGCCGACATTGCCGATAAGCTTTATCCGTTGCTCTTTGCGGGAATCGCCTGGTCCACTGCCGAGGTCTTTGCCCTTGCCTGCGAGCGATTGGCGACTGCGGCCCTTGTTCCCGCCATCCTGCCCGCCCTGCACGATATAGATACCCCGGAAGACCTGGATTTCGCCCGCACCCAAGGCCTGATATGAGCCTTGCTTTTTCGTTTACAGCCACCCTCTTCCAACCACAACAGGTAGCATAGCCCATGACCGCAACTTCCTACGACTTCATCATCATCGGCACCGGTCCCGCCGGTCTTGCTGCGGCAATGACCGCTGCTAAATCCGGCAAGAAGGTCCTGGTTCTTGAAAAAGAGGGCTCGCTTGGCGGCGTCTGCGTCAATACCGGCACCTTTCCCAGCAAGACCCTGCGGGAGGCGGTCCTCCACCTCACCGGCCACCTGAAGCGCAAGGTTTTCGAGGACGATTCCTGCTCCGGCCAGGACGCCGAAATCTCCATGGAAAAGCTCAAACAACGCCTTTATAATGTGCGGATCGAGGAGCAGGCGATCATCACCTGCCAGCTTGAACGTAACGGCGTCACCCTGATCCGCGGTTCGGCACGCTTTGTCGACGAGCACAGTATCACCGTTACGGGCCTTGCGGAAGGCAAGGAAATAGAGGCGACCAGCGATCGGATCATCATCGCCACCGGGTCGAATCCCCGCAATCCGCAGGAGATACCCTTTGATCACGAAACGATTCTCGACTCGACCTCGATTCTCAGCATCAAGGCGATCCCGGCAAGCATGATTATTGTCGGCGGCGGCGTTATCGGTTCTGAATATGCCACCATCTTTGCCGCCCTCGGGGTGAAGGTAACGCTCCTTGACCGTGGCGATAAGTTGCTCAAATTTCTCGACCATGAAATAATTACCGAGTTGCAGAACAATTTCCCCGGCGGCAATATCAACTATATCAATAATTGCGGTCATTTTCAGATCGAAAAAGTCGACTCAGGTGCCCAGGTGACCCTCGGCGGCGAGCAAATATTCCGAGCCGATTGCCTGTTTTTCGCCCTCGGCCGTGAGGCCAACACGGTCGGTCTCGACATACACCGCGCGGGCATCAAACTGAACGAACATCATTACATCGAGGTCAACGAACTGTTCCAGACCGCAGCACCAAACATCTACGCGGTCGGCGATGTCGTCGGCTGGCCGAGCCTGGCATCCACCTCCATTATCCAGGGTCGCCTGGCCGCCCTGAACGGACTGAAATCCAGGGTGGAATCGTTTCCGAAGATCTTTCCCTTCGGCATCTATACCATTCCCGAGATCTCCTACGTCGGCATCACTGAGGAAGAGGCCAGAGCCCGCGATTATAAGATCGTCATCGGCCGTTGCCGCTACCATGAACTGCCGCGCGGCCAGATCTCAGGGGAAAACGAAGGCATGCTGAAGATGATCGTCCACCGCGACACCCGGGAGATCTTAGGTGTCCATATCATCGGCGGCGGGGCAACGGAGGTCATTCATATTGCCCAGATGGCCATGCTCTACAATGCCAAGATTGATATCTTCATCGATAATATCTTTAATTTCCCGACCTATTCCGAGGCCCTGAAAATCGCCGCCCTGTCCGCTTCAAACCAAA
Organism: Deltaproteobacteria bacterium; assembly: GCA_031441605.1. GTDB lineage: Bacteria > Desulfobacterota > Desulfobulbia > Desulfobulbales > Desulfocapsaceae > Desulforhopalus_A. The sequence goes on from JANNQF010000053.1 coordinate 4,397, forward strand.
TGTTGGAAGGCGGCAGAGCGGAGGATGAAGCCTGCCAAAGGCGCAAATGACCAACCTCCGGGCCTATCTTGCCTGTATGTTTATTGTCTGTGCCTGGTCGGGGTGGATTACCATTTCCAGATACGGTGTAAACTCCAATCTGCAGCCGGCGGATATTACCCTAATCCGTTACGTTACGGCCCTGCTCTGCGTCTTACCCCTGATCGTGCGCCATCGCTGGTCGAGGTATAAAATGCACCAGTACCTGCTCATGGCACTCGGCATCGGCTTTCCCTACACCATGACGAGCTTCTACGGCCTGAAAGAGCTGAAGGCGGCGCACGCCGGGGTTCTGGTCAACGGTATGCTGCCGGTGCTTGGGGCTGTGGCGGCCTGGTTTATCCTGCGGCAGCGGGTTTCGGGCCTGCGCTACGGGGCAATTGCCTTGATTTTTACTGCCAACTTCGTCATGGCCGGAGGCGACACCTTTTCCCTCGACCATATCTTCGGCATCCTCCTCCTGCTCAGTGCCGCGATATTTTATACCGCACATATGATCGCCGTACGATTCTGGGGTTTCGAATGGCGTGATGTACTGGTCGCCGTGCCGGTGGTCAATACTGTTCTTTTTCTGCCGCTGTGGTTCGTCTTCCCGACCTCCTTTAGCCAGGCCGGGTTGGGTGAAATCCTCAGCCAGGCAGTGTATCAGGGGATCATTGTCAATATCCTCGCTCTGATGTGTTCAACCTATGCCATCACCCGCATCGGTACCATCACCGTCTCCATTTTTATGTCTTTTGTGCCGGTGAGCACCGCGCTGCTTGCCAGGCTGCTGCTTGGGGAATCATTGAACGGCTGGGAGTTGTGCGGCATTACCGGCTGCTCAGTCGGATTGTTTATCTATGCCTGGGGACAGATCGTTGAAAGTCGCAAACGTATTCTGAGTTGAGAGTTATAGGGAGAGAAGACGGCGAATGAGGGCGGCGGTATCATGACGCTCCAAACGGTTGAGACCCGCTCTTTCTGCTGCCTGCAGCGCCTTTGCATACATTGCCGGAGTGATGGTGACACTTTTCTCACTCCGACCGGCCAGCTCGCCGCAGGGCCGGTACTGGTCCATGATATTCAGGTAGCAATTCGCCGAAATTTCTTTCGCGAGAAATTGAAAAATGGCCTGCGCCTCGGTAAAACCCTCCAGCATGAGCAGATGGCGGATGAGGAGGCCGCGGTCGGCAAGTCCGCCTGGCGTTAATTGCAGGTCTCCAACCTGGCGTTGCATCTCCCGCACCGCTTGCCGCATCTTTTGCGGATAATCGGCGGCAGCAGCATAACGAAGGCCCGACTGGCGATCCCAGAATTTGACGTCGGGCATATAGATATCGTTAATCCCGTCAAGCAGCCGGAGTGTTTCAACCAGCTCATAGCCGCCGCAGTTATAGACGAGCGGCACATGAAGCCCTGCTTCAATGGCATACGGCAAGGCGGCAAGGATCTGCGGCACCACATGGGTAGGCGTCACCAAGTTGATATTATGGCAACCCATCTCCTGCAATTCGACCATAATCGCCGCCAGTTCGCGGTCGGAAACCGCCCGGCAATCGCGGTCTTCGCCATGGCTGATGGCGTGGTTTTGACAGAAACTGCAAAGAAGGTTGCAGCCGCAGAAAAATATCGTCCCCGAGCCACCGCTGCCGACCAGGACACTCTCCTCACCAAAATGCGGTCCGTAACTTGCCACCTCGGCCAGGGCACCGGTGCGGCAATAGCCCCGTTCATCCGCAAGGCGATTTACACCGCACTGCCGAGGGCAGAGGCGGCAGGAGCTGAGTGACTGCTTACTTTCCTTCAGTCTCTCTGCCAGAAGACCGGCTTGCATTGCTTGCAGATATCTCACCGTCATCGCCAAGCCTCCGGGGCAAAGATTTCCATACTCCGGAAACGGAGAATGCCATCATCGCCGGCTGAGACGACCCGCAGGTAAATGGGGTCAACTTAGATTTTGCTGATTAACGAACTTTGAATTTGACCCCATTTACGCAAAATTTATTATTCCTTGTCAAGCCCCCGTGGTTGTTCTATTGTGATAAAAAATTGCTCTTTTTCTAGCATGCCGAGATTATTCACAAAAAAAAGGCCGAAAGAAATGACTAAAAACCCTCAGGATGTTCTTAAAGAATGGATGCAGGCTGTCAATGAAGGAAATATTGCCGGTCTGCTTGCTCTTTACGATGAAAAAGCCGTTTTAATTCCAACATTCTCCAACAGGGTATTATGCTCCCCCGAAAAAATCAGAGAATATTTCAACAAACTGTGCACTCGTGACGATCTTAGTATAGCATTGCACGAGAAAACATTGGTTGTTCAAGCAGTAAATGACGACATATATGCTCTCTGCGGAATCTACTGTTGGCGCTTCGTTATTGAGGAAGAGTTGCTGAGCTTCGAAGCCAGGTTTAGTTATTTGCTCAATCTTTCGTTGCCAAGCCCAATTATCCATCACCATTCGTCGCAGATACCACGCATGTTATGATGAACACCCCCACAAAGGGGGATTGGATAAAGTGGGTTGTGGCCGTCGTTACAGTTATGTAGATGTGAGTAAGCAAAGGGTAACATCATTTCATTGGACAAATATTGATTGCCCCCATCAAGACGAAGTCAGACAATTTTAGATAGTTATGCTATATTTTTGAGTGTCAACTTTCTGCAGTGGCCTCTGTTTTCTTTTTCTGACTAAAAAATCAAATTCAATCATAAAAGTAAATTCCAGGGAGATTTTGCCAAAATCCTGTATTTTGAATTCTCCAAAAGTCAGCTCACTTTCCGGAAACTATCAGGGGGCAATCTATGGAAGACAAAGCAAAGTATAGCAACGACGCCTTCAATCTTTTGGGTGGAATCGAGGGCGTAAGAAAACTGGTTGAATGCTTTTATGAAATAGTAAGCGATGCACCGCAAGCTCGGAAAATACGCAATATGCATCCGGAGAATTTGGGGCCGACACGAGAGAACCTCACCCTGTTTCTGTGTGGTTGGCTTGGCGGTCCACCTTTGTACAAAGAAAAATTCGGGTCTATAAATCTAACCGGTCTTCACGCCCTCCTGGAAATAAATGCTGCCGAGAAGGACATGTGGCTTGCATGCATGGAACAAGCCCTTGCCAAGCAGGAGATAGAAGATGATTTCAAAAAGTACTTGCTGAAACGTTTTCAAATGCCGGCGGAAAAGATATACACCTACTGTCAACAACAATTCCTCCGTTATCCGCATTCCGGCGGCAATGTTTCCGGGTAGTTGCCTATCTTCCCTGATTATCAGTGAGGATGATTCTGTTTTGCCGCCTTCTTTCTGCACTTCAAGAAGAAACACCAGCAGTTTTCCGAGCGGGGAGGCTGGCCCAGACAATCCCGGCCAGGAGCAGAACGCTGCCCGCCAGGGTCAGTCCGTTGGGAATTTCCTGAAAGATAAGGAATGCCAATAAGGTTGCGCCAACGGGTTCGGCAATAACGATAATGGAGACGGAGGCGGCGGGAAGAAAACCAAGCGCCCAATTATAGGAAGAGTGGCCGATCAACTGGGGGAATAGGGCCATCAGCACCATGACGAGATAGGCGGTTCGCGAATATCCCAGCAGATCATAGCCACTCGCCAGGGCCATGATAACGAGAAAAAACGCGGCGGCAGAATAGACAACGGCGGTATAGCTGAGGAGCGACATGCCGAAGCGAAGGCGGCGGCCGATGAGCAGGTAGGCGGAAGCCGCCACCGCTCCGGCCAGCGCCAGCCCATTGCCGAGGAGAGGGTTGGGTTGATGGGTGAACTGGGTAAGGCTGAATTGCAGGCGACCATCGACAACCGCCACGACATCGGCAATACCAATGAGCATGCTGCCGAGCATCGCCAGGGGGATACCGACCTTGAGGGCTTTGGACAAGGGCTCCTTCAACAGAAAAGGCGCGGCCAGACCCACCCACAGCGGCGAAGTGGTAACCAGGACCGTCGAACCGGCAACCGACGTATAGGCCAGGGAACTGATCCAGCTGGCAAAATGGAGGGCAAGCATGGCTCCGGACAAAACCGCCAGACCCCAGGCCGCAGGTGACATGCCCTGCAGCTCGGAGCGTCGATACCTGAGGGCCAGCGGCAGCAAAACCGCCGAGGCAATGGTCAACCGCCAGGCGGCAATCGTCAGCGACGGCATGTTCTCGCCCTGCGCCAGGCGGACGAGAATCGATCCGGAAGAAATAGCCAGGATACCAAAGAACAACACCAAAATGAGAGAAAAGCGTGACACTTCGTCTTTTTTCATTACTTTTGCATTCCGGAAGTTTATAAACTTATAATTGGCCGCAGCCCGTTACCGAGATTGCATATAGTAACCATACTATCCAATATAAAAACAGTTATTTATTATTCCAGCCCTTGGCTGGGATTTCCCTATTCAACAAAGAGGAGAACAGTCCCATGTCCAGCAGCTTCGGCACCCTTTTTCGTGTCACTACCTTTGGCGAATCGCACTGCAAGGCGGTTGGCGTGGTCATCGACGGCTGTCCTCCCGGCCTTGCCCTGATTGAAGCAGACATACAGGCCCAGCTGGATCGTCGGCGTCCCGGACAAAGCGCCCTGTCGACCGACCGCCAGGAGGCAGACCAGGTGCTTATCCTCTCCGGCACCGAGAACGGCCGGACGCTTGGCACCCCCATTGCCCTGCAGGTCGCCAACAAGGATCAGCGGCCAAAGGATTACGGCAATATGCGCGACATCCCCCGGCCCTCGCACGCCGACTACACCTACCAGATGAAATACGGCATCCGGGCCTCCTCCGGCGGCGGCAGATCGAGCGCCCGCGAAACCATCGGTACGGTGGCCTCGGGGGCGGTGGCGGCCAAGATTTTGAGAGAAAAACATGGGATCGATATCGTCGCCTGGGTGGCTTGCGTCGGCGACATTGAGGCCGCGGCGGTAGACAGCGACAGCATCACCCGGCATGAGGTCGATGCCACCCTTATCCGCTGCCCCGACAAAGTTGCCGCAGCGCAGATGGAAAGCTTGGTCGCTGAACTGAAAAATATCGGCGATTCGGTGGGCGGCGTGGTAGCCTGCGTTATCCGCAATGTCCCGGTGGGCCTCGGCGAACCGACCTTCGAAAAGCTTGAGGCAAAACTTGCCCAGGCGATGCTGGCCATCCCGGCCACCAAGGGCTTTGAGATCGGCTCGGGCTTTGCCGGTGCCAGACAGCGCGGCTCGCAGCATAACGACGCCTTTACCCAAAAGGACGGGCGGCTCGGCACCTTAACCAACCGCTCCGGCGGTATCCAGGGCGGCATCAGCAACGGCGAGCCGATCACCCTGCGCATCGCCTTCAAGCCGCCGGCGACCATCTCCCTGCCCCAGTCGACCGTCGATTTTTCCGGACAGGAGGCGATCCTTGAGGCCAAAGGCCGTCATGACCCATGCGTTGTACCGCGGGCCGTGCCGATAGTCGAAGGCATGGCCGCCTTGGTTATTATGGATATGCTGCTGCGCCAGGAGGCGCGAAAAGCGTTACAATTTTAGTATATGAGGCATTCATTTCCGGTTTTTGAAAATGAATGTAACCATTCAGTTTTTGCAATCATATGCACTTTACCTGATTGGTGTTGTAGCCTCCCCTCCCTTGACGGGAGGGGATTGAGGGGAGGGTGAGTTTGTTACCAGGTCGCACGTTGTAACTTCCCCCACCCCCCTAACCCCCTCCCGCAAGGGGAGGGGGACTTTGCCAATAGTGCTGAATAGAAATACGCATGAATTTCGTGAAGGCGCATATCCCTTTGCGGGGCTTAGTCAACACTCCTCAACCCGACTGAGCAGGAGAGCACCAACGACAAAGAGTAACAGGATACTCAACACCCCCCAGCGGGTTTCGCCGGTCAGCCGCCCAACAACAGCCATGAGAAAAGGCCCGGTTATCGCCGCAAATTTTCCGAAGACATTGTAAAACCCGAAGAACTCGGCGCTCTTTTCCGCCGGAATGAGGCGGCAGAAGTAGCTTCGGCTGAGTGCCTGGATACCTCCCATGGAGGAGGCGACCAGGATGGCGATGATCCAGAAGACCAGCGTCTTGAAAAACATATCATCGATCACCGGCAGAAAGAAGGCGGCCAGGGTGGCGACACAGTACACGCCGATGCCGACAAAGATCATCCGCCGGGTGGAAGTACGTCCGGCAAGTCTCCCGAAAAGCAGGGCAAAGGGAAAGGCGACGATCTGGATAACCAGGAGGACGATAATCAGCAGGGACACGCTAAAACCGAGATCCCGGCCATAGGCTGTGGACATGGAGATAATCGTATCCACCCCATCGATATAGAAAAAATAGGCGGCAAGAAAAAGGAAAGCCTGTTTATAGCGACGAATCTCCTTGAAAGTCCGCCACAGCCGCAGAAAACTCTGCCGCACCGGTGCCGGCTCGGCGGGCAGATAATGGACCTGGCGCAGATTTTTGATCGCCGGCAGGGCAAGAAGGAGCCACCACAGGGCAACAATGAGAAAACCGGCCTTGGTCGGCCCGACCGGCAGGCCATTGCCCATGCCGCTGCCGAGAAGGAGGCCGATGATGATGAGAAAGGGAATGACACTGCCGATATAGCCGTAACCATAGCCCCTGGCCGAGATAAGATCCATGCGCTCCCTGCTGGTTACGTCCGGTAAAAAGGCATCGTAAAAGATGTTGGCCCCGCCCCAGCCCACCCGGGCGACAACAAAGAGCACCAGACACAGCAGCCACTGCCCCCTGCCGACGAACACCAGGAGGACGGAGAAGGTAATGCCGAGGAAGAGAAAAAGAAGAAAAAACCGCTTCTTCCGGTCTTGATAGTCGGCCATGGCGCCGAGCACCGGCGCCATGGCCGCAAGAATGAGGGACGCGGTGGAATTGGCAAAGCCCCAACCGGCGGTCGACTCCACCCCGCTCATGCCCGCCGCCGCGAAGTCTTTAAAAAAAATCGGCATAATGGCGGTCACCATCACCAGTACAAAGGCCGAGTTGCCGACATCATAGAGCACCCAGCTGAGTTCCTCCCTGGTCATTTTCGCGATTTTGACCATTCGCCTTTTCTCCTTTGCCTCGATGCTGAGGCCCGTATCATGCCGCTTTGATCCTTGCCTGGGGCAGCAAAGGAAAGTCGCTGTTAACGCCGACAAATTACCATACTCTTGCCGCCTTGCGCTATGATCGCCCGGCAGAAATAAGAAATACTTGGGATTGCGGCCCCGGCCTATCGGTCGCCGAAGGTGTTGACAGCAGGAGCACCGATACCTATAAACTTGCAGACGGATTGAACCGCCGGCAAATTTTTCATGAAACTTACAGGAATGCCACCATGCCCCTCCTTACCTATTTTTCTCTGATCCTTACCATGTTTCTCTGGGGCGGCACCTTTATCGCCGGCAGACTGCTGGCGGGTGCGGTCGAACCGGCCAGCGCCGCCTTTCTCCGTTTCCTTATTGCCTCGGTGGCGATGGTTGTGGTGACCAGAAGCCTTGAGGGCAAATTCAGCATGCCGCCGCCAAAACTCTGGCTGCCGCTCATCCTCCTCGGCATGACCGGGGTATTTGCCTACAATGTGTTTTTCTTTTATGGCCTGCAGCATATCAGCGCCGGCCGGGCCTCGCTTATTGTTGCCGGCACACCTTTGGTCATCACCGTCTTTGCCGCGCTCTTTCTCCGGGAACGTCTTACCTTCCTGAAAATCTGCGGCGTCCTGGTGTCGCTTACCGGTGCTATCATGGTCATCAGCAATGGTCATCCCAGCTCGCTGTTTACCGGCGGCTTCGGACGTGGAGAACAGGCGCTGCTCGGCTGCGTTCTCAGCTGGTCGGCATATTCCTTGATCGGCAGATCGGTGCTTCGTTCCCTGCCGCCACTGACCGCCGTTTGCTATTCGTCGATTATCGGCACCCTGCTCCTGGCCTTTCCGGCTGCCGGGGAAGGCCTGTTCAGCCACCATCTGTCGGCGATCAGTGGCCTGTCGTGGCTCAGTTTGGCCTATCTTGGTGTCTGCGGCACGGCCCTCGGCTTTTCCTTGTACTACAAAGGGATAAAAAAAATCGGCGCCAGCCGGGCCGGGATCTTCATCAATCTTGTCCCGGTTTTTTCCCTGCTGCTCTCCTGGTTTATTTTGCACGAAACCATCAGACCCGCCGTTCTCGCAGGCGGCTTGCTGGTTCTGACCGGAGTTACCTTGACCAACTTCCGCCAAGCCGGCACCTGACCCATAGCCGGATGGTACCTTGTATGGCCTTTGATAAAGGAGAATAACATGCTGAACTTTGATTATCACAATCCGACCCATATCGTTTTCGGCAGGGATCGCCTGCAGGAGCTCGACCAACTTGTGCCCAAAGCCGCCAGAGTCCTCATTCTTTATGGCAGCGGCAGCGTCAAGAAGCACGGTACCCTTGCTAAGGTGGTGGCGGCACTGCCGGGCCGCACACTCGTCGAATTTGGCGGAATCGAGGCCAACCCGAGGTTTCCGACCCTTATGCAGGCGGTCGCCGTTGTCCGCCAAGAAAAAATCGATTTCCTTCTGGCAGTCGGCGGCGGCTCGGTAATGGACGGCACCAAATTCGTCGCCCTGGCAGCAAAATTCCCCGGCGAAAAGCCTGAAGAGCTGCTTTTTCACGGCTTTCAATTTGTGCCGCAGAACGAGGCGCTGCCCCTGGGAACGGTGGTCACCCTGCCGGCCACCGGCTCGGAGATGAACAACGGTGCGGTGATCAGCTATCAGAACGGCAAATATCCGGTCCTCAGCCCCCTGGTTTTCCCCAGGTTCTCCATCCTCGATCCGACCCTGACCTTTACCCTGCCGCCGACCCAGGTGGCAAACGGGGTGGTGGACAGCTTTATCCATGTGGTTGAGCAGTACGTCACCTATCCGACAATGGCGCTTTTCCAGGACCGCACAGCGGAGGGGATTCTCCAATCGCTGATCGAAATTGGCCGCAAAACCATCGACCATCCCGAAGATTATGAAGCCAGAGCCAATCTCGTCTGGAATGCGACCATGGCCTTGAACGGCCTGATCGGCGCCGGTGTGCCCCAGGATTGGTCAATTCACATGATCGGTCATGAACTGACTCACATTCCCCACCCATATTTGTTAATCTGAGCTATTTTATACTTAGGGACTTGGAATTTACTAAAATACCGATTATGATGTTTTGATACTGCAAAAAGGAGGAGCTGCGTATGAAAACATCGACTTTAGTTCGGAATGGCATATCTCCAGAAATGGTGAACATGATTTGGCGTTTGGTTGAT
>JANNQF010000054.1:0-4459 GCA_031441605.1 Deltaproteobacteria bacterium
ATCAACCAAACGCCAAATCATGTTCACCATTTCTGGAGATATGCCATTCCGAACTAAAGTCGATGTTTTCATACGCAGCTCCTCCTTTTTGCAGTATCAAAACATCATAATCGGTATTTTAGTAAATTCCAAGTCCCTAAGCCAACGGGTCTTCTGACCCGTATCCGTGCTTTCAGCACGTTATTCACACCCACCAGCTTTCAGCTGGTGGGTGTTTAGCTCGCCTTGTACACCTACGGTCGAGCACTGGACGAAGGGTTCAATGCCTTTTGTTTTGGCAACCTCCAGCAGATTGCGTGTCGCCTCGACGTTAACCTGTCGGAATTCGTCGATAGTGCTTGTTCGGCCCGATAGGCTGTGCGGCTATGATACACCTTGTCAATGTCGTGAAACTCGGAAAGTACCTCTTGCCGGTTGCATATATCGACAACCTTGCATTTAACGCCCAAACCCTGCAATTCCTTGGTCTTGCTTGGTTGGTCTAACGAAGGCGACGACGCTATAGCCATCTCCTATCGACCGCCGGCAAAGCGTCGAACCGGTGAAGCCGGTTGCCCCGGTTACCAGTATATCTTTCACAGGTTACTGTCCTTTTAGCCATTTCTTGCTCCAGGCCTGAAACATGATCAGGGCCCAGAGTTGATGGCTGTGATTCTCTTTTCCAGAGAGATGTTCTGCTTTTAATTGATTGACCGTTTGCCAGTCGAAGAGCCCCTGTTCTTTAACGGTTTTTTCAGCGAGCAGATCCTCCATGAGCGGTCTGAGACTCGATTTCAGCCAGTGTTTGATGGGAATGCTGAAGCCCTCCTTGGGTCGGTACACGCACTGCGCCGGAATATGCCGCGCCGCAACTTTTTTCAGCAAAACCTTGGTGGTATTGCCGGTCACTTTCAGATGCGGAGGAATGGCAAAAGCCAGCGACACCAGCTCAGGGTCGAGGTAGGGGACACGACTTTCAAGGCTGACGGCCATGGAAATGCGGTCGACCTTGGTGAGGATATTGTCGCAGAGGTAACTTTTCGCATCCACATAGAGACATTTGCTCAAGGGGTCTCTGTCGCCGGCCTTTTTAAAGAGGTGGGCGATATGCGCATCGACGGGTGTAGTGATCGATTCCGCCGCCTCGGCGGTGAACAGTCTCGCCTGCTGCGCTTGGCTGACAAAGACCCGCCAGCGGCAATGGCCAAGGTTTTCCGGTAATGCCGCACCCTCGAAAAAGCGCTTTGCCTTGTTGATCAAGCCCTTTTTTGCTGCCCGTGGACGCAAGGAGCGAAAAAGCGGCTCCACCAGTTTGTGCCGAAGCATGGCGGGCAGGCAAGCATACTGGGCGGCCCGCTGCTGGGCAACATAGGTTTCATAGCCGCCGAACAGCTCATCACCCCCGTCGCCACTCAAAGCCACCGTCACTTTTTTGCGGGCGACAGCTGAGACTAAATAGGTGGGAAAAATGGAGAAATCGGCAATGGGATCGTCCATAAAGTGGACTAACCGGCTGAACAGTTCGCCGATATCGGGGGCGAGGATTTCATCGCTATGGTCAACACCGAGATGGGCGGCAACGGCACGGGCCCAGGCCAACTCGTTATAGGAAGGGTCGTCAAAGCCGATACTGAAGGTCTTCGCCGGCCCCATCGCCGCCACCACCAGCGACGAGTCCACTCCTCCGGAAAGAAATGCCCCCAGAGGCACATCGCTGACCAGCTGCCGTCGCACACAGGTTTGCAGTAGCGAATCCACTTGCTCTTCCCACTCGCCGGCGGACAGGGTGCTGACCGGATGCTCCGGAATATCCCAGTACTGGTGCGGCCGTACAGCAACAGCTTGCAAATCGATGGCGGCCATGTGGGCCGGTTGCAATTTCTGCACCCCTTGCAAGAGGGTCTGACTGCCGGGAACATATTCCCAGGCCAGGTATTGGCCGAGCCCGTCGATGTCAAGTCTTCTCGCAACCAGGCCGGATGCGAGAAGAACCTTTATTTCCGATCCGAAGACCAGATACTTGCCGTCAAAGGTGTAGTACAGCGGCTTGATGCCCATATGATCCCGGACCAGCAGAACCCGCCGTCGCACGGTATCGTGCAGGGCAATGGCAAACATGCCGTTGAGCTTGACGGGAAAATTATCGCCGTACTCCTCGTAGCCATGGACGATAACCTCCGTGTCACTGTTGGTCGAGAAGGTGTGGCCGCGCTTCTCCAGGTCTTGCCGCAGCTCCCGGTAATTGTATATTTCCCCATTGAAAACACAGAGAATGGTTCTGTCCTCATTGAATATCGGCTGGCTGCCGCCGGCGAGATCAATGATGGAAAGCCGTCGCATACCGAGGGCAACGTTACCCTGGATATTACTTCCCTCCTCATCCGGGCCTCGGTGCAGCATCGCGTCGCACATGGCCTGTAACTGCTCGGACCGTGGCACAACACTGTTTTCACAGGCAATTATTCCAGCTATCCCACACATATTAAATTGCCGGGCTGCTCTCTACATGGGAAAAGAGTTTGGTCATCTTGTCTACGTATATATCCTTGGAGTATTTCTCGCTATAGAGTAGCTGTGCCTGTAGTGCTTTTTTTCGGCCTATTTCGCCTGTCGCCTCAGCTAGCCCCTGGGCCAAAGCCTCTGGCGTCGGCTCTACCAAAAAAGCAACATTGTCATCGAGTATTTGGGTGTGGGAGTAGATGCGGGTTGCAACCAGGGGGATGCCGCTGGCGATCTGTTCATACACCTTGAGAGGCGTATTGGTCCCATGTTTCCTCGGCGAAACAAGGATGGTTGCTTGCGAACAGTAGTGTTTTGCCATGGCCTGACGGACCTGGCCAGCGAAGATACATCGTTCTCCCAGGTTGTTTTCGTCGGCCAAAGCAAGGTAATGTTTTACCTGCTTGGGCATGCCGCCGACAATCACCAGTTTGTAGTCGGGATTACCGGCGCTAAAGAGGCGAAAGGCCGGGAGAAGGATGTCGATGCCCTGATAGGCTTCAAGCGTCCCGGCGTAGACGATGTATTTGCCGGCTACGGGCAACTGCACATCACCCTCGGCGAATGGCCCATCCTGCTTTGCATTCTTGTCAACTGTTTGAATTGGCTCGAAGATCGAATTTTCAATGAGAAAATGTTTTGCCGGGTTGTCGAGCAGTTTATTGACATAATTGGCGAGATCAGGACAGATGGTGATGATTCCTTCGGATTTTTTCAGGCAGGAATCTTCCAACCATTTAAAGATTCGGACCAGCAATTTGGATTTGGTAAATTCAAAATTGGTGAGTTGTTGGGGGAGGCTCGAATGCATGTCGTATATCAGCTTAAATTTGAAAAACGGCTTAAGAAAACGACAGAAAAAGACAGCCTCTTCATGGGCGTGGACAACAGCGTAATTCTCGCTCAATAGCAGTCCTATGGTGTAGACGATGAGAAAACCATCAAAAAAGAGTTTTAACAGCGATGGGCCAACCTTAATGTTGCCAAGTTTTGAAAAACCGGGAATCCGAATGATTCTCATGCCCGGGATGGCGACGTCCTTGCCTTGACCGTATGTCAGCAGATCGATGTCATTGCCGAGTTCAGCAGTTACCAGCGAACGATAATAGACACTGAATGGCGTTCCCCTGGGGGTGAAAAAGGGTTGAGGAGCAATAACTAATACCTTCATTTTTCTTTCCTCCTTGTAACGTATTCGAAGTGCGAAAAAACAAGGCTCTTGCAAAAATCGTCAATTCCCCCAAGCATGCGGGGTGAACTTTGGTTGGGATGATTTTAAAACTCTGCTTTCCCGCGTATGCGGGAGAGGCCAAAAATTTTAAAGCCCAAGCTTATGCAAGAACCTGAAGAATTACGTAAAACCTTATACTAAAGATCGATAAAAAAGATTTCTCCTGTGGTTACTTCGTCTTTTCCTCGATGATGTGCGATGCCTTGACGAAGTTCTTCCCGTAAACACTTGTCGTTATCGTCATCTGCGGCTTCATGTTCAATCAAATCCATTACTGCCACTTCCAGCGAAGTGATATTGGTGCGGGGCGAGATTGATAGCAAAAAACGATTCGGCGTTATCTCGATCAGGCGTAGCCAAGGAATACTCTCCAAGCATCGGCAGCGATGAATAACGATCAGACCGGTGTTTCCGAAATCTTTAATATTTCAAAACTTTTATCGTTGCTCAGGCTGGTTGCGGTAACTCCGTCAACGCACTTGACGATGGCCTTGCTACTATCACTGTCTAACGCTTCAAGCTGGCGGATTATGCGGTGCGGAAGCGTCACCGTACAGGGTCGCTTGGTTCGGCAAATTTTGCTAGACATCCTGGCAGCACAAGCTTTTCAATCACATACATCACCGATTTTCGCGCCGGCCTTAACCGACACAATTATTAACGTGCCCCCAATCCTATTCAATCGAACTGGAGAGACAGATTCGCCCCGTTCAGCCAAGGTATCTGTTTCGGCAGGTTCGACCAGACAAC
>JANNQF010000055.1:0-80572 GCA_031441605.1 Deltaproteobacteria bacterium
AAGATCCACCTGATATGCATCAGGATGTTAAGAAAATGGGAAGAAAACGAGGAAGTACGCTACAAATGGCTGGATTCGATCCGATGATTTTGTCCAGATTTATCGCCCTGATTTTGGCTGGGAAGTAGAGCGGTGGTTACAGCATAGGTCGCTTTACAGATGATACGCTGCAGAGGGCTGTTTATGAGGTTGAATCGGCGACGCCGGATTCAAAAGGGCAAAGCGTGACGCTTTTGACAGACGCACTCAACAGTGCCATCAAAGCCATCGCGCCGATGACGCTCATAGATTTGCGCGCAGGACGAAATCCCTTCGATCCCAGAAACCAGCGATTTATCAAGGTGCTGCAGGCGGTATTCTGTGTGCTGACAATTACTCTGACCATCAGCGTTGCACGCATGACCGATACCCTGCACCGTCTGGACACCGCCATGAAAGCCTTTCAGCAGATCCAGGAAAGCCGTCCTCTCGAAAAGCTGACCGCCCTGCGCAAGATGGTCAAGTTTGATGCAGTGCTGAGCAAGCAATGGAAAACTAGGGACGCTTCCTAGGAAAACTATGGACGCTTCCTGAGAAATCTAGGGACGCTTCCTTTATTTTACGAAGATGACAGATTATCCCAACCAACAGCTCAGTAAGTGTTGGAACAGTTCCGGAATCTCTGCACCGGGAAAAACTTCGCCACCTTCCCCAATATATGATTTTTTTTGCCATGCCTTGTAATTGTGTGATTTTTGTAAGATCCCGATGGCAAAAATAAAGCAAAAAGCAGGCTTATGGTGATGTCCCCATATCATTGCCATACCGCCGGGTAGGCAAGCAGCTCATAAAACATCCAGCTATGATCTGCCACAATTGCCGCCCTAGACGGGGTCTTCGACCGGAATAATCATGACCAGGTTTTTTAAAAACCAGGGACGCTTCCTATATTTTGACGAAGATGACAGATTTTCCCAACCACAAGCTCCGCAAGTGTTGGAACAGTTCCGGAATCTCTGAGCCGGGGAAACCTCGGGACCTTCCCCAATATACGATTTTTTTTACCATGCCTTGTAATTGTATGATTTTTGTAAGATCCCGATGGCAAAAATAAAGCAAACAGCAGGCTTATGGTGATGTCCCCATATCATTGCCATAACGCCGGGTAGGCAAGCAGCTCATAAAACATCCAGCTATGATCTGCCACAATTGCCGCCCTAGACGGGGTCTTCGACCGGAATAATCATGACCAGGTTTATAAACATAACTAACCAATATTGCAATATTTTTCCCTGGTTACTATACCTCTGATCACTCTTCATTTTTTGAGTGTCAGCACACAAGTCATTCCACCCATAACTCAACCGGGAGGAGCTGGGATTATGCGCCTACAACGCCTTTTCTTGATCGGCATCTTCATCGTACTTCTCACCGAGGTAACCGGTGGTCGAGCAGCGGCCGCGGTACCGCCGGTGCCGCCACACCAACCTGGTACGGTGTGTTATACACCAAAGTTTTGGTGTTGGGCACAGCCAACCGGTCAACCTGGTACTCCCTGTGCTTGCCCGACACCCTATGGTTGGGTTGCAGGTTTTCGCGGATAGCTTCCCATCCAAACGTTTTTAAACCTGAGACTTACGATTGACATTGAATAACAATGGAGGCGACGCCTTATGAAAGATAAAGTTATTGACACTGACGCCGTTATCAAGCTGCTTCTCGACGACGCACGACTGGTATTTGGTTATGCGGTTCGCATAGGTTGCTTAACAGATGATACGCTTCAGAAGGCTGTTTACGAGGTCGAATCGGCGACACCGGATGCAAAAGGGCAAAGCGTGACGCTTTTGACAAACGCCCTCAACAATGCCATCAAAGCCATCGCGCCGATGACGCTCATTGATTTGCGCGCAGGACGAAATCCCTTCGACCTCCGAAACCAGCGATTTGTCAAGGTGCTGCAGGCGATATTCTGTGTACTGACAATCACTCTGACCATCAGCGTTGCGCGCATGACTGATACCCTGCACCGTCTGGACACCGCCATGAAAGCTTTTCAGCAGATCCAGGAAAGCCGTCCTCTCGAAAAGCTGACCGCCCTGCGCAAGATGGTTAAGTTTGATGCTGTGCTGAGTAAACAAGACTCAATTTCCTTTGAACAGTATAATCGCAGTATCAGCGAAATCCAGATCCTGCAAGCAAAGATCAGTGGCTTATCTGACCTGGTGGATTCAGCTTCCGAGGTGAACTGGAGTAATTCGTTAGATTTCATTCCTTTTTTACGAAATTGGCTCAACGATCTTTTACCGAATCCAAAGCAAGATAACTCAATTGGAGATCAGCAAGACAACAAAAATCCTGGAAATCAGCAAAACTATAAAGAACAATTAATTGAAGCATCCCGGAACAAGTATGATTCAGCAATTCCCGTCTCCAACGATTACTCAGCAAAGGATTCGCAGAACAAATTAGACGTGCTCAATCCCCAATGGCCATGGCTGCAACAAGCCATTGACGAATGTGCATCAAAGGAGTCCGAGAATCACATGGGCGCGCTCAATCCTCAATGGCCATGGCTACAACAAGCGATGGATAATTCACTTGAGGATCGCTGTTTTGCGACGAAACTCGGCCTGATGCTGTCTTTACCACCGACGGGAACGCTTTATGAGCTCCAGGAAAAAATTACTATGCTCAATGGATGGATCTTGCCGTTCATGTACGGGCTCCTTGGAGCGGTAGTGTTCGTAATGCGCAATCTCTTAGATCTGCGAACTCCCATCATGGGTTTTCTGCCATCAATTGTGCGTGTAGCGCTTGGAGGGCTTGCCGGCATCCTCATTGGGTGGTTCTGGGTTCCTTCTGCATTCAAAATAGGCGACGTCGCAAACATCACCTCTATCCCTTTCGGTTTGGCGTTTCTCGCTGGGTTCAGTATCGACATTCTCTTTACGATCCTCGATCGAATCAGTAGAACCATTAGCGAGCCCGCTGCCCTGAAGACAGCATAGAAGGCAACATAGAGAAAAGTCACAGGGTGAATGGTAGACAACATCCAATACATGGAGGACTTTGATCATGAAACCGAAAATGTTCCTGCAGCTCTTCTTATTTTTGGCGATAAACCTTCTCTTCTACCCCCTGACACTCTTTGCCCAGGCAGGTCTCGACGACGATCGAGTCATGCTGCAGGGCTTCTACTGGGAATCCTATCGCCATGGTTTCCCTGAGCGCTTTCCGGCTCTCGGTGAGAAAAAATGGTACGAGATTGTTAAAGCCAAGGCCGAAGAAATCCGCAAAGGCCGATTCGATCTGCTCTGGTTGCCACCACCGTCCTTCGCCGGCCAGTACAGCGCCGGCTACAATCCCAAGGAATATTTCACTCTGAACAATAGCTACGGTAACTTGCAGCAGCATAGGGCGATGTTGGAGAGATTGCTGCAAAACGGTGTCGAACCTGTTGCCGACATCGTCATAAACCATCGTGACGGCAGTTCCGGCTGGGCCGATTTCAAAAATCCCGATTGGGATACCAGAGCTATCACGCAAAACGATGAGGCCTTCACCAATCCCAAATCAGATGTCTTCAATACACCCCTGGAGTTGCGGGGCAAGGCAGAGGAACAGCCCAGCGAATATACCCAGCATAAGGGCACTGCATATGGCTATGATTCATTTCGCGATATCGACCACACCAATTCCCAGGTGCGGCGAGACATCATCCGCTACCTGCTGCAGCTCAAGTCAATCGGCTATCGAGGCTGGCGCTATGATATGGTGCACGGTTACCACGCCCGCTGGATCGGCACATATAATCGAGCAACCCACCCGACGTTTTCCGTAGGCGAATATGATTGGGATAAACACGCCGAACAACGGGGTTGGGTTTGGCATACCGCGACCACGCCGAATGATTTCCAAACTACCAGCAGCGTCTTCGACTTCAGCAGTCAGTTCATCCTCAAGGACAACAAGGGTAATTACCTCGCCCTGTACGGGCCTTTCAGTACCGGTATTGGTCTTGTAGGCGACACCACCGACGGATATGCCTGGCGGAACCGGGCGGTTACCTTCCTTGAAAACCATGACACCGGTTATCGTACCGATGAAAGCGGCAGTCCACAACTGCACCACGAACACGACAGTTTCCTCAACGATTGGCAGGTGGAACAGGGGTACGCCTATATCCTTACCCACCCCGGCGTCCCCACCATTTACTGGAAACACTATTTTGACTGGGGCAACGAGCTGAGTGAAAAAATCAAGGCTTTGATCAATGCCCGCAAGGTTGCTGATGTACACTCCGGCAGTCGTTTTTACCCGCAGCAAAATGCCCGTGAGCGTGGCGTCTATGCCGCGTATGTGGAAGGCCGGAAAGGTGCCCTCTACGTACGCATCGGCGGCAGCGACCAGGCGTGGATCCCTGCTCACTCAAATTACAAAGATTACCGGGAATACGCTTGGGGCAGCGGTTGGAAGGTTTGGGTTGGCGTGCCGAGTAATCCGGAAGTTCAGCAGGCCTCGTTTAAAGGCGGGCTGCCGATTCCGCAGTATCAGGAGGCAAAGGAAATTGCCGTAGAAGACAAGCTCGTCAATTAAGAGGAGGCAAAATGCCAAGCGATTTGGCAATGGGGAGCGAAGATAGCGGCGATGGCCGGCGGTATCGAGGTTCTGGAATTATTGTTTAAAAAAAGCCGGTTGGAAAATTCCTTCCGGCTTGTTGAATGCCTTTTATTGTGTTGCAACTGGATACGCAGCCATATCCGACACTTCCCAAACCATAGGGCTTCAGCTCCTGCGCACCACCATCGTTGAAAAATAATGGATTTCCTGGTCAACCGCCTCGCGGACGTTGGTCCAGATCTTTTGATCTTCCAGGCTGCAGCGTTCGACGAGCACAGCCTTGTCAGCCAGTCCCAATTCCTCCAGCAGGTTGACCAGGCGGGGCATAACCTTGTGCACCTTCATGAACACCGCCACGTCGCAGAGGCTCAGTAGCTCGCGGATGCGCTCATTTTCAAAGGTCGCGGGGATGACCACCAGCCGTTCATCGCCGAGACACAGCGGCACGGCGGCGGCAGCCGATGAAGCACCGATGGCGGAGACTCCGGGAACGATCTCGACATTAAAAGGTGAACCATACTCCTGAAGAGTTTCACAGACGTAAAAGCCGGTTGAGTAGATGGCCGGATCGCCAAGCGTTGGAAAAACCACATCCTGCCCTTGTTGAAGACAGGCCATAATGGTCTTTGCCGCCTCCTGCCAGGCGCTTTTCACCTCCGGATCCGGTGCTTGGCCGCGATGCACCTGCTTCATGGGAAAGCGGTGGCTGAGGATGGTTTTACCTTCCTGGCTGACAACGCCTGCGGCAATCGAAAGAGCCATACTGCCCCCGTTCTCGAAGGCTGAGGGAACAAACCAGACCGCACATTTCTTCAGGATCGCCGCAGCCTTCAAAGTCACGAGCTGCGGATCTCCCGGCCCCATACCAACCACATAAAAGGTTCCCTGCATGTTCCACCTTCCAGCAAATTTTTGCGATGCCGATCTTGACCGATCTTGAGTCTATTTCAGGTTGATGCCACTCTCTCTTGCGGCATCGGCGATATTTTCCACGAACAGGGCGGCAAAGGCCGGGTTTGAGCCCAGGCCTTCAATAACCGGCTGCACGGTGAAACCCTCGGCGGTCAGTATCGATTTCCACGAATCCCCTTCCGCCCCCGCCATGTCGTTGATCGCGTGATCTCCGGCGGTAATCATAAAGGGCCTGAGGATGATTTTTTTTGACTTGGCACCTTGCAATGCAGGCAGCAAATCATCAAGGGACGGAGTACCTTCAACCACACCGATAAAGGTCTGCACCTCGGGATAAACTGCGCGCATTTTCTTCTCTGTTTCCGCATAAATGCCGGTCGACCAATTTTCGTTGCCATGGCCCATGTAGAGAAGACTCGCCCCTTCTTTGCGGGCCATCTCGACGTCGCTTGCCAGTGATTTGACAACCCGATCGATATCGATGTGGTAGCTGTACCTGTCACTCGGCATGCCGAGGGCCGGCCGACCCATGACAACAGTATCAAAGGGCCGCCATTTGCTTTTCAGGGTTTTTATAGAACCAAGGGCGCTGATATAATTGGTCAGATCATACGACTGTTCCATATACAACATATGGGTGGGTTGAACGATAATATTGCGATAGCCGTCTTCCTGCAGGTCACCCATCGCCTGGATGATGTTTTTGACATGGAGAATCTCGGAGGGGATGCCCTGATCGAGCCACTTCTGTGCCTCGGCTCGACGCTTTTTCCAGACCGCACGGACCATATTCGAGGTAAAGGTGATGCGCACTTCCGTTTCCGGATAGGCCTTTCGCATTTGAGCGGTGATGTTGTCAAGGGCCTTGACGCCGGAAGGCACAGTGGTGCCGAAACTGGCCAAAAGGATCGCCGTTTTTCCTTCAGGCGGTGCATTACCCGAGGCAGTCGCAGGTACAGCAAACAAATGCAGGGTGAAGAAAGCAATGAGAACAACCTTGCCGACAATCTGAAACATGGGACATCCTCCTGAATGAAATGTGATCCGGAGAATAAAAAAACCCCGAATCATGATGTATGATCCGGGGAGTCCCTGTTGTCCTCGTATCGAGTAACGCATCCTGTTCCACGGGATAGGCCACGACACATTCCAGGCAGGTCTTCTGACTTCCGGATCAGCCATCTTTCACACCTTCCCAGGAGAGGCTCCCAGTGGTTTTCCGTGAAATTTGTACCCGGTTACAGCGGCGGGCCCGTCCTCGACTCACACGAGGTTCCCTTTTGAGCTTTTTTTGTTATCACCCCGGATGATGGGGGAAAGCACCTGAAACGTTGCCGCCAGTTAACAAGCCGGGAATGGGAAAGTCAACTGTTTTTATCGGCCGATCCTTCCCCACCACCAGCTGATACCGCCAACCATTTGCCCTTAACAGCAAGACGATAATATCTGTTTGCTTTCTTCTTCATGGGGTGTAGTATCGCCCAGAATTACAGCCAACACCCCGCCGCTTGCCACCGATCCCAGGACAATTACCATGGAACAGGATCTCCTCTCCCAGCTTTGGCCGCAGATTATCCTGCCGATATGCAGAATCGCCTTCTTCATTACCCTTGGTCTTTTTGTCGCCAATTTCATCGAAAGTCTCAACTGGACGCACCGGCTGGCCGCAGTCGTCAGGCCACTGATCAGAATGGGCCGGTTGTCGTCGATCACCGGAGCGAGTTTTTCCATCGCCTTTATCTCGGGAGTGTCTTCAAACACCATGCTCGCCGAGGCCTACGACAAAGGGCAAATGAGCAAAACCGAACTCTACCTCGCCAATCTTTTCAATTCCGCGCCACGTTTCTTCCTCCATCTGCCGACAGTCTTTTTTCTCACCGCACCGATGATCAAGGGCGGCGCGCTCCTCTATGTCGGTCTGACCTTTGCCGCCTCTGTTTTGCAAACCTTTCTGGTTGTTTTGGTCGGTCGTCTGCTCCTTCCGGCAAGTGACGGGGCCGATTATGTTGCCGCACCGGGACAGAGCAAAATCGGCTGGCGCGACGCCCTGGCAAAGAGCTTTAATCGGCTGAAAAAGCGCATCGGCAAGGTACTGCTGTTCATGATTCCGGTGTATATCCTCTTTTTTCTTTTCAACAGATATGGTCTATTTGACCGACTTGAAGAGTATATTGCCGCCAAGGCCTGGTTTTTGGCCTGGCTCAACCCGCAAAGCCTCGGTATCGTCATTCTCCATGTGACCACCGAATTTTCGGCAGGCCTTGCGGCGGCAAGCGTCCTCCTGGCCGAAAACAGTCTGACCACCAAGGAGGTGGTTCTGGCGCTTTTGGTCGGCAATATTCTGTCGACGCCGATCCGGGCCATTCGCCACCAACTGCCTTATTATACCGGGATTTATTCGCCGCAACTGGCCCTGCAACTGGTCGGGATAAGCCAGGTGGTGCGGGCACTTTGCGTCATCTTGGTAGCAATTATTTATTATTTTTTGGCCTGATTCTTTAATAACGTTCTTACTGAAAACTCCGCGACTATGCTCCGTCATTCGGATAAAAAATTCCTTCTGCTGACCCTCATTCTTGCCGCCTGTACGGTGCTGACGATCATTGTCTCGACCGGCATGGGCTACATGTCGATTGGTGCGGAGGGTATTCTGCGGGTGATCGGCGCCCATCTTTCGGGTAATGCAGCCCTGGTCGACGGCCTTGAAAAGACTGTGCCCTATGTGGTCATGGAAGTCCGCTTGCCGCGCATCCTCACCGCCGCCCTGGTCGGGGCGGGCCTGGCGATGAGCGGCGTCATTTATCAGGGCATTCTTCTCAACCCCTTGGCCGACCCTTACACCTTGGGGATTTCCAGCGGTGCCGCCTTCGGTGCATCTCTTGCCCTCTTGGCCAATGTGACCCTGTTCGGCCATTTTTCCACGCCCCTGTTCGCCTTTGTCGGGGCAATTCTTACCCTGCTTACGGTCATGCGCCTTTCTACCTTCAATGGCCAGATCTCGGCACAGACCCTGATCCTGTCCGGGGTCATCGTCGGCGCCATCCTTTCCGCCGGCATCAGTTTCTTGAAATATCTGGCCGATGAGCAGGTGGCGATTATCATCTTCTGGTTGATGGGCAGTTTTGCCTCCAGCACCTGGAAGGGGGTGGCCCTGGTCGGTTGCACGGTTCTTTTCGGGGCGACGACCGCCCTTTTCTACGGTCGGGATTTGAACATCATGAGCCTTGGCCGCAGGTCGTCGGACTCCCTTGGCGTCGAAACAGCCAAGGTGCGAAAGATCCTCCTGCTGATCGCATCGCTGGTTACCGCAGTCTGCGTAGCGGTCACCGGCATCATCGGTTTTATCGGCCTGATCGTCCCGCATCTGATGCGCTATCTGGTCGGTCCGGACAACCGCAAACTCCTGCCGGCCTCGGCCTTTGCCGGGGCCATTCTGCTGCTTTTGGCTGACACCGTGACCCGCGCCGTGCTACCCGTCGAGGTGCCCATCGGTGTCCTCACGGCACTCATCGGCGGACCGTTTTTCTGCGTCATCTTCCGCCAGAAACAAAAGGGTCGAAGCTATGAGTAGCCCCTGTCTCTTCAGCATTGAGAGGGTATCTTTTGCCTACACCGGTCCCTTGGTTCTCAATGATATCAACCTTGATCTTCCGCCCGGCAAATTTTACGGCATCGTCGGTCCGAACGGCTGCGGCAAGACGACTTTTCTTGATCTCCTGACCGGCTGCAAAAAACCGCGCACCGGCTCCATAATGTTCCGGGGAAAACCGCTGCCTTCCTATGACAAACGGGATTTAGCTCGCCAGTTGGCCCTTGTCCCCCAGGAATTTGATACCGGATTTGGTTTTACCGTCGAAGAAATAGTCCTGATGGGCAGACATCCGCATATCGACCGGTTTGCAAGCCCTGCCGAAAAAGACTGGCAGGCGGTCGATCAGGCCATGGCGGCCATCGGCATTGAAGAGCTGCGCGACCGCTATACCAACACCCTCTCCGGTGGCCAGAAACAGCGGGTGGTCGTGGCTCGGGCCCTGGCCCAGGACACAGGGGTGCTGCTTTTTGATGAGGCAACATCAAGTCTTGACATTAAATATACCTTGCAAATATTTAACCTTGCGCGCAATCTCGTCTGCAATAAAGGGAGAACGGTCATCGCCGTCATCCATAATCTTAATATGGCGGCGGCCTACTGCGATTCCCTCATCTTTATAAAGGACGGGCGGCTACAGCAATATGGACCTACTCCAGAAACGATGACTGGCGAGAATATTGCCGAGGTCTTTGACGTTCAGGCCAAGGTTGCGATAGACCCATACAATCAAGCATATCAGATCAGTTTTCAATATTTTGAGTGAAGATTTATGATGAATTGCCGGCGTACATGTTCTTCTACGAATCGAATACCTTCAATCTTGGTTCTGTTGGTCTTGCTCAGCTGTCTTTACCTTGTGCAGGTCACCCAGGCGCAGAACGAAAAAACGGTCAGTGACAACTCCGGGCAAACCATAAAAATCTCAAAACCGTTCACCAGAATCATCTCCCTTTATTCCGCCCATACCGAAAATCTCTGCAGCCTGGGCGCCGAAGCGCAGCTCATTGGGATAGGTAAAGGCGATGACTATCCACCCGCCATTCTCGGTAAACCAGATTTTTCGTACCGCGAAGATCCGGAAAAATTCATCGCCAACCGCCCCGATCTGGTACTGGTGCGACCGATGATCGAACGTTCCTATCCGGAATTCATCAACAAACTACGGCAGGCGGGCATTTCGGTATTTTCCCTGCAACCCAACACTATCGAAGAAAATTTCACCTATTGGCGAACCCTCGGTACACTCACCGGCCGAGAGGCACAAGCGGAAGAGATGATAACCGCCTTCACCACCCGTCTCGCCAAGGTGCAGGAACGCCTGCAGAACATTCCACCCGCCCGCCGACCAAAGGTCTATTTTGAATCAATCCACAGCAAAATGAAGACCTTTGCCCAGGACAGCATTGCCGTTTATGTCCTGGAACAGGCCGGCGGCGTCAATCTAGCCGCCGATGCCGAGCAGGTGCGGGAAACCAATATCGCCGCCTACGGCAAAGAGCGGTTGCTCAGTCGCGGCGGCGAGATCGATATCTTCCTCGCCCAGGAGGGCAAAATGAACCCGGTGAACGAAAAAATCATCAAGGATGAACCGGGCTTTCAAGCGATCAAAGCGGTGCGCGAAGGCAAAATCATCCTCATTGCCGAAGCCCTGGTGTCGCGCCCTACCCTGCGCATCCTCGACGGAATAGAGCAGCTCAATGCCGCCTTCTATCCGCAAACAATCGACAAGGCCAAGAGCAACTGATGAAGGCTTCGACCGTACCCGCATGCATCATTTCCGGGACCTCCAGCGGCTCGGGCAAAACCACGGTGACCCTCGGCCTGATGGCCGCCTTCCGGGCAAGAGGCCTGCGGGTGCAGCCCTTCAAGTGCGGCCCGGACTTTATCGATCCCGGCCTGCACCAGCTGGTCACCGGCACCGCCTCGCGCAATCTCGATCTGTGGATGTGCGGCGAGGAGTTCACCCGCGCCACCTTTCAGGAGAACAGCCGGGGCGCCGATATCGCCATTATTGAGGGGGTTATGGGCATGTTCGACGGCGGCCTGTCGTCGAGCGGCTCGCTTGCCCAAACCCTCACCCTGCCGGGGATTCTTGTCCTCGACGTGCGCTCCATGGCCGAGAGCGCCGCGGCCATCGTTAAGGGCTTTGAGACGTATATGCCGGAGGCTGCACCTAGAGGGGTGATCCTCAACCGCATTGCCGGCGACCGGCACCTGCAACTGGTGAGTAACGCCATTCGCCAACATTGTCGGGCCGAAATTCTCGGCTATCTGCCGCGGACCCTGGAATTTTCCATTCCCAGCCGACACTTAGGTCTTATGACCGGCGACGAGGCACCGCTCAGCCCGGCGGCAATTCAACTCCTGGCCGATACGGTTGCCCGGCACGTAGACCTGGATAAAATTTTGTCCCTCTGCGCCTCCGTGCCGGAGACGGTATTGAAGACTTCGCTTGCTGCGAAAAACAGGCAATGCCGAATAGGTGTTGCCAGAGACAAGGCCTTCTGTTTTTATTATGAAGACAATTTTGACCTGCTGCGAAAAGCCGGGGCAGAGTTGGTCTTCTTCAGCCCGGTCGCCGACACTAGGCTTCCCGAGGGTCTCAACGCCCTGTACCTCGGCGGCGGTTATCCGGAACTTTATGCCGAGCAGTTGAGCAACAACACGGCGATGCGCACGGCCATCGGCGAGTGGATCGAAGCGGACGGCCCGGTCTATGCCGAATGCGGCGGTTTTATGTATCTAACCGAAGGGATCATCGACCACGAAGGAGCCTATCACCCCATGGTCGGCGCCTTTCCGGTCAGGGCGCGGATGCAGGAAAAACGGGCCGGCCTCGGTTACCGGGAGGTGCGCACGACCGACCGCAGCTGTTTCGGACCGGCGGGAACGGTTCTTCGCGGCCATGAATTTCACTATTCACATATCGACCCGATGCCTGCCGACATTGCCCGCATCTACGAGGTGAATAACGGCACCCAGGAAGGCTACGCCCACCGCAAGGTCCTGGGCGGCTACATGCATCTCCATTTCGGCTTTTCGCCGCAGGTGGTGGAAGAATTTATCAATTTTTGCCGAGAGGGTAAAACAAATATATGACTGTGCAACTACAACAGGTGGCGCCCACGGAAATCGAGGCGGAGAGCTTTAAGATCATCAGCTCGGAATTCGGGCCCCATGAGTTTGACGATAAAACCTTCCGGGTCATCCAGCGGGTCATCCACGCCACCGGGGATTTCTCATTCAAGGACAACATGCGCTTTGCCCCTGGGGCGATCGAGGGTGGCATCAAAGCAATCCAGAGCGGCAAGGACATCCTCACCGATGTGACCATGGTGGCAGCGGGCATCAGCAAAGCGATGCTGAGCAAATGGGGCTGCAAGGTCATCTGCGGCGTTGGCGACCCGGAAATTGCCGCCCTGGCCACGGCGAAAAAGAAAACCAGGTCCGAGGTGGCAATCGAAATGGGCCTTGGCCCAAACATCGGCATCATCGCTCTCGGCAATGCCCCAACCGCCCTGGTCCAGGCCATTCGCAGCGTTGCCCTGCTCAATCCTGACCAAGCTCCGCTCATCGTCGGCGTGCCGGTCGGTTTTGTCAACGCAACTGAATCAAAGGCCATGCTCGCCGAAGAGAACAGCTGCTATATCACCAGCCTCGGCCGCAAGGGCGGCAGTCCGGTGGCAGCGGCGATCATTAACGCCCTGATCCGTCTGGCGATGGAATAGCCATGGGCAAACGACTCCGCAGCGGTTTCACCACCGGTTCCTGTGCAGCCGCCGCTGCCAAGGCGGCGGTCCTGGCGCTCATGGAGGGCATAAGCCCGGGGGAGATCGTCATCCCCTTTCCCGACGGCAGCAGGAAGAGCTTTCAGGTTCATTCCTGCAAATGCTCAGAAGGGAGTGCCACGGCGTCGGTTATAAAAGATGCCGGCGACGACCCCGATGTCACCAACGGTGCCGAGATCATCGCCACCGTCGGCTCCGGCCGTAAGCGTCAAGCCGGCGGCGACTGTGTGCTCCTTGGCAACATCCGCCTCTGCCGCGGTCCGGGCGTGGGCCAAGTCACCAAGCCGGGCCTGGCGATTCCGGCCGGAGAACCGGCCATCAACCCGGTCCCCCGACAGATGATCTGTCAGGCGGTGCGGGAAGTGGCCGGGAGTGAAAAGCTCACCGTCGTCATATCCGTAGCCGGTGGCGAGGAGCTGGCCTTAAAAACCCTCAATCATCGCCTCGGCATCGTCGGCGGACTGTCGATTCTCGGCACAACCGGCATTGTCCGGCCAATCTCCGCCGACGCCTGGACCGCCACCATCAAGGCATCGCTTGATGTTGCCAGGGAGGCGGGACTTACCGAGGTAGTGCTGTCGACCGGCAGGACTTCGGAAAAAGGGGCGCAACAGATCCTCAAGCTACCGGAAGAGGCCTATGCGATGATGGGCGATTACCTTGAGTTTTCTCTAAAAGAAGCGGCGCAACGGAGTTTTTCGACCGTGCATTTCGCTGGAATGTGGGCAAAAATCATGAAGGCTGCTCTGCGTATCCCGCAGACCCATGTGCGCCATGGCGCCTTGGAGGTAGCCGACGGCGCAAGATTGCTGGCAAGCCTCGGGGCAGATGGAGCTCTCTTGCGGAAAATAGAAATAGCCAATACCGCAAGGGAAATGCTCAATCATATAGAATATTCAGGAAGGCATGACCTGGCAGATTCGGTCTGCATTAAGGCCCGGGAATATTGTCAGGAAGTGACCGGCGCAATCGTGCATGTCTACCTGGTGAACCACAGGGCGGAAGTCATCACCCATGTTTAAGATTTTCGTTATCGGCATCGCCGAAGGGCTTCTCACGACCTCACAGGAGCAACTGCTGCAAGGATGTACACTGATCGTCGGAGCGCAGCGCTATGCCGAACTGTTCACCGGATTTTCCGACCGGTATGTGGAAATCACCCCGTTAAAGGATGCCCTGGCGTCCCTGCGCAGCGCTTTGTCGCAGGGCAATGTGGCTGTGCTTGCCAGCGGTGACCCTCTTTTTTTCGGCATCGGCCGAAGATTACTCGCCGAGTTTCCCGAGGAAAGGATAAATATTTTCCCTGCCTTATCGTCGATGCAAAGGGCCTGCGCTCTGTTTCGCATTCCCTGGGACGATGCGACGATTACCAGCCTGCATGGCCGTGCTGCCGCCCATCTTCCGGGGCTTTTGCTCGGCCACGGCAAACATCTCGTTCTCACCGACGGAAGCAACAGCCCGGATCGCATCGCCGGCCAACTCCTGCATTACTTGGCCCTCATCGGCGAACGCGAACTGCCGACCAGCATCAAGATGCTTGTTGCCGAAGACATAAGTCTTGCGAGCGAAAAGGTCTTTCGCGGCAGCCTGGCCGAGGCCGCCAGGGAACGATTTTCCGCCCTCAACATCGTCTGTCTGCTGATCCCCGACTGCCCCGCAGCTCCCGCATACCGTTTCGGTTTGACGGAAGATCTCCTGCATCACAGCCGGGGTCTGATCACCAAAAACGAAGTACGCGCCGCTACCCTGCACCGACTGTGTTTGCCGGATAGGGGCGTGTTCTGGGATGTTGGCGCAGGCAGCGGTTCGCTGTCCATCGAGGCGGCGCGGGCCAACCCGGGGTTGACGGTTTACGCCGTCGAACAAAAAGACCAAGAGTTGGAAAATATTAAAAAGAATATTGTCAAATTCCGCTGTTTCAATATAGTGCCGATTTCCGGCCGTGCGCCGGAAGCCCTTGCCGGGCTTCCCAATCCACAGCGGGTTTTTATCGGCGGCAGCAGCGGCGCGCTCCCGGCCATTATTCCGACGGTTGCCAGCCGACTTACCGAGGGCGGCATCCTGGTTATTAATGGGGTTGTCGATAAAACTGTGCAAACCGCCCCGCCGCTGATGCGTGAACACGGTTTTACCGTGCAAGCTTCGACCATCCAATTCTCCCGCACAGACCCGGAAGGCCATACAAAATATTTCAATCCGATAACCATAATGACGGGAAGACGATGAAGAAAGCAAGCGACAAGCAACCGGCAACGGCCGACCGCCGCCATCCAGTTCATTTCGTCGGCGCCGGACCGGGCGACCCGGAACTAATCACGGTCAAGGGCCAACGCCTCCTGCGCGAAGCCGACTTGGTGATTTTTACCGGCAGCCTGGTTCCCCGAACCCTGCTCGAAGGACTAAAGGCTGACATTCGCGATTCGGCGGGCATGAATCTCGATGAAGTCTTTGCCCTTATTTTAGAGGCCTGGCAGGGTGAGAAACGCATTGTCCGTCTACATACCGGCGACCCGTCAATTTACGGGGCGATCAATGAGCAGATTGCCCTGTTGCGCAATCATGCCATCTCCTTTGGCGTGGTCCCCGGAGTCAGTTCCGGCCTGGCATCGGCCGCGGCCCTCAAGACCGAACTGACCTTGCCGGAGGTAAGTCAGACAGTCATTTTCACCCGGCGCGGCGGCAGAACCCCGGTGCCGGAAGGGGAAAGCCTCAAGTCGCTGGCCACCCATCAGGCAACGATGATGATTTTTTTAAGCGTCGGGATGATTGAGGAGGTGGTCGCCGACCTGCGTGCCGGCGGCTATCCGGCCGACACTCCGGTGGCCATTGTTGAAAAGGTCAGCTGGCCCGATGAAAGACAATTGCGGGGGACTCTGGCAACCATTGCCGCCCAGGTCAAAGAGGCCAACATCACCAAAACCGCAATTATCGCTGTCGGCAAGGTGCTGGCCGAAGGGCCGCCACCGGCCCTTTCGAAACTCTATGACAGCGCCTTTACCCACGGCTACCGGCAGGGAAGCGGCGATTGATGAAAATTGCCCTTGTCGCCATAACCCAGGGCGGGAACAAGCTGGCACTGGAACTTGCCGACCGGCTTGACGGTGCGACCTTTCTTACGCAGACGGAAGGGCAAAAGGTCGCCGACCTGATCGCCGCCAACTGGCATAGCTATAACGGCCTGGTGTGCATTATGGCCGCCGGCATTGTTGTCCGAGCCATCGCCCCGCTGCTGCAGGACAAACTGGTCGACCCCTGTGTTGTCATTATGGATGAGAAGGGCCGACATGCCATAAGTCTTCTCTCAGGGCATATGGGCGGGGGCAACGAGTTGGCGCGCAGAGTGGCGAAGCTTACCGGCGGAACGCCGGTTATCACTACCGCCTCCGACACCTTAAAACTCGTTGCCCTTGATCTCTGGGCAGAGTCACAGGGCTTGCTTGCCCCCAGCCGGGAAAAACTCACGGCAGCCGCCACTCTTCTTGTCAACCGCGGTGAGTTGCACCTTTATACCGATGAAGGGGTCGTCTCCTTGCCGCCAGGGCTGACCCAGGTGGGCGATCCCGAGCAGGCCGATATCATTGTTTCCACCTCTACGCGCTACGCCGAGGGAGCGACAATCTTCCGGCCACGCACCCTGGTGGTCGGCATCGGCTGCAACCGCGGCACCCCGGTCGAAGAATTCGAAGAGGCCCTGACCGAGTTGCTGACGGATTTACAGCTAAGCAAGGCAAGCATCCGCAACTTTGCCTCCATTGATAAAAAAAATGACGAACCGGGCCTTTTGCAATTTGCCGCCGACAATGGCCGGCAGATCGAGTTTTTTCCCGGCGAGCAAATCAATACCTTAAATAATGTGGCAATATCCTTTGCCGCTCTGAAAGCGGTCGGAGCCATCGGCGTTGCCGAACCGGCCGCGCTGCTCAGCGCGCAAAGCAATCATCTCGAGAGTAGGAAAAGAAAATGGAAAAATGTAACCATGGCAATAGCCCGGGCACCCTTTTCGTTGTCGGGACAGGACCCGGAGCAGTAAAACAGATGACCCTTGCCGCCTGCGAGGTCCTGGAAAAAGCAGAGGTAATCATCGGCTATAAAACCTACCTCGATCTGATCCCCGACTTCCTGGCAGGTAAAGAAGTAATTTCCTCGGAGATGATGAAAGAGGTGGAGCGCTGCCGCATTGCCCTGACGGCGGCCGAGGCGGGAAAAATCGTCGCCCTGGTTTCCGGCGGCGATCCCGGCATCTACGCCATGGCCGGGCTGGTGTATGAGCTGGCGAAAGAAACGGCTTGTACCTGTAAAATCGAGATCATTCCGGGGCTTGCCGCCATCAACAGCTGTGCCGCCCGTCTTGGTGCGCCGCTGATGCACGACTTTGCGGCCATCAGCCTGTCCGATCTCCTTACCCCCTGGGAAGTGATCGAAAAGCGCCTTTTCGCCGCCGCCACCGCCGATTTTGTCACCGCCATCTACAACCCCAGATCAAAGCGGCGCACCGACCAGATCGTCCGCGCCCAGGAGATCTTTCTTGCCCATCGCGCACCGGCCACCCCGGTCGGCATCGTCACCGCCGCCACCAGGGACAACGAAACAATCGTCGTCACCACTTTAGAGAAAATGCTGGAAAGCGACATCGGCATGCAGTCGACCGTCATCATCGGCAACAGCCAGACCTACACCTGGAACGACCTGATGATAACGCCGCGCGGCTATCGGGGAAAATACCACCTGTAAACGGTGGTCCGGGTCTTTTGCCCGGCCACCGCCCACTTCATCAATCGCCCATACAGGTGCCGACCTTGCGGGCAGCCAATACCCACGGATGATCCTGGGGCACCAGATTTTTTTTGCCGACCACCTCTGCCAGCGGTACCGCCCTGGTACCATCGCGATCGGCGGCAATCATTACCCCGCCGATGCCCTGGGCAATGTAATCGACACAGGCACTGCCGAGACGGGTGGCCAACATCCGATCAGCGGCGGAGGGTGTCCCGCCCCGCTGATAGTGGCCGAGTATGGTTACCCGTGATTCCAGGCCGGTCATTTTTTCCAGCTCTTGCGACAGCCTGAGGGTATTATTGCTGCGGAGGGCAGCAAATTCGAGCAGGGCCTCTTCCGCCTTTTTCAGGGCTTTGCCGTCTTCCTTTTCCTTTGCCTCGCTTTTTGCCTGCTTGAGACCGATGTAGCGTTGATGCTCGGCAACCGACAGCGCCCCCTCGGCAACGGCAACAATGCTGAAATTGGTGCCTCGCTGTTTTCTTTTGCGAATGGCGGTGGTAACGGCTTGCAAATCGTAGGGAATCTCCGGGATAAGAATCACATCCGCACCTCCGGCCATTCCCGCCCCCAGGGCCAGCCAGCCGGCATTGTGGCCCATGATTTCGACGACGATTATCCGGTGATGGCTGTGGGCGGTCGAGTGTAAGCGGTCGATGGCCTCGGTGGCGATCTCCATTGCGGTATGAAATCCGAAGGTGACATCGGTCATCGCCACATCATTGTCGATGGTCTTGGGAAGAGTCAGGATATTCAGGCCCTTCTGCGCCAGCCGGTAGGCATTTTTCTGAGTGCCGCCGCCGCCGATACAGATCAGGGCGTCAAGATTATGGTGCCGGTAATTGTCGCAGATGACCTGGGTCATATCCATCACCTCACTGCCGACCGGCATCTTGTGCGGTTTGTCGCGACTGGTGCCAAGGATGGTCCCGCCCCTAGTAAGAATCGAGGAAAGAGTCTCCAGCCCAAGACGCAAGGTCCTATTTTCCATCAGCCCGCGAAAACCATCACGAAAGCCAATAACATGCATCCCCGAGGACAACGCCGTTTTGCCGATGGCACGAATCGCCGCGTTCAGCCCAGGGCTGTCTCCACCTGCTGTTAATATCCCTATATGTTTACTCATTTTAGTCCTTTGGTGAAAAATTGAGCTTGCTGGACGACCTTGTTTCGGCGCTATTATGCCCGCTTCGGCTCTTTTCTTCAATTTAATAATGGAGCTTGGTGGTGCAACTGGCAAGCTGTTGTTGCAATAACCTTACCTATGTTGCGTCGTGAGAAGGGTAAGATTTCGTGATAGCGTCAGGAAAACCGGTCTTCCATATAAAATTACGACCTCGGATTAACGATGATTTGCGCTTGGCATTACTACGGTGGCATGTTACAAAATGTAGCGAAAAGAGGAATCCATACTGTTAACATGTACAGAAAGCAAGACTTGGTTTTGAATTGGATAGGTCAAAGATACCCGTTTCCGACCCTGATGAAACGTGCCAGTAGTACTGGTGAGGCAGTGGATCAAGGGAAGCTCTTCAAAAATAGATCATCCTTCCATTTGGAATGATATACAGAAAAGCAATAATTAACTCTTAACCGGGTTGTCAAATTTTTTCATAAATATAGGTGCCTTACCGAGAATACCTGCAAAATGCCTGAAGGTCAGAGATTTTTCGGCATAAGGAAACATGCAGAACACTCTGCAATTCTGGGTGATTACAGATCAGCAGAATAATTTATTAAGCCCCATGGCCGATCACCGGACAATTCGAGGTTCCTATGCAATTCGTCATTGGCAATACTGAAATAGTTGCAATTCTGTGCGGCATTGGAGCAATTCAATTTGTGGCAACAACCTGGCTCAAAGCCCGACTCGAGGCGTCGATCAAGTCGGAAAAGGATCGAATCCTCGAAGACTACAAGTACGACATCAGGGTACGAGAACAGGCGTCGAAAGTCGCGGAGTACTTCTCATACTACTTTCGCCTCAAGTCTGACTCGAGCGAAGCGGACTACAGAAAGGCAAATCAACTTGCCTGGGAACTGGCGCTATGGTTACCGGAGGAGACGTACAAACTCGTCGCGAAAGCCGGGGCTACCAACACCGAGGAAGCTAACATTCTCTCTGCATTGATCGCCGTGCGGAAGCTGCTGCTCAAGAGCGACGGAACGCTAACACATAACGACATCTTCTTTCATGCCCCAAATGCCCGCCCGGTAGCCTCCGCACGTAAATGAGGTCAGAGTAAATTTTAAAACATATAGTTTCAATGAGATTCTTGGTTGCGTTTATGGATGCAATGAGGCTTCTTGGATCTTGAGGTAATTAATATATTGAAAATGTGGGAAGAGTTGATTACCACAACTGACATTCTTTTATGAAAATCATTAAAAATCCTCGTAACTCCGCGTTGAATCTGCATAATTCTTTACCAAATTGAGCATAATGCAAATGCATGCCTTTCCAAAATATCTTCTGCACCTTATCGCCATTATCCTCACCATATATTTCACCGGAACTCCGAGCTATGCCACACCGGAAAATTCTTACGTTGGGCAGACTATCGATGTTTCCGACGGCGATACCCTTACGGTAAAGACTGCAAAAAATGGCGTCGTAAAAATACGCCTTTACGGTGTGGATTGTCCGGAAGCATTCCAAGTCCATGGAGAAAATGCCAAACAATTTACCATCTCAAAATCACTCCACAAAAGAGTGCGCATAACCCCGGTTGAAGTTGATGATTATGGGAGAACCGTCGCCGTAGTTATGGTTAATGGCGAAAATTTAAATGAAAAGATACTTACCGGTGGCAATGGATGGGTATTCAGGAAATACTGTCACTCTGAATTTTGCGAAAGTTGGCTGAAGATAGAAGAGCTTGCAAGGAATTCTCGTCTTGGATTATGGCAGGATAAAAACCCCATACCTCCATGGGAATGGCGAGAACAAGAAAGAAAAAGGGAAAATGAGGGCTCCACACCGGCGGTTACAAAAACTCATGTAAATCCAGCCTGGAATTCCAAAGAAGCCAATGCAGTCACAGAAATATACCATGGAAACGGTAGAAGCAATGTGTTCCATGCCCCGGGCTGTATCGATTATAACTGCCGGAATTGCACGGTAATATTGAAATCAAAAAATGAGGCAAGCAGTTCGGGGTATAGACCGCACAAAGCATGTGTCAAATAGACATCAAACAGAGATGAGACATGAAACAGATTTCGTTTTTTGTTACTTATTGCTTTTTTCAACCCTTTTCTGCCGACTGAATCAGCCCCTGTTGACCAGAAGCCCGGCATTGGCGATATAGGCAAGATCGGCCTTATCGTCGAGGCTTGCCAGGTGAGCCATGACCCGGTCATGGCTGAAACGCTCGGCACCGATACTGCGGCAGATGTCCTCGCCCAGCCCCGTCACCAGGCCGATGCGAATGCGCCGGGTCTTGGCCATCATTGCCAAGGCGGTGCCGCCATTGCCCTCGTAGTGTTCGGCCAAACGCGCAAAAGCCGCTGCAAAACCACCCATTTCAAACCAAGGCAAAAAGGTGGTCGAGCCGACGCCATCCCGGCACTCACCGTAAAGCAGGAGGAGGCCGCCGTCTTCGACAAACATCGCCGCATTATGTACTGCCTTATGGCTTTGGATGAAATTGATATCCTTGGGGTAGCCGCCACAAGAGGCGACCACGGTCGCAAAACGTCGAGAACGGGTTTCACAGGATGCCCCATGGGTAGCACAGGCGGTGAGAAACGGCAAGCGTCCCTTCCCGACGACAAGATCACAGAGCGCACCTTGTGCATCGAGAATACCATGGATTGCTACATCCGCTTGCCGGGCGTCTTCCACTTCGAAGAGGTCTTCGGCCAGCGGGTTGTTTTGAAGATTGCCGGGCCGACAGCCGGCGGCAATGTTTTTGGTGGTCTTATCAAGATACAGGGCGTGGTTGGCGTAAATCGCCTCACGCTCACCGAGACCGGGAAAAATGAGCTTACGGCCGCCACCGTAACCGGCAAAGTAGTGGTGCGACACCGCCCCCATGGTAATAATGGTGCTTGCCTCAGCAAGATCGCGGCGGAGACGGATGGGGGTGCCGCGCTTCGTCTGCCCCAATTCCACAAAGGAATCCCGGTCTCTGCAATCATGGTGCAAAAAAATCAAAGATCGGTAGCTGTTGCCGTAGGCATGCAGACATTCCTCGTCACTCTGCCGCGCATGGGTGCCATAGGCGATGAGGATCCGCAACCGGACGGGGTCAAGACCACGTTCTTGCAGTTCCGCAAGCAGCACCGGCAGGTACTCGGGATAGCCGCAGAGCCGGGTCTTATCGGCGACCACAAGAATCGGCCGGGCCAAATCAAGTGGATTTTGCCGGAAAAAATCGGCGCACCCGGCACGAAACAATTCCGGAGTAATGCTTTTTTCTGTTTCCGCCACCGGTAATTGAACGGCACCGACAGGCAAGACCAACGGTAAGGTGCTCCTACCGTAGGGGACGTGGATTGTTTCACAGCAGGTCATGGCAAAGCTGAAATCTCCGCGGTATAGGGCGTGAAAAGGTATCTCGTATGCTCTTTGGCCTACCAAGCTACCCTTTCAAGACAGCTTTAGCAATTTTTTTATATAATCACCTTCGGATGATGGTAAGTGCTCGATTGTTTGATGCAAAGTAATTGCAAAGAGCGATACGAGAGGGTAATGTCGCGATATTCAAACAGGACGTAGGTGCTTGTTTGCCACAAACCCCAAGACGAGCGACCCAGCGTGATACCATTTGATCTGCATGGGTTTGCAGTAGGATCCTAGTCTAACCCGCCAAGGGGAGCACGATGATAGAATTTCGAGATATTAAGGGCGCTATCCTGGGCGTGCTCTTTTTCGCCTTTGTTGCCTGGTCGGTATACGGTGCGGCAGTGGCCATTGAGACCTACGCCTTCCGCATGGTTCATGTCGCTTTCATTCTGGTTCTCGGTTTTCTCGCAATACCCTTTTCACCTAAGTCCGGCAAATGGCTGGCCGGACTCGATGTGCTCCTGGCCATATTTGGCGTGGCCGCCATAATCTATGCACTCGTTGACCTCGACCAGTTCATTCGCCGTTCGACATTGCCGGAAACGTGGGACATGGTGTTCGGCATCTCGATGATCCTCATGCTGGTGGAGTTGTCGCGCCGCACGGTCGGCACCGCCTTTACTCTGGTATTGGTAGGCTTTCTCCTTTATGCCTGTCTCGGCAATTATATCCCAGGGCCGCTTGCCCACAAGGGCTATGACCTTGACCGCATCGTCGGCCACATGACCATGACCCTCGAAGGTATTTTAGGGGTGCCGATTTCGGTCAGCGTTTCGTTTGTCATGCTGTTCGTGGTCTACGGGGTGTTCATGGATGCGGCGGGAGCGGGCCGGTTCTGGCTTGATATGTCACTGTCGGTGATGGGTCGCAGTGCGTCGAGCGCCGGGCGCGGTGCCGTCATTACCACCGCCCTGCTGGGTGGACCGCAGGCGAGCGGCGTTGCGACGACCATGTCGGTCACTCCCATTATGTGGCCCATCCTCCGCCAGGCCGGCTATAGCGCAGATATGGCCGCCGGCCTCATTTCGGCAGGCGGCATCGGCGCGGTTATCTCTCCGCCACTGATGGGTGCCGGGGCCTTTCTCATTATGCAATTCCTGAAAATCTCCTTCTGGGACGTGGTGGTGATGGTGTCAATGCCGACGCTGCTCTATTACATGGGAACGCTGTTCATGGTGGAGATGGAGGCGAGGAAAATGAATTTCAAGCCGCCGGAAGGAGAGTCGCAGACCATCGGACAGGTAATGAAAAGCAAAGGCTATCACCTGATCTCGCTGGTTGTGCTTATCGCCCTCCTCGTCGGCTGGAACCTCTCTCCGGAGATGGCTGCCCTCGGTGCCATTGCCACGACGATCGCCATTAGCTTTTTAAGCAAGGACCGCCAAGAATGGTTGGTACCGAAAAAGATCATCCTGGCCACCATCGACGGCGCGAGAAATATGCTGCCGGTGGCCGTTCTGCTCGCCGCTGCCGGTCTGATCGTCGGTGTCTTCTCTCTGACCGGCCTCGGCCTGAAGATCTCGTCGATCATCATGTCGTTGAGTGGCGGCTCGGTCATCCTCGCACTCTTTCTGGCATTGTTCACCTCTTTCGTCATTGGCCTGAGCCTGCCGATTACCGCCACGTACATCATGACTATCGTTATGGTCGCCCCCGCCCTCATCAAAGTTGGCGTTCCCGATTACGTGGCACATCTGCTGGCCTTTTATTTCGCCGTGTTGTCGGAGGTTTCTCCGCCTGTTGGGCTGTCACCGTCGGCCGCAGCCGCGGTAACGGGGGGCAATCCCTTTGGCTCGATGATGCAGGCGTGGAAGTATTCGTTGCCTGCTTTCCTGGTGCCCTTTCTCTTCTCAGCAACGAAAGAAGGTGCCAATCTGCTTATCATCGGCGCAACGCTGCCGGGTTTTCTCCAGGCGGTGATTAATAGCAGTTTTTCCTTGTTTTTTCTGTCGCTGGGCATCGTTGCTTATTTTCGCGGCCCACTCAATCTGCTTGAACGGGCGATCCTCATTGTTGTCGCCGTTGTCATGGTGTTAGATGTGATAAATTGGTCTCTACTCGGAATATTGCCTGCTGCCATCGGCATGGTTGTCGTTATCCGTAATTGGATGACTCATCGCGGTCGCGAATAACCTCGCGACCTGATTTAAAATTTATCGGGAGGGAGAAGAAGATGAAGTTAAAAAGCATGGTGTACATGATCATCTTTTGGGTTTTCCTGTTAGCAGCGTACAGTCAACAGGTTACCGCCCAGGACAAACTTTCGTTCAGCATTGTCACCGGCGGCACGGGCGGCGTATGGTATCCGCTTGGCGGCGCGATTGGCGGCGTCATCACCCAGAATGTCGCAAACACCGATGCCACCGCCGAGGCAACCACAGCGGCGCTCGACAATATCAAGCTGTTGACGGCCGGCAAGGCCGGCATGGCGTTTGCCTATGATTATCACGTACCCTGGGTGAACGAGGGCAAGATGCCAGGACTCAAAGGCCAGTTCAACATCCGCATGGTCATGGGATTTTACGAACAGCCGCTGCATGTGGTCACCAAAGACGGAAGCGGCATCAAAAGCCTCACGGACCTCAAGGGCAAACGCGTTTCCACCGGTGCCCCCAACAGCGGAACTGAAGAACAAGCATCCTATGTGCTCAAATCACTCGGTTTAGATTGGGACAAAGACTTCAAACGGGAAAAACTCGGTGCGACGGAATGTGTAGCGGGCCTGAGAGACGGCAAACTTGACGCCTTCTTCTGGAGTGGTGCTGTGCCCACCGGCTCGATAATTGATCTGGCCTCCACCTCCAGCCTGAAAATGGTACTTTTGCCCATTGGCGGTGAGACTGCGAAAAAGATCATGACGGAAAATCCCGGCGTATTCCATAAAAGTGTCTTTGCCAAAGGGAGCTATGCAAGCGTTGAAGCCGACACCGAGACTCTGGCAATCACCGCTGTGCTGTTGGCTATGGACAATTTCCCTGAAGAGAGGATGTACCAGATCGTAAGAACAATTTTTGCCAACCAGAAAGATTTGGCCTCCATCGCTAAGGAAGTCTCCAAATTGACGCCAGAGATGGCAGTCAAACAGGCTAATACCGAAGCGCAGAAGTTCATCCACCCGGGTGCCGCCAAGTTCTTTAAAGAACAGGGTATTCTCAACTAGGATACCCATCAGTGTTGCCATATAAAAAGCTGATTGTGCCGGCGTTAGCGGTCGGCACAATATTCGTTATGTGGTTTGCACCGGAATTTACGGTCCCTCGGCACACACGACTGGAACTGACGGATGGCGAGACGAGGCGGTCACTGTTGTCGGTCCTGCTTCGTGACGGTGAGACAAGCACCCTGATGTGGCACAATTCGCTCTTTGACTTGGATGTCACGGAGGATTTTGTCGCTATAGCCGGTGCACTGGTACAAACATCAGTGACTTTTGCCGATCCGCGTGGCCTCCCTCCGATGCAGATAAAACCGGAGGAGGTCGACGATTTCTACCACACCGGGGGTCCTTTCACGACGACCGGACTACAACGCCGGTTTACCCGCGTTGTCTACCGTATCGGTGAAATAGGAACTCCGCGCTTGGTGGTGGGGAAACGGGTGGTGGATTTTAAACATGAGGTGGGCTTTGGCGGGCAGGTGGTTCTCAGTGCGGCTCAAGCAAATGTATTTGATTTTTTTCGGTGAATTTTCACAAATTTTGCACTGTCAGCCCTGGTCAAGATGGATTTTATCCTTTGACAAGAGGCAGTTCGACAATAAATACCGTACCCGGTCCCATCTGTTCGGTCCTTTGGCAATCTGTGGGCAGGTATTGTTCTTGTGGGGGACTGACTACGGAGATCACTCCGCCATGATCTTTGATGATTCCAAATGACACCGAAAGCCCCAAACCAGTACCTTTTCCGACCTCTTTGGTGGTGAAAAACGGGTCAAACACCTTCGACAAATTGACTTTTGCCACGCCCGTGCCGGTGTCGGTTACGCTTACCTCAAAGGTCTGCCCTTCCGGGCGAAGCCTGGACTGGACAAAAATACTCCCATCCGTGCCGATAGCATCGGCGGCATTATTCAGCAGATTCAACCAAACCTGTTTCAACCTCGCCTGGTCACCGGTTGTTGGTGGGATATTTTCATCGAGAAGAGTACATACTTTTATGCGCTTCAGGAAAAATATATGCTCAACCAGATTGACGACCTTTCTAATTGATGCGTTGACGTCGACCGTTTCGCTGAATGATTGGGAATTTCTGGCAAAGCCCAGCAGGTCGGCGACGATGTTGCGGCAAACTTTGGTCTGCTTTTCAATGATCTTCATACCTTCAAGCAGTTCTTCATCCTTGATATCGTCCATCAACAGCTGACTGTAACCGAGAATAATGCCTAGAGGCGTGTTGATTTCATGGGCCACCCCCCCTGCCAGGCGGCCCAGGTCTTCCATCTTCTGGGACTGGATCAGCTGCTCCTGAAATTTCTTCAGCATGGAGATATCCCTGGCGGTTAAGAGAACGCCCATGATGGTGCCGTCCTGATCATAAACGGGAACCTTGATCACATGGAACCATCGCTGTTCCTCCGGGCGTTTGAGGCTGAGTTCCTTGGCCAAAGGATGGCCGGTGCCAAGAATCTGCCGGCCTTCATGGACATTCTGCTCAGCCTGTTCGCCTGGAAAAATGTCAAAATCGGTCTTGCCGACCACGTCCTCCTCTTTGAGGTTGAAATAGTCGCAAAAGGCCTTGCCGGCAAAGGTATAGGTCAGTTCTTTATCCTGCAGGGTGATGAAATCCGGCGTGACATTCATAATAGTCTTGAGCAGGCCCTGTTGCCTGGCAATGGTCTTTTCTCTCTCGGTCAGTTCTTCGATATGTTTTTTCACCGTCATGGCCATGGCGTCGAAGGCCTCGGCCAGATCCTGCAGTTCATCGCCGAAATTGTGTTTATTTTCCGGTGAAAATCCGGCCTGGACATCAAGATTGCCCCTGACGATTTCCTCCACTGACTTCCTCAACCTGTTGAGGCGGGACGTCACGGTACGAGAAAACCATAGGGCCAGAACAATGCCCAAACCAACCACGCCCAAAGTGCTGTAAAGGCTGGTCAGTCGCTGGCGACGAATCTGGCTGTCGATTTCACCCCGAGACAACCCAAGTCTGACGCTGCCTAGATGGCTCTCGCCAAGAACGATCCTGGCATTAAAATCATACACTGGTCCTCGCTCGGTCATTAAAAGCAGAGGTTGTTTCCTGCCGCCATCGAGGTTGACCTGAAGCAGATCGGTGGGAAAGCCGCCGCTAAAAGTATGGGCAAGGATATTGCCGGTGGCATCGGTGAGAAAGATATAGAGGACGTCATCATACTGACTTTGGAGATTGTCGATGACGTTTTTCATCTGCAGGAAATCCATGGCTAGAATAGGCTCGGCCAGACCAAAGGCCAACCCCGAGGTAAGGGCCATGCCGCGTTTTTTCCCCTCCTCAAGAAGCGCTCCCGACGACATGCTGGACAGGATAAGGCCGATACCCAAACCACAGAAGACCAGCATGAAGGTTACCCCTAGGGTGATCTTGGTTCTGAACCTGAGTCGGGAATGAAATTTTGGCAGATAATTACTCAAGGCCCAAGCCCACCTTTTTGCTCAAATCGCGGACAAGATCAAAATCCCGATCATCGGAAGGAACGATGCCGATACACTTTGCCGTATCAAGAATAACCCGATGCCGGGGATCATTCTGATAATCAAGTCGTAGCATGGCCGCCCTGATTTTCTCCACCACTTCCGAGGGAAGTTTGGAGCTGTAGGCGTAGACCCAGCCCGGATACCAGTTGGAGTTAGCAATCACCTTGATCTGGCTGATATCGATTTTATCTTTGACCACGCCCAGAGACCCTTCGCGAATTGAACCGATGTCGTACAGGCCGGTGTAAACCCCGAGGATCACATTCTCCTGGCGACCACCGACAAAGACCACTTCCTTGAAATCCTTGAGTTTCAATCCATTGTCAATAAAATGGCCAAGGGCAAACAGATAGCCCCCGGCAGATGATGGATCAACCGCCACCCATGATTTTCCCCGACAGTCTTTGATGGTTTGCACCGCCCGGTTATCCTTGCGGGCGATGATCTGGCCGCGAAATTCAGCACGCCCGTCCTCTTCAACGATCCTGGCCATCGCCTTGGCTTGGAAGCGGTTGGCCAATTGCACGTAGATAAACGGGTTGGAAAATGATATATCGATCTTGCCTTGACCGAACATTTTTACATGGTCGTCAAAGGTATCCGGGAATACCTGGCGCAGGGTAAGGCCGGTTTCCTCAGCGAGATATTCCACCAACAAGTGATGACGCTGAAAGGATTCGGTATGGGCGTACTGCGGCAGATAGGCGTAGGTAATGGCCGGCTGTTGCTGTCTGAAAGCAATATCCTGGCGCTTATCCAGAGATACTTTAACCGTCTCCTCGTTTTCCAAGCAGGAGGAAAGGCAAAAAGCGGCAAGAACCATGAAGAGGGAAGAAAAAAATTTAAACAAGGGCGCCATGTTTTTTCGATGATGAAGCATTCTTTTTCCGGCTCTGTCTTCGGCGACAATAAAAGGGCGATAAGAACCGTAGTAAGCGGCAACCTTCAGGCTACCCTTTCCCGCTGTGTTTTGCAATTTTTTGTGCCGTCCACTGCCATTGTGCGATCCGCATATCCGTATGGCGAAAAAGCGGATGCAATTTCTCGTTGAGTTGAGCATAGTGGTGAAAATATCAGTCCTTTACTAATACCTCCACCCTGAGCCACCCATGACCGAAACCCGGACCGCCCACGGAACGCTGTATATCGTCCCCACTCCCATCGGCAATCTCGAAGATATAACCCTGCGGGCCCTGCGTATCCTCAAAGAGGTCGACATCATCGCCGCCGAAGACACCCGCCATACCCGCAATCTCCTCAACCACTTCGGGATCGCCACGCCGCTCATCAGCTACTACCGGGAAAAAGAGGCAGAGCGCAGTGAGGAGATACTTCTTCGTCTGCAGGAAGGCAAAAATGTCGCCCTGGTCAGCGATGCCGGAACTCCGGCCATTTCCGATCCGGGCGCTGTCGTCGTTCGCCAGGCCCATGAGGCAGGTCTTAGGGTCGTGCCGCTGCCGGGCGCATCGGCACTGACCACCGCCCTTTCCGGTTCGGGAATAACCACCGCCGGTTTTCTCTTTCTCGGCTTTCTCCCGGCAAAATCAGGACAACGCCGCAAAGCCCTTTCCGCTGTCGCCGCCTGCCTTTACCCGGTGGTGTTCTATGAGTCACCGCACCGCATCGATGATTTTTTGACCGATGCCCTTGAAATACTTGGTGAACGGCAGGCCTTTTGGGCGCGGGAACTGACCAAAAGCTTTGAAGATTTGCAATCGGGGACGCTCAGTGACCTGCTGGCAAAAAGCAAGGAAGGCAGAAACCGCGGCGAATTTGTCGTGGTTATTTGCCCCGGTTCAAAAGAAGAGGTAAAAGGACAGACTCTTGAAGAACTGATCCTCTGGTACCGCGATAATTCCAAACTCTCCTTGAAAGATGTGAGCCGCCAACTGGCTTCCGACCTGGGGATATCGCGGTCACAGATTTATCAACAAGCGCTGGTACTATGGAATCGGTGAGGTTGAAATGGAGATGTGAACTTTATTTAAAGGGGACACTTCCCGAATTATTTCTTGCAAACCTGTATCCCTTGAGGTACTATTCCCCCATGCCAAGAATCGCACGTATCATAGCTCCCAGCTACCCGCATCACATCACCCAACGCGGCAACAATCGTGCCACAGTTTTCTTCGATGACGAAGACCGGCTGACCTATTTGAAGCTGCTAACCGGAAACGCAAAAAAATATCGTTTACAGATTTTGGCCTATTGCCTGATGGATAATCATATCCATCTCCTTGCCGTGCCGGAGACGGAAACCGCATTGTCACGTGGCATCGGACTTACCAACATGATGTATACCCAGTATCTGAATCGTAAAAAGCATCAATCCGGTCGCATCTGGCAAAACCGCTTTTTCTCA
This sequence comes from Deltaproteobacteria bacterium, assembly GCA_031441605.1. Lineage (GTDB taxonomy): Bacteria > Desulfobacterota > Desulfobulbia > Desulfobulbales > Desulfocapsaceae > Desulforhopalus_A. The sequence goes on from JANNQF010000055.1 coordinate 30,274, forward strand.
TGTGTCGTTGAAAGCGATCGGCACCTTTGGGCGGTGGCGCGATACATCGAGTGTAATCCCCTGAAAGCCGGTGTGGTGGACAGCGCAGAGTTATATCGCTGGTCAAGCGCCAAAGCCCATATCACCGGCACAAAGGATCCGCTGCTCTATACACGCTCATGGCTCTCTCCGAAAAAGCGGCCCACCTACGCAGAATTTGTGCGCGCCGAAGATGAAGCAACCGACGACGCGATTCGCAAAGCCACCAGAACCGGTCGACCGTGTGGATCGGAAAAATTTATCGATAAGCTTGAACTTCAATTACAACAGCCACTCAGACCAAAAAAACCTGGGCGGCCCCGCAATTAATACGGGAAGTGTCCCCATGAAACTGCTTCGGACATGCATTACCCCTGCCGGGAAATTTCAGTACGGTATCCATAAGCCGGCCTATTCTGTTGCCAATCTGCGACAGGACACCAGACTTGCGGCCTTGGGTCTTACGACCAACAATCAGTTGGTGGACAATGTGCGGAACTATCCGCAGGAAAACATCGCCGTCGCCGATGCCGATTGGATCTACGAAATCCCCAACCCATTCCCCTTCAAGGGTAGCACCTATATCGACAAAGAATGGGCTGATGCCAGTGCCGGGAAGTCCGAGAATATTCGATTGGCGGCGCCAGCGAGCGTATCCTTGTCCGCAACGTTAAAAATTGCCGGAATTGACAAAACCCTGTTTGCCCAGTTGCCGGAACCGATTTTGTTGGCACTCGCCACCTGTTCGACCGATCCGCAGGATCTGGTTGCCCTGGCCGAGCTGTGCTGCGAAATGGCCGGAGATCACAGTCAGCCGACCGGTCTTCGTTTCCGTGAGGACGCCACTGCCAGGTTGCATCCGGTCATCCACAACCACGCCCTGTACGAGGCAGTGGCCAACAATCCGCATCTGCCGGATGATTACAAGATTATCATGGTCATCCGCCCCGGCGCCCAAGGTGCCAGCGAGATAGTCGGAGAATGGCCGAAGGACGGCACTACCCACGTCTTTGAATATCTGCGGCGAAATTCCTATATCCCCGGCGGGCATTACGCCGCCAACATGGCCGATGATGCCATCCGCTACTCGATAACTGCCCTTGGCCCGGAAGACATTCGCGGTCTGCGACATCTTTACTACCAACGCACCTTTGTGTGCCTTGCTGCAGAGCTGGGTGTGCCTCTGCCGGCGACGAAAAGGATGCTTTCGCATGAGGAGCTCGAAGCGCTGCGTCTGACTATTGCCGACAAAATGCCAGAGACAGGAAGCGGCTCCGCCACCCTCTGGGGTTGGAATTTCGGTTTTGATTTTGCGCCTTCATTGTACCGATTGCATGCCTCGCATCAGCAGGTGCACCAGCAGTATGCCATGGTCCCGGCAAGCGTGACTATTTACAACGACGGCTGTCAACAGCCGATCGGGCAACTGCCGAGCTACTGCTGCGGCGACCTGCTGGCCGAGCATATCGACGACTACCACCAGCTTCATGGCAACGACTTCTTTGCCGATTACCGGGCGGCTATCGCCGGCAATGGCCGTATGGACGGTCGAGGCGACCTGCCTGCCAGCCTGGTGGTATGGAGCGACGGCAACTGCATGCTCTTTGTCCCCAAGGCCCAAACCTCGCAATGGGAACTGCAGCTTATGACCCTGCCTGATGCCGACGGCAATCTTCCCGGCAATGTTGTCGAGTGTAATCAAGCTGCACGTCGTTCCCTTGACACCGGCATCCTGATGGCGCAAAAGGCCCTAGCAGGACTTGGTGCGAAGATGGTCACATCTATTGAATATGCAAAAAGGTTCGGCGTTGCAAATAACCGACGACAACCACTGCTGTATGCTTTTCTCCCCCGCCTGCCCGAATCGCCGGGCGCCTTCAGCGAGGCACAGTTACGTTTTATAAATGGCCATTATCCTGAGGATTTTGCCGCAGTCTGCCGCAAGCAGCTGGAAGAGTCAGCTGCTTGATCCTCCCCTTTTACCAAAAGGGCGTGAAAATTCAATATGTGGGCCGTGTAGCTCATTTAGCTAACAAACTGCCTCAGCACCTCCTCATGCAATAACGTGTTAAATTGGATATGTACGCTGAAGTCACCATAGAGATGGAAGGACACGCGCACTACCTTGCCAACGACCGTCATCGTTGCCGGATCCTTTTCCTGGGCGGAGGTGACGAACATTTGCAGATATCTTGCCAACAAAGCGCGGGCTATGGCTTTTTGCGAGAAGCGCATGCTGATGCAGCATCCGCTCTTCGAGATGTCCGCCAGTTCACCGCTATAAACGATCTCAGTTATGCTGCCTTCAGAGGTTAAGAGTGTCGCCTTGACTAAGCCGGCAGCTGCATGGCGCTCATAACGCCTTTTTTCCATCTTTTTGTTGCGCAATATTTCGTCAACCCTCCCACTCTTCAAACAGAAATCGATGATTTTTTCGTACAGGCCCGGGCACTGATCTTCCCACCTATCAGCGGCGCTGTTTTCAAGAAGCATCAGTTGCACCTCGGTATAAGTGATCGCCGAGGCAGAGCAAAGAGAAATGGTGGAAAACGTATACTCGCCTAAAATATCACCCGGCCCTAATTTGGCCAAGACGACATTCTTGCCATCCTTTTGGAAGAAGATTATCACCTGTCCTTTGTCAATGAGAAAAAGTCGGCTGTTCATTGTTCCGTGTGTCAAAATCAGGGTCTTCGGTCGCAGAACAAGCTTCTTCATACTGTAATAGAAGCAGTTGCGCTCCTCATCGCTGAGTGAATTGTAGAGCTTTCCCCAGATTACCAGGTGATCCCGACTTATCGCTGCGGTCTTTTCATCTTCGATAAAGCCGGAGGACTTGATGATTTCACTGAGGGCCATCGGATCCGTAGCGATGAGCTTCTCATGCAGGTGGTCCGCAAGACTGAAGTTTCTAGCTTTTGCTGCGACCTGAATCTCAGCAACCAGTTGCTGCACGATCTTCGAATTGTCTTCTTTGTCTGATTGGCTGGATGGCGGAGAAAATGGGGACACGGTGTACCTCCCTTTTCATTGGGACAAAACACTGCATTGCTCAAGGCAGTTAACAGCCCTCTGCCTCAATAATAGGTGATGTTCCAGGAATAATCAAATAATGGTGTCGAGATCGTAGATAAACGCGGTACCTATTCGACATTTCCCAAAGAATCGAGTATGAATGTGCGAAAATCGTTAGATTAAACGCCGGCCCCGAAAGTAACGGGTCTTCTGCGGGCCAGGGAAGGACACTCTTTTAACCGATATCATTGATAATTCATCTTCAAGGAGACGCAACACAAATGAAAACAATGCTCTTTTCCCTTCTTCTCTTTCTGCATCTGGCCGGTTTTGCCATAGCGGGTGACTATAAATTTAACCTGATCAACAAAACCGGTTTCGAGATTATCGACCTGTACTTCAGCCCGGCTTCCCAGGGTGAGTGGGGTGATGAAGTGCTGACGGTCGATACCATTCCCAATAAGGAAAAAATGAAGATCCACGTGGCACGCAAGGAAAAAGCGGAGGTTTGGGACATTCTGGTAAACGATGAGCAGGGAGTCTCTTTCAAGTGGCCCGGAGTGAAACTCTCCGAGATCTCAACCCTCGTCCTGACCATCAAAGCCGGCCAGCCAATGGCCTTTTATGAATAGGTTGGTATCAATTATTTCGCCAGTCGCAAACCGAGCTGAGTCCGGAAAAATTGCCATACACCCTGCCTTTGACCAAAGGTATTGATCAATCTCTTGCTGTCCAGCAGCAACCCCTTCAGGTCGGACGCCGGGTTTGCATCCGAGCAGTCACCGTCAACCATAGCACCGTATGTGCCTACCCGGCACTCCTCTCCAGAGAGGGGCAGGGGGTCACTCCCCGGCAACAGGCGAATATTCCGGCGAGCAGCAAGGTCAAAAAGAGCAGGCCTCGGCCAGAATTTCGGTCGTCCTCCATTGTCACCAACAAACAGGGAATCAGGAGAGGCACTTTGCAGAAAATCGGCGACAATCCGTCCTCTTGCTCCCAACCATTTCCCAGCTCCCCAGGGCAACACCGCCAGGCCTCCGCTATTGCGAACCGCATCTACGGTATCAGCCAAGGGCTTGCCGTCATCTATTTTTGCCGGGGATGCCAGGGCTAAAACCTCGAGCCTCTCCCGCGTTACCAGTTGCCATCCGGCAATGACAAACATGCGGGCGGCAGACCGGGACGGATGTTTGAGCAGCAAAGACTCCTCTTCCCCGGTTGTCATCACCTGCCAGGCCGCCGGCAAGAGACCTGTCTTTTGCCGTGCCTGCTGAGCTAACAGCGAGAAGAAGTCAAGAGATTTTGCTTCAGTCAACAATAAAAAGTAGGTGCCGGATGATTGTGGCGACGTCGCAACTCTCGGTCTGTCAAAATTATCCAGGGCACAGAGCAGAAATTGGTTCAAGTTAAACCTTTCCTGGATATGCACGTGGGCGTCAAAATATATCATCGTCTACCTTTTGGAAAAATTAAAGAGATTATATTTGATGATGCACCAGAATGCCCGGACCCCGTCCCGCCAACCGATTTTCTTGCCTTCTTCGTAGGAACGTCCGTTATAAGAAATCCCTACCTCAAAGATCCGACACCTTTGTTTTGCCACTTTGGCAGTGATTTCGGGTTCGAAACCGAACCGGTTTTCACAGATGGTGATGTTGTCGATAACCGGTCTGGTAAACACCTTGTAACATGTCTCCATATCGGTGAGGTTGATATTGGTGAACATATTCGAAAGCAGGGTGAGCAACTTATTCCCGAGCATATGCCAGAAATACAATACTCGGTGGGCGTCGCCGCCCTGGAATCTTGAACCGTAGACCACATCGGCCTTGCCGGCCAGAATGGGTTCAAGCAGTTTTGGATATTCTTTGGGATCATACTCCAGGTCGGCATCCTGAATGAGAATGATATCACCGGTCGCCCGGCTGAATCCGGTTCTCAACGCCGCCCCCTTGCCCTGATTGAACTCATGGAAGATTTTCACCACATCAGGGTCGTTGATCTTGTTTCGCATCACCTCTATCGTGCCGTCTTGTGATGCATCGTCAACCAGGATAATTTCTTTGATCAGAGGGAGTGGAACCGCCTTGACTGCGGCAACGATCAATTCCAGCGTAGCGATCTCGTTGTAGACCGGAATAACTATCGATAACTTGGTATAGGTTTGAATATTTTGTGCCATTGTTCAACAACCATTTTAGATGAATTGGTGTAAAGTTCGCGTTCCGTCAATTTCAGCCCAGCCCGGAATATGAGACAGTACTGTCTCAAAAAATGCGGCTGAGTTTAATACGTACTTCAATTTCGATGTGGAAATTACTTTGACAAATGGGCAGAATCTAACCATTGGAATAAAAGATACCCCACTTTGTTCTCGAATATCTACGACAAAATATGTATGCTCCCGCTTTTTTATGTTAACAACTCATAACACAACAATGGCCAAACAACAGTGTGTGATTGCACAAAATTAATGCGTCAAGCCAGGAAGCGCAGCCTTCTTGTACAAAAAAATATAGCGGTTGCACCTTGCAAAATCGTCCTTGCCCCCAGCAAATTTTAATGCTTCATTAGTGAATGCAGCATAGAGTGGGTGTTTCACATCCCGCAAGAGGAGACGAACAGGCTGAGCGCCGGAATTTTCCCTTGAGGGCAGTATATTTTATAAAACAAGGAGGTCGGATATGAAGAATGTGGTCTTTTCAGCAATTTTTTCGATAATTCTTTTTGCCACAATGACAGCATGTTATGCGCAAAGAGGCGATTGGCATGGTGGAATACGGGCAAGAATCCAAGAGGATGAGCAAAGGATAGAACGGGGGATTGAGCATGGTTCCCTGACAAGACACGAAGCGATTCGCCTGCGGAATGAATTAGGACACATTCTCGATAAAATTGACCGCATGAAAGAAGATGGTCGTCTTGATGGGAGGGAAAGAGAAAGGATCAATCGTGACCTCGACAGATTAGACAGGGACATTATGCGAGAAAAGCGCGACGATGAACGAAGGCGACGTTATTAAACTTATTTCGGATACGATTATTCCGGTTTCGATCAGATAAAAATCAGCATTCTCGGGTAACATGAGAGATTATGCCATCAGCCAAAATAGAAGCGTTGAATCTAAAAAAGAAGCGGGTTTCCTCAGGTATTTCTGAACTTGACAGGCTCCTCGGCGATCTTTTTATTGGCGATAACGTTCTCTGGTACGAGGACGCGGGGAGTGTTTCAGCGGTTTTCTGCCTCCATTTCATCAGAGAATCTCTTGCCCGCAAAAAACCTTTGATCTATGTTACCTTTGACCGTTCTCCGAAAAATGTCGTCTCTTTCCTCGGGCCGCTTGCGGAAAGCCAGAATCTGACTATTCTCGACTGTTTTACCAACGGCAAGGGTGATAGATCGGAGGTATTCAATAAATTCTACGAAAAGGACGGTGCCCTCTGGCCTTACCAGGTCATCAAGGTCAATGATCCCACCAATCCTGCCCATGTCGGTGAGGCGATATACGGCCTGCACAGCAACTTATCCGGGGATGTGCATTTCATTTTAGACAGCCTCACGGGGATGCAAGCTCTCTGGGGCGGCGAAGAACAAGTATTGCAATTTTACGCCAAGACCTGTCCCCGTCTCTACGAACTGGAAACAATCGCCTACTGGTTAATTGAAAAAGGGGCACACTCCAACAGGTTAAAGGCAAATATCAACAAAATAGCCCAGGTAGCCATCGATCTTTCAGTGCGGCGTGGCAAATCGACACTGAAGATCCTCAAAGCGGAAAAGCGTAATTCAAAGTTTCTCAACGAACAACACGAATACCTTTGTGAGGAATCGGATATTGTTTTTGAAGGCCAGAGGCAAATCAAGGGCAAATTTGATCTGGGGGCGAAAATCAAGAGCATTCGGCTGATGCGTGGTCTTTCGCAAAAGCATCTGGCGGAACTCACCGGAGTGACGCCCAGCACGATCTCCCAGGTTGAAAAGAATCTCATTTACCCCTCTCTGCCGGCCCTTTTCCGTATCGCCGAAAGCCTGTCCATTGAGGTCGCAGCCTTATTTAAAGAACATGGTCTCGACAAAAATCTCTTCGTCTATCCCGCCGAACAGCGATCAATCGCGGTCCTTGATAACTTTTCCAAGGAGGACGCCGATGCCCTTTGGTTGCTGCCGACCGATCTTGATTCCTCTTTTGATGCGGTCATCATTAAAATTCGACCGGGAAAGAAACTGGCTGGCCATTTTTTCGCGCACAAGGGGGAAGAACTGGGATATCTTATCGCCGGTCGTTTGGAGATGTCCATCGACAACCATTTTTATCAGATGAACCCCGGCGATACCGTGTTTCTGCCGAAGGATATACCGAGCCAGTGGCGGAACACCTCGGAGGGCGACGCCGAGCTTCTCTGGTTCAAGGTCAAGGGATGAAACAAAGCAGGCAACTGCTTGCCGATTCGGGGCTGGTGCGCAACCGGCAAGCAGGTATAATGCAGACTGTCCTCTGTCCTAAGACTGCACAAATCGAGTCCTACGGCAATAACACCACGCTATCCTAGAAGAATATTTTTTGCGCTCTCGTTCTTGGCGTCGGTGATGTAGGTAATTCCCGTTTCCTGTGCCGTTTCCCGGTTTGCCGCATACACATCATTTCGGCTAATCTGGGCCACATTAAATTTACGTGCACCGGCCAGCAACTGTTGTACACCACAGGCAAGTTTGTCAGCCATCGTCCACATGGCTATAGCACCGTAGGGAATATTGCGCATCTCTTCCTTGCCGACTTTTTTCTGCACATCAAAATACGAGGCAAAAATCGCCTCTGGAGAACTGCCGATATCGGAAACCGACTTCGGCAGGGTATCCCAGTTTCCATTAATCGCCGCCCTTCTCTCAGGATTCAGGACACCTTCAATATTGGCGCCGAGGAATCCGGGAACCATGATGGCCCGCCCCATACAGATCATTTTGACATAGGGAGCACCAAGGGCTAATCCTTTAAAAATACTGTCTTCCAGGGCAAATCCGCCGGCAAAGGAGAGATCAACAACTTTTTTGCCGTTCGCGGCCAGAATGGCGGCATACTCATAGGCTTTAGAATGCAGATTGATGGACGGCACTCCCCAACTCTGCATCATATTCCAGGGGCTCATCCCTGTGCCGCCGCCGGAACCGTCGATGGTGAGAAGATCGAGGCCTGCATCCGAGGCAAACTTGATGGCCATGGCGAGCTCTTCCATACCGTAGGAACCGGTTTTCAAGGAAATACGATCAAAACCAAGGCTGCGCAGATAATCAACGGATTTCATGAAATCTTCGCGAACTAGAGCGACGGAATCGAGATTCGTGCCACCGAGACGACTGTGGCGGGCAAAAGACTTAATGGCGCCTTTGGCAAAGGCTTCCTTGACCTCCGGTAAGGCTGGGTTGGGATCGACGACATAGCCGCGCTCTTTCAGGAAGAGCGCATAATCGAGGCTGGTAACCTGGATTTCCCCGCCGATGTTTTTCGCCCCCTGCCCCCACTTCAACTCGATAATACATTTATTGCCGTATTTCTCGGCAACATACTCGGCGACACCATTACGGGTGTCCTCGACGTTCATCTGTACAATTATGGCACCGTATCCGTCAAAATAGCGCAGATAGATATCGATGCGGCGATCGAGTTCCGGCGATTTCTTGATCCGCCCGCCGGTGATCGTTGATTCCTTGTCGACACCGACGACATTCTCGCCGATAACAATGGGAATTCCGGTGAGGGCGCAGCCAACGGCAAAGGAATCCCAATATTTGGCGGCAATAAAGGTTGACCCCAGTGCCCCGGTCATCAGCGGGAGACGGGTCTTGGTCTTGATTTTACCACCGAATTCGGTGCTCAGATCAACATTGGGAAAAATACAATCGTCGGGGTTATGGGTCAAGCCCTCACCGAGGCCCACCGAGCCGTAGGCATATCCTTGGATACGCAGGGAGTTGTATGATACACCAACGTGGGTGGTGTTGTTGGCACCCGCCGTTACTAAACCAAAATCACGGGGGTAGAGAAGCTTTCGTCCGACCAAACTGGATTTCCAGGTTTCACATTTGCCCGTGCAATCGGCACGACACAAAGTGCAAAGTCCTGATTCTGCTGGATTCCCTCTGTTGGCAGTTCCTAGTACATCATTAATTTTGTCAAAACGCATGCAGCAACCTCCATTCATTTTATAAATTTTTGTATGGACAGAGCTTTATCTGCTTGAATCTTACGTATAAGCAAAAAAAAAGCACCTGCCCCATTGTGAGGAAACAGACGCCTTTGTCTTGTAATCTGCTGGTCCCACGCCGTTGTGGGAACTGCAGTTATATATTATCCATTTTTGTAGCTTTACTTAATATTCTTGTCAAGGAAAAAATCATCAAGGGATAGCGCAACCCAAGAGACACCAAACGACCAAAGAAACGATCGCTAAAGTTCATCTGAGAGAACAATCGCTTCCGCTATGTCGAGCATCGACTTCCGGGTATCCATGCTTCTTTTACGAATCCAACAATAGGATTCCTCACCATTCATATTTCTTCTATGCATAAGAATTTCTTTTGCTCGCTCAATGACTTTCCGCGATTTCAATTCCTGCTCAATAACCCGGGTCTTAATGATGAGCTCGGTGTTATGGATGGCCACCGCTGCCTGACTAGCAACAGCCGTAAGCATATTAATGTCCGTCTCGGAAAAAACATGGGGTTTCATAGTGAAACAGTTAAGAACCCCAACAACCTTTTCCTCCTTACCCTGCAGCGGTACTCCGACCATGGAGACCAGGCCGAGCTTTCTGGCCATCTCCTTTTCCTTAAACCTCTCGTTTTCCAAGACATTATCAATCACTAGCGGCCTTTGGGTGGAAACCACATAGCCGACAACGCCTTCATGCAATCTGAGCACCCGGTCTTTAACATAATCGGCATCGATTGATTGGGTTGCTTTTAATCTCACCAAGGGTGGATTTTCGTTTTCATCAACCAGCCACAATGAGCAGATCTCAACTCCGGTTACCCGGGCCGTTACCATAACGATAAGTTTAAACAGATCTTCGAGAAAAAGATCCGAGGTAATAGCCTGACTTATGTCCATTAATGCCTTGATATAATGGTCATATGTGTGTTGATTGGATTTTTCCATATTGAATTAATTATATGTTATTAATTTATACTGATTATAAACGAATTTATCCTATGTGAGCTAGAACGGCTAGCCTGTTAAGATAAAGGAGCTTGCGGATGATCAATAATGCTTACAATATATGCAACACACCCTATGAACTTTTATAGTTGGTGTTGCTGTTGCATAAACCACATCAATCCTTCTTGAGTGATGAGGTTGTATTGCTGATCGGGATCGGTCTCAATCACTCCCATCCCTTCCATGCTTTTCAACACTTGTTGCAATTCCGGAAGATTCATATTCATCTGCCCGGCAATAGCGGTGGAGGGTACCAGCTGCGGCGGGCTCTGCCGCAGATTATCTCGGAGAATACTCAGGATCCGGAGCTTATGCTTTTTCAATGACATAATCACCTCTTGATCTTATCGCTGTTTTAATTAGCTAGGTGTGGCTCACTTGTTTTTTAACCCAAGAAGGCAAACATTATAGCTGATTACCTTGAGCAGCACTGTTTTCGCCATTCATCATATGGTATCTACATGCTTTTGCTTACTGATTATTTATTCTAAAAAGGAGGTTTGTGCAAACTAAAAAGCATTTTAAATTATTTTTTAACTTATAATCAATTATAACTTAATTTATAAATGAATGATTTTACCTACGCAGCCCGAAGGTTGGCAGATCGATAAACCAAGAGCATTGTTTGCCCATCAGATAATGCAAATGTTCACCGGCAGGGTGGAGCTGGAAAAGCAAAGAAACCATGATAGAGCTTCGAAAACCTGAGGTGTTGACCAACTCCGTACGTATTGTTGGGGGAAATAAATTGACAGATTTGTCGTTTCCCGGTAATTCCTAGCCCTCAAAGAGGATACGTCGCTCCACAAAAATATCATGGAAGATCTTCTCATAATTTCCTGGAATGACTAAAGCCGATAAATATTTTATTCATAGCGACTCAAGAATTTTTCCAGCGGCAAGCCCCACCGTCTTTTTTATCATTGCCCACGAATCAAATCCTATACTTTACAAAGAGCATTCATCATGAGTGAAGAAAATCAAACCCTCGTTCAACGAAAAGAAAAAGCCGATTCCCTGGCGGATTTAGGTGTGAAACTGTACATAAACAGTTTCAAGCCCGCCAACTCGGCAGATGAACTCCTGCCCAAAGGGGCTGCCCTTCAGGCGCAGGAAGCCGAGCCGGGAGGTGCCATCTACAGCGTTGCCGGGCGGATCATGGCCATGCGTAAATTCGGTAAAGCGGCTTTCTGCTCCGTCGCCGACAGCAGCGGCCAAATCCAGGTCTATGTCAAGCTCGACATCTTGGGGGACGTAGTCTTTGAAACCTTCAAGAAATGGGATATCGGCGATATCGTCGGAGTTGAAGGCTCCCTGTTCAAGACCAAGGTCGGGGAACTGTCGATACAGGCGGTAAAAATCGTCATGATCTCCAAATCCCTGCGCCCCCTGCCGGACAAATGGCATGGCCTAACCGATGTCGAGACGCGCTACCGGCAGCGCTATGTCGATCTCATCGTCACCCCGGAGGCCAGGGGGATATTCAGAAAACGGGTTGAAATTATCCGTCTGGTGCGAGAGCATCTTAACGCTCGCAACTTCATGGAAGTCGAGACGCCGATGATGCAGCCGATCCCCGGTGGCGCCACGGCCAGGCCGTTCAAGACGCACCACAATGCCCTGAATATGGATCTTTTTCTGCGCATCGCCCCGGAACTGTACCTGAAGCGGCTCCTTGTCGGCGGCTTTGAGAGGGTTTTTGAGATCAACCGCAATTTCCGCAACGAAGGCCTGTCAACCCGGCATAATCCTGAGTTCACCATGCTGGAATTTTACCAAGCCTATGCCACCTATACAGATCTCATCGCCCTCACCGAGGAGATGATTGCCGACATCTGCATGCAGGTCAACGGCACGATGCTCATCACCTACCAAGGAACAGATGTCGACCTGACTCCCCCTTGGACAAAACTGAGCATGGATGAGGCGCTGACCCAGGTGGCCGGGATCAATCCGGCTATCCTCGCCGACGGCGCGGCGGTACTGTCGCTTGCCAAGGAAAGAGGTATCAAACTGGACGACAGCGCCGGTCCGGGCAAGGCCAAGACCGCACTTTTCGAACTGCTGGTCGAGGAAAAGCTTATCAATCCGACCTTCATCACATCCTATCCAACCGAGGTGTCCCCGCTGGCGCGGCGCAATGACGAAGATCCGACGGTCACCGATCGTTTTGAGCTTTTCATCACCGGCCGTGAGCTGGCCAACGGTTTCAGCGAACTGAACGATCCTCGCGACCAGCTGGCCCGTTTTGAAAAACAGATCGCCGACCGCGGCGACGACGAAGAGGTTCACCCCGAGCTGGATGCCGACTATATCCGTGCCCTGGAATACGGCATGCCCTCGGCCGCCGGTGAGGGCATCGGTATCGACCGTCTGGTGATGCTCCTCACCGATGCCCCCTCAATCCGCGACGTCATTCTCTTTCCGCACCTGAAACCCGAAGCAGGGTTACAGACTGAAAGGGACGAAACAGGTAGAACCCCAAGCACAGGAAGGGTCTGATGATATTCGAATGGTTTATCGGCCTCCGCTATCTCCGGGCTAAACACCGTCATGGCTTTATCTCCCTGATCTCTCTCATTTCCGTGGGTGGGATCACCGTCGGCGTCATTGCCCTTATTGTTGTCTTGGCGGTCTTCTCGGGCTTTACCGACGGCCTTCGCGACCAGATCCTCGGGGTGAATTCGCACATCATCGTGCAGCGCTTGGGAGGATCAATAAAGGATTATGAACTTATCCGCGATCGTTTACTTACTGTAAGCGGTGTCGCCGGTGCCACCCCCTATTTGTATGCCCAGACCCTGCTCAGCAGTGCCAGCGGCGGCAATGGCGTAGTCCTCCGGGGAATTGACCCAGGAACGGCGAAAAATGTTATTAGTCTGCCCGGCCAGATGATCAAAGGCTCAGTCGATGATCTGGAGAACGATCCGGATACCGGTGGCGTTCCCAACATTATTCTCGGAAAGAATCTGGCCAACGATCTTCGTGTGCAGGTCGACGATAAAGTAAAACTCATCTCACCCTCCGGCCCGCTGACTCCCATGGGTGTCATCCCGAAGATCAAGACCTGCCGGGTATCCGGGATATTTGAAACCGGCATGGCCGAGTACGATTCGACCTTGGCCTACATGTCCATCACCGAAGTCCAACGCTTTCTCGGCATCGAAGATATCGTCCACGGCATCGAAGTGGCGGTGCAGAGAAGTGACCTTAATATTGCCGATCGGATAGCCGTCAGGATCACTGATAAAATCGGCCCGGGCTTTATCGCCAAGGACTGGATGATGATGAATCGCAACCTGTATGCCGCCTTCAAACTGGAGAAAATCGGCATGTTTATCGCCGTTGCCTTGATCATCCTGGTGGCTGCCCTGAATATCATCAGCGCCCTGGTGATGGTGGTTATGGAAAAGAGCAAGGATATTGCGATTCTCAAGTCCATGGGGGCAACCTCGCAGGCCATCATGCGCATTTTCTTCCTGCAGGGAATGGTCATCGCTATAGCCGGGACCACCCTGGGAGTCGCCGGCGGTCTCGGACTGTGCGAACTGTTGTCGCGCTATCATTTCATTGAACTGCCCTCGAACGTTTATCCGATGACCACCCTGCCCATCAAGGTACTGCCGCTCGATGTCACCATCATCGCCGTCAGCTCCATCGTCATCACGCTGCTTGCGACCTTGTATCCTTCGTGGAAGGCATCCGCCGTCCAGCCTGCCGAGGTGTTATCATAATGGCCCTTTTTTCCGCCCACAACATTACCAAAACCTATGGCATGGGCGATAATACCGTGACCGTGCTGAAGGGGGTTACTCTCTCCGTCGAACCCGGTGAGATGACCGGAGTCATCGGTGCCTCCGGTTCCGGCAAGACCACCCTCCTGCAGATCCTCGGCACCCTTGATCTGCCTAGCGGTGGGGAGATTTTTTACCGCGACCAGCCGTTACTTAGCAAATCATCAAAGGAACTGGCAAACTTTCGTAATGCAGCTATCGGTTTCATCTTTCAGTTCCACCATCTCCTGCCTGATTTCAGCGCCCTGGAAAATGTTATGATTCCCGGCCTCATTGCCGGAAAAAGCCGGGTGGAAATGGCGGGTCCAGCCCGAGACTTGCTCGAACAGGTGGAACTCGGCCACCGCACCAACCACAAGGTACTCGAACTGTCAGGCGGAGAACAGCAGCGGGCCGCCCTTGCCCGGGCGTTGGTCATGCAGCCGGACCTGCTGTTTGCCGATGAACCGACCGGCAATCTCGATTCACGGGCCGGCAACCTGGTCTTTGAACTCCTGCATAATCTCTGTCGTAAGCGGAAACTGAGCACGATCATGGTCACCCACAACACCCTTCTGGCAGAAAGGATGGATCACTGCTTCACCTTGCGCGACGGAGTGTTAGAGAATAACAGGTAAGTCTTTTACCCAACCATCCCTTTTTGTGTTTGTATCCATGTCCATGGAAACTGCGATGAAATGCCGATGTGCATGGTGTGGCGACGATCCCCTTTATAGAGCCTACCACGATAGCGAATGGGGTGTTCCGGCCCATGATGACCGGTATCTCTTCGAAATGCTGATTCTAGAAGGCGCCCAGGCTGGGCTCAGCTGGCTTACCATACTGAAAAAACGGGAGAACTACCGCAGAGCCTTTCACTCCTTCGATGTCGAGAGGATCGCCGCCTATTCGCAACATGACGTCCAACGCTTGCTCACCGATCCGGGCATTGTCCGCAACCGTCTCAAGATAGCTTCAGCGATTAAAAACGCCCGGGGCGTGCTGCATATTCAAGAGGAGTTTGCGACCCTGGACGCCTATCTCTGGCGCGTTGTCGATGGCACACCCCGGCAGAACGAGTGGCACTCCATGGCCGAGGTGCCGGACCGGACCGAGCAGTCCGACGCGATGAGCAAGGATTTAAAGCGGCGCGGATTCAACTTCGTCGGCACAACCATTTGCTATGCCTTCATGCAGGCGGTCGGCATGGTGAATGACCATATCGTCGATTGTTTCCGCCATACTGCAGTGCGAAAGGGTTCGGCAGCGACAATCCAGCCGCCGCGTTAATCGGCACTGCTGCTTATTTTTGCTGTCTTTACCCAAGACAAGAAAGCTGATCGGGACCTCCATTGTTGTCACCCTCTTATTGGTGCGTTGCCTCTTCCCGCAAATCACCGATATGTATCTTCCCAGTACCGACCGGAAATTTTTTCTTCATCTCACTGCGCCTTAATGTCTCAGGCTGCAACCTAAAGCGCTGGGCAACAACGGCCGGATCAACCAGATCCTTACCAACCAGATTTTTGACATCGTCGTCTCCCGGTGACGAAAGTTTTTGCGCCACCAGCTGTTTAACATTGTTCCTGCCACCGGCATTACCGCCACTCGCCGGAGCCTTGTGGTTTTTCAGTTCCGGCTCGGAGAAGGTCCCGCTGATTGAAAAGAGAGCGGACTGCTCGACCTTCTCCTGGCGCCCTCCCTTGCCGACAACGGTGGTGACAAAACCGGTTTCCATTTGCAGGTCCAGCTGCTGCTGCACTATGTCGGCGGTGCCGCTTACCTGCAGGCGGCAATCTGGGGCAAATAGGCTTGTCTCATGGAGTTGCACAAGGCCGTGCGTGATGCTGAAGACACTTTTTGCCTCGGTGAAATCGGTCTGCGCCTTCTCGCCGGATGCATCGCCGGAAAAGTCGTTTTGCGGGCGACTTTCGCGGATTTCCGACATCCGGCAAAAGTTCATCCCCACCAGGGCACCGTCCCGCACCAGCAGCTTTACCTCGCCACTGAGATTTTTCTTCATCGTTTCAAGAGTATCTCCGGAGAACTGCAGTGCCCACTCGGAAGAGAGGGTACCGCGCAAACATTCCGATCCGGTAAAATCATGCAACAGGGTTTCAGCCTCAAGGCCCTGGACTTTAAGGGTCGCCTGCATGGTTGGCACCACAGCCTGCAGATCGAGGGTAAAAGTTGCTTCAGCTTGTCCGCTGCTGCTATTGAGGGTGGCCGGTGCCACGGTCAAGATGCCTTCCTGAGCGCGAAACGGAAGATGTACCTCCGTCAGGGTTCCACCATGGAGTTTCAATGCACCGATCTGAATGATCCCATCAAGGGCAAAATCCTTCCATGTTAGGGGCTCGGCGACTGCCTGCTCTTCCTGCCCAGGATCCTTTTCAGTGAACTGAACTGTCGTTGTGGATCGCGGTAGATAGCGATCCAGATCGATCCGGTCAAGCTCCAAGGTAAAATTGACATGCGGATTCTTGAAATTCTGGGCCAGAAGAGAAAAGTTTAGTCTCGAATCATCAAGAGTGGCAAGGCCCTTTTCGATGGTTATTTTTTCCGCGTCGCCGCGAGCCATAAATTGCAAAATAGATGTGCTGAATGTCTCCGAATCTTTGGTCTCAAACGGCAACGATAGATCGCAGGCGGAAAAAAATTCGCGGGGCGAGAATGGAGAAAGGTGCAGCGACAGATCAAAAATCGGCGCCTTGCCCTGCGGAGCGATTTTACCGCTCATTTGGCCCCGCAATTTATCGGCGACGCTGAAAGCAATATCCACCGGAAAAACACCCTGGTTGTCGTTCTCGACGATGGGACCGACCTTACCCTCCACAGCCACCTGTTGGCCATTGATAGTAGCCTTGCAATCTAGAGAAACGTGGCGATCATGGCTGAAATCATTGAGCAGAAGCATAATGTCTTCAACGTTATACTGGACGTTGCGCGTTCTGTCATTCCACTTCACTTGCCCATCAGTTACAGCCAAGAGGGCAAAAGAGAGTCTCTTTGAAAGAAGGCCAAGAGACCACACTGCCGGCTGTTCAGACCCTTTGTGCTTTTCACCCTCCTCGCCGAACTGCCAATTGACCTGTCCGGAACCATTCTTCTCAAGATTGACCGTCAGACCACCGACCACAAAACGACTTATCTGTATTTGTTTCCTCAGAAGGGGCAAAACCTTTATTCGTGCTTCGAAGGTCCGAACCTTAATGAAATCATCACTCATGAACCCCGGCGGATTGCCGATTTTCATATCGGAAAAGGAGATGCTCAGCCAGGGGAAAAATGACACCCCAAGATCAGGGCCGAGAGAAAACGATCTTCCTGTGGCTTCGCTGACCTGCTTTTCAATTTCCGGAACATATTTTTGCACATTTATCAAAATCGGAATAAGAATAACGGTCACAATCAGGAGAATAAAGAATATCCCTACCGGAACGACACCATACCTAACGAATCGTCTCATCCTTCAACCCCACCCACATTGCATTCCTGTACCATTGAACCGCCAAAGAATCATTCTTCACCCAAGGACCTCCTGGTGCCCTCAAATCATTGCTGCCCGATGTATCCGGTGCCTGAACCGAGTAGAACTTGGCATTTTCCGTCACCCTCCCATATTTTCACTGGAAAATGCTGAAGAAATCACTAACATATAAATACGTGACAAGTCTCGCAACAAATATCTCAAAAGGAGGCCCTATGAAATCACCAGCACAAGCAATGGTTCTTGCCGCTTTTGCCGCCGATTCCCTCGCCCTGGGAGTCCACTGGATATACGATACCGAGCAAATTGATAAGCAGTTCGGTCGGATCACCGATCTGCTTCCGCCCGCTGAAGGCAGTTATCACCCAACTAAAAAACGGGGGGAATTTACCCATTACGGCGACCAGAGCCTCCACCTTTTACACCATCTTGTCAAACATCATGGCCATTTCTCTCTTCCTGAATATGCCCGGGACTGGCAGTCATTTATGAGTCATTATTCCGGTTACCAGGATCGAGCTTCGCGTGCGACCTTGCAAAATCTGGAGGGAGGTGCTGCACCTGACACCTGCGGTTCTTCCTCGAC
This sequence comes from Deltaproteobacteria bacterium, assembly GCA_031441605.1. Classification (GTDB taxonomy): domain Bacteria; phylum Desulfobacterota; class Desulfobulbia; order Desulfobulbales; family Desulfocapsaceae; genus Desulforhopalus_A. The sequence continues at coordinate 48,370 of JANNQF010000055.1, forward strand.
CGATCTCGGCGGAGCAGTAAGAATAGCACCGTTGGTATACTGCTACAGAGATGATCTTGAAGGTTTACTCGTTGCAGTGCGAGCGCAGACCGCCCTCACCCACCGCGGTCCCGGTTCGATAGATGGTGCCGTTGTTCTTGCCCACAGCTGTTTTGCCATTCTCCATGGCAAAACACCGCGCGAAGCATTTATAGAAGCGCTTGCCGGCGGTATCAAGGATCTAGACCTCGACCTTCGTCTCCGCCGCTGTCTTGATCTCCCTGACGGCAGCGTCCGCCAGACCGTCAAGGATTTCGGGCAAATGTGTTCGATAACTGCAGCGTTGCCGGGGGCGATGTATACGGTCTTGCATAGAAAAGACAATGTCGAGGAGGCTCTCATTGAAACCGCCATGGCGGGCGGCGATTCGGCCGCTCGCGGCATGGTTGTGGGAATGATCCTTGGTGCCGCCCTGGGAATGGCAAAAATACCAGAAAGATGGCTCAATAACCTGGTCGGATATCAAGAAATCAAGGCCGCGCTCGAAAAATTGCCGTAAAAGGCGAGTGCCACTCTCCCGGTCGAGGACAGCGGGCGACGAATTACCAGTAACAACTTCGAATTACACTTTAGAAACACAGCGAGGCTTAATGTAACTGAGTGCCATCATGGTACTTATGAAAAGTGCGGGGACGAGAATAACGAGCCGAAACAAATCATATTACTGCACGATCGCAGATTGTCGATTACTGGCACGTCCATTGCAATAAAATGGGTAATCTCCCAAGAGAGATAATCAAGCCCCCCCAATCGGGCAGAATCTACGCAGTTTGTATTTTCTGCCCGATTTTTTTTTAACCGCACTGAAAAGGCCGGTCCAACGCAAAATCTGCAATGCCGTTCCGGACTTGCCCCTCAATCTCGAATTATGTGTCCCCGGCGATATTCTATATATACCTGACGGGCAGCAACATAAGGATCGAGAGAATACCTTTTGAGATCCTCGTAAAGATCCGGGTTGAGAGACAGGGCATTGACCCTTTCAGTCGAATAAATAGCCAGATCGATAACCCGATCATCGTACACATAGGGGAGCGGCTTGATGAAGGTATCGGCAGTCAACCCGACAGTGTCTCGCAGATTCGACGGGCCTATCAAGGGCCAGTAGAGAAAAACCCCATCTCCAACCCCCCACCGGCCAAGGGTTTGACCGAAATCCGCACGCCGTGGTCCTATATCGAACTCACTGGCAGCCACATCAACTAAGCCGTAAATACCTATTGTGCTGTTGATGAGAAAACGTTCCGCAACGATGGTCATGGTACGGAAGTCACCCTGCAATACCGAGTTGAGAAAATTCACCGGGAAGCCGATGTTAAGAAAGAAATTTCCAAGGCATTCTCTGAGTTCAAAGGGTAAAACCCGGCTGTAACCTTTGGCAAGAGGTTTAACAACCCAAATATACAGTTTATCATTGACCTCGAAGAAGAACCGATTCATCGACTCCAGGGGATCATAAACCGGCACTTCTTGTCCACTGTCAATTACCTGATCAACATTTGCCTCATCATCGAGGAGATTGGGAAAGGCATTCGGGGTCAAAGAATTGTCATTGGCAGCCGAGGAAAGCGGCTGACAAAGCAAAAAGCATAACACAATAATATAACCGATGGTTTTCATAGATAGGTATTCAACATTTGTGGGTGCGGCTGAGGTCGACTGGGGAATTCAGAATACGGTTCTCGAAAAATCCTCTATAGTTTCGCCGTCTCTTTTCCAGTCCCCATTTTGCAATCAGCATATTGTGGCAATTCCCCACGGATTAGTCAATCTGATAATGAGCACGGTTACGAAACAGCTTGGTCGGTTCGTCCATTTTCGTTCCGACCCTTAAACCATAAACACAAAGAGTCCAGCAAGAAGAGAGAGAAAGCAAAAGGGAATGACCAAGGCTTTTGAAGTCAAGGTATCACCAACCAGTACCCGTTCGGTGATCCGATAGGTAACATAAAGAGATGCCAAAAAACCACCGAGCACTGTCAAAATCTGCAGAACATGGGTGCTGTCGACGCTGATCAGCCGCAAATCAAGGTAAGATCGATGCATGCCAAACAACTGCTGGACATTAGGGAGTATTCGCCCGGCACCGCCGACGAAGAACTCCAGATGCACCGCCATATAACCACCGAGAATAAGAGGAATAACCCCGTATCCGAAAAGGGGCAGCAATAAATTCTTATCTATCCTGGCATACAGGGATTGAATGGTAACCATGAGGTAGTAGCCAAGCTGGAAAATCAGAATCAAAACAAAGAATATGATACTCCCGATGAGATGACCAGGAAAGACCATCCCCAATTTGCCGGTAAACTGCACCAGCCAGTCAATCAGTTGGAAAAATTCGCCTTGCAGGGCAAAGGGGAAAAATATTGCGCCCATGGAGACGATGAGGAAGCTGTCAGCCCGCCTTGGTGTCTCGAGCGCCCATAATTCCTGCGGGGCAAGACGCAGATTCAGTTGGATAGAACTGTTGCCGCAGCTCTTGATACATTTCGCACACATGATGCAGTCCCGGTTGTTATCGACCAGATAGGGATGCCTGAACATCGGACAGCCGGTAACATCACCTTCTCCGGTAAAACATGAGTGATTTTGACAGCGATTGAGGCAGACATGCCTGTTCGAGCGCAATTCAACAACCGAAGGCATGGCAAAGATAGCATTCACCGCACCCAGAGGGCATAGGTAACGGCACCAGCTGCGCCTGGAAAAAAGCACACTGAAGAGGATGGAACCCAGGGTAATGATGAGGATGATTCCGCCGGTCAGATAAGGATTATTATAGGCGTCCCAGACGATTTCGATCCAGAAGACAAGTATACACAACACCGCCATAATCCAGCCGGAATACTCCTTGATAAACATCGGCGTCTTACGCGTCGGCTTCACTATATTTTGCAGGAGGGTGCCTGGCACCGCAAGAGAACAGACACTGCACCACGTTCTAGCCAGGAAAAAGAACGAGAAAAACATCAGCGGCCACCCTATGTACCACCCCAGGGTAAGCCCGATATTCGCCTGCGGATCCGACGGCCCAAAAAAGAGAAAGACTATGGTAATCAACAGTACGCAGCCGATAATGACCTGGGGAACCCTAGGGAAAATAGGACTTTCCAGGAATTTCCTGATCCAGGCGATACGCAGGATGTTATATTCCCACTTTCCTTCCGTTTTCGGCAGGCCGAGTAAAATCTGCTCGGCGACGATTTCATCTTTTTTGGCCAGCATCACCGCCCGACGAATGACGCTTGACAACTCGGTGAGGTTGCCCGGCCAATCATAATTCATGAAGATCCCCAAGGTTTCCGGCGACACCTTAAAGATCCTCTTGCCGTATTCCTTGCTGAAACGCTCAAGATAGTGGAGCACCAGGCGTGGCAGGTCCTCTTTATGGTTACGAAGCGGTGGAACGTGAAAATGAAGGTCCTGGATCAAGTCGAGCAATGCCGGCAGTAGCTTACCGGTACTGCGCAGGTGCTCAATGGGATAGGAAGTGACAAAGGCCAGCCTGGCTAGCATCGCCACCTGACGACTGCTGTCGATGTGATTATAGCTGCTGCTTTCAAGAATCCTGGCAAGCTTTTCCTGCAGCTCTTCTTTCATCAGATGGACATGGGTGAAAACCAGGGTGCCGTTAGCGGCCTGTTCAAACAGCCCGGCTTGGCGGGCTTGGACAAATGGAAAGGCACTCTGCTCATTACCGAATAAGGCGCGCTCGAGCTGCAGGGGCTCAAAATCGCGCAGATCAACCTCAAGAAACTGCCCCCCGGCGCGTTTACTCTGCAGATGAATCTGCCGGGCGATAATCAGTTTGCCGGTACCCGTTTCCCCGGTGAGGATGAACGGCGAACTGCTCATGGCAATCTGATCGATTACCGCCTGGGTCTTTTGCGCCGTTTTCGATTCTCGGATATCGTCCTGCCTGCGCCTGGCCAAGCGTCGCAGACTGATGGCCGACATATTCGAATCCTTGAAAAGAATGATGTCATCCGCCCCCGACCCTTCATCCTGCCTGCTTCCTTCGCTCCCCGAATCGACCTGATCAAGGAAAGCCACCCGCAGCCTCTCGGCGAGAATCGCATCAAGCTGCCGGTGAATCCTGCTGTTGGCAAGAAGGGTAATTTTGAAATAGCGTTTGTCAAAGCAGATGACCACCACATCGCATAAGGCACGGACCGAAAGCGAACGCGGTTTGTCGGTAAGGATGCCGGTCTCCCCAAAATGACCACCCGGCCCAATTCTCCCGACGATCTTCGTTCGGCCGTTTTCACCACCGAGCACCAGCTCCGCCTCCCCCATGGCAAGGATGTAGAAAATCTCGCTGGCCTCCCCCTGCCGGTAAATAAACTGCCCTTCCTGAAAAATCTGTGCCCGGGCAGCCCCGACATAGGTTTCGATTTCAGAGGCAGTGGCATCCTTAAACAGGAGGGACCTTCGAAGATTTTGTGCGATGTCTTCTCTTCTCATACTCCAACCACGGCTACCTTACCAGCTGTTGACAGCCCTGAATCACCACATCCGCGATGGACGTGGCAGCGGGGTTGCTCTTTTTTTGTACAGCCGGTTTTTCAGATCTGCAAATGCTGTTCAATAACATCGGCAAGCAGCGGCGCCACCGAATAAATATCAAGGAGGTCATCACTTTTCCGCCCCGGATAGCTGTCGGAACCAAGTACCCGGGAGATCGGTCCCTGACGGAATTTTTCCAGGGAATCGCCGGCCATCACCAGATGCGTAGCATGGGCGACGACGTCCTTGGCCCCGGCCTCCAGGCATCTTCTGGCAGTCTGGATGATTGAGCCGCCGGTGCGGATCATATCGTCACAGATTATCGCTGTCTTCCCTTTGACGACGCTCGATACCTGGCCGACGATGGTTTTATCGGTGTCATAACGATCCTTGTCGGCGGCGGTATGCGGACAATTCAACATGCTGGCCAGCTTGGCGATCCTTTTGGAATATCCGTAATCCGGTGATACGAGGACGTAATCGGTCAGCCCGCTCTTTTTAATTTTGTCGACGACCAGATCGTCGGTCCAAATATGTTGGGTGCGAATTTCACCACCATGGGCATGGAGAACCGCCTCAGAATGCAGATCGACGAAGGCCACGTAGTTGGGTCTGGCCATAAATATCTGCCTGGTCCGGGTGATTCCCTTGGGAATTTCATAGGATCGTGGCCTCGCCCTTTCCATGGTGGAATACCCGAGGAAAGGAATAATGACACTGATCGATGCAGCGTTCCAATAGATACCGCCGGAGATGAGATCAAGGACCTCCTGATGCGACCTGTCGTCATGGGTGACACCAAGTATAACCAGATCCTTGCCGGCAATAGGTGTTGGAAAAGCGTGGTATTGCTCTCCATCGGAAAAGCGCTTGCGGATCATTTCGGTGAACGGCAGCCACAGTCGTTCGGCCAATTTAAGGCCGAGTTCGGTGGATGCCTCATTGGCAACGAGAATAACATTATCCTTGTTCTGCATGGGTGTCCCTCCATCCCGAATACCATGAATCGCTGGGTTTTCCGGGGTGTGCCTAGATGTTTTAGCCTTGCAACGCCCTGACGATAGCATCACCCATGGCGGCGGTACCGACCGCAGCAGCCTTGTTGCCGGTGAGGTCGGCGGTCAATATTCCTTTGTCAAGGCTTGCCTCAACCGCTTTATCGATGGCCGCCGCTGCCTCGGTGAGACCAAAGCTGTAGCGGAGCATCATCGCCGCCGACAAGATCTCGGCGATGGGGTTGGCAATGCCCTTGCCGGCGATATCGGGAGCGGAACCACCTGCCGGCTCATACAACCCAAAATTATCTTTATTGAGGGAGGCGGAGGCGAGCAGCCCCATGGAGCCGGTAAGCATCGCGGCCTCATCGGAGATAATATCGCCGAACATGTTGCCAGCCAGCAGAACATCAAATTGATGGGGGTCGCGTACCAGCTGCATTGTGGCGTTGTCGACATAGATATGCTTCAACTCCACGTCCGGAAATTCCTTGGAAATCTCCACCACGACCTGCCGCCACAGGACCATGGTGGTCAGTACGTTGGCCTTGTCAACCGAAGTCACCTTTCCGCGCCGCTGCCGGGCAGCGGCAAAAGCCATCCTGGCAATGCGAGCAATTTCAAAGCGGCTGTAAGCCATGGTATCGAAGGCTCTTTCCACGTCACCTTGCCCTTCCCGCCCTTTGGGCGTTCCAAAATAGATATCGGAGGTGAGTTCGCGGACGCACAGGATGTCAAAGCCATCGCCGACGATATCCGGACGCAGGGGGCAGGCGGCAATCAGTGATTTAAAGACCTTGGCTGGACGAAAGTTACAAAACAGATCGAAATGTTTACGAAGAGGCAGGAGGGCCGCCCGCTCTGGTTGCAGCTCCGGGGGCAGGCCTTCCCACTTGGGACCACCTACCGAACCGAAAAGGATGGCATCGCTTCTTTCACACAGTGCAAGGGTTGCCGGCGGCAGTGCCTGGCCGTGATTGTCGATGGCAATGCCACCGACATCGGCGTAGTGGTAAGAAAGCTCAAAAGCAAACTTTTGTTGTGCACAATCAAGGACCTTGATGGCCTCTTGCATCACTTCCGGGCCAATGCCGTCACCGGCCAATACTGCAATATTTTTCATTATTTCACCTGAATTACGTGAGAATCTTTGGGTTTAATGGTTGTCAAAAAGTAACAAACTGCGTTTTGCCCCGGAAAACGGCAAAACATGTTCAATAACCTGACTGAGCTTGTACGAAGAGCGGCTGACAATATCTGCCGCAGCCTCCATTTCCTCCCGCCATTTCGGACCCTTCATACAGATCACCCGGGCGTTCGTCGGGGCAAACCTCTCCACCATGCGAAGAAACGGGCCGATCTCGGTTATTGCCCTGCCGGTTATGTGGGAGAAGGGAAAGTCGGAAGGCAATGTTGCCTCATCCTCAACCCGGCAGGTCAGCACATTGACCCCGCCGAGCCCCAGTGTCCTGGCAATATGGCCGAGAAAGCTTGCCCGCTTGAGGCGCGGTTCGACTAAGGTTACCGCCAGCTCCGGCCAGGCCGCCTTGCAGACCAAGCCGGGAAATCCGGCACCACTACCGATATCGAGGAGATGACTCCCGATGCCTGTGAGCTGCGGCAAAATAGTCAGGGAATCGACAAAATGGTTCTCGATGATCTGCTCGACAGGGCTTCCTTTGGCGATCAGATTGACCTTTTTACTCCACTTCAGGAGTTCTCTGAAATAAAGGGCCAGTCGCTCTAACGCTTCGGGCGAAAGAATCAAACCAAAACTTTTCAGACCGGTGGCCAGGGATACGGAAAAATCGACCGTCATTTGCCGATCCTCACGGCAATCGAGGCAGCATGGGCGGTCAAGCCTTCGAGTTGCGCCAAGCGCATGATATGCTCTGCGTCGGCTGCGAGGCTTTGCGCCGAATAGCTGATGATCGAACTCTTTTTCAAAAAGGTCTCAACCCCGAGAGCCGAAGCGAACCGCGCAGTCCCCATGGTCGGCAACACATGATTCGGACCGGCAATATAGTCTCCCGCCGCTTCCGGGGTGTTGGCACCGAGAAAAATCGCCCCGGCATGGCGAATATACGGGAGTTGCGCCCAAGGATCGGCAATCATCAGCTCAAGATGCTCAATAGCAACGCTATTGGCAAGTTTAATCGCCGTCTCAAGCTCATCGGCAACCAGAATGACCCCGCGGTCGACAAGCGCCTTCCGGGCTATTTCCTCCCGGGACAGTAACGGCAACTGCCGCAAAAGCTCGGCTGCAACCGCCGCGGCCAGTGGCGCATGGGTGGTTACCAGAATGGCCAGGGCCAATGGATCATGTTCGGCCTGCGCCAGCATATCGGCGGCAACGCTTGCTGCCTGCGCAGTAGCATCGGCGATGATCAGCACCTCGGACGGCCCGGCAATCATGTCGATGCGCACCATTCCCGAAACCTGTCTTTTAGCCTCGGCGACATACTGGTTGCCGGGGCCGACAATCACATCCACACGGGGGATGGTCTCAGTGCCGAAAGCTAAAGCTCCAATCGCCCAGGCCGAACCGGCCTTATAAATTTCCGTGATACCGATCTCCTGGGCGGCAACCAGAAGATGCGCATCAACCTTACCGTCTTTATTGGGAGGAGTAACCATCACCCGCTGCTTGACCCCGGCTATACCTGCCGGAATGCCATTCATCAGAACCGAGGAAACGAGAGGCGTCATGCCGCCCTTGCCGCCTGGGACATACAATCCGGCGGAATCGACGGGACGAACCAGCCTGCCGACAATAGTTCCATCTTCACGGGTCTGCAGCCAGGAGTCTTCCATCTCCCGCTCGTGAAAGGCTTTGATACGTTCGATGGCCACGCCCAGACTCTCCAGGAACAGACCGTCAACCTGTTGATATGCCTCCTGCAGTTCTTTGCCACTCACCCGCAGCTGCTCGATGCTCAGTTCCGGTGCATCGTATTTGCGGCCATAGGCGACGATTGCCTCATCCTGCATCTCCCGCACTGCCTGGAGAATATCCCTGACCGCTCCCCGGCAGGAATTGTCACCCGCCTGAAAACGATTGAGCAGCCCGTGAACAAGGTCCTGGCCTTCGGGACTGCTCAGAGTAACCGGTGAAATCAACATTTTTCCCCTTCAATCATCACGTCCACACAATATTTGATGTGTCATTTTGAACAATTTGCATAACGAGACAAGCTCTTGCGGTCAACACCCTGAACAGGGTTTGAAAATATACGCTATTTATCAAAAATTATAAAGATCAAGCGTCGGGAATTTAAAATTTCACGCAAATATTTACCGATCTTCCGACCCTATTGCCAATGGCTTGCACTCACCGCACATCCCCGGCATCTTTGCACTCCCAAGGACACTTTATTTCCGCTGGAAAATAGTTACTATTTACAAGCCCTACGGATTATGTTTTTTCTAGACCTTGGACAGACAGGCTAGCCCATTGAGTATGCTTGTAGCACATGGAGGACATATCATGGATTTTCAACCGAAATGGATAGCCTGGGAAATCACCCGCCGCTGTAATCTCAAGTGTGTGCACTGCCGCTCCTCTTCCGAGCTCGAAGCCGCCGGACATCCTGATTTTTCCTTCGACCAGGCCAAGGCGATCATGGACGATATCGCATCCTACGCCAACCCGGTGCTGGTTCTCTCCGGCGGAGAACCTCTGCTCCGGGCCGATGTCTTCGATATTGCCAGGTACGGCACAGCGAAAGGCTTCCGCATGTGCCTCGCTACCAACGGCACCCTGGTAAACGATATTATCTGCGAGCAAATTAAAGCAGCTGAGATCAAGATGGTGTCCCTCAGCCTTGATGGTGCAAAAGCTGAAACCCACGACAACTTCCGCAATCAACAGGGTGCCTTCGACGGGGTCATGAACGCCATCCGACTCTTTAAAAAATACTCCATTCCCTTTCTTATTAACTCTTCTTTTACTGTTCGTAACCGCCTGGAAATCCCAGAAATCTATCGGCTGGTTAAATCACTTGGGGCCACCGCCTGGTATATGTTTATGATCGTCCCCACCGGTCGAGGCGAAGACATTATGGATGAGCTCATCCCAGAGAGTGTTTACGATGAGATTCTCGAATGGCACTACCAGACCGAAAAGCAGGACAACGAACTGCTCATGCGGCCGACCTGCGCCCCCCACTACTACCGGATTGTCCGGCAGAAGGCCAAGGAAGAAGGCGAAAAATTCGCAAGAAGGAACCTACAATTTTCAACCGGCGGCTCAAAGGGCTGCCTGGCCGGACAGCTCATCTGTCTGATTGATGTCGACGGCGAGGTCCTGCCCTGCAGCTACTTTGCAAAATCGGCCGGCAATATAACTAAGATCCCTTTCAAAACAATATGGGAAGAATCAAATCTTTTTCTTCAACTCCGCGACTTTAAAGGGTATAAGGATAACTGTGGAAAATGCGAATATGTCGGTGTCTGCGGTGGTTGCCGAGCCAGGGCGTATGCCATGACCGGCGACTTTCTCGCCCAAGAGCCGTTTTGCAGCTATGTCCCGAGGCAACTCGCCCAGCAAGAAATCAAAAAGGTTTAAACCGGACCTCTACCTGGAATATCTATGAACGACACCTTTCTCAAGGCATGCCGTGGTGAAAAAACCACCTACACCCCGATCTGGATGATGCGTCAAGCCGGACGATATCTTCCGGAATATCAAAAAGTTCGAGGCAAGGTTACCTTTCTCGAACTCTGCAAAAGACCCGAACTTTGCGTCGAGGTAACCCTTCAGCCGGTGGACCTTCTCGGCATGGATGCGGCGATTCTTTTTTCCGACATCCTCATTCTCCTGGAGGCAATGGGTGCGCCGCTTGAATTCCACGAAGGCAAAGGGCCGATTTTCCATACGACCATACGCGACCAGGCAGCGCTTGATCGCCTCATCGTCCCCGATGCCGACGAGGCGACTGGTTTTGTCATGGAAACCATCCGGCTATTACGCCGCGAACTGCAGGTACCACTCATCGGTTTTGCCGGTGCGCCCTTTACCTGCGCCACCTACCTGATCGAAGGCGGATCGTCCAAGGTGTTCTGGGAAACCAAGAAAATAATGTACCGGGAACCGGCACTGTTCCACAATATGATGGCGAAGATTACCGACAGTACCATCTTGTACCTACAGGCCCAGGCCAGAGCCGGAGCCCAGGCCCTGCAGCTCTTTGACAGCTGGGTCGGGATACTCGCCCCGGACGATTTTACCGAATTCGCCCTGCCCTATGTACAGAAAATCCTCGCCGCGCTGCAGCCGTGCGCAATTCCCCTCATTTATTTTGCCAATAACGGTGCGACCCTTCTTGAACTTTCGGCCGCCTCGGGAGCTGACGTCATCGGCCTCGATTGGCGCATTCCCATCAATGAAGCCATAAAGAGGGTGGGGAAAAAAGCCGTCCAGGGCAACCTCGACCCCTTTGCCCTGCTCCTCCCAAGGGAGCAGTTGCGAGCAAAGATCGGCCGCCTGCTTGAGGACGCAAAGGGCGCCCACGGTCATATTTTCAATCTCGGTCACGGCATTCATCAATTCACTCCGCCGGAACAGGCGAGGATTGCCGTTGACGCAGTCCATGAGCTCAGTAGTCGATAATCTTGAATAATCACATGGCCATGCAGATTCCCACCACCACTGAATGCCGCCGCTGCTTCGATCAGTTTGGCATGCTTGATAATATTCGCGAGCACTCCATCCTCGTCGCCCGGGTTGCCGGAACATTGGTTGATGGCCTGGCAAGAACCGGGAAATGCCCCGGTTCCCTGCCCAACCGCGAAGAGACAATAGCCGGCGCCCTGCTTCATGATATCGCCAAGACCCTGTGCATCAAGACCGGCTGCCATCATGCGGAAATCGGCAGGCAGATATGCGTCGATCTCGGCTACCCGGAGATCGGCGAAATCGTCGCTGAGCATGTGGTTTTGCATCACTTTCATGCCGACCTTTACCAACGTGGATTGTTTGGCGCCAAAGAACTGGTTTTCTACGCCGACAAACGGGTGCGCCATGACCAGGTGGTACCTCTCGCCAGCCGTCTTGAGTATATTCTTGAACGTTATGGTGATGGCAATCCACAAAAGGAACAGCATATACGCCTGAATTTCAAGCGTACTCTGGATTTTGAGAAATTCCTCTTCGACTTTCTCGACTTTAACCCGGACGCTGTGGTACATCATCTGACAAAGGAAATATTCTTCGACGCAACGACGCAGCAGTAAGGCGCAGACAGCTGTGCCCTTCGCAAGTCAGACGGTGCAATTATCGGCAGTCTCGCCCTCGGTCGATATCCTCAAAATTATCATTCCAAATGATTAGACCGCTTGACACAAACTTGGTTTATTGGAATAACAGTATCCATTAAAAAATGATCACTCATCAGTGAGAGGTATATGCGTCGTCGTTAAGGATTCTCATCATTGCCCATCGTTAATTCCTGCTGTCCGCGGAAGTTCTCCGGCGGCATATTTTTCACACAATCTTACAAGGAGGCGTTTTTATGGTACATTTTAAGCGAATTGTCCCCGCGGTAGTAGCCACATTTTGTCTGACCGCAAGCGTTGCGGTTTCCGGAACCCTTGACACTGTCAAGGCCAAGGGCTTTGTTCAGACCGGCGTCAACAGCGAACTCTTCGGTTTCGGCAAACCCGATGAAAAGGGTGTATGGAAAGGCCTTGACATAGATACCGCCAGAGCCATTGCCGCCGCCGTTTTCGGTGATGCAGAGAAGGTAAAATTCACCCCGCTGACCACCAAAACCCGTTTCACCGCCCTGCAATCCGGCGAGATTGATGTCCTTACCCGCAATGCCACCCAGACCCTTAGCCGTGACACCGATCTCGGCCTCGACTTCGTTCAGGTCAACTACTATGACGGTCAGGGTTTTCTTGTTCCCAATAAACTCGGAATAAAAAGCGCAAAAGAGCTGGATGGCGCCTCCGTTTGCGTCCTCCCCGGCACCACCACCGAACAAAATGTTGCCGACTACTTCCGCCAGAACAAGATGAAAATGAACCCCGTGGTTATCGAGAACAATGCCGAATTGGCCAAGGCCTTCTTCGCCGGTCGCTGCGATTGTCTGACCTCCGATGCCTCTCAACTGGCCGGCATCCGGGCGGTCGCTCCTAATCCTGCCGACTATACCATCCTCGCGGAGATCATCTCCAAAGAGCCCCTCGCTCCGGCAGTACGACATGGCGACAACCAATGGAAAGATGTCGTCAACTATGCCGTCCTGGCGATGATCGAGGCAGAAGAACTGGGCATAACCTCCAAGAACGTCGACGAAATGATGACCAGCACCAACCCGGCTGTCCAGCGGTTCCTCGGCGTTACCCCGGGTAACGGCAAGTCCCTCGGTCTTGACGAAAAATGGGCTTACAATATCGTCAAGCAGGTCGGTAACTACGGTGAGGTCTTTGAACGTAACGTCGGCGTCAATACATCGCTTATGCTCAAGCGTGGCTTGAACGCCCTGTGGAACAATGGCGGCCTGATGTATTCACCTCCTTTCAAATAACCAACGCCAACGTCATGCCCGGTTCCTGCCGGGCATGACCGATCAAGCCGTCGTTCAAAAATAAGTCATCCATTTCTACATCATGAACGGCACTCTTTTCAGTCCCCCTTTGAGAGGGATAAGGGGCCGCAAAGAAATGGGGTGAATGGTAGAAGTTATTTCTTAACGGCCCCTAAACAGGTGAATATGGACACGACAGCACCAGAGAAAATCCCCTTCCTGCGTGACCCGGCCAAGCTGGCGATTCTCTACCAGTGCCTCACCGTGCTCGGCGTCGGACTGCTCAGTTATTATCTGATCCACAACACCCTGGCCAATCTTGAAAGGCAATCGATCTCCACCGGCTTCGGATTTTTCGGGAAAGAGGCTGCATTCGAAATCGGCGAAAAGCTTATCAGCTATTCAGCTGCCGATTCCTACAGCCGGGCACTCTTCGTTGGTTTCCTCAACACCTTGATCGTCGCTTTTATCGGTGTTGTCCTCACTATTATTTTCGGAACGATTCTAGGAATTGCAAGGCTTTCCACCAACTGGCTTCTTGCCAAACTCTCGGCCATCTATATTGAGGTGTTCCAGGATATTCCCATACTCCTGCAACTCTTTTTCTGGTACGCCTTCTTTTACGAGATGCTGCCGGGCCCGCGCCAGGCACTCAACCCGATACCCGGACTCTTTTTGTGCAACCGGGGACTCATCTTTGGTGTGCCGGCATGGCATGCGGCTTTTCAATACGCCTTTGCAGCCTTTGGCGTCGCCTGCATACTGATCTTTTTTATTCGTAAATGGGCGGCAAAACGTCAGGCGGCAACCGGACAGATCTTCCCCATTGTAAGAGTCTCGTTGAGCCTCTTTCTCGGTTTTCCTCTGATCGCCTGGTGGCTTGCCGGTGCACCTACTGCCATGAATGTACCAACGCTGACCGGTTTCAATTTCAAGGGTGGATTGTCCATCAGTCCTGAATTTACGGCGCTGCTGCTTGGTCTTGTGCTCTATACCTCGGCTTTTGTTGCCGAAGTCGTCCGGGCCGGCATCCAATCGGTCGGCAAGGGCCAGAAGGAAGCTGCCATGTCCATAGGGTTGAAACCGGCACATGTCCTCAACCTGGTAATTCTGCCCCAGGCACTGAGGGTCATTGTGCCGCCCCTCACCAGCCAGATGCTCAATTTAACCAAGAACAGCTCGCTCGCTGTGGCCATCGGCTATCCCGACTTTGTTTCCGTCGCCGGTACTACAATCAATCAGACCGGGCAGGCCATTGAGGGCGTTGCCCTGATAATGCTCGTCTACCTGGCTTTCAGTTTATCAACATCGGCTGTCATGAACTGGTACAACAAAAAAATCGCAATCGTGGAAAGATAATGGCAAGCCTAGAAAAGACCACGCACGGAAGAACCGCCGACAGCATACGGCCACCTGCCATCAGTATCGGCATTGTCGGTTGGATACGTGCCAACCTGTTCAACGGTTGGTTTAACTCCATCCTCTCCCTGCTGGTTTTATATCTTCTTTGGTCGACTGTCCCATCTTTTATCAACTGGGCGTTTATCAACAGCAACTGGTTTTCTACCAGTGAGCAGTGCAAGGCAGGGACCGGTGCCTGTTGGTCGGTCGTCACCGCCAATATCCGCTTTATTCTCTTTGGCTTTTATCCGCACCAACTGCAATGGCGACCCCTGCTTGCCGTTGTCATTTTGATTCTCCTGCTCTTTTTCAGCCAAAACCGCAAGTATTGGAAAAAATCCCTTGCCTATGTTTGGCTCGTCGGCCTGTTTTCCATGGGACTTCTTCTTAAGGGTGGCCTCTTCGGTCTTGAGGCCGTTGACAGCGACAACTGGGGCGGTTTGCCGCTCACCTTGTTGCTGGCGGTGTTCGGCCTCACCGCCGCTTATCCGTTCGGGGTGGTACTGGCCCTTGGGCGGCAGTCGGAGATGCCGGTCATCAAGTCGTTTTGCGTTGTCTATATCGAGTTGATCCGAGGGGTGCCGCTGATCAGCATGCTCTTCATGTCGTCGGTGGTTTTCCCTCTATTTCTTCCGGAAGGGGTCACTTTCAACAAAATCCTCCGGGCCCAGATCGCCATCATTCTCTTTACCGCCGCCTATATTGCCGAGGTTGTGCGCGGCGGCCTACAGGGTATGAACCGGGGGCAATATGAAGCAGCCGAATCCCTTGGGCTCAATTACTTTCAGACCATGCGCCTGATCATCCTGCCCCAGGCCTTGAAGATTGTCATTCCACCTTCGATGGGCATTCTTATTTCGGCCTTCAAGGATACCTCCTTGGTGGTTATCATAGCCCTTTACGATTTACTGAAAACCACCCAGACGACCCTTTCCAACCCTAAATGGATGGGGTTCTCCGCCGAGGCCTATCTCTTTGTGGCGCTCATCTATTTCGTCTGCTGCTACGCCATGTCCAATTACAGCCGGCGGTTGGAAAAGGAACTCGATACCAATCTGTAACCAATATCTAATTAATCAACAATGATCAGAATCCAGGAAAACAACAGATGAATCCGCAAGAAACAGCTCAGAAGAATGTCGACACGAGTCCGATTATCACCATCGAAAACATGCATAAGTGGTACGGTGAGTTCCATGTTCTGAAAGATGTCAATCTGACGGTTCACAGAGGCGAGCGCATCGTCATCTGCGGCCCTTCCGGTTCGGGAAAATCAACCCTGATCCGCTGCATTAACCGCCTTGAAGAGCACCAGAAGGGCCGCATCGTCGTCGATGGCACCGAGCTCACCAATGACCTGAAAAACATCGAAAAGATCCGCACCGAAGTGGGCATGGTGTTCCAGCACTTCAATCTCTTTCCCCATCTGACTATCCTCGAAAACCTCACCCTCGGACCGATCTGGGTACGGAAGACACCGAAGAGGGAAGCGGAAGAAATTGCCATGTACTATCTGGAAAAGGTGCGCATCGCCGAACAGGCCAAAAAATTCCCCAACCAACTCTCGGGCGGGCAGCAGCAAAGGGTTGCCATCGCCCGCTCTCTCTGTATGAAACCGAATGTCATGCTCTTTGATGAACCGACCTCAGCCCTTGATCCAGAGATGGTTAAAGAGGTTCTCGACGTCATGATCAGCCTGGCCCGGGACGGTATGACCATGCTCGTTGTCAGCCATGAAATGGGCTTTGCCAAGAGTGTGGCGCACCGGGTTCTCTTTATGGACGGAGGGGAAATTCTCGAACAAAACACCCCTGAGGAGTTTTTCAATCATCCGCAGCATGACCGAACTAAGCTGTTTCTTAGTCAGATTCTCGATTGATTGCGGTAGAATTTTTGGTCAGAGCGTAGGTCTTGCTCGTGACCAAAATGGGCGAACAGATAAAAAGCAGTTCTTGAAACATCAATTTCGAATAATTCAAGACCTTTTTATTGGGGAGATGTCCCCCAAATTTCACATATTTCCAAATTTCCCAAATTTCCGCTAAAATCGGCGATAGTCAGTTCTCGGTAGGAGACAACCTTTGAGTTACGAGAAGCATCGCTGATCTCAACTCGTGGTTGAATATATGCGGGTAGTCTACTGCAACCGGCAAGCAAAATCAGGCCGAGCAGCGCGCCCAACGCGATGGTTTTCCTAAAGCCGGATACATGCATCGTCATCACGTATTAACTCGTTTGTATCCGGCAACATGCTTCTTAAAATTCGCCATGGTAAAATTCCATTCGCCACCCGACTACAAACCTCTGCACAATAATATCCTCATACCCCAATACCGTCGTATAATCGACAAAACACTTATCAATTATTCAAAGTTGCCTTGATTAACACCTACAATGTATTATCGTCAAAAGCACCACATTGTAGCATAGTTGTAAGGTTGAATAGAGATGGATGACTGAAAGACTTAATACATGCAGGTAAAAAATCACCCAAAAAGAGAAAAATCAAACTTCGTATCTATTTATTATCTTTTAAAAAGATATGTGCGAAGCGAAAAAAATTTGAAGCTATCCAGCAAGAAATGAGAGGAATAGCAGCTCGTTCCCACCTCTATACAGTGGAGTAAGAGTATGAATGGAAATTGCCTTCGATTCCCGGATTATTTGAGATTCAAATTCTATACCCCAAGCTTCTCCACTAAATTCCGGAGCATCGAGGTTTGCAAGTTTCAGATGCTGGTGATAATTATCGCATTAGAATGTTTGATCATCTTCTGCATGCTCATTTCTCCGCAAAGTGCTTACTCAGCAAAACGTGCTCTGATCATAGGTATCAACCATTATCTTTATCACAATGAGTTCGTCGCAAAAAAAAGGATGGCATTAGATCTCGATGGAGCTCGTGATGATGCAAAGGACATGGCGGAAGTACTTATCAACAAAATGGGATTTTCCAGAGCAGAAATTCGGTTGCTTCTGGATGATCAGGCCACATTGCTAAACATTGAGCAAGGTATTGCGGGATGGTTAAAAACTGAAACCAAACCAGGCGATACCGTTCTTTTTTACTTTAGCGGACACGGTTTTCTTATGAATCACCCTAATGGCGACAAAACTCTTCTTTGTCCCCACAACGCCAATCCATTCAACCTTGACAATCTAATCAGCACAGACCGATTGAGTGAACTTTTCTTACACCTCCAAGGGAGAACCCTCCTCGCTATAATCGATGCCTGCCATTCCGCAACAGCTATCCGAGGAATTGAAGGGATACCTGGATTGGCAGAAGGAAGTGTTGCGCTAAAAAGAGCTCGCCAATTCCCGGCGGAACAGATTTACGCGTCCTCCGGAAAAACACGGGATTTGCATATTTTCGATCAGGTCCATATGGATAAAGTCTTTTTAGCCGCTTGTGGTTCTCAGGAAAAAGCGTGGGAAATGCCTATTGAAGGTCGCACCCGTGGCGTTTTTACCTATTCTCTGCTGCGGGCACTATCACAAAATAACGGTGCTGTTACTCCCGAAATGTTGGTCAAGGAAACAAGTCGATATATTTCAGGACATAATCTGCCACAACACCCGGAGATAAAGACGGGGACAATGTTGGCCAGGCTCAAGATAAGAGATCTTTTTTTCGAGGATTCAATCGTGCATTTGGCAGAACTGCATGATCCTTCTCCTTCTTTTACAATTACACTCCAGACACCTGACCCTGGTAAGCACATGTATCGCATCGGTGAATCTTTTGCCGTATCAGTATCAAGCGAACGTAACGGTTATTTATACCTGCTGAATATCAATACTAACAAGGAAGTCAGCCTACTCTTTCCAAATAAATGGGACAAAAGCAACGTCATAGAAGCCGACCATGTCCTAATTGTTCCCGGAAGGAATGCTATGGCTGAATTTATTGTATCAGAACCAACCGGAACTGAGACAGTCTTGGCTTTGGTCAGCACGGAACCCTGGCCTGAAATGGATTTAATCAGAGGAAACGCCGAGGAATTAATAACCTCCCTTAATGATCAAGAGATACACAAAGCCGTTGGTGAAATTTTGAGCAGAAATGGCCTGCGCTCAATCAAAGTTCGCCCAAAAAACAATGAGCAGATCGCGAACCTCGCTTCAAAGAACTCAGATTGGGCACTGGCGTCAATCAAAATTGACGTGGTGCCGTAACCGAAGAAGAACAATAAACTCAATCATGAGGTAACTGCTATGAAAACTCTAGAAAAATACGCAATAGCCATCATTTTCATGGTCGGGATCCTATACCAATCTAATGTTTATGCAACTGGAGCACGAGCGATGTTCTACGATCCCTCGTTAAATGTTCCCCTCCTTGCCCAGGATCTACTGCCCAAGAAAGAGGTGCAAGCACAAAAGATTGCCCAGAAAAAACCCGATAATACGAAATTAGCCACCCTTGCAAAAACGCCCTCCAGCAAAACGACAAACACCGGTCTCAGATATTGGATCGAGTTGCAACAGGCCAATGAAACCACATCCTACAAAGTCGATCCCAATCGGGTTTTCCGCTCAGGTGACCGGGTCAGACTCCACTTTGCAGCCAATCAGGACGGTTTTCTCTATATCACCCAGCATGGTAGCACTGGTGTGAAAAAGCTGCTGTTTCCTGTCATTGCAAATTCGAGTGAAAATATGCTCAAAGCAGGCGTTGATCTCCCTGCTCCGGAACCCGGCTGGTTTAAATTCGATGCCACTGCAGGCGAAGAACAACTTGATGTGATGTTTTATCCTGCCACTGGCGACCCGAAAATTTTGAATAGATTGAAATCGAAACAAACAGCAAAAACCGATCTTGAAATGCAGGTGCAGCAGATGATCACCTCCAACTTAAACAGCAGGGACCTCGTACTGGAAATCGATAACACCTATTTTGAAAAATATTCAGGGACTATCGGAGCACCTGCGACGCAACCTCTCCCCCAGTTAGGGCAAATGCCAATCGATGCCGCGCCGCCCGCAGTCTATGCAGTTAACACCAAACAAGGTGAGCATGCCCAGCCAGTCACCGTAAACATAGTATTGCACCACAGCCCATGATTGCACCTGTCATAGGTGGATTACCCAAGACCTGATTAAGCGACAATATCTTGACAATTTAAATATATAAGGAGCTTTGTCATGAATACATACATGCAGATGGTATTTGCGGGAATCGGTTTCACCCTGTTTTTAAGCAGTTGCGCATCGCAAAATGGTTCGACGGGAAGCATGACGCAACCGCCATCATCCTCGGATCGATCTCGTTCTATTGAAGCCTGTCGAGAATCATTCAGCCTTACCACCCAAGGCATGATGTACGTTCGCATGAACAGCACCAAGAATGCGGAAATGGAATTTCAGAAGGCCATAGAAATATGTCCCGCCAATGCTAAAGCTCATTTGAATTTGGGCGTGATTAAACTGAATAAATCGGATTATGGGCCTGCCGAAACTCATTTCAGGGATGCAATCAGCAATAGCGAAAGAAATCTTTCTTACAGTGAAGAATTCAAAAAATCCCTGGAAGCGGCTAGAACCAAAATTGCTTCTTCAAATGAAACTGCTCTCTCTGGTTCTGAGCTATTATTCCTTGGCGGTTTTGGTACTGCCGCCTCGGCAAAAAATAAAGATCACCGGATGGCTGGCATTGTCGCAATGGGTGTTTCACTTCCTCTTATGCTTTTAGAGCAAAACAAGGAGAATGTTGAAAAAATAAAGATTGCTGAGATAAATTCCCAGATTGATACGGCATTAAAAGAAATTGAAACAGCAAAAAAAGACGTCGCTATAATTATCCCTCTGGCTCATTACAATCTTGCTTCCTTGTATTCCATCCAAGAAAACACAGGAGAGTCTCTGACAGAGATTGAACAGGCTCTTTTAACGGGTAAAAACGTCATAACCAAACAGAATCTTGAAAATGACCCTGACCTGACCAAAGTCCGCAAGCTGCCTGAATTTAAGGCTCTCCTGGTAAAACACAGTGTCTTCAAGTAGGAGCGATGGCTATGTATCATTTATTCAGGCTAATCACTTGGCGTTTTCTGGGATCAGGGCTGCTGATGCTGTTCATGTTGACCTTGACTTCCTGCCGGAAAGACACGACCAATATTTCCAACAATTCTTCGCAGATGGGAAATACCCAAATTGAGCAGACGGCTATGACCACAGCCGATGATGCGTTCCTGGAAGTAGACTGCCTTCTCCCCGGCCAAATCCGGAAACTCGGTTCCATGACATATATGGGACCGAGACGGCCAGTAAAATCAACTGCTGCGGATTGCGAGGTCAGAGGTGGAGAATATGTAACCTATGATCGTTCCAGTTATCAGTCCGCATTAGCGGTATGGATGAGTCTGGCAGAAAAGAACGACTCAGTTGCCCAAACATATGTAGGCGAAATATACATGCGATCGCCTGCTGACCACCCCCGCTACGATTTAGCCCGCCAATGGTTAGAGAAAGCAGCGGTAAATGGTCATCGCCGAGCTCAGATCAATCTGGGCTATCTTTATGAGAACGGGTTGGGCGGTCCGGAGGATATGGAAAAGGCAGTTGTCTGGTACGGAAAGGCCTCAGGCAGCAACCCGGAAGATATTCTCCAACAATACAAAATCAGAGCTGAGCAGCGAAACGAACTTACGGCTCTAAAAAAGGAAAACAATGCCCGTATCACCGAATTGGCAAAAATGAAGGATGAGTTAAAAAACACACGTCAACGTCTTGCAGATTCGAAAAATGAACTTGCACAATACACGAGTGGCATCAAACGCCACCAGGATGAAATTCGCAAACAACAACTCCTGATTGCCGAAGTTGAAAGAAAACTTGCCCTTCAGAGTCAGATAGGGAACCCCGAACTCGAAAAGGAGCTTTCCCATTTTAAAACTGTCCTCTCCGAAAAGGAGCGGGCGTTAACCGCAGAGCGTCAAAAAGTAGCCTCACTCAATGCCCATATAGCGGATGTTCAACACATATCCCATTCCTTTCAATCTGAATTAGTGACATTGGCTGAAAAAATTAAAAACTTGCCTGGACCAAAAATTGAAATAATCGATCCTCAATTAATGAGAACACGAGGAATCGTTGTGGCACCTGTCACCGGAATTGCCGAAAAAAGGCGCATAATAGGTAGAATATGGGCACCAGCCGGTCTGAAGACATTGACAGTCAACGACAGAAAACCAGATCTGACAACCGATGGAGTATTTTCTATCGAGATACCTGTTACTGCTTTACCTGAAGCTCGGATTCTGATAACGGCATATGACCAAAATAACCAGTCGGACAGACTCGAATTCACGCTCTCACCTAACTTGGTGGAAAAAGAAAAGATAACAACCAAGGGATCAAAAATCGGCTCATCTATCGATTTCGGCACATTCCATGCCCTTGTGATCGGGAATAACAATTATCAAAAAATCCCCAATTTAAAAACTGCTGTAGATGACGCAAATGAGATCAGTCGAATTCTCAAGGAACGATATAGGTTTCAAGTCATAACACTGCTCAATGCCGATCGTAAAACGATCCTTTCTAGTTTGAACGACATGCGTAAAAGGTTGACCGAAAAGGACAATTTCCTGGTCTACTACGCCGGCCATGGGACCCTCGAGGAGAAAAACACCCAAGGGTATTGGCTGCCAATAGATGCAGCGCCAGACGACTCAACCAACTGGTTAAGAACTGATGACGTGACCGGCATCATGAATCTGATTGCCGCCAAACAGATTATGATCGTAGCTGATGCGTGCTACTCCGGAATCATGACCCGGGCCGCCTTGGTACGACTCGACAGCGGGAAATCGCCTGAAGCATACGAACAATGGCTTAAAAAAATGGCTTCCTACAAGTCAAGGATAGTCATCAGTTCAGGAGAAAACAAACCAGTGCTTGATGGTGGTGGCGGCAAGCATTCTGTGTTTGCTAAAGCTCTAATAGAAACCCTCAACGCAAATAGCGATATTCTCCTGGGTATCGATCTCCATAGAGCTATTGCCGACAAAGTTATAACGGCTTCCATGGATCTCGGCCTTGAACAAGTTCCACAGTATGCTGGTCTCAATCAAGCTGGACACGAATTAGGTGATTTTATTTTTATCCCTGTACGCTAGGAGCCTGTCGGCTTTTGAGCCGTCACTATAGGATTGAAAGCCTACCTCGTGGATATAGTAGAGTCGGCTGCTTATATCCAATATCCAGGGGGCCAACGATGTATTCATTTACTTTTTCATTGCCACTCGGTAAGATCCAGCAACTCCTTCATTGCACGATCATACCACCATTGCTGTACTTTCAGGGAGTAAAGACGTGAGGTGGCCTCATCAAATTCCCCGTGCTGCTTGAGTGTCTCCTTCTGAGATTCAGCCATCCATCGATCAATAGTTGCAGATATTCTGTTTATAACCGCTTCTGCATCGGCCGCGCAGGCCGTCAGTTGGTAGCGCTCTAATGCGGCTCGGCGATTGAGTTGCCGGGCTGCTACCTCCATCAGGGCGAAATGCACCTGCTCGTGTTGCAGTACATAGGTTTCTTTGTCTGCTGCCAGTGTTGAACTCCACCAGCTCTTCTCGGGCAGCATCGCCGCCTCGAAACCGAGGTTTTCGGCATGACCGCACCTCAGTTGACCGGCATCACTTTTCTGAAAGGAAAAAAGGTATGTGGCTCCAGGCCGGGTGCGGATGGCGACAGAGCAATGAGCGTTCAGATCCTGCTCATGGCTCAACAAATCTTTGGGAAGCGCCGGAGCACGAAAATCGGCGATAGTCAGTTCTCGGTAGGAAATAACCTGGGAGGTACGAAAAGCGTTGCTGATCTCAACTCGCGGCTGACCGTAGGTGGGCAGTCTGCTGCAACCGGAAAGTAAAATATGCCCTACCAGTATCCCCGCAGATATGATTTTACTGATACCCGACACATTCACCGTCCATCATCTATTTACTCGTTTGGATCTCGTAACTTGTTTCATAAAACTCGGCAACGGGCGTGCCTTGCCGCCGCTTTCTTTGGCGGTGACTGAATACCTCGGGTGGAAACCGCAAGGGCCTTCTGATCCCCACCATAAGCGCTCAAACCTTAGCCTATATTGGTCATGGCCACCTGCCCCCAAAGGTACTTCGCTGGCATACACGACTATTTTATCTTTGCCGAAGGGGGGAGAAACGGTCAAATCGAATTTGTCCTCTTGATCAAGAATCTTATAGGTGCGTCCGGCCTGGAAAAACGCGGAAGTACGGTAGCCGTTCGACAAGAGCTGGATGGTTTCCCCCTGGCCGCTGATATCGACGATCTTCGCATAGAAATCGCGTTTGCCCTGAACGAATACCTCAATTTATCCCCTTCCTTATATTCCTTGTTCGGCGACCAGATCTTTACCGTCAGGGGACGGGCGACGGAAGGCAAGGAGATCTTTTGCGTTCTCTCGGCCACAGCGGAGACTGGGGCAGCGCTGATGCCAGCTGAGGGTTTCCTGACAATTGAACCGCCGTCGCCAAGCATATATTCGACCTCGGCCTTCACCCAGATATGGTAGTGGCTGTTGTCCTGGATGCCATAATCTTTCTGTTCGAGGATGGTAACCGTCCCCTCGGCATTGATCAACACTTCATCGCTTTTCAGCACGAAATTTTCCACCTCGGTCTTCGACCTGATATAGGTTTTGGCATTGGTGAGGGCCTGTTGTTTGACGTTGTTCAACGCTGCGCTGCGCAGCTCGGAGACGGTCTTCTCTTCGGAGATGAGGAATATCCGTCAACAGATTGTATACACGAGCGTTTTTCATTAAAATCCTGATCACCGGCCTGCACTGACTAGGGCAGGCTGAAAAACACAACGAGAAGGGTCGAAAAGAAATATGCATACAACCTTTCGAACATTAACCTATCGGTATTATTCATTCTTCGTCCCTCCCCTCGACACTGCTTGCAAACAATGTTTTGACGAGCTAAAATTCCATTCGCAACCCGACCACAAACCTATGCAAGCTAATATCCTCATATCCCAAAACCGTCGAATAATCGACAAAACACTGCAATCCTCCAGGGAAAACCGTTGATAGACCGGCAGAAAAATTGATAAAGTCTCGATCCGGATTATCGGTCGGGATAGTGATTACATTGAGAGCATCATAATTCCTGCCGACATTGGCAAAATGGGCAGTAATATTTCGTGCATCATTTTGATATTCATGTTCCCAATCAACCCGTACATACGGAGTTAACACTCCCCGCGAGGTATTGATGACATGGGCAAGCTGCACTCCAAGGTTGGAGGTCAAGGATTTCACTTCCTGATCATCAACGCGTAAAGCGAGTCCGAAGCCGGCATTGCCATTCTGCCCCTGTTGACTCTCGGTATAATCGTCAATGGTCGATTTAATATAGGCAAGATGGGCAAATGGCGTGACGGCAAGCCCACCAAACGACAGATTGTATCCGGTACCAAGGCCAAAGTTGACATCGGTCGCATTGCTATCCCCGGCAAACACCTGGTCGACCACGGTGGTTCCCGCAGTTTTTGCAGCTACGCTGTAACTCACATTACGCGCTGTATCGTATTGCTTTCCGGCTGCACCGGCGAGAAAATCGAGATAGAAATCGCCAAGGTAGTAGGTACCGTACAAAGACCCGCCAAAGCCGTCAAGGTCAACATCGCCGCCGTTATTGTCGATCGAAGACTTGGTATTGGCATAGCTCAAGGCAAGACCCAGTACCAGTTGATCGGTAACCCGATAGTCAAGACCGGAGACCAGACTCCAGGAGTCAAAATCGAACCCCGGTTCGCGCAAGGTAGCATCTTTATTACCAGTTCCGTAGGAGCCGGTAACAAAGAGACCCCACTTGCCGTAATCGCTCATTTGACTAAAATTTCCTTCATAGCCGCCGCTTGCTGCAAAGGGCATTATGACGAGAGTGTCTTCGCCATCATTGTGCATCTGGTCGTTTTGATTCACCGCGCCCGAGGCGTTCGACCCTGGCGACAAGGCTACCGCCGGTGCCCCCAGGCCGCCACGAACCGCCATGGTACTGCTTGTTTTCCCACGCAACCCAGATAGGCGCCCAAGAATTGCGGTATTCTGGGCCCCGGACAATGCTACGGTGGACGCTCCCATGACCGAGCTTTCATCACTGGTCATATTGCCCAAACCGTTTTTTTGCGCCGTGGAAAGGTTGGCAAAGCTTTGACCTGGACCAAGCTTCAATTCGCCGCACCTGAAGAGGACATCCTGTTCAGCTGCGGTTAGAGCTCCGGGTTTGGCTGTGTGCGCTGCTTTCAGTGATGGGCACAAGGTTTCTACGCTGCGTGACATCTCTTGCACCGGCGTACCGGCCCCGCTTGCTGTGGACACGGCCCCTAAACCGGCCAATAAAGCCACAGAAAGTATTGAAAAATTACCAGTTATTGTATTGAGATTCATAATTCCTCCTGATTCTGTAATGTTGTTAAGTACACTTCGGCTTCGGTACGAAAAGAAAATCGCCAAGTTCATGACCGGCACGATTCAGTCCGGCATTCTACGGCACTTGATCATGGCCCATCCGATTGGAGACATCGACCAGAGTTTCTTACGAAAATCGTTGAGGCTGGAAAGGACGGTGTTACGATCGGCATTAAAGAGAAGAGTGACCTTAAAGCCGTACTGTTCCTCCAGGGTTTGCCGACATCCCTGGCATCGTCGACCGCTGTCTGCAGCTTGGGAAGTTTCCGGTATTCGTTGTTGCCGATCACCAGGGCGTAATATTTGCCGAATTCTACTGCTAGCCCATCCTGCTTTGCCGTTTCGCTGCCAGCGTCGTTTCCTTTGCCCCCAACTCGTGCTTCATGCTGCTGCAGCAGTGAAAAACATTTCATCCTTCTTGCCATTGAAATCGGTAGCAACAATTTGCACCTTCATCTCGTCGGCGTTGATCAGAAAAGCCGCCCTGAATTTACCACCCCCTTTAAATTCCGTATCCCGATCGTTGATCTTTAAATATTGCAGTCCGGCGTGTGACCAGACCTGGCCGCTGATTGCCCGTTGCGACCGGCCTTTATCCATAGAGGCAACGACAATTCTGGTGCGCAACAGCTGCGGATCAAACACCGTAATCTTCGACCCCGGCAGGTTTGCCATTTTTCCGTTCAAAGCCGCCAAGGTAGCTTTATATTGTTTTTCATCATTTTGCTGTTTTTTAAGCTGCCCGGAGAGCTCAGCGGCAAGGCGTTTCTGTTCCGAGAGCTGCTGCTCCTTTACTTTCAGGCTACGTTCCAGGTCGCCGTGTTTCCTTTCCAAATCAAAGGCGACAGCCACTTTTCGGGCAGCGAGCTGCTGGGCGACCTTCTTCACTTCCTCCTGTTTCCCAACTATTTCCTGCTGCTGGACGACAATAGCGCCGTTGCGTTTATCGAGTTTCTTGCGCCCTGAGGCAAGAGAGGTCTCCGCCGCCCCCATCTCTTTTTTCAAACGCTGCAGTTCAGTGATCTGCGCTCCATTTTGCGCCTTCAACTCAGTGATTTCGGCCTTTTCCTGGGCCGTCAGTTGTTGCTGCTGCTGAACAATCTCTTGAACATTTGCACCGGAGGCCTTGCTGTACAAGCGGACCGCCTGGTTCGTATCGGCAGCCACACCCAATCCGTTTTCATAAAGATAGCCAAGATTTACCTGGGCTCTTTTATTGCCGCTCGCCGCGGCTTTCTCAAACCACGTGGTGGCCAGATTGTAACGCGGTTTATCCGCAGGCGATTTCACATGAATTTTTCCGACATACACCTCAACAATCGGATCCCCAGCCTCCGCCGCGACCATCCAGACAGTCAGGGCCTCCCCGTAATTGGCCCGATCATAGGCAACATATTCGCCTCCGCGAATCTCACAATCACCGGCGGTGGTCCTCAATGGCCTCCTTGGGCCGGCATAGACCATGGTGCCGAGTTTGCGCACCTGCCCGGGAAGGAGACAATCGACTTCGTGGTAGGTATCGCCACTCTGTATAGAAACCTCAGGTGGCAGGGAGGGAGAAGAAACAGGCACATTTGCTTGACAGCCGAAAAAAACCGCCAGCAACAGAAGAGACAGAGACACGAGCGAAAACAGACCGAACGGCTTTTTCATATGCCCCCCTTTATGAGTAGACTTACAGAACGAGCCCGCTTGGATACAACATCATGAAACTACTACGTTGGTGATTACATTTTATAATTCATGGCAACAAAAAATCAATGGACCATCGACTCAGGGACAAAACATGCGCTGATCGGCCCGATAACTACGAATAGAACTCTGGCAATTATCAGGGCTATCGGTCCTTTTCCGGGTGGGTGAGAAGACACGTGTATATTTTCCGGCAACTTTGCTATACTGGAGTCTTGGGTAAGCCGGCTTACACCAGAGGTTTACATACTCGTCGGGCGGAAGAGGCAAGACTCTCCAGGCAAAAACAGCAATAAAGGATACAACCGAGTGGCAACCTACGTCGACCACAACTATTTCAAGGAACTGGCTAAAGCCGTTCCCGCCGATATTTGCCGCCAAGATCGTTGCAGCTACGATCCAGACGGCAAGATCTACGCTCTGCAACTTTGGGGCGATGAGTATATCATCGACTGGACCGAAGGCAAGATTGAACGAAGCGGCTTAACCGTGCCGCCACCCCATACTTTTTTTTATCTGTTCGTCATCTATTACCTGCTCCTGCCAAAGGATATTGAAGCCATCGGGGAGTGGATCTCAGAAAAGGATTTGCCGGGTGGTACTACCTTTTTCCGTGGACCGCATCTTTTGCCGACAAATCTTATCAGCGAACGCTTCGCCAATGATCTACAGGGATTTTGGCAACGTTGCGAGAAACTGGGTGGCACACCGCTCAAGCTTGCCGATGCAGCCTTCTCTTTCACAATAACCAAGGATATTCAACTAGCGGTATTGTATTGGGCAGGAGATGAGGAGTTTCCCTCCGAGGCAAAAATTCTTTATGACAAATCAATTGCCGAGTTCCTGCCTCTGGATATTGTCTTTGCCTTGGCGTTTGAGGTGTGTAGCCGCATCGGTGCGGCGGGACCTCTGTAAACGGAACATGGCTGTTGCCGACTCTTTTTTACACGGCTACCCCGAGCTGCAACCGCAATCGCAGGAACCACCGCAGCCGCCGTGCCCGGTTGATTTCGCCAGTGCCTGAACCACTTCCCGGTTATCGGCATCGGCTACCAAGGTCACAGTCATATGTAAAGAAAGGTGCGGAGGCAGGAGGTGCAAGCCAAGAAGTTGCCGGATTGACCCAAAATAGTGACCAAAGAATTGCGGTGCTTCATCTGCGGCAAGGGTCAATACCACAATTTCTCCCACACATTTATCACCGAGGGTCACCTCAAAAGGCTCCAGACCCTCAGCACCAATCCCGTAGATAAACTCAAAGATCATCGGAGTCGCAACCAAACTGTGCTTCCCCGGTTCGTTGCCTGCTTGAATTGCAAGCCGGACCTTTTTTAATGGTTGTATAGTCGTGGTCAAGGGATCCTCCATGGATATTTTCCATTTGTTAAATTTGCCCAATTTTGCGGGATATTGTTGCAGTTTCCCTCATTTCCTGGAACAGTGTCGAGAAGAATTTTCTAGTGCTCGTCACTGATACAAAAAAGGAGAAAAAATGAAAGACGAAGAAACCAAAATTGCCAAACCCTCCAGCGAAACCAGCAAACCGGAGAAAATTTGGGGTGGTTTTATCATCGATATCTTTAAAAAATGGCTCGGTTTTAATCAGCTGACCTACGGGGCCAAAAAAAAGTTTTAAGCCGTTAAGCAAAAATAACTCGGACCATCTCACCAAAAGCGGCATAAGGAGCCGGTATGGCGCCGGAGAGTCCGTTCGTCTACACCTCCGGTGTATACCATCTGAGTCGCAGGGCATTGCTGACGACCGAGACGGAACTGAGGGCCATGGCGGCGCCGCCGATCATCGGATTAAGTGTCGGCCCGCCGAAGATGGCCAATACTCCGGCCGCAACCGGAATTCCCACAATATTATAGGCAAAGGCCCAGAAAAGATTCTGGCGTATATTGCCAAGCGTTGCCCGGCCAAGACCGATGGCTCGACAAACGCCCCTGAGGTGGCCGGTCATCAATACTATATCGGCGGATTCGACGGCAATATCAATACCCGTCCCCATGGCGATACCTACATCCGCCCGGGCCAAAGCCGGGGCATCGTTTATGCCGTCTCCAACCATGGCGACAATTTTCCCCTCCTGCTGCAACCTGATGATTTCTTCCTCTTTTTTGTCCGGCAACACTCCGGCCACGACCCTGTCAATCCCGGCCTGCTTGGCAACGGCCAGGGCAGTTTTTTCGTTGTCGCCGGTGAGCATCACCACCTCTATGCCCATCGCCCGAAGACGTTTGACGGTATCAACAGCCTCCGGTTTCAGTGGGTCAGCGATGGTTATAAGGGCGGCGAGGATTCCATCTACTGCGAGAAAGAGTACCGTTTTGCCCTGCTCCGAACGTTTGTCGGCATCGCCCTCAATCTTTTCGGTCAATCCGGCTACCTGTTTTTCCAAAAAAAATTGCCGATTGCCAAACAGCAGGTCGTATTTTCCATCAGCGTTTGACACCATCGCCTCAATTCCTCGGCCGGGTATGGCAGCAAAGGATTCCACCTTCGATAAACTGCACTCATGGGTCTCAGCCGCTCTGAGAATCGCCTCGGCCAATGGATGCTCGGAGCGGTTTTCCGCGGCTGCGGCTAGACTGAGAAGCATTCTCTCGTCATAGTCAGCCAAGGGGATAATCTCGGTTACTTCAGGCCTGCCGACGGTGAGAGTTCCGGTTTTGTCAAATACCACGCAGTTGACTTTTTCGGCAAGTTCCAAGACTTCGCCGGTTTTCACCAGAACACCGAGTTGGGCGCCACGACCGGTACCGACCATAATCGAGGTCGGCGTTGCCAGCCCCATGGCACAGGGACAGGCAATGACCAGGACAGCAATAAAGATGCGCAGAGAAAAACTAAAATCGGCCCCGCCGATAAAAAACCAGCTCAAACCGGCAAGTGTGGCGATGAGCATGACGGTCGGGACGAAATAAAGGCTGATACGGTCGGCGAGATTGGCGATCGGTGCCTTAGTCCCCTGCGCTTCCTGCACCAGACGGACGATCCGGGCAAGCATAGTATCGCGGCCGACCTTTCCGGCGATCATGGTGAGAGCCCCGTTTTTATTGAGCGTTCCGCCAAAGAGAGACTCGCCCGGATGTTTCCTCACCGGCATGCTCTCACCGGTGAGCATCGATTCGTCAACCGCCGACTCTCCTTCAAGTATTATACCATCCACGGCTATCCGCTCCCCTGGCCGAATGAGGATATGGTCATCAACCCGGATCTCCGCGACCAGGACCTGTCGCTGGCCATTCTCGTCAACGAGAGTGGCAGTCTCAGGGGCGAGCTGAAGAAGTTGCCTGATTGCATCGGTAGTTCGGGCCTTCGACCTTGCCTCAAGGTATTTTCCCAATGACACCAAAGCGAGGAGCATCGCCGCCGACTCGAAATAGAGGTCGTGGACTCGACCGATCGGATCGATCCCCAGGCCGATCTCGACAAGATTCCAGGTTGAATAAATACATGCCGCTCCGGTACCGAGGGCAATGAGGGAATCCATATTCGGTATCCCCCGAAAAAGTGCTGGAATGCCACTTGTATAGAAACTTCTGCCAAGATAGAGAACCGGCAGGAGAAGAAGAAACTGCAGGAGGGTGTGACTGAAGGGTGCGCGTTGCGGATCGAGAAATCCCGGCAATGGAAGGCCGAGCATATGGGCCATCGACAGCCCCATAATGCACAGAGCCAGAATAAAGGAAGGCAGCAGACGCTGTTGCATGGCCGCAAGATTTTTTGTCGCTTCTTTGCCGGCTTGCGCCTGATCGGATACATCTTCGCCATTTTCCGCCTTAAAACCAAGATCACCTATCGCCTCGGCAATGGTCAAAATCGATATGAAAGCCGGGTCAAAATCGATTTTTGCCTTTTCCGTTGCCAGATTTACGGAACAGCTTTTCACCCCTTCCAGGTTGCCCACAACCCTCTCGATGCGCGTCGAGCAGGCGGCGCAATGCATGCCCTGAATCTTCGCCAGATAGGTTTGTTCCGCCATGGTAATATGAGATTCCTTCTTCAATGAAAATATTTGAGGCTGCAACCATCAACCACATAAGACGCGAATGAGCAATGTCACATCAGTCTTTCCAGGGTAAGCATGACAGCTCGGGAAAGCAATTCCAACCCTGCACGAGAGTGTTCTGAAAAATTGGTAATTTGTATTCGCATACCCTTGCTGAATTCCTTATACTTACAAACACCACAAGGTCGCAGTTACAAACAATGTCATTGAGGAGCTTTCAGTTATGAATACGGCAAATATATCCACGCGCAAATCCGGTGGCTGACCGCCCGAAAACGAAGCTGGCGGGCACTAGTTGCAAAGAACCATAGGCTTAATAAAACAAAGAAATCAGCTTCAGCCGGGTGCGTTTTTACCCGATGAGATGCTGCAGATTCGCGCTGCAATTCACAAAAAATATGCTGCCGTTGCCAAATCCGCGTCCGGGTATTATAAGTGCTTATCTATAAATAAACTTCTCGCATTCCGTGTCTAAATATATAATAATCCGCAAAACACATTCAATTTTGAGGAGATAAGACATGGCACGAGTTAAAACTTGGGAAATATCCGATGCGTTTTGGGAATTGGTCA